>NZ_JBFAUM010000005.1:0-32688 GCF_040679195.1 Actinoallomurus sp. NPDC052308 | reverse complement strand
GCGGGCGGATCCGGGGGTCGGGCAGCGTCCTGGCGAGGGGGCCCGCCTTCCGGCCCCCGGATCCTTGCGAGGCATCAAACGGGTATCGCTGTGTTGTATTCGCTGGCACCTCCCTCACTTGTCGACATCGGTGTCCTGAGGCGGCCGGTGCGTCCGCAGTTCGAACCAGACGGTCTTCCCGGTCGCGGTACGCGCGGCTCCCCAGCGGCTGGACAGCATGCCGACCAGGTGAAGCCCGCGCCCGCCCTCGTCGATCTCGTCGACCGGGCGCACCCGGGCGATCGACTCGGCGGCCTCATCGTGCACTTCGAACCGCAGCGTGCCCTCCTCCGCGTGCACGGTCAGGTCGATCTGTCCCTTTCCGTGGCGTACGGCGTTGGTGACGAGCTCGCTGACCAGCAGTTCGGCGGTGTCACGATGGTGGCCGAGGCCCCAGTGCTCCAGTTGCTCGCCGGCGAGCCGGCGGGCCGGTGGAACCGCGGCGGTCGAAGGGGGGAGCGGCCATGAGGCGGTGCCGCCCTGACCGCTCCCCGGTCCCTTGGGAGGACGGGTGGGCTCACCACGGCGGACGGCGGCAATGGGCCCATGCCGCCGGTGGACGCCTCCGCTCCCAGGGGCGAGTGCGACCGACGGCAACGAGGGCTGCCGCCGCTGCACACCCGCAGGGGTCGTCATGGGGGTGCTGGTGAGAACGGGCCGATTCATGTCGCCCACTCCTCGTGGAGGGGCCGGTCCCGTCCCGGATGGGGGATCACGTACCTGACCGCGTCTGCGGGCGGGCACGTGGGCTGCCGCTGACACATCGTTCTCGTACCTTTGATCGTCCCTCCGGTTACCACTGAGCGGATCTGAGTGGGCTCATGACCACGAGCATGCGCCCGGGACCCCCGTCTCCGCGCCGGGACAATCCCCCGTATCGCTACGCATTCCACCCGCGTATTCCAGGTAGCCGCCCGGCCGGGGAGAAGGCGACCGGTGAGCGGGACGGCTATGCGCGGTTCCGCACCAGGGCGTTCCGGTCCAGGGTCGCGAGCACCAGGTTGGCGACCACGATCACCGCACCGACGAGGGCCAGGGCACCGTGGTCCAGCGCGTACAGAGCGGCGGTGGCGGCGCCGAACACGAGGACCTTGACGAGCAGGACGCCGGCCAGCGGCAGCCGGACCCTGGCCTTCGGCGCGGCGAAGAGCCCCCAGACCACGGCGGTGACCAGTGGAACGCCCACGCCCAGCAGGACGCTCAGGGCCACCCCGTCGCCGGCGTCGGCACCCCACCAGGCGAGCACGGCCAGTGCGGCGATCTCCAGCGCGAACGCCAGTCCCTCGTTCACCACGTGCAACGGCCGCGGCACCATCGGGCTCCTCTTCTCGGCTGCGCAAAGCGTACGGCTGGTGCTCACCGAGCGTCCGGGCAAGGGCGGGTAAACGATGGTCGACCGATCGACGAGGGCGGCTCGTCGGTGATCGAAGCCGAACCACCGCCTGTGCTGTCAATAGCAGGGTGTCATCGCTCACTCTCCCGCCGCGTCGACGGCTATCGTCGGCGCTCGCGGCCGCGCTCACCGCATCCGGTGTCCTGGCCGCGCAGCCCGTGAACGCCGCCCCGGCGGAGGCCCACCCCCGGCTCTCGGTGGTTCCCGCCTGCGGTGCCCCCACCGGCGACCGCATGTCCTGCCTGGCCCTCGTACGCGCCGACGTCGCGCCGCAGCAGGGCATGCTGAAGTCCGCGCCCCCGGCCGGTCTCGGGCCGGCCGACCTGCAGCACGCGTACGGCCTGCCCACGGCGGCGCGCGGGAGCGGGCAGACGGTCGCCATCGTCGTGGCCTTCGACAACCCGCGGGCGGAGGCGGACCTGGCCACCTACCGGGCGCAGTACCGGCTGCCGCCCTGCACCACCGCGAACGGCTGCCTGCGGAAGGTCGACCAGAACGGCGGTACCCGGTTGCCGGCGGCCGACGTCGGCTGGGGTGAGGAGGCGGCCCTGGACCTGGACATGGTCTCGGCGGCCTGCCCGAACTGCCGGATCCTCCTCGTCGAGGCGAGCGAGCCGGACATGGAGGCGCTCGGCGCCGGCGTCAACACGGCCGCGCGCCTGGGCGCGCGCTACATTTCCAACAGCTACGGCGGCCGGGAGGACGCCTCGACCACCCGCTACGACACCGCGTACTTCACTCACCCCGGGGTCGCGATCACGGCCGCGTCGGGGGACAGCGGGTACGGCACCATGTACCCGGCGACCTCACCGCGGGTCACGGCGGTCGGCGGAACCGCGCTGCGCCGGTCGGGCGGGCCGCGCGGGTGGACGGAGGTCGCCTGGAGCGGCGCGGGGTCCGGCTGTTCCGCGTTCACCGCCAAACCGGGCCGGCAGCGGGACACCGGCTGCGAGCGGCGGACGATCACCGACGTGTCCGCCGTCGCCGATCCGGCCACGGGCGTGGCGGTCTACGACACGTACGGCGTCGGCGGCTGGCTGGTCGTCGGCGGCACGAGCGCCTCCGCTCCGATCATCGCCGCGGCGTACGCGCTGGCCGGGCCGCCGCCCGCGGACAGTGACCCGGCGTCCTTCCCGTACGGGCGCACGGGCGCGCTCCACGACGTGACGTCCGGCAGCAACGGCTCGTGCACCCCGGAGTACCTGTGCACGGCGGGGCCCGGCTACGACGGCCCCACGGGCCTGGGCACCCCGAACGGCGTCACGGCCTTCCAGGCCGGGTGAGCGAGGGCCGCCGAACGAATCGGCGGCCCGGACCCCATCCCGACTGGTCGCTGTTCGACACGCGGCCGGAACTACCGCCGCCCGTGCCGGAACTCGCCGCGTCCGTGGCGGAACTCGCCGCGTCCGTGGCGGTGGTGCCGGTAGTGGTGCCGGTGATGGCGGTGGTGCCGGTAGTGGTGCCGGTGATGGCGGTGGTGCCGATAGTGGTGCCGGTGATGGCGTCGATGGTGGTCGGACGCGGACACATGGCCGGCGTTGCTCTGCGCCATCGCCACGATCTGGCTGTGAGCGGACGCCATCGCGCCGCTCTGTGCGCTCGCGGGCGACGCCAGCATCAGCGCGCCGGCGGTGGCGGCGGTGGCGAGGCCGGAAGCGACCCACGCTTTCCTCAACACGTTGAGCCTCCTTTTACCAAAAGCGCATGACGTTCTGAGGTGACGACCGTCTTGATCGCATTTGCGGGAGGCCTACACCAGCCATTATTGCTACCTGACCTGAATACAACACAATGAGCCGGTAACGTCTTTTTAGATCGCTACTCCGATAGGTTCCGCCGATCGGCGTCGGCTCGCGACAGGTCGAGGGCACAGGCGCCGCCTGTGCCCTCGAATCGATCGAGTGGTATGGCTTTTACTCGCTGCCCACGACGCCGGACATATCGCCGGTGCCGACCCGGCCGTGCTACTCCATGCCGACCTGGCCGTGCTCCTCCATGCCGGTCCGGCCACGCTCGTGCATGCCGGTCCGGCCGTGTTCGTGCGTCCCGACCCGCGTCCGCTCGGTGGTGCCGCGTTCGCGGGGGATCTCTTCCCGGCCGCGCTCCCGGCCGTACTCCCGGCCCTGCTCTCGTCCGTGCTCATGGCCGTACTCCCGGCCGCGCTCATGGCCGTACTCCCGGCCGTGTTCATGGCCGTACTCCCGGCCGTGGTGCTTGCGCCTCATGTGCTCCTCTCGGCGCATCTCGCGCTCGCGCTGCCTGCGCATGCGCTCACGCTCGCGGCGCCGCCGGCCGTCGTCGCCGGGCAGGGCGGAGACGAGCTCCCCGGCCGTGGCCGTGACGACCTGGCTGCCGGTCGAGGGGGCGGAACGAGTCTGGGCGTATGCGGGCGCGGCCATGAGGAGACCGCTCGCCACCGCCGCGGCCGCCAGGCCGCTAACGGACGCTTTCCTCACCACAGTCATGCCTCCTTTGGGATTGGAATGGCATAGAGCCCGAAACACGACGGCCCGGGGATCACTAAGCCAGGGGCGCCGTAATTGCCATCATCCCTCGCTAATCGGCGCACACCACTACCAACAGGTAATGAGTCTCCAAACACGGCTCCTATAGGCTCGCCCTATCGCACCCGGCGCCGGATCGTCGAGCACACCGGACCACCTGCCCTGACAGACGCTTTCGAGCGGATCGCGACCGAGCGTCAATGCCTGATCTCTCGTTTCAGGAGGAAGGCGCCGGCGGCCGGGTCAGTCGGCGCCCGAGGTTCCGCACCCGATCGATGATCTCCGGCGGGGCCTCGAGGGTGAACTCGGCACCGAGGGCCGCGATCACGGCGATGCACTGCACCACCAGATCGACGGAGTCCGCGCTGAGGCGGATCGCGCACCCGTCCGCTCCGCGGTCCTCGATCTCGCCGGGGATCGAGAAGAACCGGCCGGCGCGGACGGCGTCGGCGGGCAGCCGGACCGTCATCCGCGCGGTATGGCGGTAGGTGGCACGGGCGAGGCCGCGGGTGAGGTACGCGGCGGGATCCGGCGCCGGCAACTCGCGCGGCTCGAACCGGGCGTGCGCGGGCGTCGGCCGCTCGATCCGGTCGGCCCGGAACGTGCGCCAGTCCGCCCGCTCCGGGTCGTACGCGATGAGATACCACCATCCCCGCAGGGCGACGAGATGGTGCGGCTCGACCCGGCGGGCGCCGACCTCGTCCGCGCGGTTCCGGTAGTCGAAGGAGAGCAGCCGCCCGTCGCGGCGGCACGCCGCGATCACGGCGAGCACATCAGGGGACACGCGCGGCGCGGTGCCGTGCCGTACGGCGACGGCGGCCTCGCTCAGGGCGGCCAGGCGGGGCCGCAATCGGGCCGGCAACACCTGTTCGAGCTTGGCGAGCGCCCGCGCGGAGCTCTCCTCGATCCCGGCCACGCTGCCGTCCGCCGCCGTCACCAGGCCGAGCGCGACCGCGATGGCCTCATCGTCGTCCAGCA
This sequence comes from Actinoallomurus sp. NPDC052308, assembly GCF_040679195.1. Taxonomy (NCBI): domain Bacteria; kingdom Bacillati; phylum Actinomycetota; class Actinomycetes; order Streptosporangiales; family Thermomonosporaceae; genus Actinoallomurus; species Actinoallomurus sp. NPDC052308. Next base: position 27,774 of record NZ_JBFAUM010000005.1, on the reverse strand, counting down.
GCAGCGGCGGGAGGTTGCGGCCGGAGATCAGCCGGTAGCCCCCGGCCGTACCGGTCACGCCCTCCACCGGATAGTCCAGCGCGCGCAGCCGGGTGACGTCGCGGCGCAGGGTACGGTCGGTGACGCCCAGGCGTTCGGCCAGCTCGGCGCCGGACCACTCCCGTCGGCTCTGCAGCAACGCCAGCAGGCGCAGCAGCCGGCCGGGCAGATTCTTGCGCGTCTCGGTCACGATCTCAGACTGCCATCCGTTCCGGACAAGATGCGTCCGGAAGGCCTCCTACGGTGGCGGGCATGAACGAGACGACGAGTGGGGACCTCGACCACCTGCGGGACCGCGCGCACGGGCCGGTCCACCTTCCGGAGACCGACGGCTACGACGGCGAGCGCCTCGGCTACCAGCGGCTGGCACCACACCGGCCGGCGGTGATCGTCGGCGCGGCCGACGCGGAGGACGTACGAGCCGCGGTCGAGTACGCCGCGGCGCGAGGTCTGCGCGTCGCGGTCCAGGCCACGGGGCACGGACTGGGTCGCGCGCTGCGGGACGGGGTGCTGATCGGCACCCGCCGGATGTCCGAGGTCCGGGTGGATCCCGAGGCGCGTACGGCGTTCGTCGCGGCCGGGGCGACCTGGCGCGACGTCGTCGAGGCGGCGGCGCCGTACGGCCTGGCCCCGCTGTCCGGGAGCTTTCCCGGCGTCGGGGCGGTCTCGTACACGCTCGGGGGCGGCGTCGGCCTGGTGGCACGCCGGCACGGGTTCGCCGCGGACCACGTGCGCCGCTTCGACCTGGTCACGGTGGACGGACGGCTCCGTACGGTCACCGCGGCCGCCGAACCGGACCTGTTCTGGGCGCTGCGCGGCGGTGGCCGCGGCCTCGGGGTGGTCACCGGCATGGTGGTCGAACTGCTGCCCATCACCCGGCTCTTCGGCGGCGGCCTGTACTTCGACATCGCGCGGGTGCCCGATGTGTTCGAGGCCTGGCGGCGGTGGACGGAGACGGTGCCGGAGGAGCTGGCCTCGGGCCTGACGGCGCTGTGCTATCCGGACCTGCCGATGGTGCCGGAGGAGCTGCGCGGACGGCACGTGGCGCACGTCCAGATCGCCCACCTGGGCGCCGAGGCCGAGGGCCGGGAGCTGGTCGAGCCGCTGCGCGCCGTCGGTCCGCAGCTGCGGGACACGCTGCGCGACCTGCCTTATACCGAGTCGAGCATGGTCTTCGCCGAGCCGGACCGGCCGCACGCGTACCGGTCACAGAACCGCCTGCTGCGCGGGCTCGATCCGACCGCGCTCGCCTCCCTGCCGGGATCGGCAGGCCCGGCGGCCCCGATGATGTGCGTGGTCGGGCTCCGGCACCTCGGCGGGGCGCTGGCACGGCCGCCCCGCGTCGCGAACGCCGTCGGGCACCGGGAGGCCGCCTACCTGCTGAACGTCCTGTCCCTCGTCGAATCCGGCGAGGAGGACAAGGCGCGGGCGCTGCACGAGGAGGTCCTCGCGCCGTTCGCCGCCGACGCGCTCGGCCGCTCCCTCAACTTCAGCTACGGACCGCTGGAGGAGGACGAACTGCGCTCGGCGTTCGCCCCGGAGACCTACCGGCGGCTGGCCGGCCTCCGGGCCGCGTACGACCCGGACGGCCTGTTCCAGGGCTAGCCGAGCTGGACGGAGCGCTTGGCCATGCCGAGCCAGAAGCCGTCGATGACGCTGCGCTGGGTGTCCAGCTCGGCCTCGCCGGCGCCGAGGGTGACGAACAGCGGCGCGAAGTGCTCCGTGCGCGGGTGGGCGAGCCGGCCGGCCGGCGCCCGGTGCTCGAAGTCGAGCAGCGCGTCGAGGTCGCCGGCCGCGAGCGTCTCCCGTCCCCACGCGTCGAACTCCTTGGACCAGCCGGGCGCGTTCGCGGGGTCCGGGTCCATGCTGAGGGCGCGCAGGTTGTGGGTGAAGAAGCCGCTTCCGACGATCAGCACGCCCTCGTCGCGCAGCGGCGCGAGGCGGCGGCCGAGGGCCAGCAGCCGTTCCGGGTCCAGCGTCGGCATGGAGATCTGCAGGACCGGGACGTCGGCGTCCGGGTACATCTCCACCAGCGGGACGTACGCGCCGTGGTCCAGGCCGCGCTCGGGGTCCTCGTGGACCGGGCCGCCGACGAGCTTGCGCACCTTGGCGGCGAGCTCCGGCGCGCCCGGCGCGGGGTAGGTGACCTGGTAGTAGTGCTCGGGGAAACCCCAGAAGTCGTACGTCAGCGGCACCGGACGAGTGGCGCCGATGGCGAGCGGCGCCGACTCCCAGTGCGCCGAGACGACGAGGATCGCCTCGGGGCGCGGCAGGTCGGCCGACCAGGCGGCGAGCTGGCCGGGCCAGATCGCGTCGTCCGCGAGCGGCGGTGCGCCGTGGCTGAGGTAGATCACCGGCATCCGTTCGGACATCGTGACCCTCCAGATGATCGACCCAATGATTGAAAGCTCAACTTACGAACCCAGCCTACCCGATTTAGTTGAACTCTCAAGTTCTTTCGTCCAAGTGATGGTGAAGAACCCGACAGGGACGGAGCCGTTCCCTGACCTGAGAGGCCGACTTCGCTACCGTCGCGGTCAGCGAACGCGTCACCTGGGACGGAAGGAGCCCGACGTGCGAGTCTTGGTGATCGGTGCCGGCGTCATCGGCGCCGCCGTCGCCGCCGGGCTGACCCGCCGAGGCGCATGGGTGACCGTCCTCGAACAGCGCTTCCCGGGCGCCGGCACCACCGGCACGTCCTTCGCCTGGGTCAACGCCAACGACAAGGACCCCGAGGACTACTTCGCGCTGAACCACACGGCGGTCCACGCCTACCACGCCCTGGGCGGAGAGGGCTTCGTCCCCACCGGGCACCTCGAGTGGGCGAACGGCGAGACCCGCCGCCTCGAGCTCAGCGCCCGCGTCGAGCGGCTGCGCGACCGCGAGTACGCGGCCGAGCGGATCACCGCCCGGCGCGCCGCCGAGCTCGAACCCGACCTGGCCGCCCAGCCCGACGACACGGACTACGTCTTCTTCCCGGAGGAAGGGCACGTGATCCCGGCCGTGCTCCTCGCCCGCCTCCTCGGCGAGGCGCGCGACCGGGGTGCCCGCGTGGAGACCGGCGCCGCCGTCCGCGAGATCACGTCGGGCCGGGGCGGGGTGAGCGTCACGCTGGCCGACGGCGGCGTCCGCGCCGCCGACATCCTGGTCTGCTGCGCCGGCCGGTGGACGGGCGGGCTCGTCGACGTCCCCGTGCTCGACCCACGGGTCTCGGGCACGGTCACGAACGGATTCCTCGTCACGACCACGCCGGTCCCCGTCCGGCTGGGGCGCGTGCTCACGAGCGACCGCCTGAACGTCCGCCCCGACGGCGGCGGCCGCCTGCTCCTCCAGGCGCTCGACCTCGACGAGGCCGCCGACCCCGAGACGCCGCCGCCGGACGACGTCGGCGCGGAGATGCTCGCCCGGCTGCCCGAGGCCCTGTCCGCGACGGAGGGCGCGCGGGTCGAGCGGACCCGCGTGGGGCAGCGCGCCATGCCCGCCGACCGCCGCACCGTCGCCGGGTTCACGGACGCCGCCTCTCGGGTGTACACCGTCGTGACGCACAGCGGGATCACGCTCGCGCCGCTGCTCGGCGACCTGGTGGCCGGGGAGGTGTACGGCAAGGAGTCGGCGCTGCTCCGGCCGTTCCGCCCGGCGCGGTTCACCGTTCCGGCGCCCGCCCCGGCCGCGGAGCCCGAATGCCCGGCGCGAGACCGGGGATAGCAGCACCCATGGGGCACGCCCGGCTGGAGTTCGCCGCCGAACTCCGTTTCTTCCTCGCACCCGCCGCCCGCGGCGGTACGGTCCTCGCCCCGCTCGACGGAACCTCCTCCCTCGGGCACGTGGTCGAGTCCGTCGGCGTCCCGCTGCCCGAGGTGGGCGACCTGCTCGTCGCCGACCGGCCGGTGCCGCCGTCGTACCGGCCACGGGACGGGGACGTGATCCAGGTGCGGGCCGTAAACCGCCCGCAGCGCCTGCCCGCGGGGCCGCCCCGCTTCACCCTCGACGTCCACCTCGGGAAGCTGGCCCGGCGGCTGCGGCTCGTCGGGGTGGACACGGACTACCACAACGACATCGACGACGACGCCCTGGTCGAGCTGGCCGACCGCGAGCATCGGATCCTGCTGACGCAGGACCGCGGCCTGCTCCGCCGCCGGCGGCTGTGGTTCGGGGCATACGTGCGCGGCGCCCGGCCGGAGGAGCAGTTCCGCGACGTCCTGGACCGGTTCGCGCCACCGCTCGCCCCGTGGACCCGGTGCACCGCCTGCAACGGCCTGCTGGCGCCGGTCGCCAAGGAGATCATCGAGCACCTCCTCCAGCCGGGCACCCGGCGCAGTTACGACGGCTACGCGCAGTGCCGGGAGTGCGGCCGCCTCTACTGGAAGGGTGCCCATCACCGCCGGCTGCAGGCGATCGTGGACGCCGCTCTCAGCTCCTCGTGATCAGCCGATGTCGCGGCGGCGGAGGCCCGCGAGGCCGGCGGCGGTGACCGCGGTCGCGACGGCGGTGAGCGCGAGGATCGGCGTCGCCGTCAGCTCCGCGCCGGGCAGCTTGGGCACGTGCGTGAACGGCGACAGGTCCATCACCGCCTGGCCGAGCTTGAGGACCGGCCCCAGCTGGCCGAGGAGCAGGAAGACGCCGAGCACGCCCCAGGCGGCCGGCGCGAACCGGGGCGCCGCGCCGAACAGCAGCACCGCGATCGCGGCCGCCACCCACGCGGCGGGCGCCTGCACCACCGCCGCGCCCAGCAGACGGGGCACCTGGGTGCCGAGGTCGTGCGTGCGCAGCCCGTGGGCCAGCCCCGCCGCCAGGCCGGCGACGCCGAGCAGCACGACCGGCCCCACCGCCGCGAACAGCAGGTGGCCGATCGACCACCGCAGCCGGCGGACCCTCGTCGCCAGGAGCGGTTCGAGGCGCTGCGCGGTCTCCTCGGTGCGCATCCGCAGCACCACCTGCACGGCGTACGCCGCGGCGATCAGCCCGAGGACGCCCATGACCGTGCCGACGTAGGAGTCCTCCAGGCCACGCTGCCCGCCCATCTTGGTGAGCAGGTCCTGCGTGCCGGAACTGTTCTTGAGCAGGTCCCCGAGGCCCTTGAGGACGGCGCCGATCGCCGCGCCGTACACGGCGAACCCGGCCAGCCAGCCGAGCAGCGCGCCCCGGTGCAGCCGCCACGCGAGGGCCAGCGGACTGCGCAGGTACGGGGCCGCGTCGGCCGGGCCCGGCCGGGCCGGCAGCAGACCGGCGCCCAGGTCCCTGTGCTCGACCAGCGCGTACGCCGCGAACACCACCGCGACCGCGACGACCGCTCCGAGGCCGATGACCCACCACCGCTCCGCGCCGTAGGGCCGGACCTGCTGCGCCCAGCCGATCGGCGACAGCCACGTCAGCCAGGAGACGCGGCCGGCGTCCCCCACCGCGCGCAGCAGGTAGGCGACGCCGACGACGGCGAGCGCGATGCCCCGCGCCGCCTGGGCCGTCTCGGCGAGTTGGGCGGTCACGCCCGCGACGGCGGTGAAGCACAGACCCGGGACCGTCCAGGCGAGCCCGGTCGCGAGCGAGCCCGCCACCGGCAGGCCGAAGGCGATCAACGCGATGGTCGAGACGAGGGCGAGCGCGAGGTTCGCGACCACCCCGACGAGCAGGCCGGCGGTCAGCGGCGCCCGGCGGCCGACCGCGCCCGCGCCGACCAGTTCGAGGCGGCCCGCCTCCTCGTCGCCCCGCGTGTGCCTGACCACCAGCAGAACGCTCATCACGCCGACGAGCGCGCCGCCGGTGGCCGCCATCCGCCAGGCGGTGATGCCGCCGACCGAGCCGGCGACGTGGATCCGGCCGTACATGGCGACCGTCGCGCCGTTGCCGTTGATGCCGGAGACGAAGTCGCGCAGCGACGCGGGCGTGTCGTACAGCTTCTTGAAGCCGTACGCGGTGCTGCCCAGGTACGCGACGAGGGCGTAGACCCAGACGGCGAGCATGATGCGGCTGCGCCGCAGACCGAGCTTGAGCAACTGCCCGGTGCCGGCGAGAGCGTTCATCGGGCCATCCCCGCGGGCGCCTCGTCCTCGTAGTGGCGGAGGAACAGCTGCTCCAGGGTCGGCGGAGTGCTCGTGAGGCTGCGGACGCCGGCCCGGGTGAGGTGCTTCAGCACCTCGTCGAGCTTGTCGGTGTCGACCTCGAGCCGGACGCGGGTGCCCTGGACGTCGGGGTCGTGCACGCCGGGCAGGGTCGCCAGCCCGTCGGGCGGGCTCGCCAGCTCGGCCGTGATCGACGTGCGGGTCAGGTGCCGCAGCTCGGCGAGCGTGCCGCTCTCGACGGTGCGGCCCCGGCGGATGATGCTCACCCGGTCGCAGAGCGCCTCGACCTCGGACAGGATGTGGCTGGACAGCAGCACCGTACGGCCGCGCTCGCGCTCCTCCTCGACGCACCGCTGGAAGACCTCCTCCATGAGCGGGTCGAGGCCGGAGGTCGGCTCGTCGAGGATCAGGAGCTCGACGTCGGAGGCGAAGGCCGCGACGAGGGCGACCTTCTGCCGGTTGCCCTTGGAGTACGCCCGGCCCTTCTTCTTCGGGTCCAGCTCGAACCGCTCCAGCAGCTCGGCCTTGCGGTCCGGGTCGTGGCCGCCACGCAGCCGGCCGAGCAGGTCGATGACCTCACCGCCCGTGAGGTTCGGCCAGAGGACGACGTCGCCGGGGACGTACGCGAGCCGGCGGTGCAGCGCGGTGACGTCGCGCCACGGGTCACCGCCCAGCAGCCGCGCCGTCCCCGTGTCGGCCCGCAGGAGGCCGAGCAGGACGCGGATGGTCGTCGACTTGCCCGCGCCGTTCGGGCCCAGGAAGCCGTGCACCTCACCGGAGCGGACGGTCAGGTCGAGGCCGTCCAGCGCACGCGTCCGGCCGAAGGTCTTCACGAGGCCGGACACGGTTATCGCGTCTGTCATACCTTCAGAACGTACACTACTTTCACAAAATCGTGAATAGAATGAATCTTCGATAAGCTGGTCACGGACCGAGAGGAGTGAGAGCGCGTGGCCGAGCGGGACCCCGAAACCGTGCGCCGGTTCATCGAGCGGTTCGCCTCGGACCTGGTGGAGGCGGGTGTGCCGCGCATGCCCGCGCGCGTCTTCGCGGCGCTCCTCGGCTCCGACTCCGGTCGCCTCACCGCCGCCGAGCTCTCCGAAACGCTTCAGGTGAGCCCCGCGGCGATCTCGGGCGCGGTGCGCTACCTCTCCCAGGTCCGCATGCTCCGACGGGAGCGCGAGCCCGGGTCCCGCCGCGACGTCTACGTCTCGGACGCCGACATCTGGTTCGAGGCGATCCTCAACCGCGACCGGATCATCCCCCGCTGGCAGAAGAGCATCCGCGAGGGCGTCGAGGCGCTGGGCCCCGACACCCCCGCCGGCGAACGACTCGCCGAGACGCTGGCGTTCTTCGACTACATCCACGAGGAACTCCCGAAGTTCCTCGCCGAATGGCAGAAGCGCAAGGCCGAGATACGGGCCGCCCGCGAGAGCTGATCAGCAGGTGGAGATGGGGCCGCCGTTCACGTCGCGGGCCTCGTCGTTGCCCCAGCGGGACAGGTAGTAGGCCGAGACGTACGCGCCGCGGCCGTTCTTGCCGGGGTACGTACGGTCGAGGTCGGTGCGCAGCCACCAGTGGTTGTACTGCCCGCCGCCGCCGACCTGCGCGCCCCACACCTTGCAGTAGACGTAGTTGTTCCCCTTGTTCAGCACGCCCTGGGCGTCGCCGGTGTTCGGCTCCCGGTAGCCGACGGCGTCGGCGAAGGTGTTCACCCAGTACTTCACCTGGCCGGGCTGTCCCCCGCCGCCACCGCTGCCGTTGACCCGGACGGCGCCGGCGTAGTCGCCGCCGAGGCGGACCGGCGTCATCCGGACATGCGTCCCGGACTGAAAGGCCTCGACCATCTGACCGGCCCCGGCGTAGATGGCGACGTGGTGCACCCACCCGCGCCCCCAGAACAGCAGGTCGCCGGGGAGAAGAGGGCCGGTGCCCTGCGCAGGGGAGAATCGCGCGACGGCCTGCCCGGTATGGAATTGATTGTCGGCGGTGCCGTTGAGAATGTCGCGGCCGGTCGCCCGGTAATAGGCGTATCGCACCAATCCCGAGCAGTCGAATCCGAGCTTTTTCCCGTCGTCCTTGCTGGCCGGATCCTGCCCGTCGTAATGGCCGTACGTCGCGCCGGGAACGGGACCGTGGCCGCCGCCCCAGCTGTACCAGACACCGAGCTGCGAGCACGCCGCCCGCACCGCCTGCTGCGCCACCGGAGACGCCCCCGGCTGCAGAACGTCGCACCCGGCGACGGCCCGTACGGCCGGGCGGGCCGCCGCCCCGGCCGCCGGTCCGGTGGTCGCCGCGACCCCGACGACGATTCCCGCCATTCCGACGAACCCGGCGATATTCCGAATGGACATCTGAGCGCCCCGCTTCCCCATCGCTGATTCTCCGCTCGCGCTCATTCCCCGCGGTTGAATCAGCGAATCCCGGACCGTCGGTTCGCCCGAGCACCATTCCAGGAGTGGTCAGCGGGGGGTGAGGAGGCAGAACTCGTTGCCTTCGGGGTCGGCGAGGACCCTCCAGTGGAGGTCGGACTGGTCGATACCGGGGTCGGTGGCGCCCAGGGCGCGCAGGCGGGCCTCCTCCGCCGCCATGTCGTCGCCGGGGTAGGGACGGATGTCGAGGTGGACGCGGTTCCACCCGGTCTTGGGCTCGGGGGTGCGGATGAACTCCAGGTAGGGGCCGACGGCCTTGGCGGAGCGCATGACCGCGTGGTCGTCGGTGACCTCGTGCAGGGTCCAGTCCATCGCCTCGTCCCAGAAGCGGGCCATGGCGCGCGGGTCGGCGCAGTCGACGACCACTGCGGCGATCGGGCCGGTGTCCTGGTAGACCGGCCGGGGTTCCAGGACGCAGAACTCGTTGCCCTCCGGGTCGGCCATGACCGTCCAGGGGACGTCGCCCTGGCCCACGTCGGCGGGGGTCGCGCCGAGCTCCGTGAGGCGCGCGACCAGCTCCGCCTGGTGGGCGGCCGAGGTGGTGGCCAGGTCGACGTGCACCCGGTTCTTGACCGTCTTGGGTTCCGGGCGGGTGATGAGGTCGATGCAGACGGCGGAGGGGTCGGGGTAGGCGAAGCCGACGGGTGTGAGGTTGGTGACGCCGGGTGCCTCGCTGTCGATGGCCCAGCCGAGCGCCTCCGCCCAGAACCGGCCGAGCGCGGAGTCGTCATGGGCCTTCATATTGATCTGCACCAGTCTCGTCGCCATGCCGGAGATCGTAAGGTCGCCGTCGCCCGGGCGCCACGCCTCGAGCCCCGCCGCCGAAGGCAGCGGGATCAGGCGCCGCTCGTGGTGGTGGCGCGTTTCTGGCGCAGGGCGTACTCCAGGGCGCGGGCGATCGGCCAGAGCGGGTCGGCGAGCTCCTCCAGGCGCTTGCGGTGCTCGCGCCGCTCGCGGCGGCTCAGCACGGTCGACAACTCGCCGCGGGCGGCCAGCACGAGGGCGGCCGTCGTGCGGTCGTCGGGCTGCGCGGCGGGCCGCAGCACGGCCTTGACCTCCGCCGCGTACCGCTTGACCGGACGGCGTTCGCGCAGGCGGACCCGGTCGGGCAGGATCCGGCGCCGCTCGACCTTGATCCAGCGCTCCTTCTCCAGGTGGTCGCGCACCTCGCGGACGATGTGGCGCTCGTCGGCGCGGACCCAGCGCCGCCAGGACCGGGGCCGGGCGTCGGCGATCTGACGCAGCACGGCGTCGAGGACCGGATCGCCCGTCGGCCGGGCCGCGGTGACCTTGACCTTGCCGTCCTCGTCGGCCAGCCGGCGCTCGAGGTAGAGGTCGGCCAGGGCGGCGGCGCGCAGCACGAGGCCGAGCTGGGTGCGCCCGGTCACCCGCTCCTTGTCCAGGTCGTAGGCGAGCAGGTAGAGCCGGGCGGGCAACGATCGGGGCAGGTTCATGTCTCTTCTTCCTCCTTCGGAGGCCGTCCCGGTCTTCGCATGCGGGCGGCGTCACGTGGCATCCGCCCGGCGTCGGTGAGCGCCCGGCGCAGCAGGAACTCGATCTGCGCGTTGGTGCTGCGCAGCTCGTCGGCCGCCCACCGGGCCAGGGCCTCGTGGACGGCCGGGTCGAGCCGCAGCAGGACCTTCTTGCGCTCCGTCACTGGTACAGGGACCCCGTGTTGACCACGGGCTGGGCGTCGCGGTCGCCACAGAGGACGACGAGCAGGTTGCTGACCATGGCGGCCTTGCGCTCCTCGTCCAGGTCGACCACGTCGTGCTCGGCGAGCTGGTTGAGCGCGGTCTCGACCATGCCGACCGCGCCGTCGACGATGCGCTGCCGGGCGGCGACGACGGCCCCGGCCTGCTGGCGGCGCAGCATCGCCTGGGCGATCTCGGGGGCGTACGACAGGCGGGTGATGCGCGACTCGATCACCCGTACGCCCGCCGACTCGACGCGTGCGGCGATCTCCTCGGACAGCCTGCCGGTGATCTCGTCGGCGTTCTCGCGGAGGGACAGCCGCTCGTCGCCGTGCGCGTCGTACGGGTAGATGCCCGCGATGTGCCGGACGGCGGTCTCGGTCTGGATCGCGACGAACTCCTCGAAGTCGTCGACCTCGAACACGGCCCTGGCGGTGTCCTCGACCTGCCAGACGACGACGGCGGAGATCTCGATGGGGTTGCCCTCGGCGTCGTTGACCTTGGTCCGCTCGGTCTCGTGGTTGCGGATCCGGGTGGAGATCTTCCGCCGGGTGGTCAGCGGGTTGACCCAGCGCAGGCCGTCCGTGCGGATCGTCCCGACGTACCGGCCGAGCAGCTGCACGACGCGGGCCTCGCCCGGCGCGACGGCGGTCAGCCCGACGGACACGAGGGCCGCGGCGACGATGAGGACGATCGCCACCGCGATCAACACGGGCTGCCGGGTGAACAACAGGGCGACGGCGGCGGCCAGCGCCACGATGACCGCCCCCAGCATCGGCCAGCCCGAAACTCCGGCGGCGGTCCGCTCGCCGACCTTGGGCCTGGGCATCTCGACCTCGGTCACAGCTCCTCCAACGTGCTAACTATGGTGTAGCAAAGTGATATCACTTTAAGCCGGACGAACCCCCGGACGCAAGGCGCGGTCCCGTGATTTGGCGGGGACGGGCAGTATTGACCTGTGCGCCTCATCGACCGTCTGCCCAAGGGGTCCGACCCCGACGCCGTGTTCGAAGCCTTCAGCGAGTGGGTGACCGAGCGCGGGATCACGCTCTACCCCGCGCAGGAGGAGGCGCTCATCGAGATCGTCTCGGGCGCGAACGTCATCCTGAACACCCCCACCGGCTCCGGGAAGAGCCTGGTCGCGGCCGGAGCGCACTTCGCCGCGCTCGCCCAGGACAAAGTCACCTTCTACACCGCGCCCATCAAGGCCCTGGTGTCGGAGAAGTTCTTCGACCTGATCGACATGTTCGGCAGCGAGAACGTCGGCATGATGACCGGCGACGCCAGCGTCAACGCCGACGCGCCCATCGTCTGCTGCACCGCCGAGGTGCTGGCCAGCATCGCGCTGCGCGAGGGCGCCGCCGCCGACATCGGCCAGGTCGTCATGGACGAGTTCCACTTCTACGCCGAGCCCGACCGCGGCTGGGCCTGGCAGATCCCGCTGCTGGAGCTGCCGCAGGCGCAGTTCCTGCTGATGTCGGCGACGCTCGGCGACGTGTCACGGTTCGAGGAGGACCTCACGCGGCGCACCGGCCGTCCCACGGCCGTCGTGACCTCGGCGCAGCGGCCCGTGCCGCTGAAGTACGAGTACCGCCTGACGCCGCTGCACGAGACGATCGAGGAGCTGCTGCAGGACCAGAAGGCCCCGATCTACGTCGTGCACTTCACGCAGGCCGCGGCCGCCGAGCGCGCGCAGGCGCTGATGAGCATCAACGTCTCCACCAAGGCCGAGAAGGAGGAGATCGCCAAGCTGATCGGCGACTTCCGCTTCACGACGAAGTTCGGCCAGACGCTGTCCCGGCTCGTCCGGCACGGGATCGGCATCCACCACGCCGGGATGCTGCCGAAGTACCGCCGGCTGGTCGAGCGCCTGGCGCAGGCCGGGCTGCTCAAGGTCATCTGCGGCACCGACACCCTCGGCGTCGGCGTCAACGTCCCGATCCGCACCGTCCTGTTCACCGCGCTGAGCAAGTACGACGGCAGCCGGGTGCGGCGGCTGCGGGCCCGGGAGTTCCACCAGATCGCCGGGCGGGCCGGCCGCGCCGGATTCGACGTCGTCGGGTACGTCGTGGCGCAGGCCCCCGAGCACGTCGTGGAGAACGAGAAGGCCCTCGCCAAGGCCGGCGACGACCCGAAGAAGCGCCGCAAGGTCGTACGCAAGAAGGCGCCGGACGGCTTCGTCGGCTGGGACGAAGGGGTGTTCGAAAAGCTCATCGCCGCCGACCCCGAACCGCTGCAGTCGCGGTTCCAGGTCAGCCACGCGATGCTGCTCAGCGTCATCGGCCGGCCGGGCAACGCGTTCCAGGCGATGAAGAAGCTGCTCACCGACAACCACGAGGACCGCGCCAAGCAGCGTCGCCACATCTCCCAGGCGATCGCGATCTACCGCAGCCTGCTGGCCGGCGGCGTCGTCGAGCAGCTCGAGGAGCCGGACGAGGAGGGCCGCTACGCCCGCCTCACCGTCGACCTGCAGGAGGACTTCGCGCTCAACCAGCCGCTGTCGACGTTCGCGCTCGCCGCGATGGAGCTGCTCGACCCGTCCTCCCCGTCGTACGCCCTGGACGTGCTGTCGGTCATCGAGTCGATCCTGGAGAACCCGCGCCAGATCCTCGCCGCGCAGGAGAACAAGGCCAAGGGCGAGGCCGTCGCGCAGATGAAGGCGGACGGCGTCGAGTACGAGGAGCGGATGGAGCTCCTCCAGAACATCACCTATCCCAAGCCGCTGGAGGAGACCCTTAACGGCGCGTACGAGATCTACCGGCGCGGGCACCCGTGGGTGGCGGACTACCCGCTGGAGCCCAAGTCGGTCGTACGGGACATGTACGAGCAGGCGATGACGTTCACCGAGTACGTCGCCTACTACCAGCTCGCCCGCACCGAGGGCATCGTGCTGCGCTACCTCGCCAGCGCGTACAAGGCCCTGCAGCAGACCGTCCCCGACTCGGTGAAGACCGAGGACCTGCAGGACCTGATCGAGTGGCTGGGCGAGCTGGTCCGCCAGGTCGACTCCAGCCTCCTCGACGAGTGGGAGCAGCTCCAGCACCCCGAGACCGCCGAGGAGCACACCCGGATCGAGGAGACGCCCACCGTCGTCACCGCGAACGAGCGGGCGTTCCGGGTGCTGGTCCGCAACGCGATGTTCCGCCGCGTCGAACTCGCCGCCCTCGAGCGGTACCACGACCTCGGCGAGCTGGACGGCGAGGACGGCTGGGACGCCGACCGGTGGGCCGACGCCCTCGACGCCTACTTCGAGGAGCACGACGAGATCCGCACCGGACCGGACGCGCGCGGGCCGAAGCTCCTGCAGATCGAGCGCGAGACGGACCTGTGGCGGGTCCGGCAGGTCTTCGACGACCCGGCCGGTCACCACGACTGGGGCATCGGCGCCGAGGTCGACCTGCGCGCCTCCGACGAGGCCGGGCGCGCGGTCGTGCACGTCACCGCCGTCGACCGCCTCTGAGCCGAGGGCGCTAGACGGCGGGCGCCACGTCCTCGACGGGGCGTTCGGACACGTACGGCCGTTCGAGGTCCTCGAGGAAGTCGTGCGCCCACCGGTCCACGTCGTACTCGATGACCCGCTTGCGCAGGGCCCGCATCCGGCGGTGCTGCTCGGCCGGGCTCGCGTGCATGGCGTCCAGCAGCGTCTGCTTCATCCCGTCGATGTCGTACGGGTTGACGAGGAAGGCGCGTTTGAGCTCCCCGGCCGCCCCGGCGAACTCGCTGAGTACCAGGCTGCCGCGCAGGTCCGCGCGGCAGGCGACGTACTCCTTGGCCACGAGGTTCATGCCGTCGCGCAGCGGCGTCACGACCATCACGTCGGCGGCGAGGAAGAGGGCCGCCAGCTCGTCGCGCGTGTACGACGTGTGCAGGTAGTTGATGACCGGTGCGCCGAGCTCGGAGTAGAGGCCGTTGGCCCGGCCGACGAACAGCTCGATGTCGTCGCGCAGCAGGCGGTACTGCTCGACGCGTTCCCGGCTCGGCGTGGCTATCTGCACGAACACAGCGTCGCCGCTCTTCAGCCGGCCGTCGCGGAACAGCTCGCTGAACGCCTGCAGCCGCTGGCGGATGCCCTTGGTGTAGTCGAGACGGTCGACGCCGAGCAGGATCGTGGCCGGGTTGCCGAGGTCCTCGCGGATCTCCGCGGCCCGCTGCCGTACCTCGGGCCGGCCGATCAGGTCGATCAGCTCCTTGACGTCCACCGAGATCGGGAACGCCTCCGCCCGTACGACCCGGTTCTCGACGAGGATCTCGCTCCGGTGGGTCTTCGCGCCGACCAGGCGCTTGCAGAGCCGGGAGAAGTTGGCGGCGGCGTCGGCGGTCTGGAAGCCGACCAGGTCCGCGCCGAGCAGGCCCTCGAGGATCTGCTTGCGCCAGGGGAGCTGGACGAACAGCTCCATCGGCGGGAACGGGATGTGCAGGAAGAAGCCGATGCGCAGGTCCGGACGGAGCTCCCGGAGCATCTTGGGCACGAGCTGGAGCTGGTAGTCCTGCACCCAGACGATGGCGTTCTCGGCGGCGACCTCCGCGGCCGCCTCGGCGAACCGCCGGTTGACCCGGACGTACGCGTCCCACAAGGTCCGTTTGTAGACCGGGGTGGCGACGACGTCGTGGTACAGCGGCCACAGAGTGGCGTTGGAGAAGCCCTCGTAGTACCGCTCGACCTCCTCCGCGGACAGGCGGATGGGGACGAGGTCCATTCCCTCGGTGCTGAACGGCTCGAGGTCCTCGTCCGGCGCGCCGACCCAGCCGACCCAGGCGCCGCCGCGCCGCTGCATGACGGGAACGATCGCGGTCACCAGACCGCCGGGACTTCGCCGCCAGGACGCTTCGCCGTCCTCATCGACCACCCGGTCGACGGGCAGCCGGTTGGCGACGACGACGAACTCGTTCTTCGTGGATGTTGACATGCTGGAAGCTGGCACGTTAGAGGCTGACACGTTCCCCCTCCTCCCCAAATTTGACTGTTTCATACAGTTCTGTCGGATTTCGGGATCGTCGTCACATCGGCCGATCCCCCGCGAAGGACGTTCCCCCTCGCGGTGGAGCCAGAATCAGCCTGCGGTGTGAGGACGCGGCGCCGTCCTGGAGAGACCATTAAGCCCACGGTCAAGATTCCCTCCTCATGAGGTAGTGGCGTGAGCAATGTCGGCGGGCTTCGCACCGGCCACGGCGCCGGACGCCGCCGCCCCGCCTGGATCACGGGCACGGTCGCGGAGGCGCATCGGCTGACGTCCGAGCCGCTGGCGCGGCTGCGCCGTGGCCGGCTGCCGCTGGCGTTCGGCTCGGCCGCGGCGGTGCTCGTCCTCTGGTCGCTGCACTTCTCCGCCCTGGGCACCTACGTCCTCCGGCTGATCAGTGACGTCTCCGCCTCCACTCCGTTCTACCTCGTCATCGTCCGGCTACCCGCCTCGATGTACGCGCCGGCGCCGAACCTTCCGGTCTGGGGCTCGCTGCTGCAGGTGTTCGCGGTCTTCGGGATCGCCGAGGCGTGCGTCGGCCGGCGCCGTACGCTGACGGTCGCGCTGACCGCCACCTTCCTGTGCACACTCAGCGGCCGGATCATGTGCTACCTCGGACCGGGCACCGTCGTCGGCCTGCCGTGGATCTCCCGGTACGTCTCCGACACCGGCCCGTCGGCGGCGGTCGTCGCCCTCGTCGCGTACGTCTGCTGCGTCCGCCGCGCGCCGCGGGCGCTGACCGTGCTGCTCACCTCGATGGTCACCGAGGTCACCCTGCTGCCGAACCTCGCCGGCCGCGAGCACGTCGTCGCCATCGCCCTCGGCATCATCGCCGCCCTCTCGGTGCCCGCCGCCAGGCGGCTCCGCCGGGCGTCGCGAGGCGCCCTATCCCCGGACTCAGGGATCGTCACGGATGATCACGCTGTCCTACCATGAGGCGGCTGCCGGCGACGTCCTGGAGGGTCCGCGTGCGTGTCCATCACTTGAACTGCGGCACGATGCGGCCGTTCGGCGGGCGGCTCCTCAACGAGAGCGGTGACCGGACGACGGCGCGGTGGGTCTGCCACTGCCTGCTGATCGAGACCGACGACGGCCTCGTGCTCGTCGACACGGGGATCGGGACGCAGGCCGTCGCCCGGCCGAAGGAGATCCTCGGCCGACCGTTCGTCGCGATGAGCCGGCCGCGACTCGACGTCGCGGAGACCGCCGTCCGGCAGATCGCGGCGCTCGGCCACACGGCCGCCGACGTCCGCCACATCGTGCTGACCCACCTCGACGTCGACCACACGGCCGGACTGATCGACTTCCCGGAGGCCGAGGTCCACGTGCACGCCGCCGAACTGGACGCCGCGCGGCGGCCGGTGACCTGGTTCGAGCGCGAGCGCTACCGGCCCGTGGTGTGGTCGCACCGGCCGCGCTGGGTCGAGCACGAGGACGGCGGCGACCGCTGGCACGGGCTGGAGTCCGTACGCGGCCTGCCCGGCGGGCTGCTGCTCATCCCGCTCGTCGGGCACACCCGCGGCCACGTCGGCGTCGCGGTCGACACCGGCGACGGCTGGATCCTGCACGCCGGGGACGCCTACTTCCACCACGACCAGGTCGAGTCGGGCGGCTGCCCGCCGGGCATGCGGCTCTTCCAGACGTTCGTCCAGGCGGACCGTACGACACGGCTGCACAACGTCGACCGGCTCCGGGAGCTGGCCCGGAGCGGTGACGTCACGATGTTCTCCGCACACGACCCCGTCGAGCTGGAACGACGGAGGGCGGCGGCTCAGGAGCCGTCGCGCAGCTCCATCAGGCGCCTCGGCTCGTAGGCGATCGCGTCGAAGGCCGCGGTGCAGCCGACCCCCGTGGGCGACTGCGCCGAGAAGCCGTACGACGGAGTCGTCCGCTCCGACGCGTACAGCGCGAAGTGGCGGATGAGTTTCCAGTACACCCCGTCGGTGGAGGCGTGGAACGCGTACGCGGTGCCGACCCGCGCCACCCGCAACCAGACGTGCCCGTCGTCGACGATGAAGGAGTTGCAGTCGTCGGAGGTGCCGCGCGTCACCACCGACACCACCGTGGGCTCACGTTGCGGGGACAGCTCGAAGGCCAGCTTGGCCCAGGCGCGGTCGTTGAGCCACACGAGCAGCGCGCCCGCGTCGAACGTCGACTCGAAGCCGACCTGGACACGGGCGCTCAGCAGGAAGTCGCCCTCCGCACAGGCGAGAAGGTGCGGCGCGTTCATCTTCACGGCCGTACGCTCTGGGTCGATGAACAGGTCCGTGTCCGGGCCGGCGGAGATCTCCAGTCCGTCGTCCGTCATCCGGTAGGAACTGGCCGGCTCTCCATCCCACCGCAACGACACGGGGATGCGGGGGATGCCGAGCTGCCCGACTGCTTGCGCCACACCGTCTCCTTCAGATTCGCGAGCCGCCGTCTTTTGGAGCGATCCCAAACAGACGGTAGGCCGCGACCGGAGGTTCGTACAGAGCCCGTCGAGCGCTCATTTCTTCAGCGTGTAGCGGCACTGGGCGACCGTGCCGGTCTTCTTGACGACGACCTTCCCGTCGACCGTGATGCTGCAGGTCACCTTCTCCGAGCTCGAGCTGGCGAGGACGGCCAGCAGGTGACCGCCCGGCACCTCGTCGGTCTTCTTCCACGGCAGCTTCACGTTGGTGGCGTTGCCGCTGGTCTTCGCGTTGTAGAGGATCCCGGGCAGTTCCCCGGTGCCGAGCACCTCCAGGACGACCGCGTGAGCGCCGCCGGCGGGCTTGGACGTCGGTTCCTCGGAGGTCTTCCCGCTGCCGGTGCTGGCCGTGTCGGTCGGCCTGGTCGTGGCGCTCTTCGCGTCGTCGCCCTTGGATCCGCCGCCGCAGGCGGTGGCCGACGCGAGCATCCCGGCAACGGTGCACATGATCAGTATTCGCCGCATCCGCCGAAGATTAGTGGCAACCGCGGGTTAATGGACCTTTACCCGATGGGGTCACAGGCGGCGTCCGCCCGCGACCGGATCGGCTTCACGGCGGTCTCGGTGAGCCGGTTGAACCGGGCCAGCATCGTGGCCAGGACGCGGACGTCCTCCACCGGCCAGGCCGCGAGGAGCCGGTGGAAGGTGTCCTGGCGCGAAGCGCTGACGGCGTCCATCCGGCGGCGCCCCTCAGAGGTGAGGTCGAACAGGTGCGCCCGCCGGTCGCCCGGGTCGGGCCGCCGCTCGATCAGGCCGAGTTCCTCCAGCACCTTGAGCTGGCGGCTCATGGTGGCCTTGCCGACCTTGAAGTACTCCGCGAGGTCGCTGGGGCGGGCCGGGGCGCACTCGCGCAGGCCCGCGAGCAGCCCGTACGCGGCGGCGTCCAGGTCCGGGTGGATCTCCCGCATGAACTCGTTCGACAGCGCTCGCGCGCGGCGCATCAGCACGCCGAGCTCATGCTCGAGCGCGTGGTACGCCTGGTCCTTTCCGGCGCTGATCGCGACTGGTGCTTCGGTCATCGCTCGCTTTCCTCGTGCCCCGGCGGTCCCCGTCGTGCCGTCTGTTCCAGGATGACAGGTCGGAACGATGACCGGGCCGGGGCGGGCCGACCCGGTCATCGTGGTCAGTTGGTGGCGTGGCCGAGCCATACGTCGTGTTCGTCCACGTCATGACCGTTCAGGCTGACCGAGCTCGCCGCCGGCGCGTACCCGGTCGCGGTGACGGTGTACTGCCCGCCGGTCAGGTCGGCGAAGGAGTAGCGCCCGTCCGGGCCGGTCGTGGTGACGGCGACGACGTTGCCGGCCGCGTCGAGCAGGGTGACGCGGGCGTCCTCGAGCGGGCCGCGACCGCGCGCCTGGACGGTGCCCGCGATGCGGACGCCCGGCTGCAGTTCGACGTCCTGCCGGGTCACCTTCGCCCCGCCGTCGCCGCCGACCTCGGTGAGCACCGCGGCCGGGCGGTGCCCGTCGGCGCTGACCGCGACGGTGTACGTCCCGGCGACGACCTGGTTGAAGGAGTAGCCGCCCGCGGCGTCGGTCACGCCGCTCGCGACGACCTCGCCGCGGACGTCGGTCACGACGACCATCGCGCCGCCGATCGTCGAGCCGTTCGTGTCGCGCACGGTCCCGGTGAGCCCGCCGTTGCCGGCGAGGACCAGGTCGTAGTCGAGCGGCTGGTCGCCGGTCACCAGGGTGGCGGCCTGCGGGTCGTGGTCACCGGCCGCCGCGATCAGCACGTACGTGCCGCTGCCGGGGGTGCCGACCTCGTACCGGCCGTCCGGCCGCGCCGTCGCACGGCCGATCTGGCGGCCGCGCACGTCGATCAGCGTGATCGCGGCGTGCGGCACCGGGTTGCCCTCGGGGCTCCGGATGAAGCCGCGGATCACACCGCCGCCGGCCGGCGTGCTCCCGTTGGAAGCGGCCGTCACGTCGGCCAGGGTCGCCATCGGTGCGGCCGAGGCGGTCGTGCCGTACTGCGCCGCGGCCGACTCGGCGACGGCCGGGGCCGCGCCGGGCTGGGTGGTGAAGGGACGGGTCGTGCCGTTCGCCACCGCCGCGGTCGCGGCGGCCGGCTGCCAGTCCTCACGCCGGGCGTGCTGGCCGCGCGGGGCGGCCGGGGCGGGCTCGGGCTTCTGCTCCTCGGTGCGCGAGGTGCGCAGCGGCACCTCCTTGATGAACAGGATGGCGAGCAGCGCGACGAACGCGCAGGGGGCGGCGAACATGAACACGTCGCCGATGCCGTGGCCGAAGGACGCCTCGACGACCGCGCGGACCGGGGCGGGCAGCGCGGACAGGTTGGGGATGGCCTCGCTGCCGCCGCTGGAGGCGGCCTGGTGGATGCCGAGGCGGGCCAGGCCGTCCGTCGTGTAGTTGGTGACCCGGTTGGACAGCAGCGCGCCCAGCGCCGAGACGCCGATCGCACCGCCGAGCGTACGGAACAGCGAGACGGAGGAGCTGGCCGCGCCCATCTGCTCGAGGCGCACCTGGTTCTGCACGGCGAGGACGGTGTTCTGCATCGTCGTGCCGAGGCCGACGCCGATGAGGAACATGAAGATCGAGACTTCCCAGTACACCGTGTCGTGGCGCAGCACGCTCATGAGGCCGTACCCGGCGGTCAGGAGGATGCCACCGGCGATCATGAAGGCCTTGTACCGGCCGGTGCGGGTGATGATCCGGCCGCTGATGGTCGACGCCAGGGCCAGACCCGCGATCATCGGCAGGGTCATGAGGCCGGCCTTCGTCGGCGAGTCGCCGCGGGCGAGCTGGAAGTACTGGCTGAGGAAGGTGGTCGCGCCGAACATCGCGACACCGATGAACAGGCTCGCCACCACCGCGAGGCTCATGGTGGGGTTGCGGAACAGCGGCAGCGGCAGGATCGGCTCGGCCGCCTTGCTCTCGGCGACGATGAAGATCAGGGCGAGGACCAGGGCGCCGCCGACCATGACGGCGGTCTGCCAGGACAGCCAGTCGTACTTGGTTCCGGCGAACGAGACCCAGATCAGCAGCAGGGACACGGCGGCGGCGAGCAGCGTGGCGCCGAGCCAGTCGACCTTGACCTTCCGCTTGCTGGTCGGCAGGTGCAGGGTCTTCTGCAGGACGATGAGGGCGAGGACCGCGAACGGCACGCCGACGTAGAAGCACCAGCGCCAGCCCAGCCAGGACGTGTCGACGATGACGCCGCCGATCAGCGGGCCGCCGATCGTGGCCAGCGCGAACACCGCGCCCATGTAGCCGGAGTAACGGCCGCGCTCACGCGGCGCGATCATCACCGCCATGATCGTCTGGGCCAGGGCGGTCAGACCGCCGGCGCCGAGACCCTGCACCACCCGGGCGGTGATGAGCATCCCGGAGTTCTGCGACAGGCCGGCGATCGCCGACCCGATGACGTACACCAGCAGGCCGAGCTGGATGAGCAGCTTCTTGCTCATCAGGTCCGCGAGCTTGCCCCAGATGGGGGTGGAGATCGTGGTCGCGAGCAGGGTGGAGGTGATCACCCAGGTGTAGGCGGTCTGGCTCGCGTGCAGGTCGGCGGTGATCGTCGGAAGCGCGTTCGACACGACGGTCGACGACAGGATCGCGACGAACAGGCCGAGCAACAGACCGGACAGCGCTTCCATGATCTGCCGATGCGACATCGGGGCGTCCGATCCGTGGCCGGTGACCCGCGCCTCGGCCGGTGCTGCGGTTGTCATCAAGTTCCTTTCGCCCCCACCTACGGGCGTGGGGGTCGTTCGTACGGTGACCGCGCGATCGCGTCCGCGCGGGAGATCGTGGGGGCCTCACCGCTGCCGGCCAGGGCTTCGGTGCGCCGCCGATCGGGAGGGGAGGTAGGGCATCATTTGCTTGCCTGAAGCAACTATAACCCCACTTGGTTGCCCTAAGCAACCTAATGCCCGCGATGGCACGAAAAAAGGGCCGACCGGGCCGGGTGGCCGGTCGACCCTCGGGTCGTCGAAGCGGAAGGTCAGCCGCAGGTGGACGGGGACGTGTAGCCGTAGGAGCCGTAGGTGCCGCCGTAGACCATGCATCCGCCCTGCGGATCCGCCTTCAGCGGTCCGGCGTAGTACTTGAACGCCGCGGGGCCGTCGGTCTGCGTGCTCCCGCCCACGATCTGCAGGCGGGCCGAGATCTTGACGGAGTTACCGACGTACGCCCCCTGCTTGAGCGTCACCACACAGTTGGTCGGCCCGTTGTTGAGGAAGTAGACGCGCGCCTCACCGGCCTTGCCCAACGGCTGCGACTCGATCACCTGGAAGCCGGACCCGCAGATCTGCTCCGGCGTGTACGGCTGCGCCAGGGTCTGCGCCTGCGCCGCGCTGGCCACGACCGCCGAGGCCGTCAGGGCCACGCCGATTCCCAGCCCTGCCGCGGCGATCCTCTTCATCCCGTCCATACCGCTCCCATCCATACCGACTCGTCGCCGAACGGACCGGATGCCCCGATCCTTTATGATCAACAATAGGCCCGATGATCATGGCTCTGGGAGAAGCGGAACCGAACGGCCGGTGGCCTCAGAGGGGCTCGCCGGCGAGACCGGCGAGCGAGAGCCGCTGCGTCAGCCAGAGGTGGAACGACCCGGCCAGCCCGAGCCAGATGGTCGCCGACGCGGCGAACTGCTCACGGGTCACGCCGCCGTCGGTGCGCATCATCGCCTCACTGACGATGATCACACTGCCGTCGTCGTCGGTGGCGGTATAGCCCTTCAGCCCCGTGGTGTCGCGATTCCACTCGTCGAGGACCGCGCAGAGCGTCGGCTTGTCCTCGACGCTGAAGAAGTGGTCGTAGATCGTGCGGGCGGAGAAGACCTCGTCCTCGTCATGGATGGTGAAGAAGAGGCTGAAGCAGGGCCAGCGCGTGCCCAGGCGGCCCCGGGTGTCCCGGAACGAGCTCACCTCCAGCTGATCCAGCACCTCCTCCAGGAGCTCGACATCGGGCCGGACCACACACGGGTGGGAGCCGCTGGAGGACGGGGTACTCGGAGGTTCGGCTTCCATGCGTGACTCCATTCTCGCGGACAGTAGTCAGATTCTGCCGCACCAACGCCTTTCAGTACGCGTTACCGGAACTTTGAGTGATGGACCCCACGACCGCCCGGCGGCACCGTCCCTCCCCGCGGCCCGCCGGGAGGCGCTCAGTGCTGGTTCGGGGCCATGCAGAGCACGTAGCCGTCCTTGCTGGTGCCCTTCCAGAAACGGACGGTCGCGGTCGGGAACTGGCCGCAGATCCCCTTGCCGTTGCCGGAGAGGTTCTCCTTGATGTCCAGGCTGATCTTCGACACGTGCTCGACCTTGCCGACGACCTTGTAGCCGGCGTTCGCGTCCGTGCAGCCGACCTTCTTGATCTTGTCATCGCGGCTCTGGGTCGCCCCGCTCGTCACCCGCTCGACGCAGTCCCCGACGGCCACGTCGTCGCTGTGCGACGAGAGCCGGCTGACCACGATCAACCCGATCAGGAGGACGAGCGCGATCGGCACGACCAGCAGCGCGCGTTTCCGGCGCTGGGCGGGCGTCGGCCCGCCGAACGGCGGCGCACCGTACGGGCCGGGCTGGTACGGGCCTGACGGCGGGTACGGAGCCTGCGCTCCGGGCTGCCCGTACGGCGCCTGCGCTCCCGGTTGCCCGTACGGCGCCTGCGCTCCGGGCTGCCCGTACGGGGCCTGCGCTCCCGGCTGGCCGTACGGCGCCTGCGGGCCGGCCATTCCGGGGCCGGGAGGTGGAGGCTGCGTCCCATACGGCGCGGGCCCCGGTCCGGGCGCTCCGGGCGGCGGCACCGGGTTGGACGGCTGCCAGTTGGGCGAGGGCGGCTGGCCGTACGGTTCGGACATGGGTTCCTCCTGGTCGGCGCGTCGGGAGGCCGCCGACCGCCGGCCCTCCCGAGATACCGCCCCGGCCGCGCTCGCCGCGCGAGCCGCACCGGGACCGACCGGGATTCTCCCATGATCCGACCTTCGATGGATCTTTGTCGGTGGGAACACGAACGCCCTTGCCTACGGCGGCTCACACCGGCCGGCCTGACCGAGTCACCGTCGCGAACCCGATACCGAACGCGTAAGACGCCGCATTACCTGTCGCGTAATCGCCGAGCGTCGCGGCGACCAGCAGACTGACGTCGTCAACGGAAGCGGATCCCGTTCCGCGAGCGAGAGACCTGGAGGAATCATGGCCGGATACGCCATCGCACACCTGCACGACGTCGACCCGGGCCCGGGAATCGTCGAGTACCTCGAGCGGATCGACGCGACCCTGGAGCCGTACGGCGGGCGGTTCATCATCCACGGCGCCAAGCCCGACGTACGGGAGGGCGACTGGTCGGGCGACCTCATCGTCATCGAGTTCCCCGACCTGCAGGCGGCCCAGGCCTGGTACGGCTCCGCCGCCTACCGCGAGATCATCCCGCTGCGCGCGGACAACTCCCGAGGCGTCCTCCTGCTCATCGACGGAGTCGACCGCGACCACCGCGCCACCGACGTCCTGGCCTGATCGACTTCCCGACAGGTCAGGTTGAGCAGGCGGCCGGCGGCAACCCGCAACCCCCCGACAACTCCGGTCTCATCAGCGTGGGCAAGGAACTCAAGCAGGCCTGCGGCTGACCGCCTCGTAGCCCCGACACCACAACGCGCCGACGAGCGACCACCCCGCTCACCGACGCGTTCGCCCTGGTCCGGATGGGTATGGGCGGCTTATGGCCAGGATCGAGTCCGTGTGGGAGCGGCGGCGGCTGTTGCGGCTGTCCGCGGTGACGGCGGGGGGTGTGCTGGTCTCGGCGGGCGGTGCTCGTACGGCGGCGGTCGCGGCTCCCGCGGAGGAGGTGCCGCCGACCGAGGACCTCATGCGCGAGCACGGCGTCCTGAAGCGGATCCTGCTGATCTACCAGGAGGCGGAGCGGCGGTTGCGCGCCGGGACGCGTCTCCCGCCGGAGGCACTGCACGACTCCGCCGACATCATCCGTACGTTCATCGAGCAGTACCACGAGCACCTCGAGGAGAGGTTCGTCTTTCCGCGCCTGCGGAAGGCCGGGAAGCTGGTCGGCACGGTGAGCGTGCTGACGACCCAGCACGACAAGGGCCGGATCCTCACCCGGCGGATCCTGGCCGGCGCCACCGCCCAGGGTCTGGCGGACGCGCGTACCCGCGACCGGGTCATCGGCGCCATGAGGTCCTTCGACCGGATGTACTCGCCGCACGAGGCCCGCGAGGACACGGTGGTGTTCCCGACGTTCCGCGACATCATGCCGGCCCGGGAGTTCGCCGAGATGGGCGAGCGCTTCGAGGACGAGGAGCACCGCCGCTTCGGCGCCGCGGGCTTCACCGGGGTCGTCGACCGCGTGGCCGGGATCGAGAAGGAGCTGGGCATCTACGACCTGTCCCGATTCACGCCGCGCGTCTGACGCCGGGCGAGCGCGGGCTCAGCCGCCCGGACAGGGCGAGATGCCCGGCGAGTAGCCGCCGGCGTCGACGCGCGGCGTGGTCATGTACCAGTCGTAGACCCAGGTGCCGTCGGCGAGGCGGTCCCAGGTGGTGAAGTGCCGCCCGTACTGCCAGCGGTCGTCCTCCTTGACCCAGTCGCCGTGGTCGGTCTGGCAGACGACGTGCAGGGTGGTGCCGTTCGGCACGTAGTGGAGGACGTGGTTCACGTGCGGTTCGGTCTGGACCGCCAGGCCGTCGCTGTCCGCGCCGGTCACCTTGTACGGGTGCGACGTGCCGTCGGTCCTTCCGGTGGTGGGACGAGTCCGGCCGCCGTCCGTACGGCCGGTCCGGGGCGCCGACGGCGAGGCGCTCGCCGGGTCGGTCGGCGCGGTGACGGGCGGCAGGACGGGCGAGCCGCCGGCGCCGGCATCGGGGCTCGCGGGCGGGCTCGCCGAGGCCGGCGCGCCGCCGCCTGCCGCCGGTAGCTAAGCCGCTGATTTCCTCGCGCTCACCGCCGCGCCATGACGGAAAGGACGAAGAACGCACCCATCTGCCGCGCTTCGGCGCCTGACCACCGGGATCGCCGCCGCGATCGGCCGTACCGGAGACGAGTGGGAGATGGCCGGTGAGCGGCTGGTTCCCAGTGACGGGCATGACAGGTCCCCGGTGAAGTCCGGGTGGGGGACGCCTCAACGACGGGTCATGACCGCCGTGCGGCCCGCCACCGGCGGGCCGTCGGGTCCGGTCGGCCGGGCGTAGGCGTGCCACGCCTCGGCCAGGCGGCGGACGGCCTCGGTCAGCACGTCGGGAGGTGCCAGGAAGTGGATGCGGATGTGGTCCGTACTGCCCCCGGACGGGTCGAGGCCGCCGCCCGGTAGTACGGCGACGCGATGGCGCATCGCCGTCTGCGCGAAGGAGGCGCCGTCGCCGTACGGCAGGCGTACCCACAGGGTCTGGCCACCGCGGGCCGGCGGCGCCTCCCAGCGGGGAAGCCGCCGGGCCAGTTCCGCGCGCAGGTGGTCGTGGCGGACCCGGCGCTCGGCGGCCCGGCGCCGGACCACCGTGTCCAGGTGGGGCAGTAGTTCGGCGGCGGCGAGCTGTGCGGGTACGTCGCCGCCGAGGTCGTGCACGGCGCGCAGCCGGGCCAGCCGGGCGATGACCGGTACGGGTGCGCGGACCCAGCCGATGCGCAGGCCGCCCCAGACGCTCTTGCTGAGGGAGCCGACCGAGATCACGGTGTCGGCGTAGGCCGCCAGCGGAGGTGGTGTCTCCTCGCCGGGGAACCCCAGGTCGGCCAGGACCTCATCGTCGACCAGCGGAACGCCGGCGGCGGCCGCCGTCTCGGCGAGCCTGCGGCGCGCGAGCGGGGACAGCACCGATCCGGTCGGGTTCTGGAAGGTCGGGATGACGTACGCGAGAGCCGGGCGGTGTTCGCGTACGGCCGCCTCGAAGCCGTCGAGCCCGGGCGGCAGGGTACGGGGCACGGCCGCCTCGTCGCGGAGCGCCTCGAGCGCGCCGGGGTACGTGGGGGCCTCGACGAGGACGCGGTCGCCGGGCCGTGCGAACGCGCGGGTGAGCAGGGACAGCGCCTGCTGGCCGCCATTGGTGACCAGGATCTGTTCCGGCTCCGTGGGCACCCCGCGCCGCGCGTACCGTTCGGCGATGGCCCGCCGGAGCCCCAGGTTCCCCGCCGGGTGGTAGCCGATGTCGCCGCTGATCCTCGCGAGTGCGGGGGCGATCCGCCCGTACGCCGCCGCGAGTTCTGGTGGCGGGGAGTCCGGCGCGGCGCAGGCCAGCAGGATCACGCCGTCCCGCGGCTCCAGCAGGTGCAGGAACACCGGGGCGCCGGTCGTGCCGGGCGGCGCGGGCGGGGCGACCCCGGCGACGCGGGTGCCGCTCCCCTGCCGCCGTACGATCCGCCCTTCCGTCCGCAGCAGTTCGTACGCCGCGACGACCGTGTTCCGCCCCACCGCGAGCGCGGACGCGAAGGCGCGCTCGGGCGGCAACCGGGTGTCGGACGGCAGTTCGCCGTCGTCGATCAGCCGGCGCAGCCGGGCCGCGAGGAGTACGTACAGCGGCCCGCGCCCGACCGACCAGCGCCCAAGCCGTTCAATCAGCTCGTTTGGCTCCATCTCAGCGCCAATTGTCCCGGATTGGCGCTGTGGCCGGGTCCCGTACGGCTGAAGGATGGGAGGCATGACAACACAGAACGAGACGAGCCCGGTGTCGATCGACGAGGTCATCGCCGGCCTGCCAGGCCCTTACCAGCCGCAGGACCTGGTGACGGCGAACGACGCCGTGGTACGCGTCGCCCGGTTCGAGGGCGAGTTCCCCTGGCACCAGCACGACGAGGACGAACTGTTCCTGTGCTGGGACGGCAGCTTCCGCATCGACGTGGAGGGACGAGAGGCGGTCACCCTCAGCCGGGGCGAGCTGTTCGTCGTACCGAAGGGTGTCCGCCACCGCCCCGTCGCCGAGCGGCCCGCGCACGGCCTGATGCTCGAACGCCCCGAGACCAAGCAGTACGGAAACTAGTCCTCAGCAGAGCGAGGCGGTCGCCTCGCTCGAATAGCAGGGGAGGAGCTGAGGGGGCGGCCGGAATCGGGTCCAGATCTGCCATCTCCCGCCGCCTGGTCTGCCTATGAACGCAGGAAAGCCCGCCAGAAACCTGGCGGGCTTTCCTGATCTATGTAAGTGTCCGGCGGCGTCCTACTCTCCCACACCGTCTCCAGTGCAGTA
>NZ_JBFAUM010000004.1:0-523849 GCF_040679195.1 Actinoallomurus sp. NPDC052308 | reverse complement strand
CGGTCCCATTCCGAACCCGGTAGTTAAGCCCTTCAGCGCCGATGGTACTGCACTGGAGACGGTGTGGGAGAGTAGGACGCCGCCGGACACTTACACAAAAAGGGCCGCCTTCCGAGGCGGCCCTTTTTGTATGTTCAGGGCACAATGGAGTCGACAGTGCTCCCCCAGTGAAACGGTTTGATGTGATGAGCGCGGAACGAGATCAACGCGACGGCGACGGGCGCGATCGGCGTCCACGGCCGGGACGCCAGGACCGCGCGAGCGGTTCTTCGAGCGGATCTCGCGGTCGTCAGGGGGGTGCCCCGAAATCGTCCGGTGGCTTCACCAACCGCGGGGGAAACCGGGGGCGGCGTGACGACTCCGCCGGCGGATACGGCGGTGAGCGTGCCGGATCGCCGGGCAATCGCTCCGGTTCCGGTCGACCCGGCAGGTTCCAGAAACCGGGCGGTGCTCAGCGCCCGGGCGGTTTCACCAACTCTCGGGACGATGAGGCCGAGGGGCGTTCTCAGGTTCGTCGTCCGAGGCCCTTCCGCACCAACGACGCCGAAGGCACGAGCGGACGAAGCCGGTTCCCACGGCGAGACGACTCCGGCGGACGTGGCGGAGCCAGGACGGGTGGCGGCCGTCCGACCTCTTCCGGAAACTGGCGTAGCGACCGCGGCGCTCAGGGCGGCCGCCCGGCCGACTGGCGCGACAAGGAAGGGCGTTCGTCTCAGCGTCCCAGCGATCGCTCTCCGAGGCGTGAAGGTGAGGGGAACGAGCGTCGGCAGGACCGCGACTTCCGTCCCCGGGACGGCCGGACCGGCGGCCCGCGCACCCCGGGTCGGCGAGACGAGGGCCGTACCGGCGGCCGCGGCGGTTTCACGCGCGAGGAAGGCGCCCAGCGCCGTACGGGCGCCGGCGGCGCTCCCCGCCGAGACGATCGACCGGGTGGCGGCGCGCGTCGGGATGACCGGCCTGGGGGTGGCGCCGGCGGGTACCGGCCGCGCGACAAGGAGGGCTTCCGGCGGGATGACCGGCCTGGCGGGGGCGCGCGTCGGGACGATCGGCCTGGTGGTGGCACCGGCGGGTACCGGCCGCGCGACAAGGAAGGCTTCCGCCGGGACGATCGGCCTGGTGGCGGCGCGCGTCGGGACGATCGGCCTGGTGGTGGCGCGCGCCGGGATGACCGGCCTGGTGGTGGCACCGGGGGATACCGGCCGCGCGACAAGGAAGGCTTCCGACCCCGGGAGAAGGGTCAGGAGGGCTTCCGGTCCCGCGAGGGCGGCACGGAGCGTTTCCAGTCCCGCGAGGAGGGCGCGAGCGGGTTCCAGCGCCGTGACGAAGGCCGTCGTGACTTCCGTGACAGGCAGGGCGGCGGTCCTCGCGGCGGCCGTGGTGAAGGCCAGAAGGGTGGCTTCCGGCGGCGCGACGACGCCCAGGGCGGCCGCCGGCCCGCCGAGCGGGGCGCGCGCCGACCCGGACGGGACGATCGGTCCTCGGCCGCTCCACGGCCGCGCCGTGACCCCGGCCCGCCCGTTCCCGAGGACGTCACCGGCGCCGAGCTCGACGCGGCGGCCCGGGGCGAACTGAAGACGCTGCCGAAGGACCTCGCGACCGAGGTCGCCCGCCACCTGGTGATGGCGGGCCGGTTGATCGACGAGGAGCCCGAGCTCGCCTACCAACACGCGCTCGCGGCCCGTGGACGCGCGGCGCGGGTCGGCCTCGTCCGTGAGGCCTGCGGGCTCGCGGCCTACCACGCCGGCCTCTGGTCGGTCGCCCTGTCCGAGCTTCGGGCGGCCCGGCGGCTGACCGGCCAGGAGGCGTACCTCGCCATCATGGCCGACGCCGAGCGAGGACTCGGTCGGCCCGAGCGTGCTCTGGACCTGGCCAAGTCGGACGAGGCGCGCCGCCTGCCGCAGGCCGAGGCGATCGAGATGCGCATCGTCGAGTCGGGCGCCCGCCGCGATCTCGGTCAGCCCGGCGCGGGGGTCCTTGCACTTCAGGTCCCAGAGCTCAAGGACGAGCGGTGGCGGCCGTGGTCGGCGCGGTTGTTCTACGCGTACGCCGACGCACTCGTCGCGGCGGACCGGGACGACGAGGCGGTCGACTGGTTCGCGCGAGCCGCGGCGGCCGACCGTGACGGAGAGACGGACGCCGCCGAGCGTTACGCCGAACTCGAGGGTCTGGAGATCGTCGACACCGAGTTCGCCGACACGGAGACCGGTGACGACGCCGATCTGGATCCCGACGCGGACCGGGCAGCGGCTTCCGAGCCGAGCACCGGAACGACGTCCGAAGCCGCTACGGCGAAGCCCGACGTGAGCACCGCGGCGGAGTCGGTGACGGACACCGGCGCGGCTGCGGAGCCCGGGGCGGACGCCGAGACCGGGCCCGAGAGCGCTCGGCGGGACGTCGAGGACCAGTGAGGCACGAGGCCCGCGCCCGTCCCGATCGCCGGGACGGGCGCGGGCCTCAGCGCGTCTCCAGCGCGTGCATGATGCCCGCGACGTTGTTGCGGGCCGCGCTGATCACCTCGATCTTCTCCGCCACCCGCGGATCGGCGTCCGGCGCGAGCGCGCGGTACCGGCCGTCCGTGCGCTCGCGGACCATGGCGACCGCGTGGTCCAGATCGAGTCGCTGGTCGTGGGCCTCGGCGACCAGTTCCACCCAGAGCCGGAGCTCCTCCTCCGACCTGTCGAGTGTCTCGTCGACCAGTTCGACCGGCCCGAAGTGGCTGAACAGCAGCCGCGACGGCCGGAGCGCGCGGAAGCGGGCGAGCGACGCCAGGGCGGTGTCCAGATCGAAGTCCGGAGGCGGCGTCGCGGGGCGCACGTCGGCGGTCTCCGGGATGTAGACGCCGGCGGCGTCACCGACGTACAGGTCTCCGGTCAGCGAGTCCAGCAGACCGACGTGGTGCTTGGCGTGCCCGGGCGAGTGGTGGCTCTCCAGCCGCCGCCCACCGCCGAGGTCGACCTCGCCCACGTCCTCCACCGCCCGGATGCGTACGGCGTCGGTGGGCTTGAGGTCGCCGAACAGCGTGTCCAGCGCGTCGCCCCACACCATCCGGGCGCTGCGCATGAGCCGGCTCGGGTCGGCCAGGTGCCGGGCGCCCTTCTCATGAACGACGATCTCGGCGTTGGGGAACATCTCCGCGATGTCGCCGACCCCGCCCGCGTGATCGAGATGGATGTGCGTGACGACGACGGTCGCCAGGTCCGCCGGGCCGATGCCCGCGGCCGCCAGCGCGTCGCGTACGACAGGGGCGGAGTTCCCCGCGCCGGTCTCCACCAGGCAGGGCCGGTCGGAGCGGATGAGGTATCCCGCGGTGATCCCCGTGTATCCGGCCATCCTGGTGTCGATCTCGAAGACGTCGTTGCCCAGGTCGGTGATCAAATCCATGCGGGCCTCCGGGTTTTCCACAGATGCGGGGAGCGGGGTTACGTCGTCCTGATCGACCGCCCCATCGTAAAGACAACGCCACCGGCGCACAGTGTGGCGGTCACGAGGGGAGCAGATCATGGACATCAGCGAGGAGCCCCTGCCGCGGGGCGGCACGTCCGACGTCGTCTCGTCGGGCTCCGACCCGCACCGCGTCGTCGGAGCGACGGCCCACGTCAATGAGATCGTCTTGGTCGGCCGGCTCTCCGGAGCACCGGAGTGGAAATCGTTACCCGGCGGCGGGCAGGTCGCGGTCTGGCGGCTCATCGTCGAGCACCGGGACGCCCGGTCGCCCCAGGACGCGATCGACACGATCCGCTGCGTCACCTATGACGCCTCGGTTCAGGACGGCGTCCGCGGCTGGCGGCATGGGGACGTCATCGAGGTCCGCGGATCCCTGCGGCACCGTTTCTGGCGCGGTCCGGAGGGCCCCCGGGGGCTGTACGAGGTGGAGGCCGCGGTCGCGCTCCGCCGTCATGGTGGGGCCTCGGGAGACGGGGCGCCGGTGTGACCGTGCGCCCGCCGCGCGCCGTCTGCGCGCGGCGGGCGGCGCCAAAGCACCAGCAAGTCGGCGGTCAGGGCGATTTGTTGCATGCCAGGCGCAGGATTTAGATCACATCTGAAGATCAACAATCATTACTCCGAAAGTTGATTTTGCTTACTAGCGTGTCGATCATGCAGATCTCCCGTCTATGTAACCGGGGCCTGGTCGGTCTTCTGGCAGCCGGCGCGCTGCTGGGAACGTTCATCGCGCCGGCCCAGGCCGACACCGACCCGCCACCCATCAGCGCCATCGCGGACAAGCTCCAGCAGACGATGGACGGCCTGAGGTTCCAGGACGTCATCGACACCGACCCGGTCACCACGGCCACCGCGGCGCGCGCCCTCACGGCGAACTCGGTGGACAAGGACGCCAAGACGCCGGAGCAGCGTGCCAAGACGTACGCCGCGGCGGCGGGCAACCAGCCGATCTTCCAGCAGCCACAGCTGGACGTGACCGTCATCGAGCTGGACGAGAACAACCGGCCGGTGTCGTCGGGCACGGTGCTGATGAGCCCGCAGTATCCGCACGGCAAGGTCATCCCGGTCGACAAGAACTTCCACACCAGTGATGTGCGGTGGCGGCAGTGGGACGACGCGGGCTGGTACACCAACCATGCTCAGGGCACGATCGACGTGGTTCCGGGGCGGGAGAACGCCTCGACCGACTTCATGCTGCCCTACCCGGCCTCGGTCCTGAAGCTGATGATCAACTTCGGGGTGCTGCGGCTGGTGGACAAGGGCGTCGTCAAGCTGGACGACACCTACGCCTACAACCCGACCAGCGTCAGTTCGCTGTGCGGCGGGGCGAGCAGCGACACGATCCGCAACTACGTCGACGCGTCGCTGACGTGGTCCTCGAACGGGGCCTCGTGCGCGTTGCTGAAGATGCTGTGGGACCACGGCGCGGTCGATGAGCTGAACCAGACGTTCCAGGACCTGGGCCTGGAGACACTCCAGGTCAAGGAGACCAACCCGGCCAACGGCGGGCACTGGAGCAACCCGGTCACGATGAGCTCCCTGGACACCGCCAAGCTCCTCACCCTCATCAACGGCGCACCGGGCACGGTGTGGACCGCGCCGAACGGCAAGGCCGTCACCAGCGACGTGCTCAGCCCCTCATCCCGCGCGTTCTTCAAGAAGGAACTCGCCGACCAGGGCATGAACGACGTCCTGTCCACCACGAACTGGTGCGGCGCGGACTACCCGGCGCCCGGCATCCCCCAGGTCGTCCCGTCCCGGTGGATCGCCGCCGACGGCTCGGTAACGGTCGACGGGGACGCGTACCAGCACGACGTGCGCCCCTGCAACGCCAACGCCGAGGTCACGTTCGCCCACAAGACGGGCCTGGTCTCCAACTCCGGCAGCGACGCCGGCATCGTACGGTCCCTGCCTGGCAAGGACGGCCGCAACTACATCATCGCGGTCTTCTCCAACCTCGGTGACCAGTACCAGGACCCGAACCGCCCGCCGACCGCGCCGGGCGCGCACCCGGTGGCCTACAGCGAGAAGTACGCCCAGCTCGGCCTGACCATCGACCAGTACGAGGCCCGGCACTACCTCGCCTCCCGGCGCTAGCCGACGGGTCCCGGGCCGGCCCGGCCGGCCCGGGACCACGGTCGCGCCAGCGGCGAGCCGTGGTCTCCGGCCCGGTCGTGGCAGGCCGATCGCCAGACCGCCCCGGGTGACCGCCCGGGACGCGGTCACCCTGCCCGGGGCCGCCGTGCGGTCCTTCGCCGGGTTCCCGGCTCCCGCCGTACCGGCTCGGAGCGGAGGTCCGCTCCGGGCCCGTCGTCCGTCAGTCGGCGGCGAAGGTCCGCATGACCAGGCCCGTACGGGGCTTCGGACCGAAGGACGTGGACTTGCGGGGCACCTTCTCGCCGTTGGCCGCGACCGCCAGCACGTCCGGGACCTTGAGCGGGTTCAGGATCACGGCCGTGCCGTCTCCGCGCCGAGCCTTCGCGACCGCGCGTGCGGCGTCGTGGTGGACGATCCGTACGCTGCTCTCGTCGTCCTCGATGCCCCACAGCCGCGGGATGAGCAGCCGATGCAGTACGGCGGTGTCCAGGCGCCGCCACCGCTCGGAGGACCCTTCGGGCATGGAGTGTTCCACCTGCGCCGGATCCGGGTCGGTGAGCAGGAAGAAACCCGCTGCGCCGGCCAGCAGGAAGGCCGTGTCGTCGTGGGCGGCGAGCCGCCGCAGCCCGGCCGCCAGGTCCGGGCCGACCGGTTCGACGCGGAAGGCCGCCTTCGCCCGCCGTACGGCCTCGGCGAGGGGCAGTCCGGGCAGCACCCGGTGGATCG
The DNA here is from genome assembly GCF_040679195.1 of Actinoallomurus sp. NPDC052308. Classification (NCBI taxonomy): domain Bacteria; kingdom Bacillati; phylum Actinomycetota; class Actinomycetes; order Streptosporangiales; family Thermomonosporaceae; genus Actinoallomurus; species Actinoallomurus sp. NPDC052308. The sequence goes on along the minus strand of NZ_JBFAUM010000004.1, from coordinate 517,585 downwards.
CGCTCAGCCGCGGCGGGTACGCGACGGAGTCCACGAGCAGCGCGAGCCCGTAGTCCCACGGCCCCTGCCCGGCGTAGTGCCCCCGAAGCGCCTGATAGGTGGCGTAGCGGTGGTGGCCGTCGGCGATGAGCGCCTGCCGCCCGCGCAGGTCTTCGGCGATCTTCGCCTGTTCGGCCGGGTCCCGGATCGCCCACAGCCGGTGGCGTACGTCATCGCCCGTGCTCGTCTCCAGGATCGGCGTCAGGGAGGACGCGACCTGGTCGACGACCTGGGCGGCGACGGAGTCGGCGCCGCCCTCGTACAGCAGGAAGATCGGCTCGAGGTTCGCCTCGGTCGCCGTCATCAGGGCCAGCCGGTCCCGCACCGGGCCGGGGTAGACGTGCTCGTGCGGGAGGATCACGCCGGACCCGTCCTCGTGCACGCCGACCGCTCCGATCAGGCCCCGCTGGACGACCGAGCCGGAGACCTCCTCGTAGACGTACAGCGCGGGTTCGTCGTCGACGGTGAGGATGCCGGACGCCAGCCACGAGCGCAGCGTCTCGGCGGCCTCCCGGTAGTCGTCCTGCGGGAGGATCAGCCGGACCACGTTGTGCGGTTCCTCGGCCATGAACCGCGCCAGCGACTCCTCGTCGATGAGGTCGTACGGGGGAGACGTCACCGCGGCGAGCGAGCTCACCTGCGCGGTGTCGTACCGCACGGCTCGGAACGGACGCAGCGCAAGTCCGGGATCAATCGTCACATCGGGCATGTTAGATACCGCGCCGTTGTTGGGAGACAAGTGGAGTCGACGAACGGAGTCACACATGGTTCAAGGTGCGGATCACGGTCCTGATTCCCCGGGTGTCCCGGCCGGCGGCGTTTATGAGTGGTACCAGCGCGGTCTCGAACTCCTCAACGGTGGCAGCCCGGCCGCCGCGATCCAGATCCTTGAGCACGCGGCGGCCGCCGAGCCGTCGTCCCGGAGCGTCCGGGAGGCGTTGGCCCGCGCCCAGTACGGTGCGAAGCGGTACGCCGACGCCGCCACGAACTTCCGTATGATCGTCGAGGCCGATCCGGCCGAGGACTACGCGCTGTTCGGCCTGGGCATGGCCCTGACCCGTACGGGCGACCTCGCGGAGGCGGTCGAGCACCTGGCGCTCGCCTGCGCGATGCGCCCGGAGAACAAGCACTACGCGACCGCGCTGCGGCACGCGCGAGCCCGGAAGGGATGAGATGCGAGGCAGCGACCGGCCGCTCGCCGAGGTTTACGACGTGGCCGTTCTCGACCTGGACGGCGTGATCTACATCGGCCGCCACCCGGTGCCGGGGGCGGCCGACGCGCTGGCCAAGGCGCGGGCGGAGGGCATGCGCCTGGCGTTCGCGACCAACAACGCGTCACGCACGCCGAGCGCGACGGCCGCGCTCATCACGGAGGTCGGGGTGCCCGCCGCGGCCGAGGACGTCGTGACGTCCGCGCAGGCCGCCGCGCGCGTCCTCGCGGAGCGTCTGCCGGCCGGCTCGAAGGTCCTCGTCGTCGGCGGCACGGGCCTGCGGCACGCGGTGCGGGCCGTGGGCCTGCGGCCGGTGTCGACGGCCGCCGAGCGGCCCGCGGCCGTCGTCCAGGGCTTCGCGCCGGGGCTGTCGTACGAGCTGATGGCCGAGGGGGGCCGCGCGGTCGCCGCGGGCGCGCTGTTCGTCGCGTCCAACGCCGACCGCACGATCCCGAGCCCGGGCGGTCCGCCGAGGCCGGGCAACGGAGCGATGGTGCAGGTGATCCGTACCGCGACCGGCGTGGATCCCATCGTCGCCGGCAAGCCCGAGCTGCCGCTGCACCGCGAAACGATCCTGCGCACGGGCGCGCGGCAGCCCCTGATCGTCGGGGATCGCCTGGACACCGACATCGAGGGCGCCAACAACGGCGGGGCCGACAGCCTGCTCGTGCTGACCGGCGTCACCGACGCGCGGGCGCTGCTGGCCGCGCCGCCGCACGAACGCCCGACCTACGTCGCCGACGACCTGGCCGGCCTCCTCGTGCCGCACCCGGAGGTACGGCGCGCCGACGGCTCGTACCACTGCGGAGGCTGGACGGTCGGACCCGGCTTCTCGGTCGAGGGCTCGGGCGACCGCGTCGACGCCCTGCGCGCGCTCTGCGTCGCGGCCTGGGAGTCCGGCGACGCCGCGACGGCGCAGGAGGCGTGGGACCGCCTGCCGTGAGCCGACGCAAGCCGGCCACGGGCGACGCCCGTGGCACGGAGCGAACCACCGGAGCGGACCCCGGACGGCCCACCTCGGCCCGGCGCCGACCGCGCCCTAGAGGATCTTCCGGAGCCGCAACAGGTCGCCCAGGCTGGCCTCGATCTTGAGCCGGCCCGTCGCCCACGCCTTGGCGACGTGGAGTTCGTCGGTGGCCAGCGCCACCAGGTCGTCGCTGCTGACCGTGAGCCGGACCTGGGCGGAGTCGGCGTCGCCGACGGTCCGGAACTCGTCGAGGCCGCCCTTGTGGATCCGGGTGAGGAAGATCAGTCCGAGATCGGGCACGCGGCAGCTGATGGTCCGCTCGACGACGTGCTTGGCGAGGTCGTCGGCGTCCACTTCGGTGAGCCGGGCGGCGATGCGCTCGAGCGCCGAGCGCGCTTCCTGGGCGGTGGCCATCGTCAGGTCAGTTCCCCCGTCATCGTCCTCGACACCGCTGTCGTCAACGGACGGTAGCGTTCTTCTTGAGCCGGACGCGACCGGCGGCGAAGGGAAGGGTACAGGTGAACGGCATCGAAGGGGACACCACGGGCGACGAGCGGGTCGACGCCGCGCTGGCCCGCCTCACCGAACTGGACCAGGCGCCCCTGACCGAGCACCCGGCGGTCTTCGCGGACGTCCACCGGCGGCTGCAGGAGGCCCTGACGGGCCTCGACGAGGCGGCCGCCCCGTGAGCGCCCGCCGGCGGCTGGACAGCGAGCTGGTCCGGCGGGGCCTGGCCCGGTCGCGTGAGCACGCGGTGGACCTGGTCGCGGAGGGGCGCGTCACCGTCGCCGGCCGTCCCGCCGCCAAGCCCGCCACCCAGGTCGAGACCTCCGCTGCCATCGTCGTACGGCAGGCGGAGACCGGTCCCGATTACGTCTCGCGCGGCGGTCACAAGCTCGCCGGGGCCCTCAAGGCGTTCGCCGACCTGCGGGTCGAGGGCCGGCGCTGCCTCGACGCGGGCGCGTCGACCGGCGGCTTCACCGACGTGCTGCTGCGCACGGGCGCGGCGCACGTCGTCGCGGTCGACGTGGGATACGGCCAGATCGCCTGGTCCCTGCGCACGGACGAGCGCGTGACGGTCCTGGAACGCGTCAACATCCGCGACCTGACGCCGGAGCAGGTCGTCTCGGGTGACGGCGAGCCGCCGGACCTGGTGGTGGCGGACCTGTCGTTCATCTCGCTGCGTCTCGTGCTGGCCCCCATCCAGCGCTGCGTCGCCCCCGACGCCGACTACGCGATGATGGTCAAGCCGCAGTTCGAGGTGGGCAAGGAGCGCGTCGGCGCGGGCGGTGTCGTACGGGATCCCGCGCTGCGCGCCGAGGCGGTGCGCGACGTCGCCCGGTACGCCGAGACGCTCGGCCTGGGAGTGCGCGGCGTGACGGCGAGCCCGTTGCCCGGTCCCTCCGGAAACGTCGAATACTTCCTGTGGCTACGGGCGGGCGCCCCGCCCCTCGATGACGTCCTGCTGGACAAGGCCGTGGCAGAAGGGCCCGCATGACAGACAAGAGATCCGTCCTGGTCGTGACGCACACCGGCCGCAGCGCGGCGGTGCGCAGCTCGCAACTGGTGATCAGCCGGTTGAGCGAGGCCGGCATCTGCGTGCGGGTGCTGGACAGCGAGGCCGAGGACCTGCAGTGCGCCGGCGCGGACGTCATGCCGGTCTCCGCGGCGGCCGCCGAGGGCGCCGAGATGGTGATCGTCCTTGGTGGCGACGGCACGATCCTGCGGGCCGCCGACCTGGCGAGGCGGTCCGGCACTCCGCTGCTCGGCGTGAACCTCGGGCACGTCGGCTTCCTCGCGGAGGCGGAGCGGGAGGATCTCGCCGCCACGGTCGACAAGGTCGCCGCGCGCCGGTACGACGTCGAGGAGCGCATGACGATCGACGTGGTCGTCCGGCAGAACGGCACCGTCACGAGCACCGGCTGGGCGCTGAACGAGGCGGCCGTCGAGAAGGCCTCCCGGCAGCGGATGCTGGAGGTCGTCGCCGAGATCGACGGGCGGCCGTTGTCGAGCTGGGGATGTGACGGCGTGGTCTGCGCCACCCCGACCGGGTCGACGGCGTACGCCTTCTCCGCCGGCGGCCCCGTCGTGTGGCCCGAGGTCGAGGCGATGCTGGTCGTGCCGATCAGCGCGCACGCGCTGTTCTCCCGGCCCATGGTGGTCTCGCCCCGGTCCGTGGTCGCGATCGAGCTGATCCCGAAGAGCTCCGGCGGCGTGCTGTGGTGCGACGGCAGCCGGCCGATCGACCTGCCCGCCGGCGCGCGGGTCGAGGTCCGGCGCGGCGAGCGGCCGGTCCGGCTGGCGCGGCTGCACCAGACGCCGTTCACGGACCGGCTCGTCACGAAGTTCGGCCTGCCGGTCGCCGGCTGGCGCGGCCGCGTCCGCGACGAGTGACGCCGCGTCGGACAACCGATGTCATCCTCGCTGACCTGGGATTTCGTGCCGTCGGGAGGCGGGCGGCGAGGCGGGGCGACACGCCCGGCGGTTTCCTCCGCGGCGAAGTGCCCTCTACGCTGAGCCGAACACGTGTTCGCCTGGGGAGGTCCGATCACGGTCCCGCACATCGGGGCCGACGGGCTCATGGCCGAGCGAAGCGAGGACATCAATAAGCAGAGCACCTTGGTCATGAGGCCGACGAAGGAGGCATCATGACCGAGTAGCCTCGGGCGCGCCGGGTGTCTGCGGACAGGAGGGCCTTCGTGACCGACGCAACCAGCCGGGTACGGCCCATGGTCGAGGAAGTACGGATTCAGAACCTCGGGGTGATCGAGGAGGCCGTCCTCGAGCTGTCTCCGGGCTTCAACGTGGTCACCGGCGAGACCGGGGCCGGTAAGACGATGGTCGTCACCAGCCTGGGCCTGCTGTTCGGCGGCCGCGCCGACCCGCAGCGGGTCCGGCCCGGGGCCGACCGGGCGACCGTCGAGGGCCGCATCGTCCTGGACGAGGACGGCAGGGTCGCCGCGCGGGTCGAGGAGGCCGGCGGCGAGCTCGACGACGGCGCGCTGATCGTCACCAGGTCGGTGTCGGCGGAGGGCCGGTCGCGGGCCCACGTCGGCGGCCGGCAGGCGCCGGTCTCGGTGCTGATCAACCTGGCCGACGACCTCGTCGCCGTGCACGGCCAGTCCGACCAGCAGCGGCTCCTGCAGCCCGGCCGCCAGCGGGCGGCCCTGGACCGCTTCGCCGGCGACGACCTGGCCAAGCCGCTGCGCGCCTACACCGCCGCGTACCGGCGGCACCGCGAGGTCTCCGCGCTCCTGGAGGAGCTGACCACCCGGTCCCGGGAGCGGGCCCAGGAGGCCGACCTGCTGCGGTTCGGCCTGGAGGAGATCGAGAAGGCCGACCCGAAGCCGGGGGAGGACGAGCTCCTGGCGGCTGAGGAGGAGCGGCTGGCGCACGCCGACGCGCTCCGTACGGCCGCGACGACCGCCCACGAGGCGCTGCAGGGCGATCCGACGGCCGTCACCGGCGTCGTCGACGCCATCGGGCTGCTGAGCGCGGCTCGCCAGGCCCTCGAGGCCGTCCGTGCCCACGACGAGGCGCTCGCCGGACAGGCCGACCGGCTGTCCGAGGCCGTGTACGTCGTGTCGGACGTCGCCGCCGAGCTCGCCGGTTACGCCGAGTCGGTCGAGGCCGATCCGGCCCTCCTCGCGAGCGTGCAGGAGCGCCGCGCCGCCCTGGCCGGGCTGACCCGCAAGTACGGCCCGACCATCGCCGAGGTCCTCGAATGGGCGGAGCGGTCCGCCCTGCGCCTGACCGAGCTCGACTCCGACGACGACCGCATCGACGAGCTGCGCGCCGAGCACGAGGACCTCACCCGGCAGCTCGGCGAGCTGGCCGCCGAGCTGACCGCGCTGCGCACGGCCGCCGCCGAACGTCTGTCCGAGGCGGTCACGGCGGAGCTGGCCGCGCTGGCCATGCCGCATGCCAGTGTGGTCGTCGCCGTGACGCCGCAGGAGGAGTTCGGGCCGTACGGCGTGGACGAGGTCGAACTGCGGCTCGCCTCCCACCCCGGGGCGCCGCCGCTGCCGCTGCACAAGGGCGCGTCCGGCGGTGAGCTGTCCCGGGTCATGCTGGCGATCGAGGTCGTCTTCGCCGGCGCCGACCCGGTGCCGACGTTCGTGTTCGACGAGGTCGACGCGGGGGTCGGCGGCAAGGCCGCCGTGGAGGTCGGGCGGCGGCTGGCCCGGCTCGCCCGGTCGGCCCAGGTGATCGTGGTCACTCATCTTCCGCAGGTCGCGGCGTTCGCCGACCAGCACCTGGTGGTGGAGAAGTCCAACGACGGGCGGGTGACCCGCAGCGGCGTGACCACCCTGGACGCCGGCGGCCGGGTCCGCGAGTTGTCTCGGATGCTCGCGGGCATGGAGGACTCCGAGCTGGGACGGGCGCACGCCGAAGAGCTGCTGGCCATCGCGGTCGCGGAGCGCTGAACCACGGCGTCGGTACGACCACCGGTGGTGGGCGAACGAACACGCCATAACGGTCGTCGTTACCGATGGCACTGTCCGGGCTCTGGCAGGATTGGCAGCGATGAACGACGTCTCCCCGAAGATCAAGAGCGGCGCCCGCCTGCGGGTGCCGCTTCGGCGTGGGCTGCGCCGTGACCGTCGTGACGGGGAGACCGGGCTCACCGGCGTCGCCCGCCTCGACGGCAGGACCAAGAAGCTGACCAAGCGCCTCGAACCGGGCGACATCGCGATCATCGATCACGTCGATCTCGACCGGGTCAGCGCGGAGGCGCTGGCGTCCTGCCAGGTCGCCGCGGTGATCAACGTGGCGCGCAGCATCTCCGGGCGGTATCCGAACCTCGGCCCGCAGATCCTCGTCGAGGCGGGCATCCCCCTGATCGACGACGTGGGGCCCGACGTGTTCACCAAGGTGCACGAGGGCGACGTCGTCCGCGTCGACGGCGAGGCCGTCTACCTCGGTGAGCAGGTCGCCGCCAAGGGCATCCGGCAGACCGAGGAGTCGGTCGAGGCGGCGATGACCGAGGCCAGGGCGGAGCTGCCCGCCCAGCTCGAGGCGTTCGCCGCCAACACGATGGAGTACCTCAAGCGCGAACGCGACCTGTTGCTCGACGGTGTCGGCGTGCCCGACATCACGACGGACCTGGACGGCCGGCACGTCCTGATCGTCGTGCGGGGCTACCACTACCGCGAGGACATCGCGACCCTGCGGCCCTACATCCGCGAATACCGCCCGGTCCTGATCGGAGTGGACGGCGGGGCCGACGCGCTGATGGAGGCCGGCTACCGGCCGCACATGATCGTCGGCGACATGGACTCCGTGTCGGACGAGGCGCTCACGTCGGGCGCCGAGCTCGTCGTGCACGCCTACCGCGACGGCCGGGCGCCGGGCCTGAGCCGCGTCCACGACCTGGGGCGGGAGGGCGTCGTCTTCCCCGCCACCGGGACCAGCGAGGACATCGCCATGCTCCTCGCCGACGACAAGGGCGCCACGCTGATCGTCGCCGTCGGCACCCACGCGACGCTCGTGGAGTTCCTCGACAAGGGACGCGCCGGCATGGCCAGCACGTTCCTGACGCGGCTGCGGGTGGGCAGCAAGCTGGTCGACGCCAAGGGCGTGAGCCGGCTGTACCGCAGCCGCATCAAGGGGTCCTCCCTGATCCTGCTGATCGCCGCCACGCTCGTCGCGATGGTCGCCGCGATCGTCTCCTCGCCGGCCGGAGAGGCCTTCGAGCCCGCCGTCGCCGACTGGTGGCACCAATTCGTCTACTGGCTAAACGGACTCTTCACGTGATCGATTTCCGGTACCACCTCGTCTCCATCATCGCGGTCTTCCTCGCGCTGGCGCTCGGCCTCGTCGTGGGCGCCTCGGCGCTGCGGGGCCCGCTGGTCGACCAGCTCAAGGACACCTCCAACCGCCTCAAGAACAGCAACGAGGCGCTACGGCGGCAGAACAACGCGGCCGGGCAGGTGAGCACCTACGACAACCAGGTGATCGGCGCGGCCGCCGCCCAGGTCGTCGCCGGCCGGCTCAAGGACCAGAGCGTCGTGTTCGTGGAGGCCCCCGGCGCGGACGACCAGATGCGGGCGCAGACGGCCGACATGGTGAGCAAGGCGGGCGCGCGGATCAGCGGCTACGTCACCCTGCAGAACAAGTACCTCGACCCGAACCAGCAGGCCACGCTGAACGAGCTGACCGACCGGCTCAAGCCGGCCGGCCTGACCTTCTCCGCGGACGCGACGTCGTACGACCGCACCGCCGACGAGCTGGCCTGGGTTCTGGTGACCAAGCAGGCGGCGCGCAACGGCCAGGAGGACCCGGCCGCCGGGCAGGTGCTGTCCGGGTTCAAGGAGGCGGGTTTCCTGACTTACAGCGGGCAGCCCGCGACCCGTGCGACACTCGCCATCGTGATCGCGCCCGCCGCCGCGAGCAGCGACAAGAACGCCGCCGCCGACAACAAGGCGCTCGGCGCGCTGCCCATGGCCCTCTACACCTACGGCGGGGGCACGGTCGTGGTGGGCGATCCGGACTCGGCGACCGAGGGCGGGATGATCAAGGCGCTCCGCGACGACGACGACGTGAAGGGCCACGTCGCCACGGTCGACACGGGGGACATCCCGGCCGGACGGCTCACGGCCGTCCTGGCGCTGGCCGCCGCGAAACAGGGCAAGGTCGGCGACTACGGCATCGGATCCAAGGCGGACGGCGCGCTGCCGACCCCGATCCCGACGCCCACGCCGACGATGACGAAGAAGAAGTGAGGCGGCATGCGTAAGGCAGTGGCGGGAGCCGTGCTGGGCGCGGCGGCGGCGCGGGCCGCGTACATCGCGCTGACCCGTCGCCCGCCCGGGGACGAGAAGCTCTGGGTGCGGACCAACCACCGCGATGAGCCGGTGACGCTGCTCGAAGGACCGGCGTTCGCGGTCGGCGCGGTCACCGGGATCGCCGTCGCGCCGGGCGTACCGGCGCGGATGCGGGCCGCCGCGATCCTCGCGGGCGGTGTCACCGGCGCCCTCGGCGGCTACGACGACCTCGCCGGATCGGGCGACTCCCGTGGCTTCAAGGGGCACCTGTCGGCCCTGGCCCGCGGCGAGGTGACCACCGGCGCGGTGAAGATCCTGGGCATCGGCGCCGTCGGCCTGGCGGCCGCCGTGGTCGCGGGCACCGGCGCTCCGACCCGCCGCGGCGCGGCACTCGACATCCTGATCAACGGCGCGCTCATCGCCGGCACCGCGAACCTTCTCAACCTGTTCGACCTGCGGCCCGGCCGGGCCATCAAGGCCGGGCTGCTGGCGAGCCCGCTGGTGTTCGCCCGGCCGGCGCCCGGAGCGCCGCGCGGCAGATTCGCCGGCCTGCTCAGCGGCTCGGCCGTCGCCGCCGCGCCGCTCGGCGCGGCGCTCGCGCTGCTGCCGGAGGACCTCGGCGAGCGGGCCATGCTCGGCGACGCGGGGGCGAACTCCCTCGGCGCGCTGATCGGCCTCGCCGCGACCGGCCTGAGCCGGGAATCCCGCCTCGGCGTCCTCGCCGGGGTCACGGCGCTGAACGCCGCGAGCGAGTTCGTCAGCTTCACCAAGGTCATCCAGGCGACGCCGCCGCTGAACCGGCTCGACCAGCTGGGCCGCCGACCCGTCGTGCCGGAGGCGCGCCCAGCGGACACCTCGTGACCAGACCTGATGTGACAGAGGAGGCCGAGCCCGCCACCGCCGGCCGGGGCGCGGGCATCGCGGGCGCCGCCGTGCTCATCGGCGTCATCACCGTCTTCGCCCGAGTCGTCGGCTTCTCCCGCAGCCTCGTCCTGTCCCACACGGTCGGCAACGACTGCCTCGCCACGGCGTACTTCACCGGCAACCAGGTGACGAACATCCTGTTCGAGGTCGTGGCCGGCGGAGCGCTCGCCGGTCTCGTCGTGCCCGTGCTGGCCGGACCGGCGGCGCGCGGCGCGCCCGAGGCCCGCCGGATCGCGTCCGCGCTGATGACGTGGACCGTGCTGATCCTCGTGCCGCTCAGCCTGGTCGCCGCGCTGGCGGCCCGCCCGGTGATCACGATGCTGGTCGGCGACCAGGTTCCGGGCTGCTCGCGGGAGCAGGTGATCGACGCGGGCACCCGGATGCTGGTCGTGTTCGCGCCGCAGATCCTCTTCTACGGGCTCGCCGTCGTGATGTACGGCGTCCTGCAGGCGCACCGCCGGTTCCTCGGTCCCGCGCTCGCGCCGCTCGTGTCGAGCCTCGTCGTCATCGGCGCGTACCTGATGTTCCTGTCGACCGGCGCGGCCTACCGGCAGGCCGCGAACCAGCACGACCTGTCCACCGTGACCCGGACGGCGGAGCTGACGTTGTCGGTGGGGACGACCCTCGGCGTCGTCGCCCTCGTCGCCACGGTGGTCGGCCCCGCCGCGCGGCTCCGGCTCCGGCTGCGCCCGGCCCTGACCTTCCCGCCCGGCGTCGCCGTACGCATCCGGCGGCTGGCCCTCGCCGGGCTGGCCACCCTCGTCGCCCAGCAGGCGGCCTGGGGCGTGGTGATCCTGCTGGCCAACCGAAAGGGCGGCGGCGGCGCGCTGCCGGTCTACCAGTACGCCTGGGCGCTGTTCCAGCTCCCGTACGCCGTCCTGGCGGTGCCGCTGGCGACCACCGCCTTCCCGCTCCTGTCGGCCCGCGCGAGCGAGGGGGACCACGAGGCGTTCGACCGCACCGCCGCGCGCACGACGCGGGCGATCGTGCTGCTGTCGTGCGCGGGCGCCGCGGTCCTGGCCGCGACCGCGCTCCCCGTCGCCCGGGTGTTCCTGCTCGGCGCCAAGGGGCAGGTGCCGCCCATCGACCTGGCACGGGCGATCGTGGCGTTCGCGCCCGGCCTGCTCGGCTATGGGCTGATGGCGCATGTCGGCCGCACCCTGTTCGCCGCAGGGAAGGGCCGGGCCTCGGCGGCCGCCCAGGTGACCGGGTGGGCCGCGGTGATCGCGGGCGAGGTGGCGCTGGTGCTGGCGGCCGGACGGCGCGACGCCGTCGCCGCGCTCGGGCTGGGCAACTCGATCGGCATGACGGTCGCCGGCGCCCTTCTGCTGCTGATGCTGGCGCGGACCAGGGGCGGCGCCGCGCTGCGCGGCGTCGGCCGGGCGGCGGCGACGGGGCTGGCCGGTGCGGCGGCCGGATACGCCGCGGGTGCGGGCGTGGTCGCCGTGTTCGGCGCCACCGGCCTGGCCGCCAGCCTGGGCGTGGGCGTGCTCGCCGCCACGGCGGCCGCCGTGGCGTTCGCGGTCGTCGCCTACGTGGGGGATCCGGATGATCTGCGAGGACTGATCAGGCGGAGGCTGTGATGGACGGATTGAAGGTCGCGCTCGTGCTCGCCACCAGCGCCGGCGGCGTGGGACGGCACGTCCGGTCGATGGCCGACGGCCTGCGGGCGCGCGGCGCGAAGGTCGTCGTGCTCGGGCCGGCCTCGGCCGACACGCTGTTCGGCTACACCGAGTCCGGTGCGGGCTTCGCCCCGGTGGAGATCGCCGACCGCCCGCACCCGGTCGGCGACGTGCGGGCCGTGGCCCGGATCCGGCGCCTGACCCAGGACGCCGACGTCGTTCACGCGCACGGGCTGCGGGCCGGAGGGCTGGCCGCGCTCGCCCGCCTCCGTACCGTGCCGGGCCCGCTGCGCCTCGGCTCGGCGGGCCCGCCGCTCGTCGTCACGCTGCACAACGCGTCGATCGCGGGCGGCCTGACCGGCGCGGCGTACGCGACGCTCGAACGTGTCGTCGCCCGCGGCGCGACCGAGGTCCTGGGCGTCTCCCCGGACCTGGAGGAGCGGATGCGCGCGCTCGGCGCGCGCTCGGTGGGCCCCGCCCTGGTGCCCGCCCCGGCCATGCCGCCCTCCGAGGACCCCGCGGCGCCCAAGCGGATCCGCGCGGAGCTCGCCGCCGGGGACAGCCCGCTGGTCCTCACGGTGGCGCGCCTGGCCGAGCAGAAGGGGCTGCCCACCCTGCTCGACGCCGCCGCCGGGTGGGCCCGGCTCGATCCGCCGGCGCTCGTCGTGATCGCCGGTGACGGCCCTCTGGAGGGGGAACTGCGCGACCGGATCGCGGAGGAGAAGCTCCCGGTCCGGCTGCTCGGCCGCCGTACGGACGTCCCGTCCCTCCTCGCCGCGGCCGACGTCGCCGTCCTGCCCAGCGTCTGGGAGGGCCAGCCGCTGATCGTGCAGGAGGTGCTGCGCGCCGGGCGGCCGCTCGTCGCCACGAGGGTGGGCGGCGTCCCCGGAATGGTGGACGACGCGGCGCTCCTGGTGCCTCCGGGGGACGCCGGAGAACTCGAACGCGCGGTGCGCCGGGTGCTGGAGGACCGGGCGCTCGCCGATCGGCTCGCGTCCGCCGCGGCCGAGCGGGCATCCCGGCTGCCGACCGAGGACGACGCCGTCGATCAGCTGCTGTCGGTCTACGCCCGCGTGATTCGGACCACCCGCTGACGACGTCTCGGGTACGAGAAAGGTTTGCCTTTGTATATAGTCAGTCAGCAGGAGGGGAGTATTCCTTCGCGGCAGTGTCGTCACCACGGTCCCAGGAGTCTCATGCGGCCCGGTGCTGTCGGCCCGCACCGATGAGTGAGGGCGGAAGAGACCTCCGGGGCCGTAGCCTGCCACCGGAGGAAAATCTCTCGTGAACGTCACGTTTTGGGCCTGGGGCCTCACGCTGCTGGGTCTTCTCGCGTTCATCCTGTTCGACCTGTGGGTGGTCGACCGGGGTAAGCCGCGGGACTTCTCGCTGCGGCAGGCGAGCGCCTGGGTGACGTTCTACGTGCTGTTGGCGATCATCTTCGGCATCGGCCTGTTGTTCGTCGTCGGCGCCGACTATTCGGCTCAGTTCTTCGCCGGTTACCTCACCGAGTACAGCCTCAGCGTCGACAACCTGTTCATCTTCTACGTCGTCATGGCGCGGTTCGCCGTGCCCCGCGCCAACCAGCACAAGGTGCTCCTGATCGGCATCATGATCGCGTTGGTGATGCGGGGCATCTTCATCGCGGTCGGGGCCGCCGCGCTGTCCCGCTTCGAGTGGCTGTTCTACATCTTCGGGGCCTTCCTCATCTGGACGGCCTACGGTCTGGTGCGCGGCGAGCCCGACGAGGACGAGTACGAAGAGAACGTCCTGGTCCGCTGGATCTGCCGGGTCGTCCCGACGACCGAGGACTATCACGAGCACCGGATGACCGTCCGCATCGACGGCAAGCGCCTCATGACGCCCATGCTGATCGTGATGGTCGCGATCGGGTCGACCGACCTGCTGTTCGCGCTGGACTCCATCCCGGCGATCTTCGGGCTCACCAAGGAGTCCTACCTCGTCTTCACCGCCAACGCCTTCGCGCTCATGGGGCTGCGGCAGCTCTACTTCCTCCTGCGGGGACTGCTCGACCGGCTCGTGTACCTCAGCAAGGGACTCGCGGTCATCCTGGCGTTCATCGGCGTGAAGCTCGTCATGGAGGCCATGCACACGACCTGGTTCGAGAGCGTCCCGGAGATCTCCACTCTCACCTCTCTCGCCGTCATCGGGGTGACGATGCTCGTCACCACCGTGGCCAGCCTCCTCAAGACCGAACGCCGCGCCGCGCCCGGCGGTCCGGACACCGCCGAGGACCCCGAGAAGGCTCAGGCCGGGAGGCCGGACAAGGGCGAGGAGCCCGGAGAAGCCGGGCGATCCGGAGAAGCCGGGGCGCTCGAGGACACCGAGGATGCCGGGCCGGCCGGAAAGGCCGGAGAGCCGGGGCCGTCCGGGGAGGCCGACTCCGGTGGGCCCGTCGTTCCCGGGCAGGCGCTCCCGGACGCGGCCGGACGCGAGCGGGATCCCGAACCGGACGCCGCCCCGCATCCGAACGGCAGCCTTCCCCCGGCCCCCGAGACGGAGGCCGACGCGCACGACGCCCAGGCCGACGCCGACGCCGACACGGGGGCGGGACGTACCCGTCGCTGACCGGCGGCCGTGACCTCCGCGCCTTTTCGGGCGGATCACCTTCCGACCCCTGTACCGTGATCACAGGGGATGACTCTGGGGAAGGTTCGCATGCGCTCGCCCTCGGTGGTGCCCGCGGTGACGCGGACGATCTCGGTCGTGCTGGCGGTCGCCGCCGTCGGCATCCTGGCGTTCACCGCCCTCGCCGATCGCGACGGCCGGCACGGCGGCCGCGGAGCCGCGGCGGCGCGGTCCCGACCCGCGACGCCGGTCGCCGAGTCGACGATGCCCGGCAGCATCGACCTGCCGCCCACCAGCGCACCGGCGACGCCCCGGGTACGCACCGCCGACGCCAGGACCTGGCTCCGGGCGCTCGCCGGCAAGTGGACCCAGGACACGGAGAAGAACTACTTCCAGTTCCAGCCCGACGGCACCGGTGAGTGGGTGGCGTTCGGTCAGAAGCTCTGGAGCGGCAAGGCCACCCCACGCGACGCCACGACGTTCGACCTCTCCGACCGGAGCGGCCAGGGCGCCTCGTACTGGCAGGTCAAGCTCGTCAGCGGCGGAAGGGAACTGTTCTTCGCCGGCACCCAGCGGACCTACCGCAAGGCATAGCGCGGGCCGCCGGGGCCCGGCCGGGGCGACCGGTGATCCGGCCGTGTGGGCGCCGGGGCCCCGCCGGTCAGTCGCCCGGGCTGGCGGCCAGGCTCTCGAGGACGTCGAGGGCCGCGACCAGTGCCGTGCGCTGCTCGGGCGACAGGGTGCCGAGCCGCTCGACCAGGAACGCCGACCGCTCGGTGCGCAGCCGTTCGAGCTGGCTGCGGCCCTCCGGGGTGATCTCCAGCAGGGTCGCCCGCCGGTCGTCGACGTCGGGAGTGCGACGCAGCAGGGCCTGCGCCTCCAGGGAGGCCACCAACCGGCTCTGCGTGGGCGCGCTGACGCCCTCGTGGGCGGCCAGGTCGCCGAGGCGCACCGGACCCAGCGCCTCCAGGCTCGACAGGGTCGACGCCTGGCTCGACGTCAGGGTCCGGGGGCCGTACTGGCGGACGCGACGGCTCAGCCGGCCCAGCGTCATGCGCAGCCGTGCCGCGAGCTCCACGTCCGTCATGCCCTCGGTCTCGGCCGCCGGCCTGGTCACGCCCGTCATCTGTTCCTTACCCGGCTCGCGTCCCGGACGCGCTGGTCACGCGCGTCTCCTTCCATCATCCCCGCCCCGCGGCGGCCGGCATGCCCGAACGTCCGCGAAACCATCGGGACGAGCGTCGAACACGCCGATCCGCAGAGGTCGGCGGGATGTATCCGGGCAACGTCTCAGGAACGGTGATCGTGGCGCAATGTGATCGGGATCACCATCCCCGGGCGCGCCACTCCGGAAGGTGCGGGCGTTCGCGGCCGAGGGTGGTGTCCTTGCCGTGGCCGGGGTAGACCCACGTCTCGTCCGGGAGCACGCCGAACACGCGCTTCTCCAGGTCGTCCATGAGGCGGTTGAACAGCGTCGCGTCTCCCCAGGTGTTCCCCGGGCCGCCGGGGAACAGGCTGTCGCCGGTGAACAGGTGCGGCGTGTCGCCGTCGTCGTACAGCAGCGCGATCGATCCGGGTGTGTGCCCGCGCAGGTGGATCACGGACAGGGTGTGCTGCCCGACCCGGACGGTCTCTCCGTGCCGGACCGGCTCGGTGACCGGCAACGGCAGGGCCTCGGCGTCGTCGGGGTGGGCCACGACCGACGGGTGGGTCGCGTCGACGACCGCGCCGAGCGCGCCCCAGTGGTCCTGGTGCCGATGGGTGGTGACGACCCGGGAGAGCGGGGCGTCGCCGAGGAGCTCGAGCAGGCGCTCCGGCTCGCTGGCGGCGTCGATCAGTACCTGTTCACCGGTGGCCGTGCAGCGCAGAAGGTAGGCGTTGTTGTCGAAGGGCCCGACCGCCAGCTTGGTGACGGTCAGACCGGGCAGCTCGCGTACGTCGGGCGGGCCACCGACCTCGACGTTGCCTGTGTAGGACACGCACTCTCCTCCCATCGGCGCTCGGGCGCACCGCGCCTGCCTGCCATCCTTTCACTCCCACCACGCGCCGCGCGCTCGGCGGACCCGGAAGACGCCGGCCTGCGGGTGCGCCCGGAAGTAGTCTTCGATCATGGAAGACGACCTGCCGATCTGTCGCACCTGCGGGGTGCAGTACGCCGCTCCCCGGCCGGACTGCCCGATCTGCGAGGACGAGCGGCAGTACGTCGGGTGGGACGGCCAGCGGTGGACGACCCTCGCCGAGCTCCGCGCCGCCGGGCACCGCGGCAGGGTCGCCGAGGAGGGCCCCGGCATCGCCGGGATCGGCGCCGAGCCGCCGACCTCGATCGGCCAGCGCGCGCTGCTGGTGCGGACGCCGTCGGGCAACGTCCTCTGGGACATGATCACCTATCTCGACGAGGACCTTCTCGCGCAGGTCGCCGCACTCGGCGGCGTCGACGCCATCGCGATCAGCCACCCGCATTTCTACGGCTCGATGATCGAATGGGCGCACGCGTTCGGCGCGCCCGTCTACATCCACGCCGCCGACCGGGACTGGGTGGCCCGGCCGGACGACTCGATCGTCTTCTGGGAGGGCGAGACCCGGGAGATCGGCGACGGGCTGACGCTGGTCAACGCGGGCGTGCACTTCGCGGGCGGCCAGGTGCTGCACTGGCGCGACGGCGAGGACGGCGGGGGAGCGCTGCTCACCGGCGACATCTTCACCGTCGTCCCGGACCGCCGGTACGTGAGTTTCATGTACAGCTACCCGAATCTGATCCCCGAGCGCCCTCGGATCATCCGCCGCGCGCTGCGCCGGATGGAGCCGTTCGCGTTCGAGCGCGTGTACGGCGGCTGGTGGGGACGGGTCGTCGCCGCCGACGGGGCCGCTGCCGTCCGGCGGTCGGCCGCGCGCTACCTCGAGCACGCCCTCGACGACGGGCCCGCGTGAAGCCACCGGCGTGAGGTAAAGCCACAGGGGCCTCAGGCGTTTCGGTGGCGATCTCTCTTCGAACACGTGTACGGTTTCGGTGCGACGAGGGACCGCCGTGCGAGGGCTTTCGGAAGAAAACCGGCCTGTCCGCTCGTTAGCCTGAAGCTGACTGCCTCCACCAGGCTCTAGGGGATAGCGAATACGCCGTGGCTGACCGTCTCATCGTGCGCGGAGCGCGTGAACACAACCTCAAAGACGTCTCACTCGATCTTCCGCGCGACGCGCTGATCGTCTTCACCGGCATGTCCGGCTCCGGTAAGTCGAGCCTCGCGTTCGACACGATCTTCGCGGAGGGCCAGCGCCGCTACGTCGAGTCCCTCTCGGCGTACGCCCGTCAGTTCCTCGGCCAGATGGACAAGCCCGACGTCGACTTCATCGAGGGCCTGTCCCCGGCCGTGTCGATCGACCAGAAGTCGACCTCGAAGAACCCGCGCTCGACGGTCGGCACGATCACCGAGGTCTACGACTACCTCCGGCTGCTCTGGGCCCGTATCGGCCACCCGCACTGCCCGGTCTGCGGCCGCACGATCTCCAAGCAGACGCCGCAGCAGATCGTCGACCGGGTCATGGAGTTCGACGAGGGCACCCGGTTCCAGGTGCTCGCCCCGGTGATCCGCGGACGCAAGGGCGAATACCTCGAGCTGTTCCGCGAGATGCAGACCAAGGGCTTCTCCCGCGCCCGCGTCGACGGCGCGCTCGTACGCCTCGATGAGGCGCCGAAGCTGAAGAAGTACGAGAAGCACGACATCGAGGTCGTCGTCGACCGGCTGAGCGTCAAGGAGAGCGCCCGCCGCAGGCTCGCCGACTCGATCGAGACGGCGCTCGTGCTCTCCGGGGGCACGGTCGTCCTCGACTTCGTCGACCTGCCCGAGGACGACGAGCAGCGCGAGCGGATGTTCTCCGAGCACCTCTACTGCCCGTACGACGACCTGTCGTTCGACGAGCTCGAGCCGCGGTCGTTCTCGTTCAACTCCCCGTACGGCGCCTGTCCCGACTGCACCGGCCTGGGCACCCGCATGGAGGTCGACCCGGAGCTGCTCGTCCCCGACCCGGAGAAGACCCTCGGCGAGGGCGCGATCTCGCCCTGGTCCAACGGCCACATCAGCGACTACTTCCTGCGGCTGCTCGGCGCGCTCGGCGACGCGATGGGCTTCGACCTGGACACGGCCTGGGAGCGGCTTCCCGCCAAGGCCCGCAAGGCGATCCTGCAGGGTCACGACACCCAGGTGCACGTGAGCTACCGCAACCGGTACGGCCGGCAGCGGTCGTACTACACGACGTACGAGGGCGTGATCCCCTACGTCCAGCGGCGGCACTCGGAGGCGGAGAGCGATTCCAGCCGGGAGCGGTTCGAGGGGTACATGCGGGAGATCCCCTGCCCGTCCTGCGAGGGGAAGCGGCTCAAGCCCGTCGTGCTGGCCGTCACGGTCAACGACCGGTCGATCGCCGACGTCGCCGCCATGCCGATCGGGGAGTGCGCGAAGTTCCTGCTCAACATGGAGCTGAGCGAGCGGGAGAAGCATATCGCCGAGGCGGTGCTCAAGGAGATCAACGCCCGGCTCGGCTTCCTCCTCGACGTCGGCCTCGACTACCTCAGCCTCGACCGCGCGTCGGCCACCCTGGCCGGCGGTGAGGCGCAGCGCATCCGCCTGGCCACGCAGATCGGCTCGGGTCTGGTCGGCGTGCTGTATGTGCTGGACGAGCCGTCGATCGGGTTGCACCAGCGCGACAACCACCGCCTGCTGGAGACGCTGATCCGGCTCCGCGACATCGGCAACACCCTCATCGTCGTCGAGCACGACGAGGACACCATCCGGGCCGCCGACTGGGTCGTCGACATCGGCCCCGGCGCGGGCGAGCACGGCGGCCAGGTGGTCGTCAGCGGCACAGTCAAGGAGCTGCTGGCCCACGAGGGCTCGATGACCGGCGCGTACATTTCCGGCCGCAAGGAGATCGCCGTCCCGGACAGCCGCCGCAAGCGCCAGCGCGGGCGTGAGCTGGTGGTGAAGGGGGCGCGCGAGCACAACCTGCGCGACATCGACGTGGCGTTCCCGCTCGGCATCTTCACCGCCGTCACCGGCGTGTCCGGGTCGGGCAAGTCGACGCTGGTCAACGACATCCTCTACACGTCGCTGGCCAAGCACCTGCACGGCGCGCGCACCGTGCCCGGCCGGCACAAGCGGATCAACGGCGTCGACCAGCTCGACAAGGTCGTGCACGTCGACCAGTCGCCGATCGGCCGCACCCCACGGTCCAACCCGGCGACCTACACGGGCGTGTTCGACCACGTCCGAAAGCTGTTCGCGGCGACCGCCGAGGCGAAGGTGCGCGGCTACCAACCCGGCCGCTTCTCCTTCAACGTCAAGGGCGGCCGCTGCGAGGCGTGCTCCGGCGACGGCACCATCAAGATCGAGATGCAGTTCCTACCCGACGTGTACGTCCCCTGCGAGGTCTGCCACGGCGCCCGCTACAACCGGGAGACCCTCGACGTCCACTACAAGGGCAAGACGATCTCCGAGGTCCTCGACATGCCGATCGAGGAGGCCCTGGAGTTCTTCGACGCGATCCCGGCGATCCGCCGCCACCTGCAGACGCTCAACGACGTCGGCCTCGGCTACGTCCGGCTCGGCCAGCCCGCGCCGACGCTGTCCGGCGGTGAGGCGCAGCGGGTCAAGCTCGCCTCCGAGCTGCAGCGGCGCTCCACCGGTCGCACGATCTACGTGCTCGACGAGCCCACCACCGGCCTGCACTTCGAGGACATCCGCAAGCTGCTCGGCGTGCTGAACGGTCTGGTCGACAAGGGCAACTCGGTGATCGTGATCGAGCACAACCTCGACGTCATCAAGACCGCCGACTGGATCATCGACATGGGTCCGGAGGGCGGCTCCCGCGGCGGCACCGTGGTCGCGTCCGGCACCCCGGAGGACGTCGCGCGGGTCGGAGAGAGCCACACCGGCCAGTTCCTCGCCAAGATTTTCGGTATTCAGCCGTAAGGTCCGGCCGGACGACGCAGCGGCCACCCGGCTCCCGGCGGGACGACTCGCGTCCCGCCGGAGACCGCCCCGGGCTGCCCCTTACGTCGCCCTTCCGGGGGAAGGGGGCACCCCCTCATCCCCTCCCGAACCGGGCGATAGCATGGAAGAGAAGTACTACAGCGTGTAGTAGATGATCTTTCCGGGGAGATCGATGACTGACGAAGCGGTCGGCTGTTCGCGGCGGCGGTTGCTGGGCACGGCGGGTCTGGCGGGTGCGGGGATGCTCGGCCTCGGCGCGTGCGGAACACGATCGGCGAAGGCCATCGTGCCACCTGGGATCAAGGGCAAGGTGATCGCCCGGACCGGGGAGATCCCCGTCGGCGGCGGCAAGGTCATCGACAAGTGGAAGATCGTCGTGGCGCAGCCGTCGCAGGGGACGTTCAAGGCGTTCACCGCGACCTGTACGCACCAGGGATGCACCGTCGGCAGCCCCGAGAACGGCGTGATCACCTGCCCCTGTCACGGCAGCGAGTTCAACGCGGCGGACGGCTCGGTCAAGCAGGGACCGGCCGGCGCGCCGCTGCAGGAGTTCACGGTACGGCTGCAGGGCGATGGAATAATCGTCGACTAGCGTTGAACCGAACGCATCGCTCCTTCGTGGAACCCGGATGTAGGCCCGAACACGAGGAGGACCACATGCCGTTCGATCCCTCGGCCGCGCCGGCCGACGCCGAAGAGACCCAGACCCGCGTCGAACCCGGGGCGACGCGCCGCGGAATGCTGCTCGGCGTCGGTCTGGTCGGCGTCGCCGGAACACTCGCCGCCTGCGGCGGCTCGTCGGATGACTCCGACGGCTCCGCGCACGGTGGCGGCGGAGCGACGGCCCCGGCGGGCGGCGACGGCGCGCTGGGCAAGGCCGCCGACATCCCCGTGGGCGGCGGAAAGGTCTTCAAGGACCGCAAGGTCGTCGTCACCCAGCCGAAGCAGGGGGAGTTCGCGGCGTTCAGCGCGGTCTGCACCCACCGCGGCTGCACCGTCGGCTCGGTGAGCGGCGGCACCATCAACTGCCCCTGCCACGGCAGCAAATTCAAGATCAGCGATGGATCCGTCGCGAACGGCCCGGCCGCGACGCCGCTGCCGCGCAAGTCCGTCAAGGTGGAGAACGGCGAGATCAAGCTCGCCTGAACCCGCCCGAGGCCCGGCCGGGCCTGACGCCCCGTCAGGCCCGGCCGAACTCAGGCGTGGGGGGCGGACTGATCGTCGGTCCACGCGGCGTTCTGCGGAAGGGCCCCGGTGTCGGCGCGGAAGCGGGGGAGCGCCGACGGGTACTTCTCCCGGATGTAGGCGATGAGGTGCTCGCGGACGTCGCAGCGCAGGTCGAACGCGCTGGCCGAGTCGTGCGCGCTCATCAACGCGCGTACCTGGACCAGGCCGTTCGGCAGCACGTCGGTCACCTGCAGGACCCAGTCCTTCTGGTCCCAGAGGGGATGGTCGCGCAGGAACCCGTACAGCTCCGTCCGCAGCTCCTCGACGGGAACGCTCCAGTCCACGTGCAGCAGCACCGTGCCGATCACCCGCGAGGTGTGCCGGGTCCAGTTCTCGAAGGAGTTGTGCACGAAGTACGACACGGGGAGCACGAGCCGCCGTTCGTCCCACAGCCGCAGCACGACGTACGTGAGGGTCAGCTCCTCGATGCGGCCCCACTGGCCCTCCACGACGAGGACGTCGTCGATCCGCAGGGCGTCGCTGAAGGCCAGTTGCAGTCCGGCGAAGACGTTGCTCAGCGTCGATTGGGCGGCGATGCCGGCGACGATGCCGGCGATGCCCGCCGAGGCCAGCAGGCCCGCGCCCACCGCCCGTACGGCCGGGAACGTGAACAGCATCGACGACATCGCGATGATCGCGACGACGGCCGCGGAGGTGCGGCGCAGGAGCATCACCTGCGTGCGCACCCGCCGGGCGCGGACGTTCCGGTCGCCTTCGATCTTGGTGAGGTGGTCGAGGGCCACGTCGGTCGTGGCGTAGGCCGCCTGGATGATCAGCCAGGTCAGCGACGCGATGACGAGGAGTGACAGCGCGTGGCGGACGTCGGGCGCGGACCGGCCGAGGACCTCGCGCGGCGGTAGTCCGGCCGTGGCACCGGCCGCGAACGCGAGGGTGAAGCCGGGCTTGACGCAGCGCCGGACGATCGGCGGGGCCAGCGGCCAGCGTGAGACCAGCCGGCTCGTGAGCGCACGACGAAGGATCTCCACCACCAGCAGGCCGAGCAGTACGGATCCGATCAGTACGGCCAGCGCGGTGACGGTCGACACGATCAAGGTCCCCCTTAAGATTGACTACTGAACCCTGAGCTCTCCGTGACGCCGTCGTTCCCACAAATCGCCAATCCGCACAAGTGACCCGAGTCACCACAATTCGCCACACAAGCCACCCTGTCCGTCGTGCCGACTAGGCTTACGGCGTGGCAGATCCGGCGACCTATCGACCCGCGCCCGGCTCCGTCCCCGAGTCACCCGGGGTGTACCGCTTCCGCGACGGGACCGGCCGGGTCATCTACGTGGGCAAGGCCAAGAGCCTCCGCGCCCGGCTCAACTCCTACTTCGCCGACTTCGCGGGCCTGCATCCGCGCACCCAGAGCATGCTGCAGACCGCCACGGGCGTCGACTGGACGGTCGTGGGCACCGAGGTCGAGGCGCTGCAGCTGGAGTACTCCTGGATCAAGGAGTTCGACCCGCGGTTCAACGTCAAGTACCGCGACGACAAGTCCTATCCGTACCTCGCGGTGACCATGCACGAGGACGTCCCGCGCGTGCAGGTCATGCGCGGCGCGAAGAAGAAGGGCGTCCGCTACTTCGGCCCCTACTCCCACGCGTGGGCGATCCGCGAGACCGTCGACCAGCTGCTGCGGGTCTTCCCGGTGCGCACCTGCTCGGCCGGGGTCTTCCAGCGCCAGCGCCGGATGGACCGGCCGTGCCTGCTCGGCGACATCGGCAAGTGCTCGGCGCCGTGCGTCGGCCGGGTGACCGAGCAGGCCCACCGGGAGCTCGCCGAGGACTTCTGCGACTTCATGGCGGGCGACACGGCCCGGTTCATCAAGGCGCTCGAGAAGGACATGAAGGCGGCCGCGGCCGACCAGGAGTACGAGCGCGCGGCCCGCCTGCGCGACGACATCCGGGCCCTGCAGCGGGCGCTGGAGAAGCAGTCGGTGGTGCTGGGCGACACGACCGACTGCGACGTCGTCGCCTTCGCCGACGACCAGCTCGAGGCCGCCGCCCAGGTCTTCTACGTGCGCGGCGGGCGCATCCGCGGCCAGCGCGGCTGGGTGGTCGACAAGGTCGACGACGTCACGACCGGCGAGCTCGTCGAGCAGTTCCTGCTGCAGATGTACGGCGAGGCCGCGCCGGAGGCGGTGCCCCGCGAGATCCTGGTCCCCGCGCTGCCGCCCGACACCGACGCGGTCGTGGAGCTGCTGGCCGAGCACCGGGGCGGCCGGGTCGACCTGCGGGTGCCCCAGCGGGGCGACAAGAAGACGCTGATGGAGACCGTCGAGCGCAACGCCGTCGAGGCGTTCAAGCAGCACAAGACGCGCCGCGCGACCGACCTGACGACCCGCAGCAAGGGCCTGCAGGAGCTGCAGGACGCCCTCGACCTGGACCAGGCGCCGTTGCGCATGGAGTGCTACGACGTCTCGAACCTCCAGGGCACCAACGTCGTCGCGTCGATGGTCGTCTTCGAGGACGGCCTGGCGCGCAAGAGCGAATACCGGCGATTCTCCATCAAGACGGTCGAGGGCCAGGACGACGTCCGCTCGATCCACGAGGTGATCCGCCGCCGGTTCAAGCGCTACCTGGAGGAGACCGAGAAGACCGGCGAGCTGGACGTCCTGGGTGAGCCGGAGGCCGGCGGGCCGATCGACCCGGAGACGGGCCGGCCCCGCAGGTTCGCCTATCCGCCCAACCTCGTGGTCGTCGACGGCGGCCCGCCGCAGGTCGCGGCCGCCCAGCGGGCGCTCGACGAGCTCGGCATCGACGACGTGGACGTGTGCGGCATCGCCAAGCGCCTGGAGGAGCTCTGGCTGCCCGACGAGGAGGACCCGGTCATCCTGCCGCGCAACAGCGAGGCGATGTACCTCGTTCAGCGGCTGCGGGACCAGGCGCACGACTTCGCCATCCGGTATCACCGGACCAAGCGCAGCAAGGGCATGCTCGTCAGCGAGCTCGACGACGTCCCCGGCCTGGGGCCGGGCCGCCGCCAGGCGCTGATCAAGCACTTCGGATCCGTGAAGATGCTCAAGCAGGCCGGCCCCGACCAGATCGCCGAGGTTCCTGGCATCGGGCGCCGCACGGCTGAGAACATCGTCGCGGCGCTGCACGCCCACGACGGGGCGGTGACCGGCGCGCAGGACGGGGGAGAAGAGACGTGAACCACGCGACAGGGGCCAATCTGCCGGGCGGCCCGCAAGTGCCCGACATCGTCATCATCACCGGGATGTCCGGGGCGGGGCGGAGCACGGCCGCCAAGTCACTGGAGGACCTGGACTGGTTCGTCGTCGACAACCTGCCGCCCGGCCTGCTGGCGACGATGGCCGACCTCGCCGAGCGCGGCCAGGGGGCGGTGCCGCGCATCGCGGTCGTCGTCGACGTGCGCAGCCGGGCCTTCACGACCGACCTGCAGTCGGCCTTCGACGACCTCGAGGCGCGCGGCGCGCACCCCCGGGTGGTCTACCTGGAGGCGTCCGACGACGTCCTCGTCCGCCGTTTCGAGAGCGTACGCCGGCCGCACCCGCTGCAGGGCGACGGCCGGATCGTCGACGGCATCGCCCGCGAGCGCGAGCTGCTGCGCGACGTCCGTGCCGAGGCGGATCTCGTCCTCGACAGCAGCGCGCTGAACGTCCACGAGCTGCGCGCCAAGATCGTGGAGTTCTTCGGCGGCGAGGCGGGGGAGTCGAGCCTGCGCGCGACCGTCGTCTCCTTCGGCTACAAGTACGGCCTGCCCGTCGACGCCGACCTCGTGGTCGACTGCCGGTTCCTGCCGAACCCGCACTGGATCCCCGAGCTGCGCCCGCAGAACGGACGGGACGCGGCGGTGCGCGACTACGTGCTGTCCCGGCCGGGGGCCAAGGAGTTCCTCGACGCCTACACCGAGGTGCTGCGGCTGCTCGCGGAGGGGTACGAGCGCGAGGGCAAGCACTACGTCACGCTCGCCGTCGGCTGTACCGGCGGCAAGCACCGCAGCGTCGCGATGGCCGAGCAGTTCGGCGCCCGGCTGGGCGATGAGGGGCTCGAGGTAAGGGTCGTCCACCGGGATCTGGGACGGGAATAACCACACGTGACTTCCCCCAAGGTCGTCGCCCTCGGCGGAGGGCACGGATTGTTCGCCTCGCTGTCCGCGCTGCGCCGGGTGACCGACCGGCTCACGGCCGTCGTGACCGTCGCCGACGACGGCGGCTCCAGCGGCCGGCTGCGCCGGGAGCTCGGCGTGCTGCCGCCCGGGGACCTGCGCATGGCGCTGGCCGCGCTGTGCCGCGACGACGACTGGGGGCGCACCTGGAGCGAGGTCGTCCAGCATCGCTTCCGCAGCGAGGGCGAGCTGCACGGGCACGCGATGGGCAACCTGCTCATGGTCGCGCTGTGGGAGCTGCTCGACGATCCGGTCGCGGGCCTGGACTGGATGGGACGGCTGCTGGGCGCGCAGGGCCGGGTGCTGCCCATGGCGTCCGTGCCGCTCGACATCGTCGCGGAGGTCCGGGGCGCCGACCCGGAGCGGCCGCAGGAGATCACCCACGTCCAGGGCCAGGTGGCCTGCGCCAAGACGCCGGGACAGGTGCTCAGCGTCTCGCTGGTCCCGCCGGACCCGCCCGCGTCCCCGGACGCCCTGCGCGCCATCGAGGAGGCCGACTGGGTCGTCTTCGGGCCCGGCTCCTGGTTCACCAGCGTGCTGCCCCACCTGAAGGTGCCGGAGCTGGCGAGTGCCCTGCTGCGCACGCCGGCCCGGCGGATCGTCGCGCTCAACCTCGAACCCCAGCCCGGCGAGACCGACGACTTCTCGCCGCAGCGGCACCTGGAGGTGCTGCGGGCGCACGCCCCCGACCTCAGGGTCGATATCGTCCTCGCCGACCGGAATGTCGTCGAGGAGCGCGATGTCGTTGAAAAGGCGGCACGTACCCTCGGAGGGACGCTGGTGCTGGCCGACGTGGCGGCGGGAGATGGATCTCCACGGCATGATCCGGCACGGTTGGCCCAAGCGTTCGCACAGATCTTTGTCAGCGGCCACTGTCCCCGGCAAGATTCGGCGAGACTGCCCTGACGGGATGATGGCTACAGGGGGAGGATCACATCCATGGCGATGACCGGCGTGGTGAAGGACGAGCTGAGCAGGCTGTCCGTCATGAAGCCGTGCTGCCGCAAGTCCGAGGTGTCGACGCTGCTGCGCTTCGCCGGAGGACTGCACATTGTCAGCGGGCGCATCGTGATCGAGGCGGAGCTCGACACCGGAGCCGCGGCGCGACGTCTGCGCAAGGACCTGGCGGAGGTCTTCGGGCACACCTCCGATGTGGTGGTGCTGGCGCCGAGCGGCCTGCGCAAGGGCAACCGGTACGTCGTCCGAGTGTTCCGCGACGGTGAGTCCCTGGCGCGCCAGACCGGGCTGATCGACAACAACGGCCGCCCGGTCCGCGGCCTGCCCCGGCACGTCGTGTCCGGCGGCGCCTGCGACGCCGAGTCGGCGTGGCGGGGGGCGTTCCTGGCACACGGCTCGCTGACCGAGCCCGGCCGTTCCATGTCCCTCGAGGTGACCTGCCCCGGGCCGGAGGCTGCCCTCGCGCTGGTCGGCGCGGCGCGGCGGCTGAGGATCCACGCCAAGGCGCGCGAGGTGCGGGGCGTGGACCGCGTCGTCGTCCGCGACGGCGACGCGATCTCGGCGCTGCTGACCCGGCTGGGCGCGCACGACTCGGTGCTCGCCTGGGAGGAGCGCCGGATGCGCCGGGAGGTGCGCGCGACCGCGAACCGCCTGGCTAATTTCGACGACGCGAACCTCCGCCGCTCCGCGCGGGCGGCGGTCGCGGCCGGGGCGCGGGTCGCGCGCGCCCTGGACATCCTCGCCGACGACGCGCCCGAGCACCTCGTGGCCGCCGGCCGGCTGCGGCTGGAGCACAAGCAGGCGTCGCTGGAGGAGCTCGGACAGCTCGCCGACCCGCCGTTGACCAAGGACGCCATCGCCGGCCGGATCCGGCGCCTGCTGGCCATGGCCGACAAGCGCGCCATGGATCAGGGCATCGCCGGCACCGAGGCGAACGTCACCGCCGACATGCTCGCGCCCTGATCGGTCGGGCGGATTCCCGCGGCCCACTGACGGGCCCGTGGACGCCCTGATCGGTCGCGCGGCGGTACCCGGACCTCGCCGACGGGCCGTGCGCGCCCTGATCCGGCGGATCCGCCGATCCCGGTGATCCGCGTCCGGGATCGGGTGGAGAAATCTCGGCGGAGGATGTCGAGGGCCGTCCGCCGGCTCCGACCACCTGGCGAGAGACGCCCGACGGGGGTGTCCGGAGCGAAGGGCGACGAGCATGAAGTACATGATCCTGATCTACGGCAACCAGGAGCTGTGGGAGTCGTTCCCGGAGGAGGAGTTCGCCAAGGCCGTCGCGGCGCAGGACGCGTTCAACCGGAAGTACGCCGAGACCGGCGAACTGCTGGGCGCGTACGGCAACGCGGACGCGGCCCAGGCGAAGGTCGTGCGGGTGCGCGATGGCGTGCCGGCGGTGACCGACGGCCCGTACCTGGAGACCAAGGAGTACCTGGCGAGCTGGTACCTGGTCGACGTGGACGGGGAGCGGCGCGCGCTGGAGATCGCCGCCGAGCTGCCGTTCGCCTCGACGGGCGCGGTCGAGGTCTGGCCGATCCTGCACGAGGCCGCCGGGAACACTCTGTGACCTCGGCCGGGGCGCCGTCCGACGAGCCGCTCGAGGACCTGCTGCGCCGCCTGGCGCCGCAGGTCCTCGGGGCCCTCATGCGCCGCTACGGCCGCTTCGACGGCTGCGAGGACTCCGTTCAGGAGGCGCTGCTCGCCGCCGCCGCCCAGTGGCCCGCCGAGGGCGTCCCGGACAATCCGTACGGCTGGCTGGCCACCGTCGCCACGAGGCGGTTCACCGACCGGGTCCGCAGCGACGCGGCGCGCCGGCGGCGGGAGGACGCCGACCTCCTCGCCACTCCGCCCGCCCTCCTGGTCGCGGCCGCCGCCGACCAGCGGCCTCCGGGCCGGCACGACGACAGCCTGACGCTGCTGTTCCTGTGCTGCCATCCCGCCCTCTCGCCGCCGACGCAGGTCGCGCTGACGCTGCGGGCGGTCGGCGGGCTCGGCACCGCCGAGATCGCCCGCGCCTTCTTCGTCCCCGAGCCGACCATGGCCCAGCGCATCAGCCGGGCCAAGCAGACGATCCGCAAGGCGGGCGCGAGGTTCGAGCTCCCGCCGCCGGCCGAACGCCCCGAACGGCTCCGGGCGGTGCTGCACGTCCTGTACCTGATGTTCAACGAGGGCTACACCGTCAGTGCCGGCCCCGATCTGCAGCGGCACGACCTGACCGCCGACGCCCTGCGCCTGACCCGCCTGCTGCGCCGTCTGCTGCCGGACGACGGCGAGGTCGCCGGGCTGCTGGCCCTCATGCTCCTGACCGAGGCCCGCCGCGACGCCCGTACATGCCCCGACGGCTCGCTCGTCCCCCTGGCCGAGCAGGACCGCGGCCGCTGGGACCGGGGCCTCATCGCCGAAGGCGTCGCCCTCATCACCGCGACGCTGTCCCGCACCCGCGAGCTCGGGCCGTACCAGATCCAGGCGGCCATCGCCGCGGTCCATGACGAGGCCGAGCGGGTCGAGGACACCGACTGGCCGCAGGTCCTGGCGCTGTACGAGCTCTTGGAGCGCGTCGCGCCGAACCCGATGACCACCCTGGGCCGGGCGGTCGCCGTCGCCATGGTGCACGGTCCGCGGCACGGCCTCGACCTGGTCGCCGGCCTGGAGGCCGACGACCGCATGGCGCGTCACCACCGGCTCCATGCCGTACGGGCCCACCTGCTGGAGACGGCGGGCCGCCGGCAGGAGGCCCTGAACGCGTACCGGACCGCCGCCCGGTACGCGACGAGCGTGCCGGAGAAGCGCTATCTCGACGCCCGCGCGGGCCGGCTCGCGTCCGCCGGCCCCGGCGGGTGACCCACGCCGGGTCGGCGCGGTGGTCGTACCGGCGAGGCACCGCGGTGACGGGCGATCCTCGGCGCCGTGGTGGCCGCCCGCGTCGGCGACGGCCTGGAGTGATGCGAATCACTCGGGGACGTATAGGGTGATCTGTATCGATTTGGTCTAGACCATTAGGTCTAGACCAATTACGCTGAGCATGGTCCGCCGCCCGCCATTCGGATGTTGGCTCCCGGCAGGGCGGCGGACCGGTCGTTCCGGCCCGGTGGTTACAGTCACGTCACGACGGGTTCGGTAGGGTCGACCACGAGAGCACACGTCAGGTTCACAGGCCCCTGGGTGCCTCCGGGGGCGCGAAGCATGAGGAGATCGGTGCCGTGACCATCCGGGTTGGCGTTAACGGCTTCGGCCGCATCGGCCGTAACTTCTGGCGAGCGCTGAACGCCGCCGGTGGCGATGTCGAGATCGTGGCGGTCAACGACCTCACCGACAACGCCACGCTCGCCCACCTGCTGAAGTACGACAGCATCCTCGGCCGGCTGTCCGAAGAGGTGAAGGCCGGCGCGGACGAGATCACCGTGGGCGGCAAGTCCATCAAGGCCTTCGCCGAGCGTGACCCGGCCAAGCTGCCCTGGGGCGACCTGGGCGTCGACATCGTCATCGAGTCGACCGGCCTGTTCACCGACGCCAACAAGGCGAAGGTCCACGTCGAGAACGGCGCGAAGAAGGTCATCATCTCCGCGCCGGCCAAGAACGAGGACGTCACGATCGTGATGGGCGTGAACGACGACGCCTACGACCCGGCGCTCCACACGGTCATCTCGAACGCGTCCTGCACCACCAACTGCCTGGGCCCGATGGCCAAGGTCATCCACGACACGTTCGGCATCGAGCGCGGTCTGATGACCACGATCCACGCCTACACCCAGGACCAGAACCTTCAGGACGGCCCGCACAAGGACCTGCGCCGCGCCCGCGCCGCCGCCCTGAACATCGTCCCGACCAGCACCGGCGCCGCCAAGGCCATCGGCCTCGTGCTGCCGCAGCTCAAGGGCAAGCTCGACGGCTACGCGCTGCGCGTTCCGGTGCCGACCGGCTCGGCCACCGACCTCACCGTCACGGTGGGCCGCGAGACCAGCGTCGAGGAGGTCAACGCGGCGCTGCGCGACGCGGCCGAGGGCCCGCTGCGCGGGATCCTCACCTACACCGAGGACCCGATCGTCTCCAGCGACATCGTCACCGACCCGGCGTCCTGCATCTTCGACTCCGGGCTCACCAAGGTGATCGGCGACCAGATCAAGGTCGTCGGCTGGTACGACAACGAGTGGGGCTACTCCAACCGCCTCGTCGACATCACCAAGCTGGTGGGCTCCCGTCTCTGAGCCGAGGGCGGCGGGCGCGCGCCGAGTGATCGGCGCGAGCGCGCCGTGAGCCGGTGGCGGCGAACCCACGAACGAGCGCAGCAGGTCCCGGACCTGCTGCGCTCGTTCCGACACGACCAGGAGTGCGATCAATGAGCATGTCCACGATCGACGATCTCGGCGACGTGCGCGGTAAGCGGGTGCTGGTCCGTTCGGACCTCAACGTTCCGCTGCAGGACGGCGTGATCGGGGATGACGGCCGGATCCGGGCCAGCGTCCCGACCATCAACAAGCTCGCCGACAGGGGCGCGCGCGTCATCGTCTGCGCCCACCTCGGCCGCCCCAAGGGGCAGGTGAAGCCGGAGTTCTCGCTGGCGCCCGTCGCCGAGCGGCTGGGCGAGCTGCTGGGCCGCGAGGTCCGCTTCGCCACCGACACGGTCGGCGACTCCGCGCGGGCCACCGTCGACGCGCTCCAGGACGGCGAGGTCGCCCTCCTGGAGAACCTCCGCTTCGCGGCCGGTGAGACCAGCAAGGACGACGCCGAGCGCGGCGAGTTCGCCGACCGCCTGGCCGCGCTCGCCGAGCTGTACGTCGGCGACGGCTTCGGCGCCGTGCACCGCAAGCACGCCAGCGTCTACGACGTGCCGCAGCGGCTCCCGCACGCGGCCGGCGGCCTCATCGCCGCCGAGGTCGACGTGCTCCGCCGCCTCACCGGCGACCCCGCCCGGCCGTACGTCGTCGTCCTGGGCGGCGCGAAGGTCTCCGACAAGCTCGGCGTCATCGCCAACCTCCTCGGCAAGGTCGACCGCCTGATCATCGGCGGCGGCATGGCGTACACCTTCCTGAAGGCCCAGGGCCACGAGGTCGGCAAGTCGCTGCTGCAGGAGGACCAGCTCGACCAGGTCCGCGGGTTCATCGAGGAGGCGGCCAAGCGCGACGTCGACCTCGTCCTGCCGGTCGACGTGCTGGCGGCCACCGAGTTCGCCCCCGACGCGGAGCACGAGGCCGTCGAGGCCACCGCCATCCCGGCCGACCGCGAGGGCCTGGACATCGGCCCGCGCACCCGTGAGCTGTTCGCGAGCAAGCTCGCCGACGCGGCCACCGTCTTCTGGAACGGCCCGATGGGCGTGTTCGAGTTCGACGCCTTCGCCGGCGGCACCCGCGCGGTGGCCGAGGCCCTGATCGCCTCGGACGCGTTCACCGTGGTCGGCGGCGGCGACTCGGCCGCGGCCGTGCGCAAGCTCGGCCTCGACGAGGACGGCTTCTCCCACATCTCGACCGGTGGCGGCGCGAGCCTCGAGTACCTCGAGGGCAAGACGCTGCCCGGCCTGTCCGTCCTGGAGGACTGATCGTGGCATCGAAATCCGCCCCGCAGCAACGG
Organism: Actinoallomurus sp. NPDC052308; assembly: GCF_040679195.1. Lineage (NCBI taxonomy): Bacteria > Bacillati > Actinomycetota > Actinomycetes > Streptosporangiales > Thermomonosporaceae > Actinoallomurus > Actinoallomurus sp. NPDC052308. The sequence goes on along the minus strand of NZ_JBFAUM010000004.1, from coordinate 485,593 downwards.
AAGCCACTCATCGCCGGCAACTGGAAGATGAACCTCACCCACTTCGAGGGCATCGCGCACGTCCAGAAGGTCGCCTTCGGCCTCAAGGACGCCGACTACGAGGCGGTGGACGTCGCGATGCTGCCGCCGTTCACCTTCATCCGCAGCATCCAGATGCTCGTGGACGCCGACAAGCTCAAGCTCGTGTACGGCGCGCAGGACGTCTCGCCGCACGAGAAGGGCGCCTACACCGGCGAGATCTCCGCCGCGATGCTCGCCAAGCTCGGCTGCACGTACGTCCTGGCCGGGCACTCCGAGCGCCGCCAGTACCACCACGAGGACGACACGCTCGTCAACGCCAAGGTGAAGGCGGCCCTCAAGGAGGACCTGACGCCGATCCTGTGCGTCGGCGAGGGCCTGGAGATCCGCAAGGCCGGCGAGCACCTGTCCCACACGCTCGCCCAGGTCGAGGGCGGTCTGCAGAAGGTCCCGGCCGACCAGGCACAGCGCATCGTGATCGCGTACGAGCCGGTGTGGGCGATCGGCACCGGCGAGGTCGCCACCCCCGAAGACGCGCAGGAGGTCTGCGGCGCGATCCGCACGCGGCTGGCCGAGCTGTACAGTGGAGACCTCGCCGATCAGGTCCGCGTCCTCTACGGGGGCTCCGTCAAGGGCGGCAACATCGCCGGCATCATGGCGAAGCCGGACATCGACGGAGCGCTCGTCGGTGGAGCGAGCCTGGACGCGGGGGAGTTCGTCAAGATCTGCAGGTATCGCGAGCTACCCGTGTGATCTTGCGCATCAGACTGCGCGTTTCTGCTGAACCACGCGGTGGAACGTCGTACCCTCGGTAGCGGATGACCTGAATACGCGAACATTCCCCGCGAGCAGCGGGGTGAATCACGAAAGCGCTGAACTGCTGTGATCATCACAATCTCCATCGTGCTCATCATCACGAGCGCGCTGATGGTGCTGCTCGTCCTCCTGCACAAGGGGAAGGGCGGTGGGCTGTCGGACTTGTTCGGCGGCGGCATCAGCTCGTCGCTCGGCGGGTCGTCCGTGGTCGAGCGGAACCTCGACCGGTTCACGATCGGCGCGGGCGTGATCTGGTTCGCGTCGATCATCGCGCTGGGTCTGCTGCTCAAGCACGGCCACCACGGCTGAGTACGAGCAAGATCCGCAGTGTGTTGACGGCCGCCGCTTCGCGCAGCGGCGGCAAAGGAAGCGAGGAGTAGTCCGTGGGTAGTGGCAACGCTATTCGGGGTAGCCGAGTCGGTGCTGGCCCGATGGGAGAGGCCGAGCGTGGTGAGGCGGCCCCGCGCGTCTGGGTGAGCTTCTACTGCGCGAACCGGCATGAGTCCCGGCCGAGTTTCGCGACCGACGTCGCGGTTCCCGACCAGTGGGACTGTCCCCGGTGCGGGTTCCCCGCCGGTAAGGACCCCGAGAACCCGCCGGCGCCGCCGCGCAATGAGCCCTACAAGACGCATCTCGCCTACGTGAAGGAGCGGCGCAGCGACGCCGACGGCGAGGCCATCCTCGAGGAGGCGCTGGCCAAGCTGCGCGCCGAGCGCGCCGCCATCCACGCGGCGATGCAGCGCGCTCGCAACTAGCTCCGCGTATCGCAGCACCGATCGGCCCGGTCCCGCCTCGGCGGCACCGGGCCGATCGCGTCCCGCGCGAAATCCCGATCAGCGGCGGAGCCGTCCGTTAGGATGTGATCCGCGACTGGCGCATGAGGTGGAGTTCACCACCGGGGAGCGAACAGATCTGGCACCGCGCGCCTGGGTGCTGGGAGCCCGTATCTGGAGGCCCCATGCACCAGCCGCCCCTGTCCCACCTCGCCGCCACCGATCCCGACGTGGCCGGGCTGATCGAGGCCGAGGCGCGACGGCAGCACGACAAGATCCGCCTCATCGCCTCGGAGAACTACGTCTCGCCCGCCGTGCTGGAGGCGACCGGCTCCGTCCTCACCAACAAGTACTCCGAGGGCTATCCCGGCAAGCGCTACTACGAGGGTCAGCAGGTCGTCGACCCCATCGAGGAGCTGGCCAAGGCGCGTGCCCGCGAGCTGTTCGGCGCCGCCCACGCCAACGTCCAGCCGTACTCCGGCTCGCCCGCCAACCTGGCCGCCCACCTGGCCTTCCTGAACCCGGGGGACACGTTCCTGTCGCTGGAACTCGCCCACGGCGGTCACCTCACCCACGGGTCGCCCGTGTCGATCACCGGCAAATGGCTGCGGCCGGTGCACTACGGCGTGGGCCGCGAGACCGGCCGGATCGACCTGGACGAGGTCCGCGACCTCGCTCGCGCGGAACGCCCGAAGGTCATCCTCTGCGGCGGCACCGCGATCCCGCGGACGATCGACTTCCCGGCGTTCGCCGAGATCGCCCGCGAGGTCGGCGCCGTCCTCGTCGCGGACATCGCGCACATCGCCGGGCTCGTCGCGGGCGGCGCGCACCCGTCGCCGGTCGGGCACGCGGACGTCATCACCACGACGACGCACAAGACCCTGCGCGGCCCGCGCGGCGCCATGATCCTGACGACCGAGGAGCACGCCACCGCGATCGACAAGGCGGTCTTCCCCGGTCTGCAGGGCGGCCCGCACAACCACACGACCGCAGCGATCGCGGTGGCGCTGAAAGAGGCCGCCCAGGAGGATTTCAAGGCGTACTCCCACCAGATCGTCGCGAACGCCCGGGCGCTGGCCGCCGCGCTGACCGAGCGCGGGTTCGACCTGGTCTCCGGTGGGACCGACAACCACCTCATCCTGATCGACCTCACGAACAAGGAGATCGGCGGCAAGCCGGCGGCCAAGGCGCTCGACCGCGCGGGCATCGAGCTGAACTTCAACACGGTGCCCTTCGACCCGCGCAAGCCGTGGAACCCGTCGGGCATCCGGATCGGCACCGCCGCGATCACGACCCGCGGCCTCACCGAGGAGCACATGCCGTTCGTCGCGGCGTCGATCGACCAGGCCGTCGCGTCCGCCGACGACGAGGCGGTCCTCGACAAGGTCGCCGCGGAGATCCGTGAGCTGCTCGGCGGCTTCCCCATGCCCGGCTGGGCCGCGACGCCCTGACCCACGATCGATGAGAAGGACCCGGCAGCCGACGGCATGCCGGGTCCTTCCCTCATGTCCCGAGAGAAGCGCTGATCCGGGCGCCCGCCCCCGCCTCCGCCCCGTCGCGCGGTGAGCCGACGAGCCTGGCGGCTCCGCCGTCAGGCTCGTCCTCGCCGATGGACCGGCCCGTCAGATCGCGCGGGCCGGCTGGTTCTTGTCGTTCTGGCGGGCCAGCTCGATGAGCAGCAGCACCTGGGCCAGGCAGGCGTTCTCGAAGTCGCCCAGGTGCAGGCTCTCGTCGAGGCCGTGCGCCCGGCAGTCGGGGTCGGAGCCCGCGCTGGTGACGAGGATCGCGGCGTCGGGGAAGGCGTCGGCGAACTCCGCGATGAACGGGATCGTCCCGCCGATCCCGACGTGGACGAGGTCGCCGCCGTACGCCAGGCCGTAGGCGCTGCGGGCCGCCTCGAACGCCGGGCCCGTGGTGTCGACGGCGTACGGCCGGCCGGCCTTGCCCGCGGTGACCTCGACCTCGACGCCCCAGGGAGCACGGTCGCGCAGGTGCTCGATCAGCTTCCGCTGCGCGGCCGGAGCGTCCTCGCCCGGCGCGAGGCGGAGGCTGACCTTGGCGCGCGCCTTCGCGGTGAGCGTGTTGGACGCCTTGGCGACCGGGGTCGCGTCGATGGCCAGCACGGTCAGCGCGGGCTTCGTCCAGATGCGTTCGGCGACGGTGCCGTCGCCCAGCAGCCGGACGCCGTCGAGCAGGCCCGCCTCGGCGCGGAACCGCTCCTCCGGGTAGTCCACCGCGGGCGCGGGCGCCGAGACGAGGCCCTCGACGGCGACCCGGCCCTCGTCGTCGTGGAGGGTGGCCAGCAGGCGGCACAGCGCGGTCAGGGCGTCCGGGGTGGCCCCGCCGTAGATGCCGGAGTGCACGCTGTGCTCCAGGGCCCGTACCTCGACGATGACGTCGGTCATCCCACGGAGGGTCGTCGTGAGGGACGGCGTGCCGACGTCGATGTTCGTGGAGTCGGCGAGGACGCAGACGTCCGCGGTGAGCTTGTCGCGGTGCCGTTCCAGGAACGCGCCCAGCGTCGGCGAGCCGATCTCCTCCTCACCCTCGACGAAGACCGTGACGCCGACCGGCGGCCGGCCGTCGAAGAACCGGAGCAGGGCCAGGTGGGCGGCGATGCCCGCCTTGTCGTCGGCCGAGCCACGGGCGAACAGGCGCCCGTCCCGTTCCTCCGGCTCGAACGGCGGGCTCGTCCAGCCGCCGGGGTCACCGGTCGGCTGGACGTCGTGGTGCGCGTAGAGCAGCACGGTCGGCATGTCCGGCGGCGCCGGGAAGTGCGCGACGACCGCCGGGCGGCCGCCCTCGATGTCGTCGAGGATCTCCACGTCGGCCGCGCCCGCCTCCTCCAGCAGCCGCGCGGTCAGCTCCGCCGAACGCCGTACGTCCGCCGCGTGGGCGGGATCGGCGCTGACGGAGGGGATCCGGATCAGGGCGTCGAGGTCGGACCGTACGCCGGGCAGGAGCTTGCTCAGGGTCTGCCGAACGTCGTCGCGCATGGAGGCGTCATCCTTCGCGTTCGATGCGGCCGGGATCGTCCGCATGTGGATCAGGGAGGCGGCGTGCTCGGCGATGTCGGCCGCGGCCCGCCGGTCGGGGCCGGTCGCCAGGACGTACCCGGCCCGTCCCCGGAAGTCGGTGAGGGAGGGCATCACGTCGCCGACACGGTTCAGCTCGCCGATGCGGACGACGCCGTCGACGGCGGTGGCCTCGTCCAGCCCGGTGATCGCGACGATCCGGCCGGGAGGCGGGGTCAGGAGCCGTACGGCGCACGTCGCGGCCGGCACGTCGAAGGGGACCGGCAGCCGGTCGTACGCGTAGGCCAGGGCGGTGGCCTCGGCCATGTCGACGCCGACGACCAGCTCGAGCATCTCCCAGTACCGGGCCCCGCCCCAGCGAGGGTTGATCTCGACCACGGTGGCCCGGTCGCCGTCGATCATGACCTCGGTGTTGGTGGGGCCCCACATGTAGCCGATGGCGTCGAGGGCGGCGAACACGGCCTCGGTGGCCGTCTTGACGACCTCGGGCGGGTGCTCACCCGGCATCTGGTGCGCGATCTCGACGAAGTGCGGCGGTCCCGACGTGTGCTTGGCGGGGACGATGAGCGCGCGGTGTCGCCCGCCGGCGCTCATCGTCTCGACGCTGGTCTCCAGCCCGGTGAGGAACTCCTCGGCGAGCACGCCCGCCGTGCGGGACTCGGGCGCGGTGTGCGCCCAGGCGCTCGGGATGTCGTCCGGAGTCCGGACGAGGGCGACGCCCCGGCCGCCGTTGCCGTCGGCCGGCTTCAGCAGGACGCCTCCGGGACACGTGTCGAGGAACTCGCGTACCTCCTCGACGTCGGTGCAGACGCGGTGGGCGATCGTCTCGACGCCGCGCTCGGCGAGCCGGCGCCGCATCGCCGCCTTGTCCTGCGCGAGCGTCACGGCCTCGACCGGGTTCACCCGGACACCGAGGGCCTCGCCCACGATCGCGGTGGGCAGCAGCGCGTGCTCGGTGGCCGCGATCATCGCGTCGATCGGCCGCCAGGCGTGGATCTCCCGGGCGCAGGCCAGCAGCGCGTCGACGTCGGTGACGTCGGTGCTGAACGTCCGCAGCGCGAGCTTGCGCTCGAAGGTCTCGTCGGTGCCGGTGCGCACGATGGCGGTCAGCGTGACGGGCACACCGAGGAGCTTGCCGATGATCTCGGGACGCGCCCCGACGAACACCAGGTGAGGGAACATCTTCGGTCCGGTCCAATCGTGTCGTGGAAGTCAGGGCGTGGTGGTCGTCTCCGCCGCGACGGCCGGCCGCTCGTGCCGGACGAGTTCCCGTTCGGCCCACCGCGAGACCCGCGGGGACACCGCCCCGGCGGCCGCGAGGACGATGCCGAGCACGATCCAGCCCGTACGCCCGGTGGGCAGGACGAGGGAGGTGATGATGAACGGGCCGGTCACGTCGAGGAGGGAGGTCCCGAGGTTGAAGACCGACAGGAAGCGGGTGCGGGACGCCTCGGGGGACAGCAGCAGGGACAGCCCCCAGGTGCCGGCCGCCTGCCACATCTCGGCGAAGGTCAGGGCGAGCGTGCCGACCACGAGGACGGCGCCGGCGGTCCAGGGCGCAATCGGCAGGTGACCGTCCGCCGCGACGAGCAGCAGGGCGCAGCAGAGGAGCATCCAGCCCGCGTTGCGCAGCGCCCGCGCCGCTCCGTTCGCGTCGTCGGTCTGCCGGGTCATCCGCACCTGCAGGAGGACGACGAGCACGGTGTTGATCGCGACCAGCACGCTGACCATCGGCTTGGGCACCAGGTGCCGGGAGACGATCCACAGCGGCAGGCCGATCGACAGGATGAACCGGTGCATGCTGAGCACCCCGGTCAGCACCGCCGAGACGAGGAACGCGGGGCGGGTGCGCACGCGGTCGGGCGCCTCGCCCTTCGGCTTGCGCACCGGCTTGGGCGGGTTCCGCAGCACGATGCCGCGCAGCAGCGCCGCGGCGAGGATGAAGGACGCGGCGTTGCCGAGGACGACGCACAGCAGCGAGAGGCGGCCGGGGGACAGCAGGGCGAGCGACGCGAGCAGCGCGCCGAGCGTGAACCCCGCGTTGCGGATGCTGCGCAGCGCGCCCGCCGTCTTGACCCGGTTCTGTTCTCCCACGGCGGAGGTGACGAACGACAGCAGGATCGGCTGGCTGGCCCGCTCCGCCAGACCCAGGAACACCGCGACCGCGACATATCCGGCGAAGTTGTGGATGAAGGCGTATCCGATGAAGGCCGCCGCCCGCCACAGCTGGATGCTCAGCAGGATCGCCCGCACGCCGATCCGGTCCGCGAGCGAGCCCCACAGCACGGATGAGAAGAGCCCGATGAAGGCGCCCAGCGTCAGGCCGCGTCCGATCTGCGTCGGCGTCAGGTGCAGGACGACGCTGAACAGCACGACCGACGCCGAGGTGAACGCGCCGTTGCCGGTGGAGTCGATGATCGAGACGATCAGCAGGCGCCGGGCGTTCGGGGACGCCCACGCGCCGTCCCCCAGGTTCGGCCGCCTCACCGGACCGTGACCCGGATCAGGCGGGCCGCGCTCTCGACGCGCTCCCACGCCTGGCCGGCGTCGTCGCCCACGGCCATGACGTGGCCGATCCGGTCGCGGGAGGCGCGGGGCGCGGCGACGCGGTCCCCCGGGGCGGCCGTGACCGTGGCGGCCCGCACGCCGGGCGCGGCGGTCGCCTCGTCGAGGCCGGTGACGCCGTCCAGGACACCGGGCGTGGCCGTGAGGAACTTCACCGCCGCCGCGCGTACGGGCGTGGCCGGGATCGCGCCGACCGGTCCGTCACGGCCCATCAGCGAGGCGTACGCGCCGAGGAGCGGGAAATCGTACGCGATCCGGACCAGGTCGGTGATGCGGTCGCCCGCCAGCCGCCCGGCGCACTCGATCAGTACCGGGCCGGCCGCGGTGACCATCCACTCGCAGTGCAGGATGCCGAACTCGTACCCCGACGCGTCGACCAGGGTCTGTATCCCGTCGAGCAGGTCCTTCCGCACGGCCGCGCCGACCGGGGCGGGCACCACGTGTCCGATCTCGACCGGATGGCGGCCGGGCAGCACGCGCTTGTCGGTGACGCTGCCGAAGACGACCTTCCCTCCGGCCACGAGGCACTCGACGCTGACCTCCGAGCCGTGCAGACGTTCCTCGACGAGGTAGCCCGTGAACGGCGGCGGGTCGATCCGTACGCGGCCCTCGGCCGTCGTCGTGTGCCGCCAGGCCTCGGCCAGGTCGTCCCCCGGGTCGAGGAGCACGACGCCCTGGCTGCCGGACCGCCCGGTCGGCTTGAGGACGAGCCCGTCGCCGGCCAGCTCGCGCGCAGCCCTCTCCAGACCGGCCAGGTCGTGCACCTCGCGCCACCGGGGGTTGGGAATCCCGGCGGCGTGGGCGACCTCGCGCAGCCGCAGCTTGTCCCGGAAGATCTCGGCCGCGTGTACGCCCGCGCCGGGCAGGCCGAGTTCGGCGGCGATGCGGGCCGAAGCCTCGGTCGTCATCTCGTCGATGGCCGGCAGCACCCGCTCGATCACGGTGCCGGCCGGCAGGGAGTCGATCAGGGCGCGGGGCTCGAACGGGCCGATGTAGTCGCAGGGCACGAGCGCCTCGACGGTCGGCAGGCTCTTCGCCTTCTCTCGCAGGCCGCGCTGCTCGATCACCTGCGGATGCTCGACGACCACCATGGTCTCGCCCGGCATCTGCTCCTGCAGGCTGCTGATCAGTTTGACTCCGCAGCCGATTACCAGTGTCGCCACGAGGCCCCTCTCAGCGCTCCGTCACCGGTTCGATGATGAGGCTGCGCTCCAGTTCGCGGATGCGGTGGTAGTCCTTCTCGATGGCGTCCCAGTCGGACGCTCCCTGGATGATCCAGCCCAGGCTCGTGCTCATCCCCGTCGTCTGCGGGACGACCTTGCCGTTCTCCGGCAGGGACATCGCGTAGAACGTCGGCATCTTCCGTACTTCCTCGAAGATGTCGATGTTGCGCAGCTCGCCGTCGCTTTCGGCGGCGAGCCAGACCGTCCGTACCTCCTGCTGCAGCTCGTACCACGGGACGTACTCGCCGTCGGCGTAGTGCCGCACCGTACGGTCGATCTGGTTGTCGCCGGTGGCGAGCGAGCCGGAGATCATCATGCAGCTGCCCGAGTAGCGGGCCGCGAGCTCGATCAGGCGTGGGCCGTCGGGCGTGAGCATGACCTCCGCGTGCGTGGAGCCATTGCGGATGCCGCAGGCGTGGGCGGCCTGCGCGGTGTACTCCCACAGCGGCCGCACGACCGGGTCGTCCGGGGCGAGGAAGTCGGCGACGTCGTAGATGCCGATCTCGCCGTCCCGCGTGCGCTTCTGGTAGACGCAGACGTCGACCAGGCCGTGCTGCCCGTTCACGGAGTACAGGTCGACGATGTACTCGGTGCCATCCGCGAACTCCTGAACGATCACCTTGTCGTTGACCTGGCCGTAGTGGTTGAGCGTGCCGAGCAGCCGGTCGAAGTACGGCCGCCAGTCGTCTCCCGCCTCGATCAGGCGGACGTCCTCGGCGCCGCTGCTCTTGGGGGGCTTGATGACCAGCGGGCGGCCTTCGAGCCCGGTGCTCTTGAGCCAACCGGCCACCTCCTCCGGATCGGAGGAGCAGATCGTCCGCAGGTGCGGGACCCCGTCCCTCTCAAGGGACTTGGCCATCAGGGCCTTGTCACGGTGGACGGGGGACGACCCCGGCACGTTCCCGGTGCCGGGGAGCACGGCGTCGACGAGCTCGCCGGCGAGTTCGACGCCCGGCTCGAGGCCGGGGACGATGCAGATCGGGTCGTATCCCTTCACCGTCGCGACGAGTTTCTCGAAATCGCCGTCGAAGTAGTGGATCGCGGCGAAGTCATCGGGAAACCATCGGGGAAGGAACGTCTCCATCGGTTCCGGAGTGCTCATGACGGCGATCGGCGTGACACCTCGATCCCGAAAAGCACTAGCAAATCCCCGGGAGCTTCCGAATGGGATGTGATAAGCGTCAACGATAATCGCGTAACGGTCCATCGGGATCCTTGTCGTCCGGCTTGGGCGTCCGGCGAGGAGCAGGGCCCGTGTCGGTGACCTCGCCGTTGTAACCACTATGGGAGGTTACATGGCATCCTAGGGATGGAACAGCGCGCATGCCGGATGAATGCCGAAAGTCCGCGATGGAGGCCGGCGTACCGCGTGTCGTGCCCGGTCCCCGGGCCGCCGGCGGCGTTTCGGCGCCGATCCGCGCGGGTCCCGCGGCCGGTTACGGCCTCGCCGCAAGCGCCGCAGGAAGCGACGCGGCCGGGCGGGACCCGCGCCGTGCGACGCGGATCAGAGTCTGCGGCCGACCCCGACGAGCGCCTTGCGCGGAATCGTCATCCGCCAGGACCGCAGATCGCTGTCGTATTCCAGGGTGCCGCGCAGCGGCTCGTCGTCGCCGTTGTCGTACTGGAATATCTGCTTCGCCCGGTCCAAGGCCCAGCGGAACGCCTCCTGCTCGCCCAGGCTTTCCTGAATCCGGCACAGGCCGTACATGTTCACGAGGTATTCGCCGAGGTTGAGCTCTGCCGTCTCGGGCGTCTCCCCGACCGCGGTGTACGGATCGTCGATCTCCACGACTTCGTACGTGTCGAATCCCGCCTTGATCAGGTATTCCTGGATCTCGTCGGCGGTGAAGTGGGCGAACTCGTGCCCCGTCTGCGAATAGGGGTCGACGACCGTCGTGAACCAGGTGTCCATCGGCGACCCCGCCTCGAAGTCGTGCAGCAGGAACGTTCCGCCCCGCCGGAGCACGCGGTAGGCGTCCTCGGCGACGACGCCACGGTCCTCGGCGGGGATGTGGTGGCTGCCGTAGGCGAGCAGCACCCCGTCGACGGACTCCGTCTGGAAGAGCTGCCGCTCGGCGCGTTGCAGCAGCGCCGGGATTCCCGCGGCCCACGCGGTCTGCACCATGTGCGGGGACGCGTCACAGGTCACGACCTCGACGTCGGGGATGCCGAGCCGGGCACAGACCTGCCGCACCAGGCCGTTGCCGCCCAAGAGGTCGACGATCGTGCGTCGATCCGCGGTGTCCTGCTCGCCGGGGGCCGGCCGCATCAGCTCCATCAACCGGCCGATCCCGTACGCACGCGCGTCCACATTGAGCACCTGGGCGCGGACATAGCTCGAACCCCTGCCGCCCGCCGTGTCGGCGTCGAAGTCGTCCCGGTGTGCGCCGTTCCGCGCGCGTTCGTATTCCCATGACTCGACGCGGTCCAGGTCGATGCGCCGGTAGACGCCCGGCGAATGGCGGCGCAGCTGTTCGATCTGAGCTCGAAGGTCGTTGCCGGGCACGAAGGCGCCGTTCATTTCAGCGGACATCAGTCCTCCGGTCACCGATTAATTCGGACGCTCGCCTGATGTTATTGAAGGAAGACCGAGTTGACCAGATGTAATTTTCAAAAGAGTTGATCACCGTTAGACGTCTTGTTCGGTCGCCGCCTCTGGGGTATGGCGGCGGTTTCCGGGTGAACTTACGTCTTGCCGAATTGGCGCACCATGGGCATTCTCGCCGCCGTCACCTGCGGGAAGGTCGATGAGCGGCGCCGCCGGCGGCGGGAGGCCGGGCCTGGGGGCATATTACCTCTAACGATCTTTCCGTGGGCAGGTCGCGCTGTTTCGAGCGCCTGATGAAGCCATTAGACTTAGCGATGAACGCCTCCGCGGGCCGGGCGTTGCCTAGACTGTGCTTCGGAGCTGATGACAATTGCCGCAGGATAAGTTCGAGTTCAGATTCAGGGGCGGTCGGCTCTGTCTCGATTTCGCCGCCACGCTGGGCGGGCGCTACCGGGAGCCCGTTGAGCGCCTCGCGGCCCCCGCCGACCTCGGGCGCTGGTTCCGGCTTGCGCTGTCCCTGCCGGCCGACGTGCCCGCGCAGGAGAGCGGCCTCGACGACGCCCGTGAGCTGCGCGAGGCCCTCTACCGGCTCGTCCACCCCGGTACCCGCGGCGGGCCGGCGCGCGCCGACGTCGAGCTGGTCAACGCGTGGGCGGGGCGTCCCGACTTCGCGCCCGAGCTGTCGGCGGACGCCCGATCGGTCACGCTGCGCTCGGCCCGCACCGTGGAGGCCGGCCTGGCCACCGTGGCGCGCGACGCCATCGATCTGCTGACCGGCCCCTGGCTCGAACGGGTCCGCGAGTGCGCCTTCTCCGACTGCTCGCTGCTGTTCGTCGACACGTCCCGGCCCGGTCAGCGCCAGTGGTGCGACATGAAGGCGTGCGGCAACCGCCACAAGGTGCAGCAATACCGTAAGGCCCGCGCGGGCTAGAGCCTGTCTCAAAGCCCCACTGTCCTACTACGCGGACTTCGAGACAAGCCCTAGCGCCGCCTCCAGGCCTTACGGCATTTCCCTGATTCCCGCGATTACCGTGCGGTTTCTACCGCACGGAGTGCGGTGACGGCGGACCGACGCGGATTGCGACGGCCTTGCACTGGGAGTATTCCCGGAGCGCCTCGAAACCCTTCTCCCGGCCGAACCCGGACCGTTTGTAACCGCCGAAGGGGAGTTCGACCCCGCCCGCCGCACTGTAATTGTTGACGAAGACCTGACCCACGCGCAGTTCCCGCGCCAGGTGATGGGCCAGGCCGACGTCGCGGGTCCACACGCCGGCGCTCAGCCCGTACGACGTGCGGTTGGCCAGTTCGACGGCCTCCGCGGCGTCCCGGAAGGGCAGGACGCACAGCACCGGCCCGAAGATCTCCTCCCGCACGGTGCGCGAGTCGGGGGAGATCTCGTCGAAGATGGTGGGCCGCACGAAGAAGCCGCCGGCCAGCTCCGGATCGTCCGGCGGCCCTCCGCCGGTGACGAGACGGCCGTCCTTCTTGCCCTGCTCGATGTAGCCGAGCACGCGTTCGCGCTGTTTGGCGGAGATGAGCGGGCCGAGGTCCGGGTCGGTACGCCCGGGACCGATCGACATGCGCTCGAACGCCGCCGTGAGCGCGGTGATCGTCGCGTCGTACACCACCTCGTGGACCAGCAGCCGGGATCCGGCCGAGCAGTTCTGGCCCGCGTGCTCGGTGATGGACGAGACGATCAGCGGGATCGCCGAAACCTGATCGAAGTCGGGGAAGACCAGGTGCGGTGACTTCCCGCCCAGCTCCAGGGTCACCGGGACGATGTTGGCGGCGGCGGCGTTCATCACCAGCGTCCCCACCTCCCGCGATCCGGTGAACGCCAGGTGGTCTACGCCCGGGTGCTCGATCAGCGCCGCCCCGGCCTCCTCGCCGTAACCCGGCACGACGTTGAACACGCCCGGCGGAAGCCCGGCCTCCAGGGCCAGCTCTGCGATGCGCATCGGCGTCAGCGGGGCGTCCTCCGCCGGCTTGAGCACGCAGGTGTTCCCGGCGGCCAGCGCCGGGGCGATGGTCCGGGCGACGACCTGCATCGGGTAGTTCCACGGGATGATGTGCCCGCAGACGCCGTACGGCTCCAGCAGCGTGTAGGCGACCACGTCGGGCTGGGAGAACAGCGTGTCGCCGAACAGCGCCTCGACGCACCCCGCGTAGAAGTCGAAGTAGCGCGCCGCGGCATCGGCGTCGACGTATGCCTGGGAGATCGGCTTGCCGGTGTCCAGCGTCTCCAACTCGGCGAGTTCGGCGCGGTGCTCGCGGATCGCGGCGGCGATCCGCCGGCAGGCCGTCGCGCGGTCGGCGGGGGAGGCGTGCCGCCACACGGTCTCGAAGGCGTCCCGGGCCGAGGCCACGGCGAGGTCGATCTCCTGCGGACCACCCCGGACCGTGCGCGCGCACACTTCTCCGGTCGAGGGATCCAGAACGTCGATGGTGTCGTCGGTTCCCACCGGTTTACCGCCGATGAGCGCCTGCCGTACCTGGAATGCCACGGGCATGGGCTTGTCTCCAAAGGCCGAGCGTTCGGTACTCACATCAGTCCGACAGATCGGCCGGGGTGTCAACCTCCGGCGCGATCTCGTTATGAACCGAAGATCAGTACTTCATCGACGCGTGGAAGATCCGGGTCAGGTCGTCATCGCCGACGTCGCGTGGGCATCCGACGAGCAGGCGCTGCTGCTTGGCCGCGCCGTCGACCAGGAGCGGGATGTCCTTGGCGCCGTACCCGAAGGCGCTCACCCCGCTCGGCCCGCCGGTGTCCCGCATGATGTCCAGGATCGTCTGCGGAAGCAGGTCGGCGCCGTTCCGGATCGTGACCCCGGCCGTGGACGCGCCGAGCAGTTCGGCGGCCCGCAGGTGACGCTCAGGCGCCGCCGGATAGGTGAACTCGAACGCCGCGGGCGCGGTGGCGATCACCGACTCGCCGTGCGGGACCAGCGCGTGGTCCGTGATGTAGTCCCGCGGCCGGTACTCCGTGACCATGCCGGCGATCGGGTAGGCGCAGGCGTGCGGGATGTGGGTGCCGGCGTTGCCGAAGCCCATGCCCGCGTACGCGGCCGCGTGGCTCATCGCGCTGCGCGCCTCCAAATCCGACGCGTTGAGGACGGAGCGGCGGAAGTACGTTCCGATCAGCGCGAGTGCCTTCTCCGCCCAGACGTCGCTGATCGGATTGGCCCCGATGTAGATCGGCCGGCCGGCCGGGGACGGGTACGGCGGGCGGCGGTCGTACGGGCGCGCGGTGTACGACTCGCAGGCGTGCGTCAGGACGTCGTACCCGGAGGAGGCCGCGACCGCCGACGGCATGGTCAGGGTGTTCAGCGGGTCGATGATGGAGGCCGAGGGGCGCAGCCGCAGGTCGCTGATCCCGGTCTTGACCCGCAGGTCGGTGACGCCGAGCGCGACCATCGCGGTGCACTCGCTGCCGCTTCCGGCCGTCGTCGGAATCGCCACCAGCGGCTTGAGCGCGCCGGGAATGGCCCGGCCGGCGCCGATCGGCTTGTTCAGGTAGTCGCGCAGCGGGATGTCCGGATGGCTGTGCAGGAGGTTCAGCACCTTCGCCGTGTCGATCGAGCTCCCGCCGCCGATCGCGACGTACCCGTCCACCGGCCGGTCGGCCAGCTTGCGGGCGGCCTCCTCACAGCCGGAGTCGGACGGCTCGACGTGGACGTCCTCGAAGACCGTCGCCTCGATCCCCTCCCGCTCGACCAGCTCGCGCACGCGCCGTACGGGTCCGACGCGGGCGACGTTCGGGTCGGTCACGATCAGCACCGAGCCGACGCCGAGGCGGCTCAGCTCGTACCCGATCTCCTCGGTCGCGCCGGCGCCTATGCGGATCGGCGGCGCCTGCCAGGTGATGACCGTCTCGTGCGGGTAGGGGGTGCCGTCCCGAGATGCCGTCCGGTCGTCCATCATGCTCCGTTTCCGTTATCCGCTGGATCGTCGAGCAGGGACCGCGCCAGGCGGACCTCCGGCGTCGCCGGCGTCAGTCCGAAGATCTGGAGGATCGTCGCCGCCGCCTCCGGCGTCGGAACGCCGAGCATGCACAGCATCCGGTCGCCGGGCAGCGTCGTGGCGGCGAAGTAGTCGTTGACCTTCTCTTCGCGTGACTCCGGCAGCCATGGGTAGAGGTCCGCGGGCTCCCCGGCGCCCCGGATGACGCCCGTCGAGGAGGAGAAGCTGTGACCGGGCGCGACGGTCGCGGCCACCCGCTCGGCCCGCCGTACGATGCGCGGGTCCTGCCGCTCGGCGTCGACGTCGGGATAGAACGTCACGCCCGGGACGCGGGTGAAGGACCGCATCGCGCAGTAGACGATCGGGTTGAACGTCTTGAGCACCCACAGGTCGGGGAACTCGGAGGTCTGCCCGTACACGCCCTCCAGGTGACGCCCCCACGTGCCGGCGAACGCGATGCCGTCACCCTGGCGGCGTTCGCCGACGAACTGGGTCATGATGTGCAGGAGCCGGCCGCCGGCCGGTGTGGTGCACCATCGTGACGACAGCGCACCGACCACCGAACGGCCGGAACCCTCGACCGCGAGCGTGATCAGGTCGGCGTCCCTGAGCATGTCGCGCCTGAGGTCGAACAGCGACCTCATCCGGAGCGCCGGCAACGCCTCGGTCAGGCCATCGACGATCCACTCCTCGACATCGGGTGCCAGGCCGCGGCTCGGCACCAGGTTGCTGAACTCCAGAGTCCCGGTGTCGGCCACGGCCATGGGGCTCACCTTCCGACGGTCGAGGCGATCACGGTCACGCGGGGATGGCCACCGGATCCGGGATCTCGATGGTCGCCTTCTCGTCCACGGTCAGCTTGTAGAGCTCGAGGAAGTACATCTCCCACAGGCGGGCGATGTCCTGAAGGTGCCGCAGCGCCTTGTCCTCGTCCTCGTCGCTCTTGACCAACGTCTCCAGGACGGTCCAGACGAAGTCGTCGTGGTGGTCGTCCAGGTCCGTGCCGACGTGGGCGCGCTGACCCTTGATGTTCTCCCGGCCGAGCCGCTTCTCCAGGTTGTCGAGCCACTGCGGCTGGGTGCGCGTCGTCACGTACTCGACGAAGTAGACGCTCACCAGCAGCGCGAGCGGGGTGCCCTCGTACTCGATGCCGTACTGCAGGTACCCGGTGAGGAGCTTGGTCGACAGGAGCGGCTCGGTCGAGTAGATCTGCTCCTTCGACACGCCGACCTTCTCCAGGTCCGCGGCGAACAGCCGGTCGTGCAGCATCTCGTCGTCGGTGTAGTGCGACCACGCCTTCGCGGCGACCGGGTCGACCTTGGTGAAGTACCGGATGGCGAGCGCGTCGATCGTGCGCTTGCGGCGAAGCCGCAGGATCGTCTCGATGTTGTGCCGCCGGTAGTAGTCGAGGTGGATGTCCTTGCCCTCGAGCTGGTGACGCGCGAAGGGGATCTTCTCGTAGAAGTCCGCGATGGCCGTGTCGAGGAACTTGTCGACGCGGGTCCGGAACTCCGGGCGGGTGGTCTTCAGCTGCACGGTGTCCTCCAGTCGTTGAAGATTTCGTTCGATGCCTCAGTGACAGCCGCAGCTGGCGCTCCGGACGCGGTTGACCCGCCGCCGTCCCTGCTCGCCGGCCGCGCGGTTCCCCAGGACGCGCGTTCCGGCGTCGTCGACCAGGGAGGCGGCCGGGCAGATGAAGGTCAGCGCGAACTTCGTGAACGGCGTCAGGCCCAGGCCGATGTGCACGACCCCGTCGGCGGCGCCGTAGGTCTCGTTGAGCCCGCAGTTCGCCGGGCTGACCTCCATGCCGGTGTTGATGCCGAAGCCCAGCTCCCAGATCGACCGGTAGCGGGGCTCCTCGGTGAACAGCTCGTCGAACACCGCGACGAGCGCCGCGCCCTCGGCGGTGCCGCCGGCGTCGCGGACGTCGGTGATGCTCCCGTCCTCCACGGTCAGCTTCAGCGGGTTCCTGCGCAGGGGGACGAGCCGCTCGTACAGGTCGGCCTGTTCCGCGTCGAGCGCCCGGTCGTATCCGGCGTGGACGATCGGCCAGCCCCGCAGGACGAGCGTGCCGGACAGCGCCAGGCGCCGGTCCTCGTCGAACTCGGTTATGTCCATCGGGAGCACGCTCAGCTCGCCGGCCGGAGCGATCTGCTGCTCACCGGGGCCGAGGAGGCCCGCCTGCTGGTTCCACACGTAACCGCCGGCGAAGGGGTCGAACCGGCACGATGTCCCGTGTTCGGCGTCGATGATCCTCAGGTGGGAGGCGTTCTTGACGGCCTCGAAGAACCGGTCGGCGACGGCTTCCTGGGCGGTGGGATCGGTGCGCTCGATGACGCGGAGGAAGTAGCGGATCTGGTCCGCGGTCACCGGCGTGGACGCGCAGGGCAGCACGACGATCCGCCGGCCGGCGCCGATGGTCGCCGCGTCGGGCGAGGACAGGAAGGTGTTGCGGCAGATGGCCACGACGTCCGCGGTCGCGGGGACGTCGGTGGACAGCAGTTTGCCGAGGTCACCGTCCGGCCCGATCGGGACGATCATGCACCGGGTGTACGGGGGGGCGAGGACGATGGAGAAATCGTCGATGAACTCCTCGTCGACGATGATGCAGAAGGTGTCCGCCGGCGTGCCGAACTGACGGAAGGAGCTCGGCTGCACGGTGACCTGAGGTCCATTTTCCGCGTTCATTTCGATCAAATCCATTCTTCGCCGGCGTGTTCCGGAGGAGTACGATGGGAGGGCAGGTGGACCGCTTGCGCCGGTCCACCTGCCCTACCACTGAGCCCGAAGGCTGTTACCGGCATGCTCAGCCGAGCAGCGTGCCCAGGTAGTTGCTGTTCTTGCGGACCTCGATCTTGGTGTCCTTCTCCTCCATTTTGGCACCTCCTCCCGGGGCTCGAAGGGTCACTTGCTAGCCGCGCGCGTGGCTAGGAATTGGGGAAGACGGCCAGGCGGTCCGGGGGGCCACCACCGGGATTTCCGAGGACCACTTCACCGGTGTCGGTGTAGACCGTCGTATCGGGCGAGATGATGTCCAGGTGGTATTGCGTGAACGGGGTGAGTCCGAGGCCCCAGTGCAGGCAGCCGTCGGTCCCGCCGTACACCTCGTTCATCGCGTGGTTGCCGGGAAGAATGTCCAGGCTGGTGTTCAGCGCGTGGCCCATTTCCCAGACGATTCGGTATCGGGAGTCGACCTCGAACATCGTGTTCAGCATGTCGACGGCGGACTGCGCACCGGAATTGTGGGCCCGCAGGCTCGTGATGACGCCCTTCTCGACCGTGGCGATGACGCCGTGCAGGTTCATCGACGAGAGCCGGCTGTGGAGCCGCGCCTGGTCGCGGCGCGAGAAGGACGGGGTGCCGCTGTGCAGGATGGGGTAGCCGCGGAAGCAGATCTCGCCCTCGATCGGCAGGTGCAGGTCCTCGTGGAACTCGACGATCTGCGTGGGCAGCACGCTGATCTCGCCGGACGGGACGATCTGCTGCTCGCCCCACTCGAGCGCGCCGGCCTGCTGGTTCCACACGAGCCCCGGCTGCAGGTGCTGCAACGTGGCGCGGGTGCCGTGCCGTTCGTCGACGTAGACCAGGTGGTCGGCCCTCTCGAGTTTGTCGAAGAACCCGTTGGAGAAGGCGTCCTGCTCCTCAGGCGAGGTCCGCTGCATCACGTCGATGAAATGCTTGATGGTCTTCATGGTGGTCGGCGTGGAGTTGCACGCCATTCCCATGAGCTTGCGACGCGGGCCCAGCTGCTCAGGCATGGGGGATTCGAAGAACGCCGCGGGAGAGATCGCGAGCACGTGCGCCGGCTCGGGGACCCGGTCGGGGAGGACCTCCTCGAAGCGCTCCCCCGTCTTGAAGGGGATCTTCAGGTAGTCCCGGTATCCACCGTTCTCGACGATCGAGATCTGGTCCATGTACTCCGGGTTGGTGACGAGACAGAACACGCTGTCCATCGGATCACCGAACTGACGTAGTTTCGCCGGGTCAACGACAATCGATTCAGTCATGAGATTCCCTCTCCTGGACCCGTTATGGCGGCGATCTCCGTTTGTTTTCGTGTCTTGATACTCCAATCCGGGGATTCGAGAGTCAACCCGGCTCACGATGCCATCAAGGAAAGCAATAACAGAGCCTCTGCTGTTGACACGCCTTTCGCCGCAATATATAGGTCCCGGACGTGCGGAGCGCGGCGCCGTAATCGGCGCCGCGCTCGCGTGTCACGCGTGTGTTTCCCCCGTCATCAGGTCGTCTTCTCGGGCTCCTCCGCGGTGGGGCGCTGGTCGTTGATGAGGAGGGCGCCGCCGGCGGCCGTGATGTTGGCCGGATCGGTGAGGATGCCGCTCAGCGGCGAGCGCGGCTTGGCCCCGCGGTGGTCGTTGACGTCGGGGTAGTGCCGCGCGTGCCGGCGCCGGGTCTCCTCCGCCAGTTGCGACTCCGGCACCAGATGGTGTTCCGGCTCGTGGTCGCCGTGCACCGTCGTGATCAATCGCAGCTCCGGACGGTGTGGCGCGGCGACGCAGACCCGGTGGGCGATCCCGCGCGGGTCGCCGCCGGCGATCGCCAGATGCCGGGTGCCCTCATAGTCCACGACGACCGGCACGTTCACCTGGTCGCCGTCCTCCTCCTTCGCCAGCCGTTCCTGCACGTGCTCGAGCTCGGAGACGTCGGGGAAGGCCCAGACGTCGGTCCGCTGGTCGGCGACGATCGCCACCGGCGCGGTGGACCCGGAGATGAGCGTGCCGCGCTTGGCGATCGGAGGACGCGAGCGGCACAGGATCGGCAGGGCGTGGCGTTCGGCCAGCTCGACGGCGAGCGGATGCAGCACCTTCGCGCCGGCGCGCGTCATCCGCAGCGCGGCCCCGTACCCCAGGGAGGACAGCACGCGCGCCTCGGGCAGGAGATAGGGGTCCGCCGTGTAGACGCCGGGCACGTCGGAGAAGATCTCGCAGTGGTCGGCGCCGAGCGCGACGGCGGCGGCCACCGCCGACAGGTCCGAGCTGTTGCGCCCGAGCATCACCGGGCGGCTTCCGCGGTCCACCGCCTGGCCGCCGGGGACCACGACCACCTCGCATCCGGTGAGCGCCGACCACAGGGGAGCCGGGTCGATCCTCACCACCTTCGCCCGCTCGGGCGAGCCGGTCGCGTGCAGCCCCTGCTGGTGCGCGTCGATCGCCCGGGCGCGTACGCCGAGCTCGCACAGGGCGGTGGCGAGCAGCAGTGAGCTGACGGTGTCGGCGGTCAGCAACAAGGAGGCCGCCAGCTCGGACGGTGGATCGGCGTGCAGTTCCCGCTGGGCGTTCTGCAGCGCGCCCGTCGTACCCGACATCGCGCTGACCACCGCGACGACCCGGCGTGATCCGTCCAGCCGCCCGGCGATGTAGCGGGCGACGGTGCGGTAGTCGGACAGGTCGAGGAAGCAGGCGCCGCCGAACTTGAAGACCGCCGGGCGCTCCGGGGACGGCCCGCCCATCAGCCGAGCCAGCCGTGGTCGAGCGCGGTGCGCATGATGTCGACCGCGTTGTACGCGGCACCGACCCAGAGGTTGTCCGCGACCACCCACATGGCCAGCGATCCCGGCTGCGACTCGTCGACACGGACCCGCCCCACGTGGACGAGGGCGCGGTCCGCGCCGGACGCCTCGACCGTGCGCGGCGAGGGGCAGGCCGGGTCGTCGCCGGACCGGTAGAGCCGGATGCCGTCCGTGGCGGCGAGGGCGTCCTCGGCCTCGGTGACCGAGATCGGTCGTTCGAGGTCGACGTGGACGGCCTCGGAGTGGCAGTGGAACACCGGGACCCGGACGGCGGTCGCGTCGACCCTCAGGTCGGGCAGGCCCATGATCTTCCGGGGTTCCGACCGCAGCTTGCGCTCCTCGTGGGCCGCGCCGTGGTCGTCGAGCAGGCCGATCTGGGGGACCAGATCGAACGCGAGCGGCGGGCCGAACCGGCCGGGAGCGAGATCCGCCCGCCCGTCCAGGACCGACCGGCTGTCGTCGGCGAGTTCGGCCAGCCCGCGCAGGCCACCGCCCGACGCGGCCTGGTACGTCGAGACGAACACCCGGCGCAGTGCGGCCAGCCGGTGGATCGGGTGGAGCGCCCGGACCAACTGGATGGTCGAGCAGTTCGGGTTCGCGATGATGTTGGACTCCGGGCGGTGCCGCAGGCTCTCGGGATTCACCTGAGGAACGGTGAGCGGGACGTCCTCGCGCGCCCGGAACGCCGAACTGTTGTCGATGACCAGGCAGCCGGCCGCCGCGGCCTTCTCCGCGACCTGGCGGCTCACCTCCGCACCGGCCGCGAAGAAGACCAGGTCCATGGTGGCGAAATCAATGTCGTTCAGTGCACGGACCGGTTCGATCTGTGCGTCGAGCCCTATCCGGGCGCCTATGTCAACCCCCGCTGAACGTGCGGACGCGACCGGCGACAGGCGTATGGGAGGCATACCGGGTCGGGTCAACAGGGCGAGGAGTTCACGCCCCACGGCTCCAGTCGCACCCACGACGGCTGTGCGCAGCATCGCGCACCTTCCTTTCCTGGTGGTGAGAGCGGCGACGCGCGTGCGCCACCGAGAGAGGAAGACCGGGACGTGGCCGTTCCCGGCCTAGTGGTGTACCAGGGAGAGCGTAACCGCTATAACTAGTTACATGTCGGCATATAGAAGTGGAAGCCAGGAAATATGAGCAAAGGCGACAGGCTGCTACTCCGCGCGAGCGGAGGGTTGTTTGTCGCTTTTCTGGTGTCCTGGCTATGCGCATGCCGTTTTAGGCCTGACATGCGTCACGGCCGGCCGCGCTCTGCGCACGACGGGCCGCGACGAGTTCAGGCGAGCGGACTCCGATCAGCCGACCACGGGGCGGGCGACCGAGAAGGCCTGTCCGAAGATCTCCTTGGCGCGCGACCAGACGGCGCTGCGCCAGTCGCACGCCGACGGGTAGAAGGCGTTCCGGATCTGGAGCTTGATGCTCGCCGCGAGCTCGGGGTCCGGGTCGGCCTGCAGGTGCAGCCAGTTGTCGGCGCGCAGAGCGTCGAGCACCTCGGCGCCGGAGAGGGTGCCGAACTCCAGCGTGATCGCGGTGAGCTCCTGGCCGGGGGAGAGCTCACGGGCGACCAGGCTCGCCGTGTTGCCGATGATCGGCGTCGAGCTCGACGTCCCGTCCTCGGACATCGTGAGCTGGTCGCCGTACCAGGCGCGCGCCCGGTCGAGGGCACCGCTGTCCAGCCCGCCGCGGAAGATCGGCTCGCCGTAGCCCCGTGGACCCAGGCCGGTGTGCAGATCGATGTAGGCGATCCGGGGGAACCCGATCAGGAAGTCGTGGACGATCGTGCGGAGCAGCCGGTGCGACCACGCCGGAGAAGTGCCGCCGTAGAACAGGCCGTCGGGATGACGGTACTGCCCATGGGTGATCGACTCCTGGAGGTAACGCAGCCCGTGCTCCGTGGCGACCTTGGCGAGGAAGCGGTTCGCCTCGGTCTTCTCCGGGCCGGTCCAGGAGGCCGGGACCAGCGCGGCGTGCAGTTCGTCGTACGCCGGGTTGTGCGGCGGAGCGTCGTGGTCGACGAAGTTGCGGTTGAGGTCGATATTGTCCTCATTGACTCGCCGCTGGTAGGCGAAGCCGTACGGATTAAGGGCGTGGACCATGAGGACGGCGGTTCCGGTCGGCGCTTTATCAAGGATGGATTCGCGCAAAAATCCGATCTGACAGGCGGAGCCACAGAATCCCTCGACGCCGTGGGTGCCGGAGACGAGTACGAGCACCGATTCGGCGTCGCGAGGGCCGATCCAGGCGACATCCGTGCGCAGTTCGCCGCCGTCGGGCGCTTTCCCGCAGTCATTGAGGAAAGAGGTGATGTCCGCACCGGCCAGGTCCGCCGCTTCCAGGAACATCTCGCGGGCCTGTGTGTAGGTCTGGGCGAACTGGGCCGTGTAGCTCATCCTGTGACCGCCGTTCCTTCTCAGGGGAGTATGGTGTCCAGCGCTTCGGTGGTCGGACGGCTGACGCTGCGGATCCGATCGAGCAGCCGCTGTTCCGCCGCGGCGATTTGCCGAGCGAGATCGAAGACCTTGTCGGCGTGCTCTCGCGGAAGGAAGACCACGCCATTCGGATCGGCCGCGACGGCGCATCCGGAGATCACCGGGCGGCCCTCGACGACGACGTCACCCCCCACGCCGGTGAGGGAGAGCCGTCCCCGCATGCTCGCGGGATGGGTGCCGCGAGCGAACGTCGGGAACCCGAGCGCGGCGAGTTGGTCGGCGTCGCGGGTGGCGCCGTTCACCAGGGCGGCGCGCACGCCGAAGCGCAGGGCGGCCGTCGCGAGCAGGGTGCCCCAGCACTGCACGTCCGTTCGCTCGCCCAGGTCGACGAGGACCGCGTCGTCCTCCGTATCCTCGAAGATCCGGATGAGGGAGGTCAGTCGCGTGCCGCGGCCCGGCCGGAGCGAGACCGTGGTGATCGTGCCGGCGAAGGGAGCGCATCCTGCGTAGACGGGCCTGATCTTTCCCGTGCGGACGCACGGCACACCGAGCTGATCACAGGAGTCGGATATATCGCAGACGGTCGCTACATCAAACAGATCGTCAACGTCCATGTGGTGCCCCCGGGTGGTCGTCAGTTGGCCGGATCCGGTCTGTGTTTCATGCCCTGACACCCGCTGGCCTCCTGATCCGACAAGATGGTCAGTAGTTAACGCCAAGGCCGTATATAACGGAAATTACGATACCAGGACACGTCATCACCTCAGGTGATAACGGCGGCCTGACGAGCCTCTTCATGCCGTAGACGCCGGAAAACGATCATTGACGTGTTGGAACGAAACAATCGAGCTGACACATAGTCATAAATCGGTACCTCAGAGTGCGTGGACTGTCTGTTGCATAATCGCAGCGGCAGATCATTGGTCCAGTTGTTGGGGAGTTTGCGTGGAACTTCGCCAGCTGCGTTACTTCGTTATCCTCGCTGAGGAACTACACTTCGGACGGGCGGCTCAACGTCACCACATCGGCCAATCCGCACTCAGCCAGCAGCTTCGCCTGCTGGAACGAGAGCTGGGCGTACGCCTTTTGGACCGTAGTACCCACCATGTCAAGCTCACCGGCTGCGGCAAGACCTTCCTCGCCGAGGCCAGGAAGATCCTCGCTCAGGTCGACCGCGCGGTCGCGCTCGCAAGGAGCGAACGGGAACGACCCACTCTGCGCGTCGGCATCCTCGACCCCTCGTACGACTCGATGCCCCTGGTCCTCAACGAGGTCCAGGAGCGCTTCCCGGATCTGAAGATCCACCAGGTCGGGGCCAGTCTTCCCCAGCAGTACCAGTGGCTGAGCGACGGCCGGCTCGACGTGGGCTTCGGCCGCGCCTTCCTGACGCCGCCGGAGATCGCGTCCAAGGTCTTCCGGCTGGACCGCCTCGGAGTGCTGGTCTCGGCCGACCATCGCCTCGCCGGGATGGAGACCGTCCCGGTGAAGATGCTCGCCGACGAACGCGTCATGTTGTCCGACGACGACCAGACGCCCGAGTTCAACCAGCTCGTCATTGAACTGTGCCGGTCGGCCGACGTCGTTCCCACGCCGTACCACGGCAGCAGCGACCACGTCCACGGCGCCCTCCTGCCGGTCAGTCGCGGCCGCTGCGTCTACTGCGTACCCGCGTCGGGCGTGCCTGCCTCGCCGCAGGTGGTGTGGCGGCGGCTGGTCGGGCCCGACGCGGTGTACCCGTGGTCGGTGCTGTGGCGCACCGGCGACAAGTCGTCCCATGTGCGGGCGGTGGTCGAGTGCGCCATGAAGCTCGCCCGGGAACGCGGGTGGCTGCGCGACGGCGCCGGCACCGAACGCCCCCAGCACGTATACGCGCAGGTCGGGATCTGAGGTGCCGGAGCACGGCAGACGGCCCGCTCCGGCAGGTACCCACGGCGGGCCCCGCAGGCCCGCGCCCGAACCGGCCGCTCGCCCGCTCCGTCAGGACCGTTCCAGCCGCGCCTCCGGGGAAACACTCTTAGTCATGGAGACCTGCGCGGAGTGCGGCTTCGAGCCTGCGGAGATCGAGGCGGAGGAGACGCCCGGCCTGATCCGCCGGTTCTCGGCCCTGCACCGGGACCGGCTCGTCGGCCGCGCGGCCGACGAGGGGCGGCGCGCCGAGCTCCGCGTACGTCCGCAGCGGGGAGTGTGGTCGCCACTGGAGTACGCGGGGCATCTGCGGGACGTGTACGCGCTGTTCGACCGGCGCGTGCGGGCCGTGCTCAGCGAGCCCGGAGGCGTGCTGGAGGTGATCGACCACGACGCCGTCGTCGCGCGGGGCGCGTACGACCGGCTCGATCCGGAGGCCCTCGCGGCCGATCTCGGCGCGTGCGCCGACCGGCTCGCGGCGACGCTCACGGGCGTACGCCCGGAGCAGTGGCCGTGGTGGGGCGCCCGGGCCGGGGAGAGACGCACGATCGAGGAGATCGCCAAACGAGCCGTACACGAGAGCCGTCACCACCTGATGGACGTCGAGCGCATCCTCGCGTCGAGCCCGGGAGCCTCCGTGGGGTGCTGACCCCGCACCCGGTCGGGTCCTGATCGGCGCGGTGACGCAGCGGCTATCGTCGTTAGGGAGTCCGCCGAGGAGGTGCCGATGACGATGCCGTCGTTCCCGCCGGAGTTCCCCGACGATCCGGCCCGCCCGTCAGGACCGTCCTGGCCGGGACGGCCGTTTCCGCCGGGCGGGTCACTCGCGCCGGACGAGGCCGACCCGCTCCGCGACCGGTTGCTGGAGCACCGGATCATCCTGGCCACCGGCCATTTGGACGGCGCGCGGGCCTCGGAGCTGTGCGCGAGGCTGGTGACGCTCGACGCGGCAGGGGAGGAGCCGGTCCGGCTTCACCTGCAGACGCCGGACGGGGAGCTCGAGGCGGCGTTCGCCGCCGCGGACATGGTGAACGCGGTCACCTGTCCGGTCCAGGTGGTCGTCATCGGCCAGGTCGGCGGGCCACCGCTCGCCGTGCTCACCGCCGCGCGACGGCGTGAGATGACGCCCCACGCTGTGCTGCGGCTGGCCGAGCCCGGGGCGAGCCTCGCGGGCGGCGGCGCCACGGACGTCGCGGCGCGGGAAGAGGAGTATCGGCGCCTCGTCGACGCCTTCTACATCCGGCTCGCCGAGACGACCGGCCGCGAGGTCGACGAGATCCGCGAGGACGCCCGGCGCGATCGTCTCCTGACCGCCGAGGAGGCGGTCGCCTACGGTCTGGTGCACGCCGTCGTGGCCCGGCCGTAGGCGAGCTCGGCGTCAGCCGTCCGGCGTGGCCCGGGATTCGCCCACGGCCGTCCAGGTCCTGTTGTCATCCGCGCCGCGCGTGACGGCCTCGCAGGGGCGTTCCGCTCGAGCAGCGATCGCCGGTGGTCATGCGTCTCTCACGTCAGGGCGCAGTCGGCGCATTCGCTCCCGCCGGGGACCCGGTAATAGAGGCAGCAACTCCGCCGCCGGAAGCCGTGCGGGCCCCGGTCTCCCGTTCCCCGGAGGGGAGCCGCGCCCAGCAACTCGTCCACGAGGCGCACGGCGATCCCCGAATGCGCGGGGCCGGCCATGGTCAGGACGGTCAGCGCGCCCATGAGGGCTGAGGCGGCGTTGCCCCACAGGAGCCCTTCGGCGACCGGCGTCACCGCGCGGACGGCGCTCACGAGCGGGACCAGGTGGTCGTCCACGATGACGCGGCGCAGGGTGGCCGCGTCGGCGGCGAGGGCCGGCGCGCCCGGCGCCGCCAGCAGGACCGGGCCGGGAGAGGCGGCCCGCCAGTACGTCCGGGCCGGATCGAGCTCCGGGACGCGGCCGTGGAGGACGGCGCTCGCCAGCGCCGGGGACCACAGGCGGCCCGCGACACCCTGGAAGAACAGGGAGGCCGCGACCCGGTCCTCGGTCGTGCCCAGCCGCAGGCGGACGGCCGCGACCTGGTCGGGCAGCGCCGGGCCGTACAGCGCGGTCAGCGGCCGCCACAGCGGATGGTCGGGGATGCCGGGGTCGGTGTCGACGGCGAAGTACGGTCCCACCCGGGCCACGTCGGCCAGGGCGTCGTCCATCGTCGCGTGCGCGGGGCGTTCCATCGCGTCGAGCCTGCCGGGCGCGCCGGACCCGGTCAAACCGCGTCACCCCATGGGTCTGGGAGCATGGGGTGGTGATCTACGACCATCCATGGGCGTACGAGCTGGCCTGCTCGTTCCGTGACGTGCGCGGCGAGGTGGACGTGCTGCGGCGCTGGGCCGGTGACGCGCGCGACGTCCTCGAACTCGCGGCGGGTCCCGCCGAGCACGCCCGGGAGTTCGCCCGGCAGGGCGTGGCGGCGACCGCCCTGGACCTCAGCCCGGCGATGTGCGCCTACGCCCGGGAGCGGGGGAGCGGGCTCCCCCTGGAGGTCGTCGAGGCTGACATGACCGACTTCCGGCTCGGCCGCCGCTTCGACCTCGTCATCACCATGCTCGACTCGACGGCGCACCTGATGACGCTGGACGCCTTCGTCGCGTACCTGCGGTGCGTCGCCGCGCACCTCGCCGACGACGGACTGGCGGTGATCGAGATGAGCCACCCGGCCGACCGGCTCGGCGAGACGCCCCGGGTCTCGGCGGCCTGGACGGTGGAGAAGGACGGCGTCAGCGCCCGCGTACGGTGGGGCGAGCCGTCGGACGAGATCGACCCGATCACCCAGATCGTGCGCGACCACGTGACGATCGCCATCGACGGCGGTGACGTCATCCAGGGTGTGGTGCCCTACCGGTTCTGGACGGCGACCGAGTTGGAGGCCGCCCTCCGCCTCGCCGGCGGGCTGACGGTGGAGGCGCAGTTCGGCGACTTCGACCCGGGCGTGCCGCTGGACTCTCCCGAGGCCTGGCGCATGCTCACGCTGCTGCGCAGGACGCCCGACACCGGACTCTCGTCCGGCTGACACCGGACGAGAGTCCTACGCGGCGCGAGGCGAGGGCCGGGAGAGCGCGCGGGACCCTGGTCCCGCGCGCGGCGGCAGGGCGCGAGAGCCCCGCACGCCGCTCAGGGAGAGACGAGCCGCACACGGCTCAGGGTGAGGCGATGCGGCCCATCTCGGGCGGCAGCCCGCCCGCCGCCGCCCGGTCGAGCAGGAACAGCGTGCGCTGCCGGCCGCGAGCGCCCGCGCTGGGGACCTGGATCGGACCGGCGTCGGACAGCGCGAGGTGCACCGCGCCGGCCTTCGACTCGCCCGCCGCGACGATCCAGACCTCACGCGCCGTACGGATCGCGGGCAGGGTCAGGCTGATGCGGGTCGGCGGCGGTTTGGGCGCACCGTGCACGGCGACCACCGGGCGCTCCTCCTCGTACAGCGCCGGCATGCCGGGGAACAGCGAGGCCACATGCGTGTCCGGGCCGAGGCCGAGCATCAGCACGTCGAAGGACGGGACGACCCCGTGGTCCTCCGGCCGGGTCGCGGCCCGCAGCTCCGCGGCGTACTGCTCCGCCGCGTCCTCCGGGCTCAGACCCGAGTCCGAGGAGGGCATCGGGTGCACCCGCTTCGGATCGAGGTCGACGTGGTCGAGCAGGGCCCTGCGGGCCCCGGTCTCGTTGCGCTCCTCGTGCCCCGACGGCAGGTAGCGCTCGTCGCCCCACCAGATGTCCAGGTGACCCCAGTCGACGGCGTCCCGCGCCGGGGTCGCCGCTATCTCCTCCAGCACGGCGGTGCCGACGCCACCGCCGGTGAGGACGAGATGCGCCCCTCCGGCGGCGGCCTGGACGTCGACCAGCCGGGTCACCAGGCGCGCGGCGGCGGCCTTGGCCAGCAGGGACTGGTCGCGGTGGATCAGAACGGACGGAGCGGTCACGACTTCTTGCCCCTGCCCCCGCCGCGCGAAGCCTTGGCCGGAGCGGCCGCGGCCTCGCCGGCCTCGGCGGTCTCCTTCGTCTCCGCGGGCTCGTCGAGACCCTTGGCGAACCGCAGGACGGCGTCGCGGTAGACCTCGTCCGGGTCGAGGCGGCGCAGCTCCTCCGCCAGCAGCTCGGACGTCGGCCGGCGGTGCAGCGCCACCTGACGGTCCGGCTGGTCGGGACGGGACAGCGTCGCCACGCGGCCGTCAGGGCGCGTGATGGCGATGTCGCCGGCGGTCGTGGTGAGGCGGACACCGGTGATGCCCGGCCCGTGCGACTCGGTCACCGTGCACGGCACCGCGAGGCGTACCGACAGCCATGCGGCGAGCAGCGCGGCGCTCGGGTTCTGCGACTCGGCCTCGACGGAGGCGCGCGTGATGTCGTCGTGCGGCTGGTCGAGGGTCGCGGCCAGCAGCGTGCGCCACCCGGTGATGCGGGTCCAGGCGAAGTCGGTGTCGCCCGGTTCGTACGCCCCGGCCAGCCGGTGCAGGGTGGCGAGGGGGTCGGTGCCGCCCTTGGCGTCGGTGACGCGGCGCTGTGCCAGCGCGCCGAGCGGCTCGTCGGCGGGCTTGCGCGGCGCGACGCCGGGCCACCAGGTCACGACGGGCGTGTCGGGGACCAGCAGCGGCAGGATCACCGAGTCGGCGTGGTCGATCAGCTGGCCGTACAGCCGCAGGACCACCGTCTCACCCGGGCCGGTCTCGCCGACCCGGACCTCCGCGTCGAGCCGGGACTCGCCCTGCGGGCTGCGGGGGATGGCGATGATGATCCGGCAGGGATGCTCGCGGGCGGCCTCGGTCGAGGCGCGCACGGCGTCGTACTGGGCGGCCTCCTCGGTGTAGACGACGAGGGTGAGGACCTTCCCGGTGGCGGGCCCGCCCATCCGGTGCCGGGCCGCGCTGAGCGCGTCCAGCACCTTCCGGGTCGTGGTGTTGGTGAGATCGATGTTCATCTAGAGCCGCCTCCACGCCCGGCCGTCGCGGGCCATCATCTCGTCCGCAGCCTTCGGCCCCCAGCTGCCCGCCTTGTACAGCTCGGGCTTGCCGTGCTTGTCCCAGTACTCCTCGATCGGGTCGAGGATCTCCCAGGAGAGCTCGACCTCCTCCTGCCGGGGGAACAGCGGCGGGTCGCCGATCAGCACGTCGAGCAGCAGCCGCTCGTACGCCTCGGGGGAGGACTCGGTGAACGACTCGCCGTAGTCGAAGTCCATGTTGACGTCCCGGACCTCCATCGAGGTGCCGGGGACCTTCGAGCCGAACCGCATGGTGACGCCCTCGTCCGGCTGCACGCGGATGACCAGGGCGTTCTGGCCGAGCTCCTCGGTGTCCGTCGCGGCGAACGGCAGGTGCGGGGCGCGCTGGAACACCAGCGCGACCTCGGTGGCGCGCCGCGCCAGCCGCTTGCCGGTCCGCAGGTAGAACGGCACTCCCGCCCAGCGGCGCGTGTCGACGTCCACCCGGACGGCGGCGTAGGTGTCGGTACGGGAGTTCGGCGGAATGCCCTCCTCCTCGTGGTAGCCGCGCACCTTGACGCCGCCCTGCCAGCCGGCGGCGTACTGCCCGCGCACGGTGTTGGTGCCCAGGTCCTTGGGCAGCCGCACGGCGGACAGGACCTTGGCCTTCTCCGCGCGTACGGACTCGGCCGCGAACGACACCGGCTCTTCCATCGCGGTCAGCGCCAGGAGCTGCAGCAGGTGGTTCTGGATCACGTCACGCGCGGTGCCGACGCCGTCGAAGTAACCGGCGCGGCCGCCGATGCCGATGTCCTCGGCCATCGTGATCTGCACGTGGTCGACGTAGGAGCGGTTCCAGATCGGCTCGAACAGGTTGTTGGCGAAGCGCAGCGCCAGGATGTTCTGCACCGTCTCCTTGCCGAGGTAGTGGTCGATCCGGAAGATCGACTCCTCGGGGAAGACCTCGTGCAGGATGCCGTTGAGCTCCTGCGCGCTGGCCAGGTCGTGGCCGAAGGGCTTCTCGATGACGACTCGGCGCCAGGAGCCCTCCGACGGCTGCGACAGGCCGCTGGCCTGCAGCTGCTGGACGACCTCCTGGAAGAACTTCGGCGGGATCGACAGGTAGAACGCGTAGTTGCCGCCGGTGCCGCGCTGCTCGTCCAGCTCCTTGACCGCCATCGCGAGCGTCTCGAACGCGCCCGGGTCGTCGAACGTGCCGGGCACGAAGTGGATGCCCTCGGCGAGCTGGTTCCAGACGTCCTCGCGGAACGGCGTGCGGGCGTGCTCCTTCACGGCGTCGTGCGCGAGCTGGCGGAAGTCCTGATGCTCCCAGTCGCGGCGGGCGAAGCCGACCAGCGAGAAGCCCGGCGGCAGCAGGCCGCGATTGGCCAGGTCGTAGATGGCGGGCAGCAGCTTCTTGCGGGACAGATCACCGGTGACGCCGAACAGCACGAGCACACACGGCCCGGCCACCCGCGGCAGCCGCTTGTCCCGGGGGTCGCGAAGCGGGTTCGGTGGCTGTTGACCCGTGTTCATCGCGTATCTCCGTTTCCGTGGGCTTCATGTGTCCCGGAGGGCCATCTCATGCCCAACTTCCCCGTCCTTCCTAGTGGCGCGCCTGGCGGCGCTCCGGCCGGGCGGTGGGCCGCTCGGCGTTCGTATTCTCTCGTTTCGGGCCGATCATCCGCACGCTGGCGAGGCGACGGCCACCTTCGGTAACCCTCGCACGGTGCGCGATCTTCCCGTCACCGGAGGATCCACACAGTCCGTATTCGGCTCCTCGACTGCTTCATTCTCCGCCGAAGGCTCGGTGAACCGAAATGGCACGATACTTCGACCGTCCCCGGAGACGCCGGAAAGACCCCGATGACCCGGCGAACCCCCGGTAGGTCCCAGGATCGCACGCCGGGCTCCCCGTCAGTCGCCGAGGGCGCTCCCCAACTGGGCGAGGCCCGCGGCGCGGTCCCGCAGGTGCAGGCGCACGGCCGTGCGGCCGCGAGAGCGCAGCGTCCGTAGATCGCCGAACGCCTGGGCGAGCTGAAGGGCCGTCAGCCCGTACGGCCGGCCGGGCACGGGTACGTCCGCCCGCGCCGCGCCGGTGAGCTGCAGGACGACTCCGCCCGGAGGGCCGTCCTTGTGCGCCTGACCGGTCGAGTGCAGGCTCCGGGCGCCCCATCCGAAGCCGACCGGAGCGCCGCGCAGCCGGCGGGCGAGCAGCGGCCGCAGGCGCTCGGCGGCCGCGTCCCCGACGCGGTCCAGGTGGGCGACGACGGCGAGATGGCCGCGGTCGGGGACCGCGCGGATCACCGCGTCGAGAGCGCCGCGCAGGTCCTTGACGCCGTGGAACAGCTCGGCGGCGCCGTGCACCTCGACGTCGCCGTCCACCAGCGCGGGCTCCCCGGCGATCAGAGTGGGGGCGGCGCCGTCCTCCGAACCGCGGAGCAGCGACGCCGCCGCGGCCCGGGACTCGCGCAGCGCCGGCTCGTCGAACGGATCGACGCCGACGACCCGGGCGGCGACGGCCACGGCGAACTGCCAGAGCGCGATCTGCGCGCCGAGCGGGCCGGCCACCGCCAACCCGGCGCCGGCGGTCCGCCCGCCCAGGGTCAGGGACAGCAGATCACCACCCGGGCGGGCCCTCGGCGCGGCCGGATCCTCGACGACGACCGGGACGATGCCCTTGCCGTCCTTGCCCGTCGCCGCGGCGACCAACTGCTCGACCCAGCCCGCGAGCCCGGGGATCCCCGAGCCGCCGTCGGCGATGACGAGCTTGTCCCTGCCGCGGGACGCGGCCGCGCCGAGCGCCGCGCCCAGCGTCAGACCCGGGTTGTCGTACGGCAGCCGGAGCGCGGGCAGGATCGCCGCGGCCTCGTCGAGCCACCGCTCGACGTCCACGCCGCACAGCGCCGCCGGGAGCAGCCCGGACGCCGACAGCGCCGCGAACCGCCCGTTCACCTCTGGATCGGACAGGACCACCCGGTAGCCGGTCTCCTTGGCCGTGGCCTCCAGCGGCGAGCCCGGATCGGTGACCACGACGATGCGGTCCGCCGGGTCGGCGCCCGCCGCCTGGAACGCGCGCTCGAAGATCCGCCGCAGCACGTCGGCCTCCAGGGTACGGCCGCTCTTGCTCGACACGACCAGGACCGTGCGGTCCAGCCGGTCGTCCAGCGCACGGCGCACCTCGTGCGGATCGGTGCCGTCGAGGACGGTCAGGTCGGCGCCGCCCGCGCCGGCGATGAGCTCGGCGGCGCGCGCGGAACCGCCGGTGCCCGCGAGCACGACGTGGTCCAGATCCGCGAACCGGTCCGCGGCCTCGGTCAGCTCGGGGAGCAGGCGGCGGGACGTCTCCGGCGCGTCGACCCATCCGAGCCGCCCGGCGGCCCGGCCCGTCGCGTCGGGCCCCCAGAGGCTGGCGTTCTTGGCCATGAGCGCCGCCGGCACCCCGTCGTACGTGAGACGCCCCAGCGCCTCGTCGGTGTGCGCGACGGCGTCGTCCTGGACGGTCACGGACGTGCGTCCGGCGGTCACTCGCAAGGTCACGGCGTCTCCTGGCCCCGATGCGTCCGCCACGCCCCGCGCGGCGGGCGCCGCCGGTGGGTCGCAGTCCCTCCTGCCGCGTGCGCCGACGCGCCACGCGGGCCGTGACGTGTCCTGATTCGCTTCTCGCGTCCGGCAATACCCGGCCCGGCGCGTGTCACTCACAGTACGCGCTCATAACGGAACGTGCCCGGCCGGTCACCCGCCGCATGGCGGGGACCGGCCGGGCACGTATCACGTATCGGCGGTCAGGCCTTGTCGCGCAGCTCGCCCTTGATCGTGTCGAGCAGCTCGGTCCAGGACGCCTCGAACTTCTCGACGCCCTCCTCCTCGAGGACCCGGACGACGTCGTCGTAGTCGACGCCGGCCTCCTTGAGCGCGGCCATGTGCGCCCGCGCGTCGTCGTAGGCGTGGATCGTGTCGCCGGTGATCTCGCCGTGGTCGGCGACGGCGTCGAGCGTCGGCTCGGGCATGGTGTTGACCGTGTCCGGGGCGACGAGCTGGTCGACGTACATCGTGTCGGAGTAGTCCGGGTTCTTCACGCCCGTCGACGCCCACAGGGGACGCTGGACGCGGGCGCCCGCGTCCTTGAGCGCCTTCCACCGGTCGGTGCCGAACTTCTCCTCGTACAGCGCGTACGCCAGCCGGGCGTTGGCGATGCCCGCCTTGCCGGCCAGGTCGGAGCGGCCGGCCTTGTCGAGACGCTTGTCGATCTCGCTGTCGACGCGGCTGACGAAGAACGACGCGACGGACGCGATCTTCGACAGGTCGTGGCCGTTGGCCCGCGCCTTCTCCAGGCCCTCGAAGAAGGCGTCGATGACCTGGCCGTAGCGCTCCAGCGAGAAGATCAGCGTCACGTTCACGCTGATGCCCTGCGCCAGGGTCGCGGTGATCGCCGGCAGGCCCGCGAGGGTCGCCGGGATCTTGATCATGGTGTTCGGCCGGTCGACCAGCCACCACAGCGCCTTGGCCTCGGCCGTGGTCTTCTCGGTGTCGTGCGCCAGGCGCGGATCCACCTCGATCGACACCCGGCCGTCGAGGCCCTCGGTGCGGTCGTAGACCGGGCGCAGCACGTCGGCGGCCCAGCGGATGTCGTACGTCGTGACGGCCCGGACGGCCTCTTCGAGGTCGACGCCGCGGACGGCCAGGTCACGAACCTGCTCGTCGTACGCCGAGCCCTGGCTCAGCGCCTTGGAGAAGATCGTGGGGTTCGAGGTGACGCCCACGACGGACTTGTCGCGGATCAGGGACTCGAGGTTGCCCGTCCGCAGGCGCTCCCGGCTGATGTCGTCCAGCCAGATGGACACGCCCTCGGCAGAGAGCTTCTTCAGGATGTCGCTCATGTCTCTCCTCAGTTGCCGGTCGTCGAACCCCGGCCGCCGGCGTTCGCCTTCGTGAGGCTGGCGCGCGCGGCCGCCACGACCCGGTCGGCGGTGAAGCCGAACTGCTGGTACAGCGTCTTGTAGTCGGCGGAGGCGCCGTAGTGCTCGAGGCTCACGCTCTCGCCGGCCTCGCCGACGTAGCCGCGCCAGCCGAGCGCGATGCCGGCCTCGACGGACACCCGGGCGCGCACGGCCGGGGGCAGCACCTGCTGCTTGTAGGCGTCGTCCTGCTCCTCGAACCACTCGACGCAGGGCATCGAGACGACACGCGTCGGCGTGCCCTCCTCCTCGAGGACCTTGCGGGCCTCGACGGCGATCTGCACCTCGCTGCCGGTGGCGATGAGGATGACCTCCGGCTGCCCGTTCGAGGCGTCGGCCAGGACGTACCCGCCCTTGGCGGTGCCCTCCGCGGAGCCGTACTCCTCGCGGTCGAACGTCGGGACCTTCTGGCGGGTCAGCGCCAGGCCCGCGGGCCGGTCGGTGTGCTCCAGGACCGTCCGCCAGGCCACCGCGGTCTCGTTGGCGTCCGCCGGCCGGACGAGGTCGAGGCCGGGGATGGCGCGCAGCGCCCACAGGTGCTCGACGGGCTGGTGGGTGGGGCCGTCCTCGCCCAGGCCGATCGAGTCGTGCGTCCAGACGTAGGTCACCGGCAGCTTCATCAGCGCGGCGAGCCGCACCGACGGGCGCATGTAGTCGCTGAACACCAGGAACGTGCCGCCGTACGGGCGGGTGCCGCCGTGCAGCGCGATGCCGTTCATGATGGCGCCCATGCCGTGCTCACGGATGCCGAAGTGCAGGGTCCGGCCGTAGCGGTCGCCGGGGAACGACTTCGTCTGGTACTCGTCGGGGATGAAGGACGGCTCGCCCTTCATCGTCGTGTTGTTGCTCTCCGCGAGGTCGGCCGAGCCGCCCCACAGCTCCGGCAGCACCGGGCCGATGGCGCTCAGCACCTCGCCGGAGGCCGCGCGGGTCGCCAGGTCCTTGCCCGCCGGGAACTCCGGCAGCTTGGCGGTCCAGCCGTCCGGCAGCCGCCGCGCGCGGATCCGGTCGAACTCCGCGGCGCGCTCGGGGTTGGCCGCCCGCCATGCCTCGTACGGCTTCTCCCACGCGGCGTGCGCCGCGCGACCCCGGTCGACGACCTCGCGGACGTGCTCGAGCACGTCCTCCGGGACCTCGAAGGTCTGCTCCGGGTCCCAGCCGAGGACCCGCTTGGTGGCGGCGACCTCGTCGGCGCCGAGCGCCGAGCCGTGGATCTTGCCGGTGTTCTGCTTGTTCGGCGCCGGCCAGCCGATGATCGTGCGCAGCGAGATGAACGACGGCCGGTCGGTCACCTCGCGGGCGGCCTCGAGCGCGCGGTACAGCGCCTCGGGGTCCTCCTTGTAGTCGCCGTCCGCGGTCCAGTCGACCTTCTGGACGTGCCAGCCGTACGCCTCGTACCGAGCCGCCACGTCCTCGGACTTGGCGATGTTGGTGTCGTCCTCGATCGAGATGTGGTTGTCGTCGTAGATGACGACGAGGTTGCCCAGCTTCTGGTGGCCCGCGAGCGAGCTGACCTCGTGGCTGATGCCCTCCTCGATGTCACCGTCGGAGACGATCGAGTAGACGAAGTGGTCGAACGGGCTGTCCCCGACCGCCGGCTCCGGGTCGAACAGGCCGCGCTCGCGGCGCGCCGCCATCGCCATGCCGACGGCGTTGCCGAGACCCTGGCCGAGCGGCCCGGTCGTCGTCTCGACGCCGATGGTGTGCCCGTGCTCCGGGTGACCGGGCGTCAGGCTGCCCCACTTGCGCAGGTGCTTGAGGTCGTCCACGGTGAGGCCGTACCCCGACAGGTACAGCTGGATGTAGAGGGTCAGGCTCGAGTGGCCGGCCGACAGGACGAACCTGTCGCGACCGGTCCAGTCGGGGTCGGTCGGGTCATGGCGCATCACCCGCTGGAACAACACGTAGGCCGCGGGGGCGAGGCTCATCGCGGTGCCCGGGTGACCGGAACCCGCCTCCTCCACCGCGTCCATGGCCAGCACGCGGATGGTGTCCACCGCCCGCCGGTCCAGGTCGGTCCACTCGAATGACTTATTGGATTGCGTACTCACGAGACGCTCCAGGCTCCTCTCGACTTCTGTCATGTCCCCAGACCCGACCCCAGCCGAAAAGAACCCATGACCAGGCCATGCCGGGGCCCGAATGCGAGCCTATCGCCCGCGCTCCCACCGCTTTGACGGGTGCTCCTCTATCTCAACGCCGCGACCTTGTGCCGAATTTCCCATGGACGCCGCGGTTAATCCGATCTGCCGCGCCTACCCCGGTGACGGGGTACACGGGGACCGGCACTACAGTGATTGCGCGGTGGAGCCCACGTGGCCGGTGCCCGATCAGAGCCGACTGGCGGCAGGAAATCCGAGGATCAGACACAGTGTCCCTTAACGTCGTGAACGTGCAGGTGAACATCCGGTGACGGTGGTCATCAACCGTCCGGCGAGGACCCCTGCGCCGCCCACGTCCGGCCGTCGACCGTTCGGCGCTCTCGTGCGCGCCTACGTGGCGCTGACCAAGCCGCGGATCATCGAGCTCCTGCTGATCACGACGATCCCGGTGATGTTCCTGGCGGCCCGCGGACTGCCGCCGCTGTGGCCCGTCATCGCCACCCTCGTCGGCGGCATGCTCTCGGCGGGCAGCGCCAACGCCCTGAACTGCTACATCGACCGCGACATCGACGCGAAGATGCGGCGGACGCGCCGTCGGCCCCTGCCGATGGTGCAGGTCACGCCGAAGGAGACGCTGGTCTTCGGGATCACCCTCGCCATCGCCTCCACCGTCTTCCTCGCCCTCGCCGTCAACCCGCTGTCCGCCGGCCTGTCGGTGTTCGCGATCCTGTTCTACGTCTTCGTCTACTCGCTGGTGCTGAAGCGGCGCACGAAGCAGAACGTCGTTTGGGGCGGGATCGCCGGCTGCATGCCGGTCATGATCGGCTGGTCCGCCCTCACGAACAGCGTGTCCTGGACCCCGATCGTGCTGTTCCTCGTGGTGTTCTTCTGGACGCCGCCGCACACCTGGACGCTGGCCATGCGCTACCGCGAGGACTACGCGGCCGCCAACGTTCCCATGCTGCCCGTCGTGGCCACCGAGCGCCGCGTCGCCGTCGAGGTCATCGTCTACACCTGGGTCACGGTGGCCTGCTCCCTCGCGCTCTGGCCGATCGCGCACACGACGATCTTCTACCCGATCGCCGCGGCCGTCCTCGGCGTCGCCTGCCTCGTCGAGGCGTACCGCCTCCTCGGCAGGGTCCGGGCGGGCATCACCGGCGCGGTGCTCAAGCCGATGCGCTACTTCCACCTGTCCAACGCCTACCTGGCGCTGCTCTTCCTCGCGGTGGCGATCGACCCGCTGCTGCACTGACGGTTAATCTCCCGGCATGGCACGTGTCGATCCGAAGGCGATCCTCGAAGGACGGATGCCGGGCCGGGCACCGGTCGGGCTGATCATCGGTCTGGTCGTCTCGTCGGCCTGTGCGATCGTCGTCCTGGGCCTCGACGCGATGAACGGAGCGCCGTTCATCGTCGGGTTCGTCCTGGCGATCCTGCCCGTTCCGCTGCTGATCGCGCTCGTCCTGACCCTGGACCGGCTCGAGCCCGAGCCGTGGCGGGCCCTGCTGTTCGCCTTCATGTGGGGCGCCGGCGTCGCCGTCCTCGGCGCGCTGATCCTCAACACCGCCGGGTACGAACTGCTCACCAAACCGGTCTTCGGCGAGCGCGGGGAGCTGGTGACGGCCTCCGTCGGCGCGCCCCTGGTCGAGGAGTCGCTGAAGGGCGCGGTGCTCTTCGGGTTCCTGTGGTTCCGGCGCAACGAGCTGGACGGGCTGACCGACGGGATCATCTACGCCGCGATGGTCGCCCTCGGGTTCGCGATGATGGAGAACGTCGGGTACTACATCCGGGCGTTCCACCAGCACAACCTCGAGGCCGTGTTCATCATGCGCGGCGTGGTCTCGCCGTTCGGGCACCCGCTCTTCACCTCGATGACCGGGCTGGGCGTCGCCTACGCCGCGCTGCACCGGGGCGCCGCCCGGGTCGCGGCGCCCGTCGCCGGCCTTTGCACGGCGATGCTGCTGCACGGCGTTTGGAACTTCTCCACCGCGTTCGGTCTCAAGGGCCTGATGGTCGCCTACGGCATCGACTTCTGCATCCTCATCGGGCTGATCGTCATCGTCCGATGGGAGCGCCGCCAGACCGTCCGGCTGATCCAGCGGCACCTGCCCATGTACGCCGGCACGGGGCTGGTCACGCCGCAGGACGTTCACATGCTCGGCAACCTCAAGCTGCGCCGCCGGGCCCGCCAGTGGGCCCGCATGGCCGGCGGCACCGGGGCGAGCCGGGCGATGGCCGACTACCAGCTCGCCGCGACGGAGCTGGCCCTGCTGCACCAGCGGGCCGAGCGGAACGTCGCCGAGCCGGCGTGGTTCTACCGGCGCCGCCAGGACCTGCTGAACCTCATGCACCTGGCCCGGCAGGCGTTCCAGGGCCGGCAGCCGCGTCCTCTCGTCCCACCGTGGACCGGGCAGGGCCAGTCGGGATTCCTCCATCCGGGCGCGTCGTACGGCCCACCGCCGCCGGGCCCGTTCTCGGCACCGGGTCCGTACGCCGGTCCCGCCGGCCCCTACGGCCCGCCAGGCCCGTCCGGCCCACCTGGTCCACCGGCTCCTCCGGGACCTTCCGGTTCGCCGGGCTCCTACGGCCCGCCGGGCCCGTACGGTCCGCAGGGCGGCGACGGCATGTCCGGGCCGGGGGGACGGCCCTGGGGCCCACCGGGCTCCTGAGGCCCCGAACCGTACCGGGACGGTGACCGGATCCTGCCGGGCCGCGCACGGCGGGACCGGGACGGTGCGGCTTGTCCGCGGTCTACGGCGCATTCGGCGAGCCTCGCGTTCGGAGTGAGTCGATCAGTGGGCAGCGCGGTCAAGTGACTGGTTGATGCGCTTGTGACCGGTTTTGACCATTGACTCCGCAGTGACGGACGTTGACAATGCGGGTAGCCGTGACAACGTTGTCATGGCCCTGCGATGGTCCTCCGCCAGCGCGCCCTGTGACCTCCCCCCAGAGGAGCAGCTGTGTTCAGACGCGTCCGCCCTCGATTGGCAGGCCTGCTCGGCCTCGCCTTGACCTCCCTGGCCCTCCCCGCCCTGCCGGCCCACGCGGCGGCCCCCGATCTCGCCTCCTACGTCAATCCGTTCGTCGGGACCCAGGACGGCGGGCCCGACTTCGGGCACGGCGGCGGCGCCGGGATGAACTTCCCCGGCGCCGTCGCGCCGTTCGGGATGATGCAGTGGAGCCCCGACACCGTCCGTTCGTCCGGCGGCGGCTACAAGTACGAGGACAACCGCCTGCGCGGCTTCAGC
The DNA here is from genome assembly GCF_040679195.1 of Actinoallomurus sp. NPDC052308. Lineage (NCBI taxonomy): Bacteria > Bacillati > Actinomycetota > Actinomycetes > Streptosporangiales > Thermomonosporaceae > Actinoallomurus > Actinoallomurus sp. NPDC052308. Next base: position 445,546 of record NZ_JBFAUM010000004.1, on the reverse strand, counting down.
ATGACCCACATCTCCGGGCCGGGCTGTACGGGCGCGCAGGACTTCCCCGTCATCCCGTTCTCCGGGCCGATCAAGAACTCGCCGGCGACCCACGGCACCGACTACGTGCAGACCTTCAAGCATGAGAACGAGCAGGCCGCTCCGGGGTCGTACGCCGTGACGCTCGACAGCGGCGTGAAGACGGAGCTGACCGCGACGCAGCGGGCCGGCGTCGCGCGGTTCACCTTCCCGACGGACAAGGTGGGCACGCTGCTGCTCAACGTGACGGGGTCGATCAACGGCGTGGACGACGCCGAGGCCACCGTCAAGGGCAACACCGTCTCGGGCTGGGCGAAGACCGGGGGGTTCTGCGGCGCGGACACCAAGTACTACGTCTACTTCACCGCGACCTTCGACCGGCCGTTCCAGGCGTACGGCACGTGGAAGGACGACTCGGTCGAGCCCGGCGAGGACGCGGTGCGCGGCAGCTCCCCGGCGAAGGTGCCCCAGCAGACGCGGAAGACCTTCGGGCGGCTCAACAACGGCCCCCAGGGCAGGCCGATGCCGCAGCGCTCCGCGCAGGCCTTGACCCGTGACGTCACCGTCAAGGGGCCGGGATCCGGCGTCTACCTGCAGTTCGACACCAGCAAGGCCAAGCCGGTGCAGATGCGCACCGCGGTGTCGTACGTGAGCATCGACGGCGCGAAGCAGAACCTGAAGAAGGAGATCGGCGGACGGGGCTTCGACTCCGTACGATCCGCCGCGCGGGCCGCGTGGAACAAGCGGCTCGGGCAGATCCAGGTCGGCGGCGGTGCCGCCGACCGGCTGCGGACCTTCTACACGGCGCTCTACCACGCCATGCTGCAGCCGTACGTCTTCGACGACGTGGACGGCACCTACACCGGGTTCGACTACCGCACCCACAAGGTCAAGAAGGGCCACCACCAGTACGCGACCTTCTCCGGGTGGGACATCTACCGCAGTGAGGCGCAGCTCATCGCGCTGCTCGCCCCGGACGTCGGCGCGGACATCGCCCAGTCGATGTACAACGACGCGCACTCCGTCGGTGACGTGTGGGACCGCTGGTCGCACCAGAACACCATCACCGGCGTGATGAACGGCGACCCGTACCACTCGATCATCGCGACGATGTACGCCTTCGGCGCCCGGAACTTCGACGCGAACGGCGCGCTGGCCGCCATGGTCAAGGGCGCGAACCGCGTCGGCGAGGACAAGGGCACCGGATACACCGAACGCCCCGGCAACGCCGACTACCTCAAGCTCGGCTACGTGCCGGGCGACCCGGCGACCACGCTGGAGTACGGCATGGCCGACTTCGGCATCGCCCAGCTCGCCCAGCGCCTGGGGGAGAAGGACACCTACCAGGAGTTCATGAAGCGGGCGCACGGCTGGGAGACGATCTACAACCCGTTGAACGACTGGATCCAGCCGCGCTTCGGCGACGGTTCGTTCCTCACGCCGTTCGACCCCGCCGACTCCAACTGGTACGTCGAGGGCAACGGCGCGCAGTACCACTGGATGGTCTACGAGGACGTGGCCGGGCTGTTCAACGCGATGGGCGGCCGGGACCAGGCGGTCAAGCGGCTCGACACGTTCTTCACCAAGCTCAACGCCGGCTCGCACGAGGCGTACGCCTACCTCGGCAACGAACCGTCCCTGCAGTCCCCGTGGCTGTACGTCTGGGCGGGGCAGCCGTACAAGACCCAGGACGTCGTCGCGCGGGCCCGTACCGAGCTGTTCAAGTCCACCCCGAACGGGCTGGTCGGCAACGACGACCTCGGCACGATGTCGGCGTGGCGGGTGTTCGCCGGACTCGGCATGTACCCGGCGGTCCCGGGGCGCGCCGAGATGGTGCTGAACAGCCCGGAGTTCCCGCAGATCACGGTCAAGCGGTCGAGCGGCCAGAAGATCACGATCAACGCGCCGGGAGCCTCCGACACCAACAAGTACGTCCAGTCGCTCAAGGTCGGCGGCAAGGCGACGAGCCGCGCCTGGCTGCCCGAGTCCTTCGTGGCCTCCGGCGGGAAGCTGGACTACACGCTCGGCGCGCAGCCGAACACGAAGTTCGGCAGCGACCCGAAGGACGCGCCGCCGTCCTTCGGCACCGGCGCGCGGCCGTTCCTGTCGGCGCTCCAGCCGGGCACCGCGTCGGTCGAGCCCGGCGGCTCCACCGAGGCCACCCTGCGCGTGCAGGCCGTCGGCGCGGGTGACACCGTCACCTGGACCGCCAAGCCGCCAGCGGGCATCACCGTCACGCCGTCCTCCGGCACGCTGAAGGTGGCCGACGCCGGGCACGCCGACCAGAAGGTCACCGTGTCGGTGGCCGCCGACCAGAAGCTGGACTACTACTCGGTGCCGTTCGAGCTGACCGCCTCCGGGAAGTCGGTGGGCACCACCGGCATCTCGCTGAACGTCGCGAAGCGCGGCACGATCGAGTGGTACCAGAACAACGCCGGCATCTCCGACGACGGCAAGGCGGGGACGGCCAACTTCGACGGCGGCGGCTGGAGCTACTCCGCGCAGGCCCTGGCGGCGGCCGGCCTCAAGCCGGGGCAGCCGGTGGCGTGGAACGGCTTCACCTTCACCTGGCCGAACCGGACGCCCGGTCAGCTCGACAACGTCCAGGCGAACGGTCAGGTCGTCGACCTGCCGACCGCCCCGAGCGGCGCGTCGAAGCTGGCCTTCCTCGGCGCGGCCGGCAACGGCGACGCCTCGTCGACGGTGACGATCACCTACACCGACGGGTCGACGGCAACGGCCAAGCTGGAGTTCAGTGACTGGGCGCTCGGCGCCGACGCCTACCCGCCGAAGTTCGGCAACGCGACCGTCGCCAAGACGCCGTACCGGAACACCTCCGACGGCGGCAACCAGAAGATCAACATCTACGTGTTCGCGGCCACGCCGATCGCGCTCGACGCGAGCAAGCAGGTCAAGAGCGTGACGCTCAACACGCCGTCCAGCGGAGGATCGCTGCACGTCTTCGCCTGGGCGTTCGCCTGATCCGATCCGGGTGAGCCCGCCGCGCCGGCGGGCTCACCCGGACCCGGCTCCCCGTGATGCCCCGGTGCCACGCGTACCGGGGCATCAGCCGTGCTCCGGGTCCGCCACGCCGTCGACGTCGACGAGGAGGTGGCGGGGCCCGCGCAGTTCGGCGCTCGGACGGTACGGCGGCGGGTCGGCCACGAGGCGGGGATTCTTCAGCCGCTTCGCCAGCTCGGTGAGGGCGATCTGCGTCTCCAGCCGGGCGAGCGGAGCACCGAAGCAGTAGTGGACGCCGCCGCCGAACCCCAGGTGCTCGGTGTACCGGCGATCCGGGTCGAAACGGTCGGGGTCGGGCACGTGCGCCGGATCGCGGCTCCCCGCCGCGAGCGCCACGGCGATGGGCGAGCCCTTCGGGATGGTGGTCCCGCCGAGCTCGATGTCATCCAGGGCGACCCGTGAGGACAGGAAGTGCACGGGAGGCTCGTACCGGAGCAGCTCCTCGACCGTGGAGACGGCCAGGTCCGGCTCGTGGCGCAGCCGATCGAGCAGCGCCGGGTGACGCAGCAGGGTGAGCATCCCGTTGGTGATCAGGTTGACCGTGGTCTCATGGCCGGCGATCAGCAGCAGCGTGGCGGTGGCCACCACCTCGACCGGGGACATCGCCCCTTCCGGGCCCTCGTCGGTGACGAGGCCGGAGAGCAGGTCGTCCCCGGGCCTCTCGCGGCGCTCATCGATGATCCCGCCGAGGTACCGGTGCAGTTCGATCACAGCCGCCTGCCGTCGCCGCATCCGCTCCGCCCGGCCCTTCTCCCGGGGGTCGAGCGACTCCACCACCGCGTCGGCCCACTCGTGGAACCGAGCCTCGTCCTCGTGCGGCACCCCGAGGATCCGGCAGATCATCGTGACCGGGAACGGGTAGGCGATGTCGTCGACGATGTCGATGCGCGCCCGGGTCGCGACACCGTCGATCAACTCCGTGACCACGCGGAGCATCTCCGGCCGCAGGCTCTCCACCAGGTGCGGCGAACGCGGCGGACCGAAGTGACGCATCGCCAGGCGACGGAGCCGGTCGTGCTCGGGCGGGTCGGTGTTGATGAAGGAGGGCGGCAGCACCGCCGTGACGTCCCCGGATCCGGGCTCGCCCGGCTGCGGGACGTTCCGGCGGGTCGAGCTGAGACGCGGATCGTGCAGCAGCGCGACGATCTCGTCGTACCCGCTGACGACGTAGAGTCCGTCCTCCTGCCGGGACACCGGGGTCCTGCGCAACTCGGCGTACAGCGGGTACGGGTCGGCGCGGTTGGCCGGATCGAGGATCTGGTCGAAGACGCTGATCGGCGCCACGGCGGCACCTCCTTCTGACTCGTTCACCGGTCGCCGTGCAGCAGCGAGGCGCGGCGTTCGGCCGGATCGTGCCCCGTCACCATGACGGTGACCTGGGTCGCCTCCAGCCGCTCCGGCACCTCGGCCGGGACCGGCCGCCTCTCCTCGGCCCGGTCGGCGGTGCGGAGCTCGGGCGGGAAGGGCGCGGCGCGCTCGATCAGGCGCTGATAGAACTCCAGCCACATGGCCTGGTCGAACGTGACCGCGGCCGTGATCCGGCCCCGGTAGCCGTAGACGGCGACGAATCGGCGTTCCGCGAGGGAACCCTGCGCGATGACCACCTCGTCGGCGAAGGTCGGCACTCCGACGGACTTGATGTTCGTCCCGAACTGGTTGGACCAGAACACCGGCAGGGACAGGTGCGGCCAGCGGTGCGCCTGGTCGCTGATCATGTTGTGAGCCGCGATCTCGGCCTGGGCGACCGCGTTGCCCCAGTGCTCGAGCGCCATGAACTGGTAGTTGTAGACCGGATGCGGGAAACGCGCGACATCCCCCGCGACGAAGACGTCATCGGTCACCAGGCCGTTGCTGTCGAAGGCCCGGCAGCCCGCGTCGCAGGCGACCCCCCACACTCCCGCGGCCAGCCCGGAGTCCCGCAGCCACTCGACGTTGCGGATCGCCCCGAGGGCGACCACCACGACGTCGGCCTCCACCGTGCTCCCGTCGGAGAGCCGCGCGGCCCGGACCCGGCCGTCCGCGTCGCCGTCCAGGGCCTCCACCGTCACGCCGCACCGCAGGTCCACGCCATGCTCCCGCTGCAGGTCGGCCGCGGCGGCTCCGATCACCCCGCCCAGCGCGCCGACCAGCGGTGCCGGGCCGCGCTCCACGACGGTCACCGGCAGGTCCAGCACCCGGCAGACCGACGCGACCTCCGAGCCGGTGAACCCCGCACCGATGACCAGCACCCGGCGCGGGCCGGCCGCGAGGCGCTCCCGCAGCCGGGCCGCCTCGTCCATCCCGCGCAGCGGGAGCACCCCCTCCAGCGCCGCCTCCCGGGCGTTCGGCCACGGCCGGGCCCGCGCGCCCGTCGCGATCAGCAGCCGGTCGAAGGACACCTCCCGGTCGTCGGCGAGCCGCACCCTCTTGGCCGCCAGGTCGAGGCCGGTGGCGGCGATACCGGACAGCCACTCGGCATCCAGTTCGCGCAGGCGGGGCAGCAGCGTGTGATCCTCCGGAGCGAGGCCCGTCAGCACCTGCTTGGACAGCGGCGGCCGGTCGTACGGCTCGTACGGTTCGTCACCGATCAGGGTGAGCGAGCCGGCGAAGCCGTCCCGGCGGAGGACGCCCGCGGCCCGCGCGCCGGCCAGCGAGGCGCCGACGATCACGATCCGTCCCGTCTTCCGGAACCCGTCGCCGGCCGCCGGGGGCGCGGGACCGGCCCTCGTCCCACGATGCCGGGTGGCCATCCGGTCGACGTGGATCGCCTGTACCGGGCAGGCCGCGGCCGCCCGCAGGATGTGCTCGCGCTGCGCGTCGTCCGGGTCGGGGTCGTACAGCAGCGCCTCCTCACCGTTCATGGTGAACACGTCCGGCGCGAGGAACGCGCACTGTCCGTACCCCTGGCACCGCGTGAGGTCGACGATCACCCGCATCCGGCGCACCCCCCGTTGCGCGCGGCCGCCCGGCGAACCCGGCCGACGCCGACGCGACGGCCTTACCCGGCTGTCGGTCGGAGACCTACCCCGCGTTCCGGCCTTTCAGGCAAGGTGAAAGACCGGTACGCGGCATCGACGACGCTCAGAAACGGGTCTTGGCCACGCTGCGGGGGTCGTCGACGCGGCGGGCCTCGTACAGGTCACCCGCACGCGCCCTCGCCCGCCACGGCCGGGCCTTGTGCAACGCCACGTCGAGGGCCGGGTCGCCCCGATCGAGCCGCACGCAGACCAGCCCGGGCCGGCCGTCCCCGGCACAGCTCCCGAGCCGGTACCCGTGGGGCCCGATCACCCCGGACGGCATGGCGGCGCTGCACTGCGCCGGCACGGACACCGAGATCCACAGGCCGGCGGCGGCCGCGTGCGCCCGCGCGAGGACCTCGAAGATCGGGTCCCGCGAGTACGAGGAGAACAGCACGCAGTCGACCCCCGAGGCGGCGTACTCGAGGAACAGCTCCGGGAAGTTGATCTCGATGCAGAGCGCACAGCCGAATCGGAACCCGTCGACGTCGAACACACAGGCGTCGAAGCCGGGGGAGTACCAGTCGCTGATCTCGGTGTGCGAGCACCGCCTCTTGTCGTACCGGCCGATCGGCTCACCCTGGTCGGAGATGACGTACAGGCTGTTGTGCGGCCGGTTCGGAGGTGTCAGACGGTGGTTGCCGCCGACCACCACCCACAGGCCGAGCTCACCCGCCAACGCGGCGACGCCCCGCAGTTGCTCCCGGACGGCGGCCCAGTCGACGTTCCAGCCGGACAGGGCCTGCTTCGCCGCCCGGTCGCCGGGATAGCCGGAGATCGCGCCTTCGGGGAACTGGACGAGCCGGGCGCCCGCCGCTCTCGCCGCCGTCATCATCTCCCGGACGGCCGTGCCGTTGGCCTCGGGGTCGCACCCGACCGGGATCTGCGCGGCCGCGACGGTCAGGGCGTTCATTGCGTCGCGGTCACCAGGCCGGTCTCGTAGGCGATGATGACGAGCTGCACCCGGTCGCGGGCGTCCAGCTTGGTCAGCAGCCGGGTCACGTAGGTCTTGACCGTCGCCACGCTGATGACCAGCTCGGCCGCGATCTCGGCGTTGGACAGGCCGCGTCCGACGAGGGTCAGCACCTCGTGCTCGCGTTCGGTGATGCCGTTGAGCGTGCGCCGCCCCGGAACGGGTCCCGGACGGTCGGCGAACTCCTCGATCAGGCGGCGCGTGACGCTCGGCGCGATCAGACCGTCCCCGGCGGCGACGACGCGGATGGCGGTGAGGATGTCGTCCAGCGCCATGTCCTTGACGAGGAACCCGGCCGCACCGGCGCGCAGGGCGCCGTAGACGTAGTCGTCGTCGTCGAACGTGGTGAGGACGACGACGTGCGTCGATCCGCCGTCGGCGGTGATCCGCCGGGTCGCCTCGATCCCGTCCATTCCGGGCATGCGGATGTCCATCACGACGACATCCGGCTCGAGGCTCCCGGCCAGCTCGACCGCCTCGGCGCCGTTTCCGGCCTCTCCGACGACCTCGATGTCGGGAGCGTCGGTGATGACCATCTGCAGTGCGGTGCGCACCAGCGGCTGGTCGTCGGCGAGGACAACGCGGACGGTCATTCGACTCTGACTCCTGTCGGTAGGGGGAGGCGGGCGGTCACGCGGAACCCGCCCTCAGGGCGTGGTCCGGCGGTGAGGTCGCCGTGCAGCAGGGCGGCGCGCTCGCGCATGCCGACCAGGCCGTAGCCGGTGCCGGGGGTGGTGCCGTGGCCGCGGCCGTCGTCGACGACCTCGATCGACACGTCTTCGTCCTGGTAGTCGATGGAGACGGTGCAGGAGGTGGCGTCGGCGTGGCGGACCACGTTGGTGACGGCCTCCTGGATGATCCGGTACGCCGACAGGTCGACCTCCGGGGGCAGCGGGCGTCGTTCCCCTCGCCGGCGGACGTCGACACGGACCCCCGCGGCGGTCGTCGTCGCGGCCAGCCGGTCGACGTCGGCCAGGCCGGGCATCTCGTCGAGCGGCGCGGTCTCGGCTCCCTTCTCCAGTTCTGCCTGGCGGAGGGCGCCGAGCATCCGGCGCAGCCCGGACAGCGTCTCCCGGCTGGCGGTCTCGACCTCGCCGAGCGCCTCGCGCGCCCGGGCGGGCTGCGTGTCGATCACTCGTTTCGCCGCGCCGGCCTGGAGTGCGACGATGCCGATGGTGTGCGCGACCATGTCGTGCATCTCGCGCGCGATCCGGAGCCGCTCGGCGGTGACGGCGTCGGCCACCGCGCGCGTACGCAGCGCCTCCCCGTGCTCACGGCGCTCGCGGATCAGCCTGCCGACCATGTACGCCGTGGCGAGCGCCAGCAGGGCCATCTCGGCGTTGCTGCCCACGTCCGTTCCGTCGGAGAAGGCCCCGACGGTCAGGAACTGCACAACGAGGGACAGCAGGACGGCGGCGATCGAGACCCGGGAGGTCCGCGTGGCGACGATGAACGCCAGGGCCAGATCCACCGCCAGAAAGGGGAGGAACGGGGCTCGGCCGCTCTGGTGCTGGGGCCCCGCCAACAGGACGACGGTGACGCAGCCGAGGAGCATCATGAACAGCGCGAGCAGCGGGACCCGCCGGAGCACGCCGATGAGCAGGCTCATCGACAGCATCGCCGCGACGGCCAGGACAGGGTTGTAGTACAGCCTGGGGCCCGGCGAGCCCAGTTGTGACCAGGCCAGCGCGAGCGGGAACAGGGCGGCTCCGCCCCAGACCGCGATCGTCCTCATCATCGCCGGACTCCCGCCGGCAGGGGAAGGCGGGCCGCGACGCGGAAGCCGCCTTCGGGGCGGGGCCCGGTGGAGAGGTCTCCGTTCAGCAGGACGGCGCGCTCTCGCATGCCGAGCAGGCCGTAGCCGGTGCCGGGGGTGGCACCGTGACCGCGGCCGTCGTCGACGACCTCGATCGACAGCTCATCGTCCCGGTAGTCGATCGACACGACGCATGATCGGGCGTCGGCGTGGCGTACCACGTTGGTGACGGCCTCCTGGATGATCCGATACGCCGACAGGTCGACCTCCGGCGGAAGCGGGCGTCGTTCACCCAGCGATCGGACGTCGACGCGGACCCCGGCGGCGGCCGTCGCCGCGGCCAGCCGGTCGACGTCGGCCAGGCCGGGCATCTCGTCGAGCACGGTCGTCCGTGCTCCATCCTTCAGCTCGGCCTGGCGGAGGGCGCCGAGCATCCGGCGCAGCCCGGACAGCGTCTCCCTGCTGGCCATCTCCACCTCCCACAGGGCGTCGCGCGCTCCGGTGGGCTGCGTGTCGATGACTCTTCGCGCCGCGCCGGCCTGCAGGGCGACGATGCCGATGGTGTGCGCGACCATGTCGTGCAACTCGCGCGCGATCCGGAGCCGCTCGGCGGTGACCGCCTCGGCCGCGGTCTGGGCCCGCCTGGCCTCGGCGTGCTCGCGGGCCTGGTGCGTCGAGTTGCCAACGAGCCAGGCGACCAGCGCGGTCATCGCCACGGCCAGCTCCGTCGACGTCTGGATGGACCAATCGCGGGCCAGCCGGAACGTGAGAAACGCCATGAGCGTGGCGAAGACCAGACCGGCGGCGGTGAGGGACACCCGGCGTCGCCCGGTGGCCGCGATGAAGTACAGGGCGACGTCGACGGACAGGAACTGCGGCACCGGGATCGCGCCGACGCTCAGCGGGAGCGTCCCGAAGACGGAACCGGCGAGCACCAGGACGAGAGCCGCGATCGGCCACCGCCGCAGCAGGCCGCCGCCGAGCAGTGTGAGCGCCGTGGCCAGCGCCAGCGTCGTCCGGCCGTCCCACCGGTGGAAGAGGACCCCGGCGTAGACCGAGGCCACGCTCTCCCCGGGCAGTCTCATTCGGATGAGGAACGTGAACACCGTGCCGGCGCACCAGGCCAGGGCCGTCCACGCGCCCGGCGGTACGCGCTTGAGCAGGGGAGAAGGGGGCACGGCGGACATGCCTGGAATCGTAATCGTCTGATCTTCGTGCGGCATCGGACCACGGATGTACGACCACGGTCGGCACCCGCGCCACGCGAATGCCGACGACGGCCCGATGCGCGGCGGACCCGGCGCGCGACACCGTTGGCCCCGTGATCGAAGTGAGCGGACTGACGAAGCGCTACGGCTCGAAGACGGCCGTCAACGGATTGACCTTCAGCGTGCGTCCCGGACACGTCACGGGGTTCCTCGGCCCCAACGGCGCGGGCAAGAGCACCACCCTGCGGATGATCCTCGGATTGAACGAGCCCACCAGCGGAACCGCCACCGTCGCCGGCCGTCCGTTCCGCGACCGCCCGTGCGGCCTCCGTCACGTCGGCGCGCTGCTCGACGCCCAGGACGTGCACGGCGGCCGCACGGCGTACGCGCACCTGTCCACCCTCGCCCGCGCCAACCGGATCCCGCGCGGCCGGGTGGACGAGGTCCTGCGCGAGGTGGGGCTGACGGAGGCGGCGCGCCGTCGCATCGGCGGGTTCTCCCTCGGCATGAGGCAGCGGCTCGGCATCGCGACCGCCCTGCTCGGCGACCCGCCCGTCCTGCTGTTCGACGAGCCGATCAACGGCCTCGATCCCGAGGGCGTGCGGTGGGTCCGCGGCCTGTTCCGCCGCCTGGCTGCCGAGGGCCGGACCGTGTTCGTCTCCAGCCACCTCATGAGCGAGATGGAGCACACCGCCGACCATCTCATCGTCATCGGCCGGGGCGAGCTGATCGCCGACGAGAGCCTGGCCGAGTTCGCCGCCCGCGGCACGCCCCAGAGCGTGACCGTGCGCACGCCCGACACCTCCGCGCTCACGGCCGTCCTGACCGCCGAGGGCGGGTCCGTGCGACCGGACGGCGACCAAGCGCTGATGGTCACCGGGCTGAGCGCCGCCCGCATCGGCGAACTCGCCTTCCAGCACCGGGTGCTGCTCCACGAACTCGCCCCCCGTACCGCCTCGCTGGAGGAGGCGTTCATGGAACTCACCGCCGACAGCGTCGAATACCTCGCCGGAGACCCCCGATGACCGCACCGACCCGCACCGTCCGCCCCGCCGTCACCGAGCCGCGCGCCCGGTTCCGCGACCTCCTCGCCGCCGAGTGGGCCAAGCTCTGGTCGCTCCGCTCGACCTACTGGACCCTGCTCCTCAGCGGGCTGACCATCATCGGAATCAATATCAACGCGGCCGTCGCCGACTACCACAACTGGCCGCAGTACAACTCCGACATCCGCGCCATCTTCGTCCCCATCTGGGCGATGCGCGACGCGTTCGCGCAGCCCTCCGGCCTGGTCCTCATGCTCGCCGCCGGCAGCATCGGCGCCATCACCCTCACGGGCGAGTACGGGACCGGCCTCATCCGTACCACCTTCGCGGCCGTGCCGGCCCGCCGTTCGCTGGTGACGGCCAAGCTGATCGACGTCACGGTGGTCATGCTCGGCTACGGGACGGTCGTCGCCGGAGTCTCCTTCTGGGCCACCCAGGCCATCCTGTCGGGCCGCCACGTCGGCATGTCCATCGAGTACCCCGGAGCGTTCCAGGCGGTGGTGGCGTCGGCGCTGCTCGCACCGGTCAGCGCGCTCATCGGCATGGGCCTCGGCGCGATCGTCCGGCACGGCGCGGCCACCATAGTGATCACCACGGCGGTGCTCCTGCTGCTGCCCCTCTGCTTCACCGACCACTACCGCTGGACGGCCGACATCAAGCACGCGCTGCCCGCCAGCGCCTGGCAGCGCCTGGTCGACATCGGCTACGGACGCTTCAACTTCGCCGTACGCCATCCCACGACGACCACCGAGGCATGGATCACGCTGGCCTCATGGGCGGTCGCCGCTGCGGTCGTCGCCGTCACGGTCGTCGACCGCCGCGACGTATAGCGGAGGGCGCTCTTCCACGCCGATGGTGGAAGAGCGCCTTCCCTTGGCTCAGGCGATGATGCAGAGCGGATTCTCAACAACTCGGCCAGCTCACCGAGGAACTTCGCGCCGGTCGCGCCGCAACTGCGCTTCTCCGCGTCGGTGCCTGCCTTCGTGATGCGGGGGTGGGGCGCGCGAGCACCGCTCGTAACCGGGATTATGCGCTAGGAGGGGTGGCCGGAGGGCGCCAACCAGTTCAGCCAGCGCATACGGACTCGCCGGCCGGGCGAGCACCGGCCAGGAACAAGACAAGGCGATGTGGGTGACCTTCCGCTGATCCAGTAGTCACCAGGTGGCCGTCGTTCGTGCTGCACGGGCCAACGTCCGGTCACCCATGCTCTTCGATAGGCATCGACGGCGGCTCAAGTACGCGGTGGCGGCATCAGCTCTGGATTCCGGCCCAGCTATCACTAGACCAGCTACTCGTTCGCACGCTTTGGCGTCGAATCGATCTTCCATGTTCGCCAACGCCTGTGTATCGGCGCCGACTAGTCGAGCTCGCAATCGGCTTTATCGCGCACTCGTCTTATTTCTTCAGTCGCTGCAACTGTCAAGTCAGATAGCACCCGTCGGTGTTGCCTGTTGCCTCTGATGGCCATGATCGGTCGCCAGAGGCAGTATTTGCCACGTTGTCGAAACGCTTCCCCGTGTGGTAAATGGGGCCACCTCGATAGAGCAGGGGCCTGTTGGGAGAGTGAGTGTCTGGCTACAGGTCGTTGTGTGACCTAAATAACACATTTCATGACGACTGAGTCATCGACACTTTTCTCGCTTGTGACACACGTGATCTGATCGGGATCGCAATGCATTGCGCTTTGCTGCGTTGCTGGTTGTCCGAATCGGATCAAGGAGTAGTGGCTTGAAGTTCGCCCTCCCCCTAAGCAAGCTTCCTTCAATCCCCATGATTGCGGCATCGGTGATCGCCGCTACGATGCTGGCCGCCCCGGCGCAAGCCGCCTCAAGCAGCGCGCCGGCAGATGTGCAACAGCAGGTCGATCAGGTCATATCCGGGCACCCGGATGCCCGGCAGACCGGGCCAGGAACGGTCACCTTTAGCAACGGAGTCGTTCTGACAATCCCGGCTGCCGACACTACCGCCGGAGTCTGCGACTCCGGGTCTTACTGCTTCTTCCAATACACCAACTACGGGGGCCGCAAGCTTACCTTCAAGGACTGCAGCGCTACGGGCCTGTGGCAGTACCTCACCGACTACGGGTTCGGCAACATGACGTCCTCCTGGCAGAACTACTCCCCGAATACCGTGGTGGTCTACAACCAGGCCACGACGCCGCCGACCGCCCTGTGGACCGAAAACCCGAGCACGGAATCCACGAACGTCGGTACCGCGACCGATAACAAGGCCGACGCGTTCCAGACGTACTGCGGGTGACCGGGATGAGATTCACGCGGACCCGCACCGGTACGCTGGTGGCCGCCGTCGTCACCTGCCTCACGTTGACGCTGACGGCCTTCACCCCTAGCCCAGGGGTGGGTCGCTCGTCGAGAAACCTGCCACATGACGAAAAGAAGCTGTCGAAGGCGATGACAGAGGCCCGTGCGTCGGGTCCCCACTGCGTCGGCGGGCAGGGCAAGGACGGCAAGAAGATCAAACTGTGTCTTGAGGTTGTCGACCCGAGCCAGTTGCCGCCGTCATTCTCGCGGCCGCTACGTGCAGCCGCTGATCCGGTCCCTCCAGACCTGTGCTACGACAAGCCAGGTCAGGTGAACTACGACCGGTTCCACGCCTGCCAGCAGAGCGCTAGCAAGATTACCTTCACGAAGGAGGGCAATCCGGCACCGCAAGTCGGATGGCTGTGGTGGGGCGTCTGGGAGACCCTCCCCGCCAAGGGCGGCCGGTCGTGGAAGATGCAGTTCGGCGTCAAGCCATACAACCTTCCCCCCGACCTGGTCAACGCCGGGCTTCTTGGGACCGTAGGCACGCTGTGCACGCAGCATTGCGACGTATCCGATACTGAGATGAAGCCCCTCAGCAACGGTACCTACACCTACTATGACAGCCAAGATGTCAAGTCTTCCGGCAGCGACATCGCCTACTCCAATCCGGCGATCGTCCTCAAGCTCAGCACAGACGACGCCACCATTCTTTGGGATAAAGACACCGCCGAGCTCAACGACCCATTCGACATCCGCTGCGACAGCGAGTCCTACATCGGCAGCACCGGCGGATGCGTCCACTACATGGGACAGTCCGCCATCCCCATCTACTACATCAGCTATACCGGACCCTATGCTGGCGTCGCCGCGAACGATCTATACGGAGAAACAGTTGGTGACCCAGTCAACCACTACGGCAATATTCAATACGGCCACCCATTGACCCGTGAAGACCCTGGAGTGGCTGACGATCACCGTGACTCGATCTGTACCTCGAGCATTAAGAATAAGGCGTCCGCGCTAGGACTATCCTGCGACGAGTATCCATACGCATCGTCTGAGCAGGGTGGCAGCGGCAACCCACGATTCTCCTGTGCCTTCGTTCCTGGACCTGAGAACACGAATCAGGGGAGCGACCTGAACAGCCACTTCTATATCCCCAACCGGATCCTGCCTGCGCTTCACGAAACCACTTACATTCCTGGTGACGCTTTCTGGGTGTGGGTGACCGACGCGCCAGCAAGCCCTCCGGCGGTCAAGCAGTGCAAGACCTATTGATATAACCGGAGACCAGCCACAGGTGACATGCGACGCGGCCAGGACATCGATACCCTGGCCGCGTCCGTCCTGCCCTTCGGAAAGGATCAGCACGTGAGGACTCCCGGCAGGTCCTGGCCTGTGACTCTCACCGCATCCCAGGCCGACGACATTATCCTGGTCACCGCCGAAGAGGCCGTGGTAGAGGCCGAGCGGGGCGACCCTCGTAATGTCATCGACGACTGCACGACAATCACGGACGCCATCAGATCGCAACGCCGAGAGGGCGGCGGACAGGTGCAGGGCGCCTTGACCTCCAGGCAATGGGACGTCACCGTCGCGGCCCTCGACAGGCAAGCCCTCCGCGCCTTGCAGGCTGGTGAGGCGGACGTGGCCGACTCCTATGCCAAGGTCCGCGACACGGTGCTCGCACAAGTCGCAGAGCAGTTGCCCGTCCATGCCCGGCAGTCCGTCACCGCACGGCATGTGCTTCTTCGTGAAGAAGGTGCGTCCGCATATGTTGTTTTCCAGCCTTCACGGCGTGGGCGGTACACCTGGTCAGGAAGCACGTCGGCTCTCGACGACATCGGCACCCCGAGTCTCGGCACGACTCTCAACGGTAAAGTGGTCGTGGCCCAGGCGCGCGCCGGCAAGGTGAACATCGAGGCCCAGGTCCTGCCCCGAGCACCCAAGCCCGATCAGACGTCATGGGAATCGATCGGCGAGATCAGCAAGCAGTGGGCCAGCTACCCGTATCCCGAGCTGGTTCTAGCGGTGCCCGGCCAGGAGGGAACGGTACTCGGGGAACTGACGACCGAGGTGTGGCCCCACGTCACCTATCGCATGCGACTGAGTGTCAACGCCTCCGGCCATACTGCAGAGGATCACCTGCTTCAGATGTGGCCGGACCACGCAGCCCCGCCTGTCGTGTATAAGCCCACCGCGTAAGTCGACGCTTGGTGGATCGCTCACGCTGATGGCCGCGAACGTGGCCCATCTCCTTAAATGATCAAGTAGATAACCTTCGTTATCTGGCACGATCGCCCTATGGAAGGCGGGGCGATCTCGACGGGGCCGACCCGGCGCGAGGTGTTCGTTTCCAGTTACCTGGAAACTCGCCGAACGGCGCAAGGAGAGAGGCAGGGGTCGCCGGTCCTGAGTGAACACCTGGGCCTCGAGCATCCGCTCGCCCGGCACCTCGACGACTTCCTCACCGACCTGTCCAACGCTGGCGCCTCCGCGCCTACCGCGGCGACTTCATCGGCTTCGCCGCCCACATCGACGGCGAGCTCGGCCAGATGTCCGCCGGACCGGTCCGCGCCTACCCGGGCAAGATCCCGGTCGGCTGGATACAGCGAGGGTCTCAGAAACGTTCTGACTCTGAGACCCTCGGTGTTGCCGTATTACGGGCGTTGCGACTCGGTGACGACGGCGACCTCGACGCAGTTGCCGGACCCGCTGCCGGAGCGGCTGCTCTTACGCCAGTTGGTGGAGGACTGGGGCACGGTGTGCTACCTCATTCATTCTCGGCCAACCGCCTGAGCCAGGCGATCGACTCATCCGGCCCGAGCGCGGTTGCGGTCAGGAACTGGAAGACGTCTCGTCGTTCCTCGATCTCGGCGACGCCTTCTACGTAGGAGGAACCCGGCTGTGCCTCGCGGTAGACCAGGGTTGGATCATCCTTATAGTCCAGGATGACGAACGATCCGTTAAGACCTGCATGCGGCGCAATCTTCATCGGCATGACCTGAACGGTGACGTGCTCCAGCCGCTCCGTGTCGATCAGCCGCTGGAGCTGCTCGATCTTGGCCTGGCGTGGTCCGAAAGAGCGTTTCAGGGCGTTTTCGTCAATGACCGCCCATAGCTTCGGTGGGTTCTTGTCGGTGAGGATCTTCTGTCGCTCCATGCGGAGCTGGACGAGGTTCTCGATCTCGTGCTCGTCCTTGATGCGGGCGCGCTGAATCGCGCGGGCGTACTCCGGTGTCTGCAGCAGGCCGGGGATGATGGCGAGCTCGTAGGTACTGATCTTCATCGCCTCAGCCTCGAACTCGACGTAGTTGTCATCGAGCGGTCCATAGGCGGTCCACCATCCGCGCTCGCGTGCTTGTCGGGTCAGGTCGAACAGTGCATCGCGGATGGTTTGGTCGTGTACCCCGTAGGTCTCCAAGAGCACCCGGATGTCGGTGACGCGCGGCCGGACGGTCATGGCCCGCTCCAGCTTGTTCACCTTGCCGTTCGCCCATTCGAGCTTCCGGTTGACCTCGTCGGCGGTCATCCCTGCCGCCTCGCGAAGCTTGCGAAGCTCCCTGGCGAGTCGACGGCGGCGCACCGTCGGGCTGTGCCTGGCGTCGGCCATTGTGTCGTCCTCTTCCCGCTTCTCTCGGAGCGTCACTGATCGTAGAGCTTCCGACACAGAATCGGCGCTACTACACGAATGACTAATCGATCTTGACTAATAGCGCCAACCTCATTGTGAATTACCTAATAGGCAGAGCATAGTGAGGCGCAACGTGTTCTGGTGGCTACTGCACGTAGCAATCCTCCGCCTCCAGAGGAGACCTCCATGACGCGATGCGTGCCATCACCGCGACGACCGGGGCATATCGCCCAGGGCTACGTTTCAGGCTCAAACCGGATCGAAATCATGCCGATGTCTTCAGCCGTCGCTGACGCTTGCCGTGCAGTTCGCGATCGACTGGTCCAGGCCGATCCGGATTTCACCTACAACGTCCAATTGGTGGCTTCCGAACTCGCCACCAATGCCATTCGGCTTGTCCGGACGCAGGAAGCACCATCGCCCCGAGTCGATCCGGGTATCTGGCTCGCCCTCGAGGCGTGGGCCCGATGGACCCACCTGCGGGTCCGCGACGCCTACCCCAGTGTGCTGCCGACGAAGAGGCGGCCCGACCACACCGAGGTGAGCGGGCGAGGCGTCCTCATCAGCGAGTCCGTGGCCGATTACCTCTGGGTTGAGGTCTCCGACACGGACAAGGTCGTCCATGCCGTCCTCGCGATGCCTGGAGTGGTCCTGTCCAGAGACGACGTCGCGAGCTTCGGGCAATGAACGAGCAGCGCCCCGTCCCGGTGATCCCCGGCTTCACCGTCCAGGAGGATCCGCTCACCAGGGAGTGGGTCGCCGTCTCCGCGTCCGGCAAGTACAAGATCCGGGGCCGCTCCCAGTGGGAGTTGGAGAGCCGGCGCTGGGCCCTGTACACGCAGGTGCTGGCGGAGTTCCGTCAGGCCATCGCCGAGACCTGGCCCCATCTCAACGTGCCGGCCTCTTAGAACTCCGCACGGTCGTCCTCCCCCGAGACGGCCGTGCGGACCCCACGCCTCAGGGGCGGCGAGGGGGCCGCTCCTGAGGCTACTTCCCCTGCCCTGACTCCCTCCGCGGCCCGTGGAGGGCCACGACGAGGTCAGAGAGGAGGTGAGGTTCGTGAAGAAGACCGTGGGGCGCAAGGCCGTACGCCGTTGCGGTGGCTACACCGGTGAGGACGGCGAGGCCTGCGTCGAGATCACCGTCATCCGCAGGTAGTGAGTGACGGGGCGTCCCCCCGAGGCCAAGTCGGGGGGACGCTCCCACGATCCTAGGGACTGATCCGTGCACTTCCACGCGTACCTCTACCGAGGTCCCGGCGAAGCGATCAAACCGTTCGACGACGCCCGGAGACTCGGCACCCCACAGTTCCAGACCGCCGTCGTCCCACCCGAGGCCACGAGTGCCTGGCTCGGCAGACCCGCTCGGACGGTGCAAGGCACCTGGGAGGACCCGGCCGACGCGGTCACCTGGCTGGCCCAGCAGTACGCCGACATCTCCGACCTGCGCCTGCACATCGACCAGCAGCGCGCCGCCCCGCTCATGGGAACGATGACCGGCAACGCCCTGGACACGCTGAAGCGGGGTAACGACGTCGTCTGGGCCTGGTGGCTCCGGGGCGGGAATTTCATCGACCTGGCGGTGGTCTGCTGCCCGAACCGCGACGGCGACGTGCGCTGCCCACTGGGGCTCGCCGGCTGAGGCGTACCGAATGCTCGGCGACCGCGGTCCGAGAAGGGGGCGAAGCTCGCATATCGGCACCACGGGCGAGGCCTTTCCCGAGCATCCGGTACGGCCCCGCGCGATCACGCCAAGGAGGAAACGGGCGATCTCTATAGATCGCATGCCAGGGTCGCCCGTTGCTCTCACCGGCGTCTCACTGCCGAGGATTTCAGTCGCTCACACAACCAAATCCTCGGCAGAGACCGAGGGCGACCAGCAGCCCGGCCGGCGGGCGAGCCAGCGGATGACAGCGCCGCCATCAGGCTCTCGCCGGGCAGGCGGGGGAGCGCCGTACCGGAGACGTATCGAGCCGGGAACGCGAGAAGACGCCCCGTCATCCTCCGCAGAGGATGACGGGGCGTCGTCGTGTCGTTCCGGCCGGGCAGCGGGCACTCTGTCCTGCCGGAGGGGCACCCTTCCACGGCGACCGTGGAGGGGTGACCTCGCTCTGGTCAGGCGATGATGCGGAGCGGGTTCTCCAGCAGTTCGGCCAGCTCGCCGAGGAACTTGGCGCCGGTCGCGCCGTCGCAGGCGCGGTGGTCGACGGACAGCGTCAGCGTGAGCCGGTCGCGGGCGACGAACTCCCCGTCGTCGCCGACCACGACGTCCTTGCGGGTCGCGCCGACGGCGAGGATCCCCGCCTCCGGCGGGTTGATGACCGCGGTGAAGGAGTCGACGCCGAACATCCCGAGGTTGCTGACGGTGAACGTGCCGCCGGACATCTCCTGCGGGGTGAGGCGCTGCTCGCGCGCCCGCCCGGCCAGCTCGCGGGTCTCCGTGCCGATCTGCGACACGGTCTTACGGTCGGCGTCCCGGATCACCGGGACGACGAGGCCGTCCTCCAGCGCCACGGCGACGCCGACGTTCACCCGCTTGTGCACGAGGAGGTTGTCCTCGGTGAACGACACGTTCAGCACCGGGTTCGCCCGCAGAGCCGTCGCGCACGCCTTGACGATGAGGTCGTTGACGCTCACCTTTGCCGGGGCGAGCGACTCGTTCAGCGTCTTACGGAAGGCCAGCAGCGCGCCGACGTCGACGATCCGCGTCAGGTAGAAGTGCGGCGTCGTCTGCATGCTCTCGGTGAGCCGGCGGGCGGTGACCTTCCGGATCCGGCTGAGCGGCACCCGCTCGACGTCCGGGTCCTCGGTCGCGGCGGGAGCCGCGGTCGCCGCGGGCGCCGCGGCGACCGCCGGGGCCGGCGCGTTCTTGAGCGCGGCCTCGATGTCGGCGCGGACGATCCGGCCGCCGGGGCCGGAGCCGGTGAGCGTCGCCAGGTCGATGTCGTTCTCGCGCGCCAGCCTGCGCGCGAGCGGGGAGGACGGCGGCCGGGAGCGGGCGCCGTTCGACGCGGCGGCGGCGACGTCCTGCGCCGGAGCCGTGGCGGTCGCGGCGGGGGCCGGCGTGGCGGCGGTCTGCTGCGGCGCGCCCGCCTGGCCGTTCGCGGCGGCGGAGGCCTCCGGCGCGGCGGGGGCCTGCCGGGGCGCGGGCGCGGACTCGCCTTCGGCCAGCAGGACCGCGATCGGCGTGCCGATGCCCGCGGTCTGGCCCTCCGCGACCAGGATCTCGCCGAGGACGCCGTCCTCGTACGCCTCGTACTCCATGAGGGCCTTGTCGGTCTCGATGTCGACCAGGGCCTCCCCGGCGGTGACCTTGTCGCCGGGCTTCTTGTGCCACGCGCTGATGACGCCTTCCTCCATGGTGTCGGACAGGCGCGGCATGAGGATCTCGGGCATGAATCTTCCTAACGGCCGGTCGCGCGTACGGTGTCGCGGACGGCGGTGACGAGCGACTCGGCCGACGGCAGGGCGGCCAGTTCGAGCGGCTTGGAGTAGGGGAGCGGCACCTCGGCCATCGCGACCCGGCGCACCGGGGCGTCGAGCCAGTCGAACGCTCCCTCCTGGATCGTCGCGGCGATCTCGGCGCCGATGCCGTACGTGAGCCAGTCGTCCTCGGCGACGACGGCGCAGCCGGTGCGGCGGACGGACTCGACGACGGTCTCGCGGTCCAGCGGGCGCAGGCTGCGCAGGTCGACGATCTCGGCGTTGATGCCCTCGGTGGCCAGCTTCTCGGCCGCCTCGGCGGCGACGTGGGCCATCCGCGAGTAGGCGACGATCGTCACGTCGGTGCCCGACCGGGTGACGGCGGCCCGGCCGATCTCGGCGGGCTCCAGGTCGTCGGGCACCTCGCCGCGCGTGTTGTACAGCGCGAGGTTCTCCAGGAACAGCACCGGGTCGTCGTCGCGGATCGCGGCCCGCAGCATCGAGGAGGCCTCGGCGGGCGTGCTGGGCGCGAGGACCTTCAGACCCGGGATGAACGAGTAGAACAGCTCGACGTTCTGCGAGTGCGTGGCGCCGAGCTGCTGGCCGCCGCCACCGGGCGTGCGGATCACCATCGGCACGCTGCACTGCCCGCCGAACATGCCGTAGATCTTGGCGGCGTGGTTGACGATCTGGTCCAGCGCGAGCAGCGAGAAGTTGATCGTCATGATCTCGACGACGGGGCGCAGGCCGAGCATGGCCGCGCCGATCGCGGCGCCGACGAAGCCCTCCTCGGCGATCGGGGTGTCGCGGACGCGCTTGGGCCCGAACTCCTTGAGAAGCCCCTCAGTGATCTTGTACGAGCCCTCGAAGACGCCGATCTCCTCGCCCATGACGAAGACGTTCTCGTCGCGCAGCATCTCGTCGCGCAGGGTGTCCCGGAGGGCCTGGCGGTAGGTCATGGTCGCCATGTGAATCTCCTCAGAAGACCGGGTCGGCCGGCAGGCGGCGGGACTCGCCATGCACGGGCGTGGCGTAGGTGTAGTCGAAGAGCGTGGACACGTCCGGGTGCGGGCTGTCGTCGGCGAACGCGGCCGCGTCGTCGACCTCGGCCTTGACCTCGGCGTCCAGCTTCTCGCGCGCCTCCGCGTCCAGGACGCCGGCCTCCTCCAGTTCGAGCCCGAAGTGGGCGAGCGGGTCGGCGGCCTTGAGCGCGTCCTTCTCCTCCGCCGTGCGGTAGCGGGCCGGGTCGACGACCGAGTGGCCGCGCAGGCGCGGGCTCGTCGTCTCCAGCAGGAACGGCTTGTGCTCGGTCCGGGCCCGCTCGACCGCCGCCCGCGCGGCCTCCCGTACGGCGACGACGTCGGTGCCGTCGACGCGGGCGCCCTCCATGCGGTACGCCGCGGCCCGGCGGTACAGCTCCGGCTCGGCCGAGGAGTTCTCGACCGTGGTGCCCATGCCCAGGCCGTTGTTGACGACCACGAAGACGACCGGCAGGTCCCAGAGGGCGGCCATGTTCAGCGACTCGTGGAACGCGCCGATGTTGGTCGTGCCGTCGCCCATCTGGCACATGACGACCTCGTCGCCGCCCTTGTAGGACACGGCGAGCGCCGCGCCCGTGGCAAGGGGGAGCTGGCCGCCGACGATGCCGTACCCGCCGAGCAGTCGCGACTCCAGGTCGAACATGTGCATCGAGCCGCCCCAGCCCTTGGAGACGCCCGTGCTCCGGCCGTACAGCTCGGCCATGACCCGGCGGGCGTCGATGCCGCGGGCGAGGGCGTAGCCGTGCTCCCGGTAGTTCGTGAACAGGTAGTCACGAGGCTCCAGCGCGGCCATCAGCCCGGTGACCGTCGCCTCCTCACCGAGATTCAGGTGGCAGTAGCCACCGATCTTGGCCTCGGTGTAGGCCCGGGCGGCGCGCTCTTCGAACCTGCGGATCAGCAGCATCTGCCGGTAGTACGCGACCAGCGTCTCCGGCTCGGGCTGTGCCGCGCGGGTCTTGGCCCGTCGTGCCGGGGTCCTCGTCTTGGTGTCACCCATCGAGGTCTTCCCTTCGTGTCCGGGCGCCTCGATGGGGTTCCCATGAGTCGCGCCCATACAATCAGGAGGCGATTATCTATGATCGATCATAGATCAGCGATAAGAAGGGTTTTACCACGTAGGGGGCGGCTACCATTGAGTAACATGAACGC
Organism: Actinoallomurus sp. NPDC052308; assembly: GCF_040679195.1. Taxonomy (NCBI): domain Bacteria; kingdom Bacillati; phylum Actinomycetota; class Actinomycetes; order Streptosporangiales; family Thermomonosporaceae; genus Actinoallomurus; species Actinoallomurus sp. NPDC052308. The sequence continues at coordinate 423,022 of NZ_JBFAUM010000004.1, read as the reverse complement.
GTCTGCCCCGCTGGTGCGCACCGGCCTCGGCGACCAGATCCGCCAGGTCCTGATCGACGGCATCACCTCGGGTCGCTGGGCCCCCGGCGAGCGTATCGTCGAACGCCGCATCGCGGCCGAGCTCGGCGTCAGTCAGGCACCCGTCCGGGAGGCGCTCCGCCATCTCGAGGCGCTCCGCCTGATCGAGACGCTGCCCAACCGGGGCGCGAGAGTGCGCGATTTCACAGACGAGGACCTCGCGGAGGTCTTCCCGGTCCGCGCGGGCCTGGAGGAGACCGCCGCCGACCTCGCCGTGCGCCGGATGGCCGGCCGGGTCGAGGCGCTCGAGGCCCACATCGCGCGCCTGGCCGCCGCCACCGACCGGGACGAGGAGATGCGGCACAGCATCGCGTTCCACCGCGAGATCGTCGAGGCGTCCGGCAACCGCCTGCTGCGGTCGGTGTGGCAGTCGCTGGGCATCGAGGTGTGGACGGCCCTGTCCCTGCGGCGCCGGGGCACCGAGCTGTGCGGCAAGGCCGCCGAGCACACCCACATCACCGAGGCGTTCCGCCGGTGCGACCCCGCCGTCGGCCGCATGGTCCACGCCCACGTGATGAGCTACGCCCCCTGACGCGAGAGGCCGGGTCGCCGACACCGGAAGCCGCATATCCCCGAGAACACCCGCGCCTACCTGTGCGGCCCGGTGCCCTTCATGCGCTCGATCCGGTCCCAGCTCCTGGACCTCGGTGTTCCGGCGGATCGCATCCACTACGAGGTGTTCGGCCCGGACCTGGGGCCCGCGACCGCCGCCTGACCGCGTCGCCGCCGGGACCGCCGGTGCATGCCGACTCCAAAATCGATGCCAAAACCGCACCGCGCCCGGTGACGCGGTGCGGTGCGGGGGGACGCATCCGGGGGGCGGGAGGGCGCGATGAGGACGGTTGCCGGACCGACGGACAAGGTGATCGTCGTCGGCGCGGGGCTGGGCGGCCTGGCCTGTGCGATCCATCTGGTCGCGGCCGGGCGCGATGTCACCGTGCTGGAGCGGACGAGCGCGCCGGGCGGACGCTGCGGTGAACGCCGGGACGGCGACTTCCGGTTCGACACGGGGCCGACCGTGTTGACGATGCCCGAACTGCTGGACCGTACGATGGCGGCGGTCGGGGAGCGGTCGGCCGACTGGGTTGACCTCGTGCGGCTGGACCCGGCCTACCGGGCGCACTTCCCGGACGGGTCGACCCTCGACGTGCGGGCCGCCACGACGGACACCGCCGCCGAGATCGGACGGCTGTGCGGCCTCCGGGAGGCCGACGGGTTCCTCAGGTTCGTCGACTACGCGAGCCGGCTCTACGACATCTGCTGGGACGCCTTCATCGACCGCAACCTCGACGGCCCGCTCGACCTCGCCGGCCCGAGCCTGGCGCGCCTCACCGCCTCCGGCGGGTTCGGCCGGTTGTCCCGGCGCATCGGCACCTTCTTCGCCGATCCGCGCACCCGGCGGGTGTTCTCCTTCCAGGCGCTCTACGCCGGAGTACCGCCGCACCGGGCCCGTGCCCTGTACGCGCTGATCTCCTATCTGGACACCGTGGCCGGCGTCTACTATCCGCGCGGCGGCATGCACGCCGTCGCCCGGGCGCTCGCCGACGTGGCCGCCAAGCACGGTGTCGACATCCGCTATGACCACGAGGTCGCCGGCGTCGACCTGGTCCAGGGCCGGGCCCGCGCGGTATGCCTGGCCGACGGTACCCGGCTGCCCGCCGACGTGGTGGTCCTCAACCCGGACCTTCCGGTGGCCGCCGCCGAGTTGCTGGGGCGGCCACTGCGCAGACGGCTGCGATACTCGCCGTCCTGCGTCCTGCTGCACCTCGGCGTCGCCGCCGGCTACCCGCACCTCGCCCACCACAACATTCATTTCGGCCGGCGATGGCGTACGACGTTCGACGAGATCACCCGGCACGGCCGTACGATGAGCGACCCGTCGCTGCTGGTGTGCAACCCGAGCATCACCGAGCCGGCCATGGCACCGCCCGGAGCGCGGGGCCTCTACGTCCTGGCCCCGGCGCCCAACCTCACCGCCGGCATCGACTGGCGCCGCACCGGACCACGCTATGTCGAGCACCTGATCGACACGTTGGAGCGACGCGGCTACCGCGGCCTGTCGGGAGCGACCACGGTGCGCAACGTCGTCCTGCCGTCCGACTGGGCGGCGGCGGGAATGGCGGCCGGCACCCCGTTCGCGCTGGCGCACACGGTCGGTCAGACGGGGCCATGGCGCCCCGCGAACCTCGCGCCGCGGCTGGAGAACGTGGTGTTCGTCGGTTCGGGAACGCAGCCGGGGGTCGGCGTGCCCATGGTGCTGGTGTCCGGCCGGTTGGCCGCCGAACGCGTCACCGGGCCCGTCCCGCGCGGCTAGCGGTGTCCGGGGACCGGAGCGCTTGTCGGGGGTCCCGCCTAACATCGGGTCCATGGGGCGCCCTAATGATGACGTCGCGGCTCTGTTCCAGGAGTTCGCCGACCTGCTGTCGATCACCGGTGAGGCGGCGTACAAGGTGCGCGCCTACGAGAAGGCCGCGCGGGCCATCGGCGGCCACCCCGACGACGTCACGGCGCTCGACCTGAAGGGGCTGCGCACGATTCCGAACGTCGGCGAGGCGATCGCCAAGAAGATCCTCGACTACCAGCAGACCGGCACGATCCGGCAGCTCGAGGCGCTGCGCGAGCGCATCCCCGCCGGGGTGCGAGCCCTCACCGCCATCCCGACCCTCGGGCCGAAGAAGGCGATGGTGCTCTACGAGGAGCTCGGGATCTCCTCTGTCGAGCAACTCGCCGAGGCGATCCCGGCCGGCCGGCTGACCGGGCTGAAGGGCTTCGGCGCCAAGACCGAGGAGAACATCCTCCACGGCATCGAGCTGCTGCGGACCCAGGGGGAGCGGGCGCTCATCGACGTCGCCACCGAGCTCGCCGCGGAGATCGTCGCCGAGCTGTCGCCGCTCGCCGGCCGGTGCGCGGTCGCCGGGTCGCTGCGGCGGTGCCGCGAGACCATCGGCGACATCGACATCCTCGCCACCGCCGACGACTCCGGTCCGCTCATGGCGGCGTTCACCTCGCTGCCGCTCGTCACCGAGGTGATCGGCAGCGGCGAGACGAAGACCTCCGTCCGTACGGTCAAGGGGATCCAGGTCGACCTGCGGGTCGTGCCGCCGGAGTCCTGGGGCGCCGCGCTGCAGTACTTCACCGGGTCCAAGGCGCACAACGTCCGCACCCGCGAGATCGCCGTACGGGCCGGGCTGAAGCTCTCGGAGTACGGCCTGTTCTCGGTCGAGACCGGCGAGCTCATCGTCTCCGCCACCGAGGAGGACGTCTACGCCCGGCTCGGGCTCCCGTGGATCCCGCCGCCCCTGCGCGAGGACGAGGGCGAGATCGAGGCGGCCCTTCGCGGGGAGCTGCCCCGCCTCGTCGAGCTCACCGACCTGCGCGGTGACCTGCACACCCACACCGACCTGACCGACGGCGTCGCCTCGCTGGAGGACATGGTCGCCGCCGCGGCCGCGCGCGGCAACGAGTACTACGCGATCACCGACCACGCGCCGAACCTCTTCATGCAGCGCATGACGGACGAGAAGATGCTCGCCCAGCGCGAGGCCGTCCACGCCCTGCAGGAGCGGTACCCGGACATGGCGCTGCTGCACGGCACCGAGCTGAACATCGACCCCGATGGCGAGGTGGACTGGCCGGCCGAGTTCCTCGCGGGCTTCGACGTGTGCGTCGCGTCCGTGCACTCCCACTTCACCCAGGACCGGGCGGCGATGACCCGCCGGCTCGTCCGCGCGGTCGAGAACCCGCACGTGCACATCATCGGTCACCCCACCGCCCGCAGCATCGGCCGCCGCGCCTCCGTCGACGCCGACTGGGAGGCCGTGTTCGCAGCGTGCGCGCGATCCCGGACGATCCTGGAGATCGACGCCTTCCCCGACCGGCTCGACCTGCCCGCCGACCTGATCCGGCACGCCCGGCGGCACGGCGTGAAGTTCGCGATCGACAGCGACGCGCACGCCCCGGGACACTTCGACAACCTCCGGTACGCCGTCGGCACCGCCCAGCGTGGCTGGCTCACCCCGGACGACGTCGTCAACACCTGGCCGCTCGACCGCCTGCGCGCCTACCTCCGAGGCGACTGAACCCCGAGCGCACCGGCGATGGTGTGGCACCTTCACGTCAGGTGAATGCGGAGTACACGCGGCCGACACCTTCGCTCAAGCCGGAGAGAACCCCCGCCCCTCTACGATCGGCCCGCGACCGCAGCGCGTTGAGCCACCGTTCAGGTGCCATTGCGGTGACGCTCAGTTCGAACGCCTTCGGGGAGGCCACGGTTGAGTTTGCTGGGCTGGCCGCTGCTCGTCCTGTCGATCCTGCTGGCACTGGCCGCGCCGGTCGGCTGCGTGCTGCTGTGGGGACGAGCGCGGGGCACGACCGTCCTGCCGATCAGGGCGGCGCTCATCCTGGTCTGCCAGGTCACGGCGGTCCTCCTGGCCGGCGTCGGCCTCAACGACCACTTCCAGTTCTTCGCGTCCTGGAACGACCTGCTCGGCCAGAACGGCGCGGACGCGCCCATCCAGCAGCAGAACGGCGGATCGCAGCCACTCGCCCGCGGGCTCTCCAAGCGGCTGCGCAACGACTTCCGGCCCGACCGATCCGATCGGGCGCTCTCGGCCGACCTGGTCGGCGCCAAGTCGGGTATCCGCAGCAAGATCTGGGTGTGGCTGCCACCGCAGTACCACCGGCACCCGCAGCAGCGGTTCCCGGTCGTCGAGCTGTTCCCCGGCTTCCCCGGAACCCCGATCACCTGGTTCCACACGATGCAGGGGCCGAAGAAGCTGCAGGAGGCGATGAAGCAGGGCGCCGCTCAGCCCTACATCCTCGTCGCGCCCACCATCACCGTCGTGCCGGGCCGCGACACCGAGTGCACCGACGTGCCGGGCGGCCCCAAGGTCGCCACGTGGCTCACCGACGACGTCCGGCGCATCGTCACCGAGAACTTTCGCGCCCTGCCCGGTCGTGACGCCTGGGGGACGATGGGCTACTCGACGGGCGGCTACTGCGCCGCGAAGCTCGCCACGGAGCACTCCCATCTGTTCCGGGCGGGGGTCAGCCTCTCCGGTTACTTCACCGCCTACAGCCCGGCGCTGGCCAGGCTCCCGGGCGCCGACGTCCCCGCGCTGCTGCGGACCAGGCGCCCGGCCGTGGACCTGCTGCTGACCGCGAGCAAGCAGGACCCGGGCACCACGACGGCGGTGAACTCCATGGTCCAGGCGGCCCGCGCGCCCTCGATCGTCTACACGTACGTCGTGCCGCGCGGCGGCCACAACACCGGCGTCTGGACGGCCATGCTCCCCAAGTGCTTCCAGTGGCTCACCACCAAGCTCACCCACGCGGCCTGACCACCGAGCGGCGGCCGGCCGGACCGAACGCTCGGCGAAGAGCCCGCAGCAGCCGGACGTTCCGCCCGGAACCGGGCGCGAACCCACGATCGCCGAGCGCTGTGCGCGCCCAGGAGCGGGCGGCGGATCAGCCGCCGAGGGAGGCGGCCGGGGCGGTGTCGCGGGTCGCCGCTGCGGGCTCGGCGGCCGAGGGCGCCGGCATGCCGCCACGGTCGCGGAGGGCGAACAGGACCCGGAGGGTGGCGATCCACACCAGGGCCGCGCCCAGCACGTGGGCGACGACGAGTGCGCCGGGGACGTTGGTGAAGTACTGCACGTAGCCGATGACGCCCTGCGCCAGCTCCACCACCAGGAGCTCCACCGCGCGCCGCTGGACGTGCTTCGGGGCGTTGGTCAGCCGCAGGCCCAGCAGCAGTGCGAAGGTCAGCCCGACCGTGGCCCAGACGATGTCCGCGTGGAGCTGGGCGACCTGCTCGATCTGGAAGTCATAGCGCCGGGCCTTGGGATCCCCGGCGTGCGGCCCGGTGCCGGTCACGACGGTGCCCGCCACGAGGAGCAGGAAGACCACGCCGGTCAGGGCGCGGCCCAGCCAGACCAGCTCCTGCCGGACGAGGGGCCGGGCGCGTTCGTCGCCCTCGCTCGCACGCACCCACAGCACCACGGCCGCCGCGAGGATGGCCGGCGACAGCAGGAAGTGCACGGTCACCGAGACCGGGTGCAGGTCGGTGAGCACGACGATCCCGCCGACGATCGCCTGCGCGACCACGCTGAGGGGCTGGATCGCGGCCAGCCGCACCAGGTCCCCGCGCCGGGGGCGCAGCCGCAGCGCAGCGACGAAGACCGCCAGGCCGAGCGCGAGCACCAGGAAGGTCAGCATCCGGTTGCCGAACTCGATCGCCATGTTGACGGCCGAGTGCTGCGGGGTGTGCGTCGGCACCAGGCTGGTGCCGGTGCACTTCGGCCAGGTGGGGCAGCCGAGGCCCGAGCCGCTGACGCGCACGGCCGCGCCCGTCGCCATGATCAGGGCGTTGCCCGCGACGCTCGCGAGGGCCAGCCCGCGCAGGGAGGCGGGCGTGGGACGCCACACGAGATCACGGAGCCGGGCCAGCGGGTTGTCGGATCGCACGCCCTTCATCGTACGAGCGCCCCGCCATGCCCGGGATCCGGGTCCGTCACTCGACGAGCGAGGCGACGTCGAAGGTGAAGGGGAACGGCTCGTCGGTCTTCAGCGCAGATTCTTGATCGGCGGAACCGGTGACGTGATATCTCCCGTCCGCGCCGAGCCTGCGGACCAGAACGCGCGGCTCCGGCTCCAGGTCGACCAGCCAGTACTGCGGGATCCCGGCTCGCGCGTACTCGAAGACCTTGTCCACCCGATCGTGCTGTTCGCTGCCGCTGCGCGGGGAGACGATCTCCACGACCAGGAGCACGTCAGCGGCGTCGTACGCCCGAGCGCGGCGTGCGCGTGCCGCGCGAGCCGCCTCGCCCTCGACCACCACGATGTCCGGAACACGGATCGACGGTCCGGTGTCGATGTCGAGCGGCCCTTTGATGTACACGTCGGTCGCCGCGTCGGTCGCCGCGTCCTCCAGCGCCCGTTCCAGCCTCTTCGCCGCGTGATCATGGAAGGTGCTCGGCCAGGGGGCCACGATGATCCATCCGTTCACGAGCTCACGACGCACGCCCTCATCAGGCAGCGCGTCCAGGTCATCGACGGTGTACGGGCCGTACGGCCAGTCCGGAACGGCGATCATCGGAGTCCTCGGTAGAGATGTCGTGGCCATGTCGGGCATGGCATGACCCCTCTCCAGTCTGTCAGGTCACCGGCCGAACGCCACAGCGCTGCCGCGTATACGAAGAGTACATGAATGACCCCCTATGGTGACCACTCGACCGCAGGTCGCGGTCAGACCGGTCGGATGAGCGGTCAGGCCTCGGGGGCTTCGGGTGGGGAGTCCTGGAAGCGGGTGGCGCCGACGCAGGCGGCGATGACGCAGCCGATCGCCAGCCACTCGCGCCACACCAGGACCTCGCCGAGGAAGACGAGGCCGACCAGGGCGGCGACCGCGGGCTCGACGCTCATGAGGATGCCGAACACGCGGGCCGGCATGCGCCGCAACGCCTCGAGCTCCAGGCTGTAGGGGATGACCGACGACAGCAGTCCGACGCCGAGCCCGATCAGCAGGATCTTCGGGTCGAGCAGCGTCGAACCGCCGGTGGCGATCCCGACGGGCATGATGGCGATCGCGCCGACGACGCTCGCGATGGCCAGGCCGGTGGACCCGGAGAACCGCTTGCCCGTCGCGCCGCTCAGCACGATGTACGCCGCCCAGCCCACCGCCGCGAGCAGGCCGAACGCCACCCCGGCCAGCGAGACGTCGCCGCTGCCGTGGGCGAGCATCGCCACTCCGCCCAGCGCCAGGACCGCCCACACCAGGTCCAGCCTGCGCCGGGACGCGACGATGGCCACGGTGAGGGGTCCCAGGAACTCGATCGTCACCGCGACGCCGAGCGGAATGCGGGCCATCGCCTGGTAGAAGCTGAAGTTCATCCCGGCGAGGGTGAGGCCGAACAGCACGGCGACCCCCATGTCGCGCCAGGAGTGCAGGCGCCGCAGGTCGCGCAGCGCGGAGCGGGCCATCACCGAGAGCACGATGGCCGAGGTGGCCAGGCGCAGCATCACGATGGCGTCCGGCGAGATCTGGCCGAAGAGGTTCTTGGCGAGGCCCGCGCCGACCTGCACCGAGACGATGCCCAGCAGGATCAGCGCGGGCGGCGGGACCGAGCCGAGGGACAGCCGGAGACCGGTCGGCCGGGACCGGACCGACCCGGCTCCGTCATACGAGCCGGGGGCGTCGGCGAGCGCCATGCGTCACTCCCAGGAGAAGAACCGTGCGGCGAGAGCGAGGCCGAGCACCGCCCACACGGCGAGGATCACCAGATCGCGGGCGGGGAGCCCGGCACCGTGCTGCAGCACCTGGCGCAGCCCGTCGGCGAGCGCGGAGATCGGTAGCAGTTCGAGGACCGACCGTACGCCCCCGGAGAATCTTGTCAACGGGAATATGACGCCGCCGAGGGCCAGCAGGAGGATGTAGACGAGGTTGGCGGCGGCCAGGGTCGCCTCGGCGCGCAGGGTGCCCGCCATCAGCAGCCCGAACCCGCTGAACGCCGCCGTTCCCAGGAGCAGCAGGAGGATCACGGTCGCCGGATTCCCGTGCGGGCTCCAGCCGAGCGCGACCGCCACGACGCAGATCACCAGCGCCTGCAGGACCTCGACGGCCAGCACGGTGAGCGTCTTGGCGATGATCAGCCCGGACCGGGGGAGCGGTGTCGCGCCGAGGCGCTTGAGCACGCCGTACCGGCGCTCGAACCCGGTGCCGATGGCCTGCCCGGTGAACGCCGTGGACATCACGGCCAGCGCCAGCACGCCCGGCGTGAGGAAGTCGACACGCCGTCCCGCGCCCAGGTCGAGCAGCGGCGCGCTGCTGAACAAGAGCAGCAGCGCGACGGGGATGATCAGAATCAGCAGCAGCTGCTCGCCGTTGCGCAGCAGTGTGCGCAGTTCGTACGCCGTCTGCGCCCGGACCATTTGGGACCTCGGCGCCGCACCGGGCGAGGGGGTGAAGGTCAGGTCCGTCACGAGCGGAGCTCCCGTCCGGTCAGTTCGAGGAAGACGTCTTCGAGGGTCCGGCGTTCGATCCGCAGGTCCTCGGTCATGATGCCGTTGGAGGCGCACCAGGCGGTCACGGTGGCCAGCAGCTCGGGGACGAGGTCGCCCTCGATGACGTAGTGGCCGGCCGGGGACTCCTTGGCGATCGTCGCGGGCGGCAGCGCGGACAGCAGCTCGTCCAGGCCGAGCCCGGGACGGGCGCGGAAGCGCAGCTGGCGTTCGGCGCCGGTCAGCGAGGACGGCGGGCCCGAGGCGATGACCCGGCCGTGGTCGACGATGACGACCTCGTCGGCGAGCCGTTCGGCCTCGTCCATGTGGTGGGTGGTGAGGATGACCGCGACGCCGGCGGCCTTCAGGTCCTCGACGAGCTCCCAAGTCGCGTGGCGGGCCTGCGGGTCGAGGCCGGCGGTCGGTTCGTCGAGGAACACCAGCTCGGGGCGGCCGACCACCGCGGCGGCGAGGGCCAGCCGCTGCTGCTGGCCGCCGGACAGGCGGCGGTACGAGGTCCGGGCCGAGGAGGTCAGCCCGAGACGGTCGAGCAGCGCGGCGGGGTCCAGGGGAGTGGCGTAGAAGCTCGCGATCAGGCGCAGGAACTCGGCGGCGCGGGCGTTCGTCGGCACACCCCCCGACTGCAGCATCACGCCGATGCGCGTCTTGAGCCCGGGGTCCCGGGGATCGCGGCCGAGCACGCGCACGCTGCCGGAGTCCGCGCGCCGGTAGCCCTCGCAGATCTCGACGGTGGTCGTCTTGCCCGCTCCGTTCGGCCCGAGCAGGGCCGTGACCTCGCCGTATCGGGCGCCGAAGGAGAGGCCGTCGGCCGCGGCCGTCATGCCGTAGCGTTTGACCAGGTCATTGACTGCGACGGCGAGGGGCTCCATGGACCCGAGTCTAGGAGGAACCGCCCGCGAGGGAGGCGGGCACCCCTGACCATCGATCTGAATATTGATTCAGTCGAGCGCATGGCGATACAGTCTTGCCCATGTCTCTGGGAGGTCACATGCTGCGCGGCCGGAGCTTCTGCAAGGAGCTCGACTTCACCGCCGAGGAGTTCCGTTCGCTCGTCGACCTGGCCGGCGAGCTGAAGGCGGCCCGGCGGGCGGGCACCGAGCGGCCCCGTCTGACCGGCCGCAACATCGCGCTGATCTTCGAGAAGACGTCCACCCGCACGCGCAGCGCGTTCGAGGTGGCGGCGCACGATCAGGGCGCGCACGTGACGTACCTCGACCCGGCCGGCTCGCAGATCGGGCACAAGGAGTCGGTGAAGGACACCGCGCGGGTGCTGGGCCGGATGTTCGACGGCATCCAGTACCGCGGCCGGCGTCAGAAGGACGTCGAGACCCTCGCCGCGTACGCCGGGGTCCCGGTCTGGAACGGTCTCACCGACGAGTGGCACCCGACGCAGAGCCTGTGCGACGCGTTCACCATGGCGGAGTCCGCGGCCAAGCCGATCGAGGAGATCGCCTTCGCCTACCTTGGCGACGCGCGCAACAACATGGGCAACTCCCTTCTCATCATGGGGGCGCTGCTCGGCATGGACGTCCGCCTTGTCGCGCCCGACGGCCTGCTGCCGTCCGCCGACGTGCGGGCGGCCGCCCGTGACCTGGCCGAGCGCAGCGGGGCCCGGATCACGCTGACGGACGACGTCGGCGAGGGCGTCCGCGGCGCCGACTTCCTGCACACGGACGTGTGGGTGTCGATGGGCGAGCCCAAGGAGGTCTGGGCCGAGCGCATCGCGTTGCTCACGCCGTACCAGGTCAACGCCAAGGTGCTCGCCGCGACGGGGAACCCGTCGGTGCGGTTCATGCACTGCCTGCCGGCCTTCCATGACCGGGCGACGACGGTCGGCGAGGAGATCTACGCGCAGTTCGGCCTGGAGGAACTGGAGGTCACCGACGAGGTCTTCGAGTCGGAGGCGTCGATCGTGTTCGACCAGGCCGAGAACCGCCTGCACACCATCAAGGCCGTCCTCGTGGCCACCCTCGCCGAGGCAGGTTAATCAGGGATTTATATAAGCAACTGATATTGTCCGTGGCGCACAGCATCACGCCGACCGCCGCGCAGCGGCTCCAGGGGACCCCGATGAGCCACGAGACCACTGACCTCCGCCCCGCCGGACCGCGCCCGTTCCCGCTGGAACCGGCACCGATCCACGTGCCCGACGACGTGCTCGCCGACCTCCGGTACCGTCTCGAGCTGACGCGCTGGCCGCTCGACGCGGGCAACGAGGACCGGTACTACGGCGTGGACCGCGCCTACCTGCAGGAGCTCGTCGACTACTGGCGCACCGGCTTCGACTGGCGCCGGGCCGAGGCCGCGATCAACGCCTATGAGCACTACCGCGTCGAGGTCGAGGGCGTCCCGGTGCACTTCATGCGCCGGCCCGGCGTCGGCCCGGACCCGACGCCGCTGATCCTCACGCACGGCTGGCCCTGGACGTTCTGGCACTGGTCGAAGGTGGTCGACCCCCTCGCCGACCCCGGCGCGTACGGCGGCGACCCGGCCGAGGCGTTCGACGTCATCGTCCCCTCGTTCCCCGGGTTCGGCTTCTCCGGCCCGCTGCCGGACCACCCGGACATGAACTTCTGGAAGGTCGCCGACCTCTGGCACGTCCTCATGACCCGGGTCCTCGGCCACGACCGGTACGCCGCCGGGGGCTGCGACGTCGGGGCAATGGTCACCGGCCAGCTCGGGCACAAGTACGCGGCCGAGTTGTACGGCATCCACATCGGCTCCGGCCAGAAGCTCACGCTGTTCAACGGCGACCGGGGCTGGGACCTCAGCGGCGGCCGCCCCATCCCCGACGGCCTGCCCGCCGACGTCCGCGCGCAACTCGTCGCGTTCGAGAAGCGTTTCGCCGTCCACCTCGCCGCGCACGTCCTCGCCCCGAGCACGCTCGCGTACGGGCTGTCGGACTCACCCGCCGGAATGCTCGCCTGGATCCTCGAACGCTGGATGACCTGGAGCGACAACGGCGGCGACATCGAGACCGTCTTCTCCAAGGACGACCTGCTCACCCACGCCATGATCTTCTGGGTGACGAACTCGATCGGCACGTCGATCCGCACCTACGCCAACAACAACCGCTACCCGTGGACCCCGTCCCACGACCGGCAACCGCCCATCGAGGCGCCCACCGGCATCACCTTCGTCGGCTACGAGAACCCGCCCGGCGTGAGCACCGACCGCCGGGTCGAGCACTTCGTGAACAGCGATCGCGGCCCCTGGTACAACCACGTCAACCTCACCGCCCACGATCACGGCGGTCACTTCATCCCCTGGGAGCTCCCCGGCGAGTGGGTCGACGACCTGCGGCGTACGTTCCGGGACCGCCGCTAGACGCCGCCCCGGCCTGACGCTCTTCACCGTCGCCTCGGCGGCCTGCGGGCTGGCGCCGACCGCGGGCGCCCTGGTCGTGGCCCGGCTGGTCCAGCGCGCCGCGGCCGCCGTCCTCGTCCCGTCCTCGCTGGCGCTGCTGCAGGCGGCGCACCCCGACCCCCGGGCGCAGGCCCGCGCCGTCGGCGTGTGGGGCGGGGTGGCGGGGATCGCGGCCGCCTTCGGCCCGGTGGTCGGCGGGGTGCTGACCGACGCGGCGAGCTGGCGCCTGGTCTTCTTCGTCAACGTGCCGATCGGCGTGGCCGCCCTGCTGCTCACCGTCCGGTACGTCGTACGCCCCGAGGGGCACGGGCGGCGGGGCCTCGACCGGCGCAGGCCGCGGCGGTGGCCGCGCTGGGCCTGCTGACGTTCGCGCTGATCCAGGCGCGTACCCGCGGCTGGGTCTCGCCCATCGTGCTCGGCGGCCTGGCGGTCGCGGCGCTGTCCGCCGCGGCGTTCGTGGCGGTGGAGCGCCGTTCGGCCGACCCGATGCTGCCGCTCGGCCTCTTCCGGAGCTCGGCGTTCTCCGGAGGGCCTGCTGATCAACCTCGGCTTCTACGGCCAGCTGTTCGTCGTCAGCCTGTTCTTCCAGGACGTACGGCGGATGAGCCCGACGCTGGCCGGCCTGGCGCTGGCGCCCGAGGGCATCCTGGTGTCGCTGGCCTCGTTCCTGTCCGGGCGGATGACGGGCCGGTCCGGCACCCGGCCGACCATGCTGATCGGCCTGGTCACGGGGGCGGCCGGACTGTTCGCGCTGATGGCCGTCGGCCGTGGCACGCCGTACGTCCTGCTCATGGTCCCGCTGATGGCGGCGGGCTTCGGGATGGCGTTCACGATGCCGGCCGCCACGACCACCGTCGTCGGGGCCGCGCCGCCGGAGCGGGCCGGCGTCGCCTCCGGGGCGGTCAACGCGGCCCGGCAGGTGGGGAGCACGGTCGGCGTCGCGCTGCTCGGCACGCTCGGGGCCGGGGGTCGCCTGGCCGCGCCGATGGCGGGCGCGGGCGCGGCGTTCCTCGCCGGGGCCCTCGTCGTGGCGATCTTCGTACGGAGCCGTCCGCGCAGGTGAGGCAAGGCACACCTAAGTGAGCCAGATAACCGGAGTCGGTTTGTCTTGGGGGAAGGAATTAGGCCACACTGATGTTGTGAAAAACGTGACCGAGACGACGAGCAGCGACCCGGCGGCCGCCGGCGTGCCCGCGCTCGGTCCGAACCACGCGGAGCGCACCACGCGCGCCCGGGTGGCACGCCTGATTCTTGAATATGGTCCCATCAGCGCCTCGGCGCTCGGACAGCGGCTCGGGCTCACGCCCGCCGCCGTGCGCCGCCACCTCGAGACCCTCCTCGCCGAGGGGATGATCGAGGAGCGGCGGAGCCGTCCGCAGTCGAGGCGCGGGCGCGGCCGTCCGGCGAAGCTGTTCGCGATCACCGACGCCGGGCGCAGCGCCTTCGTGCACGCCTACGACGACCTCGCGGCCAACGCGCTGCGGTTCCTGGCCGACAAGCTCGGCGAGGAGGCCGTCGCGGAGTTCGCCCTCCGTCAGGTGGGCGACCTGGAGGCGCGCTACGGCGCGTCGATCCGGGCCGTCGCGCCGCAGCAGCGGGTGCGGGCTTTGGCCGAGGCGCTGTCCGCGGACGGCTATGCCGCCTCGGCCAGCACCGCTCCGGCGGGCGGGCAGCAGCTCTGCCAGCACCACTGCCCGGTCGCGCACGTCGCGGCCCGGTTCCCGCAGCTGTGCGAGGCGGAGACCGCGGCGTTCGGGCGGCTGCTCGGCGTTCCCGTCCAGCGGCTGGCCACGATCGCGCACGGCGATGGAATATGCACGACCCACGTGACGTCACGTGAACTGACCGAAAAACCCGACAAGAACGACAAGCAGGAGTCCGGAGGCACCTCCGTATGACCACGGCAGCCCACCCCGAGCTCGAGGGGCTCGGCAAGTACAAGTTCGGCTGGGCCGACCCCGACGTGGCCGGCGCCTCGGCCCGTCGCGGGCTGTCCGACGAGGTCGTCCGCGACATCTCGGGGAAGAAGAACGAGCCCGACTGGATGCTCGACCTTCGCCTGAAGGGCCTGCGTCTTTTCGGCAAGAAGCCGATGCCGACGTGGGGCGCCGACCTCTCCGACATCGACTTCGACAACATCAAGTACTTCGTCCGATCGACGGAGAAGCAGGCCGCGTCGTGGGACGAGCTCCCGGCCGACATCAAGAACACCTACGACAAGCTCGGCATCCCCGAGGCGGAGAAGCAGCGTCTGATCGCCGGCGTCGCCGCCCAGTACGAGTCCGAGGTCGTCTACCACCAGATCCGCGAGGACCTGGAGAAGCAGGGTGTCATTTTCCTCGACACCGACACCGGCCTGCGGGAGCACCCGGAGATCTTCCAGGAGTACTTCGGCTCCGTGATCCCGGTCGGCGACAACAAGTTCGCCGCGCTCAACTCGGCGGTGTGGTCGGGCGGGTCGTTCATCTACGTGCCGCCGGGCGTGCACGTCGAGATCCCCCTGCAGGCCTACTTCCGGATCAACACCGAGAACATGGGCCAGTTCGAGCGGACGCTGATCATCGTCGACGAGGGCGCGTACGTCCACTACGTCGAGGGCTGCACCGCGCCGATCTACAAGTCCGACTCGCTGCACTCCGCGGTCGTCGAGATCGTCGTGAAGAAGAACGCCCGCTGCCGCTACACGACCATCCAGAACTGGTCGAACAACGTCTACAACCTCGTGACCAAGCGCGCCGTCTGCTACGAGGGCGGCACGATGGAGTGGATCGACGGCAACATCGGCTCCAAGGTGACGATGAAGTACCCGGCGGTCTACCTCATGGGCGAGCACGCCAAGGGTGAGACGCTGTCCATCGCCTTCGCCGGCGAGGGCCAGCACCAGGACGCGGGCGCCAAGATGGTGCACGCCGCGCCCAACACCTCCTCGACCATCATCTCCAAGTCCGTGGCGCGCGGCGGCGGCCGTACGAGCTACCGCGGCCTGGTCCAGGTGCAGGAGGGCGCCGAGCACTCCAAGTCGACCGTCAAGTGCGACGCGCTGCTGGTCGACCAGATCAGCCGTTCCGACACCTACCCGTACGTCGACGTCCGCGAGGACGACGTCGAGATGGGCCACGAGGCCACCGTCTCGAAGGTCTCGGAGAACCAGCTGTTCTACCTCATGAGCCGCGGCCTCACCGAGGACGAGGCGATGGCGATGATCGTGCGCGGCTTCGTCGAGCCGATCGCGCGCGAGCTGCCGATGGAGTACGCGCTCGAGCTGAACCGCCTGATCGAGCTGCAGATGGAAGGAGCGGTGGGCTGATCATGGGTCTGGAGACCAAACCACTGTCCACCCTCCACGAGCACTCCTCGTACGACGTGGCCGACTTCGCCGTCCCGACCGGGCGCGAGGAGGAGTGGCGCTTCACCCCGCTGCGCCGGCTGCGCGACCTGCACAAGGGCGCGGCGGCCGACGGCAAGGTGATCGTGGACGTGTCCGCGGCGCCCGAGGTCACCGTCGAGACGGTGGGCCGCGACGACGAGCGGGTCGGCAAGGCGTACGTCCCGGCGGACCGCGTCAGCGCGCAGGCGTACGCCTCGTTCGCCCACGCGACCGTCGTCACGGTGCGCAAGGAGGTCGTGGCCACCGAGCCGACCGTCCTCACGCTGCGCGGCGAGGGCGGCGGCGCCGCCTACGGCCACACGACCGTCATCCTGGAACCGTTCGCCCAGGCGACGGTCGTGCTGGAGCACACCGGCTCGGCCGCCTACGCCGACAACGTCGAGTTCGTCGTCGGCGACGGCGCCTCGCTCACCGTGTTCAGCCTGCAGAACTGGGCGTCGGACGCCGTGCACCTGTCACACCAGCACGCCAAGCTGGGCCGGGACGCGCGGTTCAAGAGCTTCACCGTCAGCCTGGGCGGCGACGTGGTGCGCATCGCCCCGTCGATCGAGTACGACGCGCCGGGCGGCGACGCCGAGCTGTACGGCGTGTACTTCGCGGACGGCGGCCAGCACCTCGAGCACCGCCTGCTCGTCGACCACACCCAGCCGAACTGCCGCAGCCGCGTCGACTACCGGGGCGCGCTGCAGGACGAGGACGCGCACGCCGTCTGGATCGGCGACGTGATCATCCGGGCCGAGGCCGAGGGCACCGACACCTACGAGCTGAACCGCAACCTGGTGCTCACCGACGGCACGCGGGTCGACTCGGTCCCGAACCTCGAGATCCTCACCGGCGAGGTCGCCGGCGCGGGCCACGCCTCGGCGTCCGGCCGCCTCGACGACCAGCACCTGTTCTACCTCCAGGCGCGGGGCATCCCGTACGACACCGCCCGGCGGATGGTCGTGCGCGGCTTCCTCGGCCAGCTCGTCGACAAGATCGACGTTCCCGGGCTCAAGGAACGCGTGATGGCCGCGATCGACGAGGAGATCGCCCGATGAGCTTCACGCGCGCGTGCGCGTTGTCCGAGCTGCCCGCCGAGGGGGCGCTCGCGGTCGAGATCGACGGCACCCCGGTGGCGGTCGTCCGCGCCGGCGACGACGTCTACGCGGTGCGCGACGTCTGCTCGCACGCCGAGGTCGCGCTCAGCGAGGGCGAGGTCTACGACCACACGATCGAGTGCTGGCTGCACGGCTCGTGCTTCGACCTGCGCACCGGCAAGCCCACCAACCCGCCGGCCACGCAGCCGGTTCCCACGTACCCAGTGAAGATCGAGGGCGACGACGTGTACGTGTCGCTCAAGGAGTCCTGAAACCATGGCCACGCTTGAGATCCGCGACCTGCACGTCTCCGTCGAGGACAAGGAGATCCTCCGGGGCGTCGACCTGACCGTGAAGGCGGGCGAGACCCACGCCATCATGGGGCCGAACGGCTCCGGCAAGTCCACCCTCGCCTACGCCATCGCCGGTCACCCGAAGTACACCGTCACCGGCGGCGAGGTCCTCCTGGACGACGAGAGCGTCCTGGACATGTCCGTCGACGAGCGCGCCCGCGCCGGGCTGTTCCTCGCGATGCAGTACCCCGTCGAGGTGCCGGGCGTGTCGGTGTCGAACTTCCTGCGCACCGCCGTCACCGCGGTGCGCGGCGAGGCGCCGAAGCTGCGGGAGTTCTCCAAGGAGATGCGCTCGGCAATGGCCGAGCTGCAGATCGACCCCGCCTTCGCCCAGCGCAACCTGAACGAGGGCTTCTCCGGCGGTGAGAAGAAGCGTCACGAGATCCTCCAGCTCGAGATGCTCAAGCCGAAGGTCGCCGTCCTCGACGAGACCGACTCCGGCCTCGACATCGACGCGCTGAAGGTCGTCTCCGAGGGCGTGAACCGGTTCCGCTCCGACGAGACGGGCGTGCTGCTGATCACGCACTACACCCGGATCCTCCGCTACGTGAAGCCGGACTTCGTGCACGTCTTCGCGGCCGGCCGCGTCGTCGAGCAGGGCGGCCCGGAGCTGGCAGAACTGCTGGAGACCGAGGGCTACGAGAAGTTCACGAAGGCGGGCGCGTCCGCGTGAGTATCGACGTCGAGCGGATCCGGGCGGACTTCCCGATCCTGACCAGAACCGTCCGCGACGGGCAGGCCCTGGTCTACCTCGACAGCGCGAACACCTCGCAGAAACCCCGCCAGGTGATCGACGCGATCGAGGACTACTACGCCCGGCACAACGCGAACATCCACCGGGCGACGCACCAGCTCGGCGAGGAGGCGACCGAGGCGTACGAAGGCGCCCGGATCAAGGTCGCGAACTTCATCGGCGCGGGCAGCGAGACCGAGGTGGTGTTCACCAAGAACATCTCCGAGGGCATCAACCTCGTCGCCTACGCCATGGGCAACGCGGCCACCGCCGGCCCGGAGGCCGAGCGGTTCCGCGTCGGCCCGGGTGACGAGATCGTCATCACCGAGATGGAGCACCACTCCAACATCGTGCCGTGGCAGCTCCTCGCCCAGCGCACCGGCGCGACGCTCCGCTGGTTCCGGGTGACCGACGACGGCCGCCTCGACCTGAGCGACATCGACGAGCTCATCAACGAGCGCACGAAGATCGTCGCGGTCGCGCACCAGTCGAACGTCCTCGGCACGATCAACCCGGTCCGCCTCATCGCGGACAAGGCGCACGCGGTCGGCGCGCTCGTGCTCGCCGACGGCGCTCAGGCCGTGCCGCACATGCGGGTGAACGTCCAGGAGCTCGGCGTCGACTTCTACGGGTTCACCGCGCACAAGCTGTGCGGCCCGACCGGCATCGGGGTGCTGTGGGGCCGCGCCGAGCTGCTCGAGACGCTGCCGCCGTTCCTCGGCGGTGGCGAGATGATCGAGACCGTGGCGATGGAGGGCTCGACGTTCGCGCCGCCGCCGCACAAGTTCGAGGCCGGCACGATGCCGATCGCCGAGGCCGCCGGGCTCGGCGCCGCGATCGACTATCTCGAGTCCGTGGGCATCGACGACATCGCGGCGCAGCAGAACGAACTGCTGGCCTACGCCCTCAAGTCGCTCACCGCGGTGGAGGGCGTGCGGATCCTCGGGCCCACCGAGGCCGAGGACCGCGGCACCGCGATCTCCTTCACCCTTGAGGGGCCGGACGGCCGCGAGATCCACCCGCACGACGTCAGCCAGGTGCTGGACGCCCACGGCATCGCCGTGCGCGCCGGTCACCACTGCGCGCGCCCGCTGCACCGGCGCTTCGGGGTGACCGCGAGCACCCGCGCGTCGCTGTACTTCTACAACACCCCGGCCGACGTGGACGCGCTGGTCGAGGGACTGCGGGAGACGCAGAAATTCTTCGGCAGCGCCTGACGTTGCACCCCCCATCGGCCGCCTGAGAAGGGACGCAGATGCAGCTCGAGTCGATGTACCAGGAGATCATCCTGGACCACTACCGGAACCCGCACCACAAGGGTCTCCGGGAGCCGTACGACGCCGAGGTGCACCATGTGAACCCGACCTGCGGTGACGAGGTGACCCTGCGCGTCCGCCTCGACGGCGACGCGGTCGCCGACGTGTCGTACGACGCGATGGGCTGTTCGATCAGCCAGGCCAGCGCCTCGGTGATGACCGACCTCATCATCGGCAGGCCGGTGAAGGACGCGATGGTGACCGGCGACGAGTTCCTCAAGCTGATGCAGTCGCGCGGGCAGCTCGAGCCCGACGAGGACATCCTTGAGGACGCCGTCGCCTTCACCGGAGTGTCGAAGTACCCCGCCCGTATCAAGTGCGCCCTGCTCGCCTGGATGGCGTGGAAGGACGCGACCGCGAAAGCCATGGAAGGCAACGACGCATGAGCGACACGAAGGCCGCCGAGGACGACGTCCTCGAGGCGATGAGGGACGTCGTCGACCCCGAGCTCGGGATCAACGTGGTCGACCTGGGCCTGGTTTACGGCGTCAACATCGACGACGGCAACGTCGTCACGCTCGACATGACGCTCACGAGCGCGGCCTGCCCGCTCACCGACGTGATCGAGGACCAGACGGCGAGCGCCCTCGAGGGCCTGGCCGAGAAGGTCACGATCAACTGGGTGTGGCTGCCGCCGTGGGGCCCGGACAAGATCACCGAGGACGGCCGCGAGCAGTTGCGCGCCCTCGGCTTCAACGTCTGAGCCCTCTCACTCGAGCCCGGCATGCCGGCGCCAGCCCGCCGGCTGCTGGGAGTTGGCGATCCACTGGTCCGTGTAGCGCAGGACCGCGGTCAGCGCGTCGAGCGCACCGGCGGGCCCGCCGGTGCGCCACGTGGTCTCCACGATCGTGTGGTGATCGGGGTGCGGGATCTCACAGTGGCACGCGATGGTCAGGCTCGCCCCGATCCGGCAGTGGTTCGGGTAGAAGTCGATCGACTCCATCCGGATCGCCACCTCGAGCCAGTCGTCGCCGGCCTCGTACGTGTGGCAGTCGTAGATGCGGTGGGCGGGCGGATGCCACATCCACTGACCGGGCCGCGGCCTGTCCCTCGCGCCCTCGGCCGACGGAGCCGGATGGCGGGCCTGCCACTGGCCGGTGAGGGTGAGGAAACGGGCGCGGACCTCCGCGCCGTCCCACGCCGGCCCGAAGACCGCGGCCAGCGGGAGCGCCCGGGGCCATATCCACACCGCGACGGCGTGATCGTCGGGCGGATTTCTCACTGGGCAATCATGCCGCGACCGTACGGTCCGGCGCACGTTCACGGTCGATCGAGACGACCTCGTGACGGTGCCCGGTCACCGGGAGGAGAAGGCAGCGTGGAGACCTTCACGAACTGGCGGACCTGGGAGCAGGCCCGCGCCGCCCTGACGTCGCAGCCCATCGACGTCGAGACGCTGGACCGGGCCGCCGAGGCCGCGCTGCGCTGGCACGGCGAGCAGCGGCGGCCCACCGGCGCGCCGTACGCCGAGCACCTGTTCGAGGCGCTGGAGGTGCTGGTCCGCGGCGCCGGCGTCACCGACACGGACGTGCTCGTGACCGCTCTGCTGCACGACACGGTGGAGGACACGGACGCGACACTGGCCGACGTCGAGGCCGCGTTCGGCCCGGAGGTCGGGGAACTGGTGGACTGGGTGACCAAGCCGCCGGTGGAGGGCAAGGCCGCCAAGCGCGCCGCGAAGGTCGCCTACCTGCGGCGGCTGCGCGACGCGCCCCGCGAGGCGATCCTCGTCAAGCTCGCCGACCGGGTCAGCAACGTCCAGACGCTCGACCGGATGCCGCCGGACTTCCAGCGCCGCTACCACGCCGAGACGGTCACCTACATCGTGCCGCTCGCCGCGAACGAACCCTGGTTCGCCGGCTGGTTCGCGGCCTGGCAGCAGCGATTCGCCCACCTGCGCTGACCGCCTGCGAGATGATCGTCCGATGGAACGCCAGTGGACGGTCGAGGAGAGCGTCGTCATCGACGCGGCGCCGGAACGCGTGTACGAGGCGGTGGCCGACCCGCGCCGGATGGGGGAGTGGAGCCCGGAGGTCTTCGCGGTGTGGGTGCGCGGCCGCCGGGTGGTCCCCGGACTGAGCTTCGTCGGATTCAACCGGATCGGCGCCCGCGTGTGGTTCACCACCTGCCGGGTCACCGAGGCCGTCCCGGGCAGGGCGTTCGCCTTCCGGGTGACGACCTTCGGCATCCCGGTGGCC
Source organism: Actinoallomurus sp. NPDC052308 (assembly GCF_040679195.1). Classification (NCBI taxonomy): domain Bacteria; kingdom Bacillati; phylum Actinomycetota; class Actinomycetes; order Streptosporangiales; family Thermomonosporaceae; genus Actinoallomurus; species Actinoallomurus sp. NPDC052308. Next base: position 401,493 of record NZ_JBFAUM010000004.1, on the reverse strand, counting down.
GTGTGGGGCTACCGGGTCGAGTCGACCGATGACGGCTCGATCCGCCTCACGGAGCACTGGGAGGACCTGCGGCAGGCGGGCCGTGGAGCGGCGTTCGCGTCCCTGCTCGGCCGGGTCTTCACCGGCGTCCCCGCCGACGGACGCGCCGAGGTCAACCGGCGGGGTATGCGCACGACTCTCACCCGCATCAAGACGGCTCTGGAAGCCTCATGACCGGCGGACCTGGAACGCCGCGATCGAGTCGAGGAACCTGCTCAGCGCCTCGTTGAACACGGCGGGCCGTTCCAGGTTGGGCAGGTGCGCGGCGCCCTCGATCACCACCAGCGTGGAACCGGGGACGACCTCGTGCATGAGCCGCGCGTCGGCGATCGGCGTGTACTCGTCTTCGCTGCCGACGACGATGAGCGTGGGCACGCGGACGCGGGCCAGCGACGCGACGTAGTCGGGGCGCTCCGCGCGGCCGAGCTGCGCGGCGGCGGCCCCGTCCGGAGACGTCCCCCGCATCATCCCGAGAACGTGCTCGGCAACCGCGGGATACCGCCGGATGTTGGCCGGCGCCACCATCTTGGGCAGGACCTCCTCCGCGTAGCCGTCCATGCCCTCCCGGAGCAGCCGGTCGGCCATCGCCTCACGGGCCCGCCTGCTCTCCTCGGTCTCCGCCTGAGGAGTCGTGTCGGCGAGGACCAGGCCGCGCAGCCGGTCGGGGAACAGACGGTGGAACTCCATGACGATCTGGCCGCCCATGGACAGCCCGCCGAGAACGATCTCAGCCACGCCGAGATGGTCGAGAAGGTCGGCGATGTCCTGGGCGAAGACCTGGAGCGGCGTCTTGCCCGGGACGACCGTGCTCCGTCCGTAGCCGCGCAGGTCCGAGACGATCACCTGCCGCCCGGTTCGGCCGACGTGCTCCACCTGAGGTGCCCACATCGAGCGGTCGAAGGGGTGGCCGTGCACGAGCACCAGGGGCGGTGCGGTGTCGTCGGAGCGGTGGTCGTCGTATGCGATGGCGACCGGACCATTGGTGAACGTGCCCACGTCGAAGCTCTCCTTTACGCGCCGGACTTGACGGCTCGATGCTATGGAGGGCAATATCTCGGTGCAATAGAAAAATTGCTCTCGGAGCAAAGTCGTGGGTGAGGACGTGATGGACGACTACCGGCGGATCGCCGACGCGGTGGCGAAGCAGATCGCCTCCGGCCGGCTGCGGCCCGGCGACCGGCTGCCGCCGCAGCGGCAGTTCGCCCGCAGGCACGGCATCGCCGGCTCCACCGCGGCGCGGGTGTACGGGGAGCTGATCCGCCGTGGCCTCGCGGTCGGCGAGGTGGGGCGCGGCACGTTCGTCCGCGCCGCGGCGCCGTCGAGCGAGCCGGCCCTCGCCGAGCCGACCCGCGCGCGGGTGGATCTGGAACTGAACTTCTCCGTGCCGCCCGAGCAGCCGGCGCTCCTCGCGGAGAGCCTGGGCGGAATGCTGCGCCCCGACGTGCTGGCGGGTGCGCTGGCCCCCCTGGGGGCGGCGGGCACGCCCGCCATGCGTGAGGCGGCGGCCGCGATGCTGTCCCGTCCGGGCTGGACCCCCGACCCGGGACGCCTGCTGCTCGCGGGCAATGGACGGCAGGCGATCGCCGCCGCGCTCGCGGCCCTGGTCCCGGCCGGTGACCGCGTCGGCGTCGAAGAGCTGACCTACCCGCTGGTCAAGGGCATCGCCGCCCGCCTCGGCATCACGCTGATCCCGCTCGCGATGGACGAGCGCGGCGTGCTGCCGGAGGCCATCCGGTCGGCCGGGCCGCTGCGGGCCGTCTACCTCCAGCCGACGCTGCACAACCCGCTCGGCGGCACCATGCCCGAGTCGCGGCGCTCCGAGATCGCGGACGCTCTCCGGGACCTCGGGATCTACGCGGTCGAGGACGGCATCTACTCGTTCCTCCGCGACGACCCCGCGCCGCTGGCCGCGTTCGCGCCGGAACGCGTCATCGTCGTCGACAGCCTGTCGAAGCGTGTGGCCCCGGGCCTGACCGTCGGCTTCGCGGTGACACCGGAGGCGATCGGCGGCCGGATCGCCTCGGCGCTGCGCTCAGGCGGCTGGACCGCTCCGCGCTTCGCCGTCGAGGCCGCGACGCGATGGCTCACCGACGGCACGGTCGCAGCCCTCGGGGAGATGAAACGCCGCGACGCGGTGGCCCGCCAGCGGCTCGTACGCGAGCACCTCGCCGAGTTCGCCGTCGACGCCGATCCGCAGGCCTTCCACTGCTGGTGGCGGCTGCCCGACCCATGGCGGGCCGACACGTTCGTCGCGGCCGCCGCCCGTCGCGGCATCGCGGTCACCCCCGGCGCGGCCTTCACCGTCGTCGTGGCTCAGGCGCCCAATGCCGTACGTCTCGCCCTGTCGGCACCGCCGATCGGCACTCTCGCCGCGGCGCTCGAGACCCTGGCGGCGCTGGCCAGGGGCGCTCCCGACGACGTCGAGATCGAGTAAGGCCGGGGCCTCCGGGGCGTGTGGCGGCGATCACGTTGTCGGCTCGCCGTCCGTGATGGATCGTGAGAGCCGGTCCACGCCTCGGAGGGACCCCATGCCGTACGTTCTCCTCGCCTCGGGCGTCCTCGCGCTGCTGACGACGGTCAACGCGCTCTGGCCCCGGAAGGGGCTCCTGCTGCTGATCCCGGGGTTCTTCACCGCCTGGCTGACGATCGAGCTGGCCCCCTGGGTGCTGGTCGCCGAGGCGGCCGTCACGACGCTGATCGCCTGCTTCGGCGGTCTCACCGGCGCGGCGGGCCTGGCCGGGCTCCTCGCCACCGCTCTGGGCTGGGCCGGCCTCGCCGTGGTGATGGCGCGGGCCCGCCGGACCACCGTGACCGTTCAGCGGTGGAGCGCGGAACTCGACCTCGACCCGGGGGAGCGGGCACCGTCCTTCCCCCGGTCGCACGTCGTCCTCCCGTTCCTCATGACGCGGCGCCCCGGGGTGACGCGCACCCGCGACATCGCGTACGGGGACGGCCCCCGGACGCGGCTCGACGTGTACCGGCCGGCGGAGCCCGGCGAGCGGCGGCCCGGGATCATGCAGGTCCACGGCGGGGCGTGGATGATCGGCAGCAAGCGCGAGCAGGGGATCCCGCTGCTGGGCCACCTGGCCGCCAACGGCTGGGTGGGCGTCAACGTGGACTACCGGCTCAGCCCGCGGGTGAAGTTCCCCGACCACCTGATCGACCTCAAACGCGCGATCCGGTGGTACCGCGAGCACGCCGAGGAGTACGGCGCCGACCCCGAGTTCCTGTGCGTCACCGGCGGCTCGGCGGGCGGCCACCTCGCCGCCCTCCTCGCGCTCACGCCGAACGTCCCGGAGTACCAGCCCGGATTCGCGGATGTCGACACGACCGTGCGGGCGGCCGTGCCGTTCTACGGGGTCTACGACCTCGGGGCCCTCCTGGACGGCGGCTCGAAGGTCTTCGCCTCCGCCATCGAGCGCCACGTGATGGGCGTGCGCCGGGCGGACGGTTCCGAGGCGTACGGCAAGGCGTCACCGGCGCACTGGGTCAACGCGGACGCCCCGCCGTTCCTGGTGGTGCACGGGAGCCTGGACACGCTGGTGCCGGTCGAGCAGGCGCGCTCCTTCGCGGCGCGGCTGCGGAACGTGTCGGCGGCCCCGGTGCTGTACGCCGAGATGAAGGGCGCCCAGCACGCCTTCGACATCTTCCCGTCCTACCGCACCGCGCGCGTCATCGAGGGCGTCGAGCGCTTCCTCACCTGGGTGCGCCGGGCCGAGCACCCCGCCGCGGGCCGCGGTCCGGCGGCCGGATCTCAGTGATCCAGCGCGGACAGGCTGCGGATCAGGTCGCCGACCCGTGCGACGCCGAGGCAGCGCCCGATCTCGTCGATCACCACGAGGTCGTCGTAGACGCGTTCGGCGTCGTCGCCCGCGGCGCGGAGGGCCGCGATCGCGGGCACCGTCCGGGGCACCGAACGGGGTGGATCGGCCAGCCGCGCGGCCGGCTTGTGCGCGTGCAGGGCATGGCCGTACGCGCCGGCCAGCCGGAGCAGGAAGCGGGTGCGGTCGACCGTGTGGCGAGGGCGCTCGGTCCGGTCGACGAGGACGACGCTGCTGGTGCCCGGGTCGGCGTTGAACACCGACAGCACCTCCTCGGCGGTGGCCGTGTCGGGCATCACCGTCGCCGGCATCATGAACTCCGTCACGCGCGGGCCGAGCCGGTCACGCTCGAGATCGCGCGAGCCGACCGGGACGGTCACCGGCATGCCGGGCCGCCAGTCCCGGGGCGCCAGCAGCGGTCCCTGCGCCAGCCGTACGCCGCGTCCCCGCAGATGCGTCAGCTGGTCGTCGGAGGCGACGCCCGGAGCGAGCACGTGCCCGCCGATCCGGCGGCCCAGCGCGACGAACGCCTCGGCGATCGCGGCGCGCCGGGGGTCCGCCGCGGCCCGCCGGGTGACCGCGAGGTCGAGGATGAGCACCGTCGGGGCCATGTCGGCGACGAACCGGGTCGGCAGGTCGCCCGCCTCCAGGGCGAGGAGGTATCCGGCCGAGCGGAGCCCGCCGAGCCGCGCGGCGGCCTCGTCGAGCGGCATGCCGGGGTCGCCCGTCAGCGAGACGATGACGCCGCCGGGACGGCGGCCCAGGTCGGCGAGCGTCCGGTGGAGCCGCTCCATCGGCCGGTCGTAGGCGAGAGTGCTCATTCGCAGGAGCAGTTGCAGGGGAAGCAGCGTCTCCGCGCGCGAGAGGGCGCGGGCCGCCTGGACCGCGCGGTCGACCTCGCCGTCCGGGTCGGGGATCCGCGCGCCGGGCACCGCGGGTGCCACGGCCACGACCGTTCCGGCCTCGAGATCGACGATGGGATGGAAGGTGACATGCTCCGGCGACGAGGCGTCCGGACGCCCCGCGAACGCGGGCTGCGAGCCGCCGGGGGCGGCGGCGAAAGCTGTCACGGAACGATTCTGCGACGGTTTCGTGGTGCCGGTAGCCCGCTGACCTCACTATTCATCGGGAATTTCACCAGTTGCCGCCCTTGTGATATCGGGTGGGCCATGCGCGACCGAAGGGACTTCCGTAACCCGCGGCGTCCGGTCCGGCGCCGACGCGACGCCCGCCGTCCGTCCGGTGCGGACGCTCAGTAGGTGCGGTTCAGCATCAGGACGGACAGGAAGTAGGTCACCCCGGCGACGGCGGCCAGGCCGGCGAGCAGGCCGATCTCGGCGCCGCGCAACGCCTGGACCAGCAGGGCCGCGACGATCACGCCGACCAGCACGTCACCGGTCATGGCGGCGGCCCGCAGGTGGATCCCGGAGCGCCGGCCGAGTCCGAACGCCTCATGCACGGTGAGGACCGACTCACTTCGGCGGTAGGCCAGCAGCGCGCCGTAACCGAGGAGCACGGCGAGGCCCACCAGCCCGGTCGTCGCGTGACCCCGGGCGGTCTCGGTCACCCCGATCGCCAGGCCGGCCGCCACGGCGAGCGCCGGTGCGATCCACCGGCCCACGCGCCGGCGTTCGGGAGCGATCCACATGCCGAGATCCTCCCACCGGACGGCCGTTCCCAAACCGAGGGGTGACAGAGATGTCGATCAGCCGGTCAGGGCGTGGTGCGGATGGACCGCCTCGTCCGGGACCGGCGGACCACGAGGATCGCCACCAGGACCACGACCAGCACGACGGGCACCGAGAGGAACCACAGGAAGGCGGGCAGGCCCAGGAAGGTCACGAGCCCGCCCTCCTCGTATTCGACCTGCCGGTAGGACGTGTCGGCCGTGTACCCGAAGCCCAGGTCGTCGGTGAAGTCGGCCGGCGGGATCCCCTGCCGCACGAACTCGGTCATGAACGCCCCGCCGCCCAGCAGGGCGCGCAAGCCGGGGGAGGAGACCTGCGCGGGGCGCACCCGGCCCGCGTACGTGGTGAACAGACCCAGCCCGCGGACGGCGACCCGGTGCGGCGCGAGGACGTACAGGTGCACGGCCTGGGGCGTGCTCGCCAGCCGGGACAGCCGGATCGGGTAGACCGGGGTGGTGGCGGCGAACCTGATGCGCAGCGGGTCCAGCTCGCCGGTGAGCGAACCGCTCTCGGGGGCCAGCCTGACCGCCGTGTACGTCCAGTGCCGTGCCACGTACGGTGCCAGCGCCTGGCTGAGGCGGCCCTTCAGGTGGTAGCCGTGCGACGTGAGCCACGCCGCCAGGGCGTGGGAGTCGCCCGCCGACAGCGTCGTCACCTCGAAGGGCCCGAGCCGCTGCTGGGCGAGCACGCCGACCCGGCCGCCCGCCCTGGGCGCCGAAGCGCCGACCTCGCGGTCCCCACCGCCGAGATCCGGGAGCCAGTGCCTGTGCCGGATCACCTTCGGCTCGGTGAGGCGGTCGAGCTGGTCGAACCAGCCGCGTTCGCCGAGCGATACCGCGGCACGGGACGGGGTCGGCATCAGCCAGGCGGCGTCACGGGCGCTGGACCGCACCGAGAGCCGCATGACGATCTCCTCGGACGAGCCGTCGTAGCGGACGATGGACGTCTCGTCGGCGACGTTCACTCCCGAGTCCGTCCTCGTGATGAGCGCCCCGCAGCCGCAGGCCCAGGACGGCCGGACGACCCCGAGCGCCGCGACGGCCACGACGAGGGGGACCAGGATGCGGAAGAGCGTACGCATGCCTGGTCGGACGCGGACGACGTCGGCACGGTTGCACGCCGACGGTCACGATCAGGACTCGCCCGCCGACGCGGCGTGCCGCGCGCGCCCGTCCGGGGGCGTCCTCGTGGGGGCTCTCGAGAAGGTCAGTAGGGGAGCCGGCGGCCGGAAGGAGTGCGCAGGTCGAGTTCGACGACCGGGGTAGGACGCGGGCGTTTGACCTTGATACTGATACGACGCATCGGTGAGACCTCATCCTCGACGGGGAAGCGGGGCGGAACGGCCGACATCCACTCTTGTCCCCGGGCGGACACGCGACCACGGGGAGACTCCCCGTTCGGGTACCTGGATCGGGCCGGGCCCGGGCCCCGGCCGAGGTGTCACTCCTTGCCCAGCCGCCGGAGCAGGTCGACGCGTCTGTCCTCCATCCGCCCGAGGATCGCCTCCTGCTCCTCCACGTTCTGCAGCTGTACGGACTGCTCCGCAGGGTCGGTGGGACCGTACTCCTGCTGCCCGATCTGCCGGCGCAGTTCCTTCAGCGTCGGCCGCAGGGACGCGATGTCGTCCTCGACCACCCGGAGCTCCTCCTCCAGCTCCTCCCTGGAGCGTTCCTCGGCCATCACGCGCCTCCCTCTCGTCGTCGGTCCCGCGCCCGCCCAGGTCGGCGGGCCCGTTCGCCGTACACGCTTCCCCTGATCCCGGCCGTCACACGTGTGCAAGATCACCCAGCTCGGCCGGCGCGGCGACGATGTCAAGATCCAGGGGCGGCTTCCCCTACACTGGGAGGCATGCTTGCGAGCTGATCAGGCGCTCCAAGGGCGCGGCCGGGCCATCGGGGCCTCCGGGCGGCGCCCTTTTCGTCGTCTCGCCTCTCCCAGCCCGCCCCCCAGGAGCGTTCTCACTGTGATCACCGCCCGTGACATCGAACTCCGCGCCGGCTCCCGTCTGCTGCTCGAGGGAGCCTCGTTCCGCGTCAACCCCGGCGACCGCGTCGGTCTGGTCGGCCGCAACGGCGCCGGCAAGACCACGCTGACCAAGGTGCTGGCCGGCGAGGGCCTGCCCGCCGCCGGCGAGGTGACGCGGTCCGGCACCGTCGGCTACCTCCCGCAGGATCCGCGCACCGGCGACCTCGAGGTCCTCGCCCGCGACCGCATCCTGTCCGCGCGCGGCCTGGACGAGGTCATGAGCCAGATGCGCGAGGCCGAGCTGAAGATGGCGACCGCCGAGGGCGCCGAACGCGACAAGGCGGTCCGCAAGTACGGCCGCCTCGAGGACCGGCTGCACGTGCTCGGCGGGTACGCCGCCGACGCCGAGGCGGCCTCCATCGCCTCCAGCCTCGCCCTGCCGGACCGGGTGCTCGGCCAGCCGCTGCGCACGCTGTCCGGCGGCCAGCGCCGCCGCGTGGAGCTGGCCCGCATCCTGTTCTCCGGAGCCGACACCCTGCTGCTCGACGAGCCGACCAACCACCTGGACGCCGACTCGATCTCCTGGCTGCGCGACTTCCTCAAGTCGCACCAGGGCGGGCTGATCATGATCAGCCACGATGTCGGCCTGCTCGACGCGGTCGTGAACAAGGTCTTCCACCTCGACGCGAACCGCAACGTCATCGACCTCTACAACGTCGGCTGGAAGACCTACCTCACGCAGCGGGAGACCGACGAGCGGCGCCGCAAGCGCGAGCGCGCCAACGCCGAGCGCCAGGCGAACACCCTGCAGACACAGGCCGACAAGATGCGCGCGAAGGCGACCAAGGCGAAGGCCGCGCAGCAGATGGAACGCCGTGCGCAGCGCCTTCTGGCCGGGGTCGAGGACGAGCGTCAGGCCGACAAGGTGGCCCGGATTCGGTTCCCCGCGCCGGCTCCGTGTGGCAAAACGCCGCTCATGGCACGAGCTTTGTCCAAATCGTACGGTTCGTTGGAAGTCTTCGCGGATGTCGACCTAGCGGTTGATAGGGGCAGTCGGGTCGTCATCCTGGGCCTCAACGGAGCGGGCAAGACGACGCTGCTGCGCCTCCTCGCAGGCGTCGAAAAGCCCGATACGGGCGAGCGTGTCGATGGACACGGCCTGCGCCTGGGGTACTACGCGCAGGAGCACGACACGCTCGACGTGGACCGCACCGTGCTGGAGAACATGCGCTCGGCCGCCCCCGACCTCCCGGAGACGGAGGTGCGCAAGATCCTGGGCTCGTTCCTGTTCACCGGCGACGACGTCGACAAGCCCGCCGGCGTGCTGTCCGGAGGCGAGAAGACCCGCCTCGCACTCGCCACTCTCGTGGTCTCCAGCGCGAATGTGCTGCTGCTCGACGAGCCGACGAACAACCTCGATCCGGCGAGCCGCGAGGAGATCCTGGGCGCCCTGCGGACGTACGCCGGAGCGATCGTTCTGGTGACCCACGATGAGGGTGCGGTGGAGGCGCTGCAACCGGAAAGAGTGATCTTGCTTCCGGATGGTGTTGAGGACATCTGGAGTGACGAATTTTCCGATCTCGTGGCACTTGCCTGACCTGCAGCGCAACCTTGACACAACGAAGCAGATCTTTTCTGGCGTAGTGGGTAGCCGATCGCGCGCGAATGTCTGATCATGGCTGGGGATAACGCAGCGGTCACCGCATCACTACGGGAGGTACTCGTGGCCGAGACCCTAAAGAAGGGCACCCGCGTGACCGGTGCCGAGCGAGATAAGTTGGCGGAGCAGTTGAAGAAGCGCTACGACTCCGGCGAGAGCATCCGTGCCCTGGCTGCCGCAACCGGACGGTCGTACGGCTTCATCCACCGCATCCTCACCGAGTCCGGCGTGAACCTGCGCGGACGCGGTGGGGCAACCCGCGGTAAGAAGTCCTGACGGACAGCTACTCCCCCCAGCTCTCGGCGCCGGACCGCATGAGAGGCCACCGTGCCCGACCCGCTAGGGTCGGGCACGGTGGCGGGCCCGTCCGCCACGACGCACGCGTGGAAGGAGCGTCATGGCGGACCTACCGCTCGACCCTGCCGAGCTTCAGCGAGCAGGCCTGCGCCTCGACGTCGACGGCGCCGTGGCGACGATCAGTCTTGCCCGGCCGGAGCGGCGCAACGCCCTGACCTTCAGCACCTGGCACACGCTCGCCCGCATCGGCGAGACGCTGCCCGAGACCGTCCGCGTCGTCGTCGTACGCGGCGACGGTCCCTCCTTCTCCGCGGGCATCGACCTGCGGCTCTTCAGCTCCGAGGGCGTGCCCGGCGAGGACACCTCCGGCCCCCGTGACGAGGAGTTCATCGCGGGACTGCAGGCGGGCTACCTCTGGCTCCGCCGCCCCGACATCGTCTCGATCGCGGCCGTGCAGGGGCACGCCATCGGCGGCGGCTTCCAGCTCGCGCTCTCCTGCGACCTGCGCGTGGTCGCCGACGACGTGAAGTTCGCCATGAAGGAGCCCGCGCTCGGCATCGTCCCGGACCTCACCGGGACCAAGCCGCTCGTCGACATCGTCGGCGTGCCGCGCGCCCTGGAGATCTGCCTGACGACGCGCACCGTCTTCGCCGAGGAGGCCGCCCGCCTCGGCTTGGCCGAGCTGGTCGTGCCCGCCGCCGAACTCGACTCCACGGTCGCCGACCTCGTCGCGGCGATCCTCCAGGTCCCGCCGGCCACCGCGGCCGCGACGAAGCGCCTCATCCGGCAGGCGCCGCACAACACCCTCGAGGAGCAGGCGGCGGCCGAGCGCCGCGAGCAGGTGCCCCTGCTCGGCGACCCGGCCGGCGCGTCGCCGGCCTCCTGACCCTCGGCCGCCGGCGCGTCGATGACCCCGGTCCGCGGCCGCCGGCGGGTCCACGGGCCGCTCCGGAGCGCGCTCGCGTCAAGTAGATCGCGCCTACAAGCCACGGTCCGCCCTGTTGTGCCGGTGGCTCCTCCGCGCGTCGACCGGCACACGGCAGACTCGCCCCATGGACGATCTCGTGGATCCGATCGTGGCCAAGGCGATGCGCCGGGAGGCGCTGACCCGGGATGAGGCCCGTACGGTGCTCGCCGTCTCCGACGAGGGCACGCTCGAACTGATCGCGGCAGTCGGACGGGTGCGGCGGGCCTTCTTCGGGAACCGGGTGAAGCTCAACTACCTGGTCAACATGAAGAGCGGCCTGTGCCCGGAGGACTGCTTCTACTGCTCGCAGCGCAAGGGGTCCGACGCCGACATCCTGAAGTACTCCTGGCAGGACACCGAGGAGATGGTCCGCGCCGCCGATCAGGCGGTCGCGCGCGGCGCACGCCGGGTCTGCCTGGTCGCCAGCGGCCGGGGCCCCGCACAGCGGGACATCGACCGGGTCGGCGCGGCCGTCCGGGAGATCGCCGCGCGCGACGTCGAGGTCTGCGTGTGCCTCGGCCTGCTGAAGCCCGGCCAGGCCGAGCAGCTGCGCGAGGCGGGTGCGTTCGCCTACAACCACAACCTCAACACCAGCGCCGAACGCTACGGCGACATCTGCACGACCCACGGTTTTCAGGACCGGGTCGACACGGTCAACGAGGCGGCGGCCGCCGGGCTGTCGCCGTGCTCGGGAGCGATCTTCGGCATGGGGGAGGGCGACGAGGACGTCATCGACGTCGCGTTCGCGCTGCGCGAGCTGAACCCGGACTCGGTCCCGGTGAACTTCCTCATCCCGTTCGAGGGGACGCCGCTCGCGGGGAGGTGGGAGCTGACGCCGCTGCGCTGCCTGCGCGTCCTCGCGCTGTTCCGGCTGGTCTTCCCGGACGTGGAGGTGCGGCTGGCCGGCGGACGGGAGATCCACCTGCGCGGCCTGCAGCCGCTCGCGCTGCACGTCGTGAACTCGATCTTCCTCGGCGACTACCTCACGAGCGAGGGCCAGGCCGGCGACGACGACCTGCGCATGATCGCCGACGCGGGCTTCGTCGTGGAGGGCGCCGAACGGTCCGCCGGGCCGGAGGCCCGGCACGACCTCGTCGTCATCCGGGACCGCGGAATAGGGACGGACACAGAGGGCAATACGTGATGGTCCGCCCCCTCGGCGGCAAAACGGACCCGGCTGGAGGGGAGTTCCGGCCGGGTCCGTACGCTGCCGGGAGGCGATTACTTCGACGACAATGGAAGGACCCTTGTGTCAAGCGTCCCGACGATCACGCTGAACACCGGTGCCACCATGCCGCAGCTGGGGTTCGGTGTCTGGCAGGTTCCCGACGAGGAGGCGGCCCCCGCGGTCGGCACCGCAATCGAGGCGGGCTACCGCAGCATCGACACCGCGGCGGCCTACGAGAACGAGGAGGGCGTCGGCAAGGCCATCGCCGACGCCGGCGTGCCCCGCGACCAGCTGTTCGTGACCACGAAGCTGTGGAACGGCGACCAGGGGTACGACGCCGCGCTGCGGGCGTTCGACCTGAGCCTCGACAAGCTCGGGCTCGACCACGTCGACCTCTACCTCATCCACTGGCCGCTGCCGGCCAAGGACGCCTACGTGGAGACCTGGAAGGCGTTCGAGAAGATCTACAAGGAGGGCCGGGCCAAGGCGATCGGCGTCTCGAACTTCCAGATCCCGCACCTGCGGCGGTTGTTCGAGGAGACCGACGTCGTCCCCGCGCTCAACCAGATCGAGCTGCACCCGTACCTCCAGCAGGCGGACCTGCGGGCGTTCCACGCCGAGCACGGCATCGCCACGGAGGCGTGGAGCCCGCTCGCCCAGGGCGGCGGGCTGCTCAAGGACGACACGGTCACCCGGATCGCGTCCGCGCACGGCAAGACCCCGGCGCAGGTCGTCCTGCGCTGGCACGTCCAGATCGGCAACGTGGTGATCCCCAAGTCGGTCACGCCGTCCCGCATCAGGGAGAACATCGACGTCTTCGACTTCGAGCTGAGCGACGACGACCTGGCCGCCATCGCGGGCCTGAACCGGGACGAGCGCACCGGCCCGGACCCGGACACCTTCAACCTCGGCGCCTGAGCGAAGCTCAGGATGGGCGGGCGGCGTCACGCCGCCCGCCCATCGCCGTCTCAGCGCGGGGCGACCGGCAGGTGCAGGGTGCTCACCCCGGGCCGCACGGTCAGCCGCGTTCCGGCCGGATAGCGCAGCGTGTAGTCGTAGTCGGTGGACAGCACCACGACGCCCAGCCGGTGGCCCGCCTTGAAGACGTAGTCGTTCGGCTGGAAGTCCCAGGTGAAGTCGTACGTCTTCCCGGCCTGGAGCGGCTCGGTACGGGCCGGGTCGTGCCGGTTGCGGGCGTCCAGCCAGCCACGCGTCACGATCTTGAACGGCTTGGTCTCGGTGACGTGCGCGGTCCGGGTGGTGCAGCCGTCATCGCCTGGGACCCCCTGGCCGTAGCAGACCTGTTCGCCCGTGCTCGCGACCACACCGGTCGGCCGGGTGTCGGTGCCGTAGTCGACCAGCAGCGCGGTGAGGTACGGCGAGCGGCCGTCGAGGGAGGCGCGCAGCGAGATGCGCGGCGTGCCGCCGACCCGCACCGGCTTGGTGAGCTGCGGGGTCAGGTAGACCAGGCGGTTCGGATCCGGGGTCGTCGGGTCGGCCGCGAGCTGCTCGGCCGTCCGGGTGCGCCCCGCGTCGACCATCGACTGCGCCGCGCCGCGCTGCGGCTTCGCGGCCAGGTCGCCGGAGGCGTTCAGGTGCAGGTCGACGGTGCGCGTGCCGGGCTCCGGCCAGTCCGCGTGCTGCTCCCACTGCCCGGGCGCCCGCTCGATGTCGACGCGCGGCTCCCGCATGATGCCGTTGTCGATCCCGTACAGCCAGTGGTCGAACCAGTGGTGCGTCTGCCGCAGCCATTCCTCGATCCGCCAGCGGAACGGCGTGTTGTGGTTCGCCTGGTGCAGCCACAGCTTCCGGGGGACGCCGGCGCGGGCGAGGGCGTTCCACCACTGCACCGACTGCTTGGTCTTGACGTTCCAGTCGTTCAGGCCGTGCACGACGAACACGGCGGCGCGCACCTTCCGGGCGTCCTGGACGTAGTTCCGCTCGTCCCAGAACCGGCTGTAGTCGCCGGTGTCGCGGTCCTGCCTCGCCTCGATGTCGGCGATGACCTGCTTGCAGATCTCCCGGTCCGCGCGCGTGTAGATGTACTTGGCCAGGACGTCGAGGTCCTCGCCCTGGAAGCCGCCGGGCGCGAGCACGCCGCCGTTGGCGCGGTAGTAGTCGTACCAGGAGGAGATCCCGGCGATCGGCACGATCGCCTTGAGCCCCGGCACACCGGTGGCGGCCGCCATGTTCGGCAGCGTCCCGTCGTAGGACTGACCGATCATGCCGACGTTCCCGGTCGACCAGGTCGCCTTGACCGGGGTGCCGTCGGGGGCCCAGCCGCGCGCGCGGCCGGTCAGCCAGTCGACGGCGGCGCGGGCCCCGGCCTGTTCGTTGCGCGCGCCCGAGGTCGGGCAGCCGGTCGAGCCGCCGGTGCCCAGGCTGTCGAGGTCGGCGACGGCGTAGCCGCGCGGCAGGAAGTAGTTGTCGTAGTAACCGGGAAAGGCGCCGGCGAGGACGTCGGCCGACCGGTTCTGCCGCAGCCCGCGGGCGCTCAGGCCGTCGATGTCGACGTCGTGGTTGGGCACGTCGTTGCCGCCGGCCCAGTACGGGCTCGGCTCGACGATGGTCGGGACCTTGAGGCCCTGGTCGGTCTCCTTGGGGCGCATGATCCGCATCTGCATCCGGTCCCGGACGCCGTCGTGGTCGCTGTCGACCGGGACCTCGATGTTCACCGTCTGGGTGATGGCGTCGGCGCGGGAGAAGACCGGCTGGGTCTCCCCACCGGACACCGTCACGTGGGGGGTGGGGGCGGCGTCGGCGGGGCGTGCGGAGATGGCGGGCGCGGCGGTGATCGTGGTGATCGCCAGGACCACGCCGAGCGTGCGTTGTCGCATGAAGGCTCCGTTGGGGGTTGTCGGGGCTTGTGACATTCCACGCAAGATCGACTTCCGGCACAAGTCCGTGGAAGGGGGGACTAGGCCGCGGGTCCGGGGTCCGGTTCGGCCGGACGGCGGATGGCGGGGATCCGTGTGCATGGCGCAGGCTGGGATGGAGGCGAGCGACGAACCGGAAACCCGGGGGAATCAACCAACGATCCGGTACGTTCTTGCCGACGCGCTTACATGATTACGTCGCGAATCCTCGGGAGGGACCGCCGTGGGGATGCCGGACAACGGCTGGATGATGATGGCGTCGTTCCGCCGCGACAGGTCGGTCGTCAAGGAACGGCTCAAGGCCGGGACGGTGCGCCGCATCGCCGGCTACGCCCGCCCGTACATCCGGGAGCTCGTGCTCTTCCTGGCGCTGAACGCCGTGGCCGCCGTCATCGTCGTGGCCAACCCGCTGCTGCTGAAGACCATCATCGATCGCGGGATCGTGCCGCACCGGACCGGGATCGTGATCACACTGGCCTCCGCCGTCGCGGGCCTCGCCCTGGTGGAGGCGCTCATCGGCCTCGGCCAGCGGTGGTACTCCGCGCGCATCGGCGAGGGGCTGATCTACGACCTGCGCACCCAGGTGTTCGACCACGTGCAGCGCATGCCGGTCGCCTTCTTCATGCGCGCCCAGACCGGTTCGCTGGTCAGTCGTCTGAACAGCGACGTCATCGGCGCGCAGCGCGCCCTGACCACCACGTTGTCCTCCGTCGTCTCGAACGTGATCAGCCTGATCCTCGTGCTGGTCACCATGCTCGTGCTGTCCTGGCAGGTCACGCTGATCGCCCTGGTGCTGCTACCGATCTTCATCTTCCCCGCCAAGTGGGTGGGCCGGCGGCTGCAGAAGATCAGCCGGGAGCAGATGCAGCTCGACGCGGAGATGAGCTCGCTCATGACCGAGCGGTTCAACGTCGCCGGCGCGATGCTCGCCAAGCTGTACGGCCGGCCCGAGGAGGAGTCGGCGGGCTTCGCCGACCGGGCCCGGCGGGTGCGCGACATCGGGGTGACGTCCGCGATGTACGGCCGGGTCTTCTTCACCGCCCTCACGCTGGTGGCCTCGCTGGCGACCGCCATGGTGTACGGGGTCGGCGGCTCGCTCGTCGTCGACGGCAGCTTCCAGCTCGGCACGCTCGTCGCCCTGGCGACGCTGCTCACCCGCATGTACGGTCCGCTGACCGCGCTGTCCAACGTGCACGTCGACGTGATGACCGCGCTGGTCAGCTTCGACCGCGTCTTCGAGGTGCTCGACCTCAAGCCGATGATCGACGAGAAGCCCGACGCCCGGCCCCTGCCGGAGCGCTTCTCCGCCTCCCCTCGCCCGGACGACTCCGCCGCGTCCGCCGGGTCCGCGGCGGATGACCTGGACCTGCTCGTGGCGGACGACGCGCCGGCGATCGAGTTCGACGACGTGGTCTTCAGCTACCCGGCGGCCGCCGAGGTCTCGCTGGCCTCTTTGGAGTCGATCGCGCGGACCGACACCGCGCCGAGCCGCGAGGTGCTGCACGGAGTGAGCTTCCGCGCCGCTCCGGGAACGATGACGGCACTGGTCGGGCCCTCCGGCGCCGGTAAGACGACCATCACCCAGCTCGTATCCCGGCTGTACGACGTGACGGAGGGCGTCGTCCGCATCGGCGGCCAGGACGTACGGGACACGACCCTCGAGTCGCTGCGCGGCACGGTCGGCGTGGTCACCCAGGACGCGCATCTGTTCCACGACTCGATCCGCGCCAACCTCGCGTACGCCCGGCCCGACGCCACCGACGAGGAACTGGCCGAGGCGCTCCGGGCCGCGCAGATCTGGGAGCTCGTCGAGAGCATGCCCGACGGCCTCGACACCGTCGTCGGAGACCGGGGCTACCGGCTGTCCGGCGGGGAGAAGCAGCGCCTGGCCATCGCCCGGCTGCTGCTGAAGGCGCCCTCGGTCGTGGTGCTCGACGAGGCCACCGCCCACCTGGACTCCGAGTCCGAGGCCGCGGTGCAGCGGGCGCTGCGCACCGCTCTGGCCGGCCGCACGTCGATCGTCATCGCCCACCGGCTGTCGACGATCCGCGAGGCCGACCAGATCCTCGTGATCGAGGACGGCCGCGTGGCCGAGCGGGGCCGTCATGACGAGCTGCTCGCCGGGGGCGGGCTGTACAGCGAGCTGTACCACACGCAGTTCGCCCGGCAGGATGGCCCCGCCGCTGGCCACGGCGCCGTACCCGGCGCCCGCCGCCCCGCCGCGCCGGCCGCCGGGAAGCGGCCCGTCCCGCGTACAACGGCCGTTCGCGGGTAGACGGACTCAGCGAGGATCCGTGTCCACGAGTGAAGGGAACGGTCGATGGCGATGCCGGGTGACCGCGCCCGTACCCATATCCCGCCGCCGCGTGAGATCTGGCCGAGCAGCGAGCTGTTCCGCGAGGTGGGCCGGCTCGTCGCCGAAGAGCTCGAACGCCCGGCACCGGACGCCCGCTCGCAAGACTCCGACAACACCCCTGGTGAGCAGGGCGCCGACCGGTCATGACGCCGGCGATCGGTGCCGTTTCGGGCAGCGGGGTGGAATGGGCTTTTTGTCATTTGTGGTGATTTGTCGGCGCTCGGTCAGCGCACAGGAATGAGCCGGTGACGACGAGGGTAGATCCTCGGCGTGAGCTTTCCGTATACCAAGCGGACACGCTGGGTGACCGTCGTCGCGTTGATCGCCTGCGCCGGGGCCCTGCTGCTGACCGGCGCGGGGACCGGTGAGCGGACCGACCCGCCGGGCCCCGACGCCCCGTCGGCGGCTCCGGACCCGGGCGGTCCGGGCGCGCCGTACGCCGACCGCTCTCGCGTCTTCGGCCTGGTCATGGTCGGCCCGACGGCGGAGGTCGTGCTGTTCGCGCCGGCCCGCAAGGTCCAGCCCGGCGGGCCGGAGACGGTGCGCCCGGCGGACGTGGGGCGCTACGTCCCGCTGCGGCTGGCGCCCGGGGCGGTGATCCGGGCGTCCGCCCCGATCGCCAACGACGGCGTCACCGACTGGGTGCGCGGAGTCCGGCTCACTCCGGAGGAGTTCCGCGCGCTGCTCGGCAAGCTGCAGGCGCGGCTCCACCCGCTGGTGGACCGGGCGCACATGTTCGAGCTGTGGTTCGACGGCCGGGGCCGGGTCACCCGGATGCAGCATTACTTCAGTCCCTGAGCGGGACGCGGATCGGGGGGAGACGAGATGAGACGTTCGCACGCCATGGTGGGCGCGGTCTTAGGAGCCGCGCTGGCGATGACCGGCTGCCGCCAGAGAGTCGAGCCGGTGGACCGGGACGTGAACGTCTCCCATCATCAGACCGCCCGGGCCGGGTCCGCCCACCACCGGCCGCTCCGCGAGGGCCGGCACCACCGGCCGTCGATCGCGGGGATCAGGGCGGGGGTCGTCCGCGACGTCCCGGAGCCCCGGAGAGGGGGACGGCGGCCGCCCCCGCTGCCGGCGAACGGATGCGCCACCGTCCGAGAACCCGGTCACGGCGTCGCCGTGCGCTGTGTGCAGGGATCCGGCGAGGACTTCGACCGATCGCACGACGCCGTTCTGCGCGGGCCCACCGACGCCCCGGACGACGACAACGAGGACTGAGCCCGCTCCGGCGTTCCCGGGCCGGCGCCCTGGGACGCAGGCGTCCTGGAACACCGGCGCGCCGGCGCCCGTTCGGCGCGGGCCGACACCGCGGACCGTCCGCGGGGTTTCACCTGAGCGCATTCTCATCGCAACGCCGCCGTCGCGCGCTCGGGACAATGTGGGAGCAGGCGGCGAATCGTCACTGCGGAGTGAATGCGATGGTGAAGAACAGGCGCGGGATGCGGCGGATCACCGCTCTCCTCGTCGGGTGCGGCGCGGCCGGACTGGCGATCGGCTGGCGGTACGCCGAACGCGGGAGCCCGCCGACGGCTATCCCCGGTCGCTGAGCCGGTAGCCGAGACGGGTCAGCTCGGCCCCGGCGATCTTCTCCACCTGGATGACCTGCTTGGGCGTCAGCCCCTCCTGCCACCGGCCGACGCCTCCGTCGTGGAGGCCGTACAGCGCGGTGCGGGAGACCCGCTGGCCGAGGTAGTCGGACAGGGCGGAGACGACCTCGCGGGGCCGGGCCACGAGTTCCTCGTACCGGATCGTGAGCAGTTGCTCCTCGGGCGTCTGCGCCCGGAGCCGGGCACTGAGCCGGATCGCCCCCCGCCAGCGCAGCGCGCACTTGACCGCGACGCCGGCCTGCGGCCAGCGGGCCCGCTCGGTGACGTCCTCGACCCCGAAGAAGGGGTTCGGGAAGACCTCGTCCAGGTTGGCGAACCCGGGCCGGAACCAGGCCAGGCAGCGCTCGTCGGTGAGCATTCCGGCGACGACGTCCCGGCCGTCCCGGATGATCTGGATGAGCTGCGCGTCCGGGAAGGCGTCCAGGATCACGTCCGTGCTGTAGATCAGGTCCGGGGTGGCGTCGGCGAACCGCTGGACGCCGCGCGGGTCCGCGCAGGTGCCGTCGGCCCCGATGCGGCCCAGTCCGCGGCAGTCCGCCGGGCACTCGCCGCAGCCCTCGCGGGTCACCTGCCAGGTGTGCGCGTACGCGTCGCGCAGGACGCGCGCCGCGCCCTGCCCCCGCTCATTGGCGATCGAGGGTCGCCGGGCGAAGGCGTACACCGTGCGGACCACGCCGGGGCGTCCCATCGTGACGTGGAACGCGCCCGAGCGTCTGAGCGCGCGGGCGAGGAGGTCCGTTCCCGAGTGGGGTGCGCCCAGGAGAAAGACCGGGCGGCGGACCTTGGTGCCATTGACCACCAGGATGTGGGGGGACGTCGTGCGCATGGGTCCCATAAGTCTGCCACTCTCGTCAGGTCGACTTCGCCCTGATCGCCACTCATGGGGCCTCTCCCCGGATGCGTCGGCCGTGCCCACGACCGGTTGACGGACACATCGGATGTTAGTGCCAGAAAACTGGATTCTGCCGCAGGCGCGAAGGGTCAAACGGGGGAATTCAGCCGGACCTGTGGCGAAGATCGGAGACCCGGGCCCGTGCGGCGTCGAAGGCGCGCCGGTCCAGTCGTCCGCTCCGCAGGGCGCCGGCCAGGCCGGAGACGACCGCTTGCCCGTCGGCGACCCGCTGGGAGCAGACGAGGATGAGGTCCATCCCGGCCCGCGCGGCCGCGACCGCCCGCTCCGCGTACGTGCCGAACGTCTCCAGCCCCCCGGCGTTGATCGCGTCGCTCACGGTCACGCCCCGGAACCCGAGCCGGCCGCGGAGCGACCCGAGGACGACCGGGGACAGGCCCGCGGGCCGTGCCGGGTCCAGCGCCGGATAGACCGCCCAGGACGGCATCACGAGCCGCACACCGGCCGCGATCGCCGGAGCGTACGGGGGTTCGTCGACGGTCCTCAGGACCGACCGGGGGACCCGCAACGTGACGGGCCGCAGGTCGGTGTTCTCGTCCGGCCCGGCCGCACCGAGCCCTGGGAAGTGCTTGACGGTCGCCGCGACCCCGGCCCGCTGCTGCGCCGTGACGAAGGCGGCGCCCAGCCGGCCGCAGACGGCCGGATCCGTGCTGTACGAGCGGCCCAGCCGATCGGCGAAGTCGCCTTCCACCCGATGGACGTCGAGGACCGGCGCGAGGTTGACGTTCATTCCGACGCCCGCGAGCAGCCGCCCGGCCTCCGTGCCGGCCCGGGCCGCCGCCGCGGTGGGATCGGATGCCTGGCCGATCTCCTTCTGCGAGCTGACGGGGCCGCCCGGGAGCCGTCGGATCCTGCCGCCCTCCTGGTCGGTCATCAGCAACAGCGGAGCCGGTACCGGACCCGCCTTCCGCGCGGCCTCCAGCCGGCGGGTCGCCGCGGTGACCTGGTCCAGGCTCGTGACGTTGTCGGCGAAGAAGATGACGCCCGCCGCGGTCCCGGCCTCGATCTGCGCCAGCAGCGCGGGCGGCACGGCGGAGCCGGAGTAGGAGAAGATCACACGCTGCCCGGCCTGCTGCTCCGGCGTCAGGCCGGTCCACGGGCGCGCGAGGGCGGCGGGCGCCGGTGCGAGCGCCGCGACGGTCAGGCCGGCGCGGAGGGCGTCCCGCCGGGTCATCGGCCGGTCGGGGTGTTCCATCACGTTCCCCCCGGGTTCGAGTTCGGAGCCCGCCTCCTCGGCCCGGCGAGCGGCCGCGGGCCCGTGGCCCACGCCGCCCGCGTGCGGGCTCTCCCTTCGATTGTGGAACGCCGCCGTGCCCGGGACCGGACCAGGGCCGGTGGGACGACGGCCCGGGTCACCCCGTGCCGCGATCAGAGCACCGGCGGCTCAGTCGCCCACGATGTCGTCGGTCATGCGCTGGTTGCCCGCAAGCAGCCCGCCGTCCACGGGCAGCGTCGTCCCGCTGATCCACGCGGCCTCGTCGGAGGCCAGGAAGGCCACCGCGGCGGCGACGTCGTCCGGAGTGCCGACGCGGCGCAGCGGATACCAGCCGGCGACGCGGTCCAGGACGCCCGGGCGGTGGCTCTCGCGCTCGTCCCACGCGCTGGTGCGGATCGTGCCCGGCGCGACGGCGTTGCAGCGGATCCCGGCCGGGCCGTAGCGCACCGCGACGCTGCGCGTGAGGCTGAGGACGCCCGCCTTGGCCGCGCTGTAGGCCTCGTTCCCGAGATGGGTGATGCCGTTCACCGAGGCCACGTTCACGATGACGCCCCCGCCCCGCCGCAGCATCGCCGGCAGGACGGCCTGGGTGCACAGGAAGGTTCCCTTCAGGCACAGGTCGACGTCCCGGTCCCAGGCCTCCTCGGGCAGTTCCTCGAACGCGGCGTCGACCGCGCCGCCGGCGTTGTTCACCAGGACGTCGACGGGTAGGTCCGCCAGCGCCGCCCGGACACCGGCGCCGTCGGTCACGTCGAGGGCGACCGCGCGGGCGCCGGGGATCTCACCCGCCGTACGCTCGGCGCTCGCGGCGTCCAGGTCGGCGACGACGACCTGAGCGCCCTCCGCCCCGAACCGCAGGGCGATCGCCCGCCCGATGCCGGCGCCGGCGCCGGTCACCACCACCGAATGCCCGGAGAATCGCATCCCCCGATGATGCATCATCGCCGCGTCGGACGGCCGAGCAGGTCAGCGTCCCGGGAACGCGCCTCCGTTGACGTGGATCACCTGACCGGTGATGTGCCCGGCCGCCGGGGACGCCAGGAAGGCCACGGTCGCCGCGACCTCGGCGGGCGTGGCGACCCGCCCGGTGAACGTCTCGGAGCTCGACCGCGCGCGCCGCTCCTCCGACAGCGTGCCGTTGAAGAACTCGGTGTCCTCGACGAGGCCGGGCGACACGGTGTTCACGGTGATGCCCCGCGGGCCGAGCCGCGCTCCGAGGTCGGCGGCCAGGTTGTGCACCGCCGCCTTGGCGGCGCCGTACGAGCCGTTGCCGCGCGCGCCGCCGCCGCGCACGCCCGCGATCGAGCCGACCAGGACGACCCTGCCGTTCGCGGCCAGGCGCGGCGTCAACGCCGTCGTCACCATTACCGCGCTGACGACGTTCTGGTCGTACTGCGCGAGCCACAGTTCGCGCAGGCCCGCCAGGTCGCCGTCGGCCGGCGGGGAAAGGCGGCGCGTGGCGTTGCCGCCGGCGTTGTTGACCAGCACGTCCACCCGCTCGGGCAGCGCCGGGAGCGCCTCCTCGACCGCGCCCGGATCGGCGGCGTCGAAGGCCACGGCCCGCGCCCCGATCGTGGCGGCGGTCTCCTCGAGCACCTCCTTCCGGCGCCCGGTGATGGTCACGTCGACGTTCTGGGCGATCAGCGCCTCCGCGATCGCCCGGCCGATACCGGTCCCGCCGCCGGTCACCACGGCCGTCCGTGTCATGACACACTCCTCGTCCGAGTCCGAACAGCTCGCCGGCCACACTAGGGCCTGTCTCGCGAAGTCGCCGGAGCCGAGCCCGGGCGGGCCACCGCGTGACCGAGGGGTTTCGGATCGTTAAGGAACGGCAAACACCGTATGATCGGCGTGCCGCGTGATGCGCGAGCCGATCGGGGACGTTCTGACCGCAGGGTGTCAGGGGTGAGCTGACACCGGCGGCTCGGTCACGCGACACCTGACCTCTTCCGCTGCGGGGGTTGTTGGTGCCATGCTCTGACGCAGTACATAACAAGGAGGGGCGGATGCGCGACCCCGGGGGCGGTCAGCCATCATCACTGCACGCCGGGGATCGAGTCGCCGTCATCGCCCCCAGCGGGCCGGTCGACCCCGACCGTCTCGAGCGCGGTGCCACGGTGCTGCGGAGCCTCGGCCTCGAGGTGACGTTCGGGCGGCACGCCCTCGACATCGCCGCGACCCTGCCCCACCTCGCCGGCACCGACGCCGACCGCGCGGCCGACCTGCAGGCGGCCTGGTGCGACCCGGAGATCGCGGCGGTCCTGTGCGCCCGCGGCGGGTACGGCGCCGCGCGGGTCCTCGACCATCTCGACTGGACCGCGCTCGGCCGCGCGAAACCGAAGCCCCTGCACGGGTCCAGCGACATCACCGCCCTGCACGTCGCGTTCGGACGACGACTCGGGGTGACCACCTCGTTCGGGCCGATGATCGCCTCCCTCATCGCCGACGGCGAGCCGGAGGCGGTCGACCACCTGCGAGCCGCCCTGTTCGGCCGGGGAGGGCCCGTCACCGGCACGCACGCGCTGCGCCCGGGCCGCGCGACCGGCTCCCTGACCGGCGGCAACCTCGCTCTCCTGACCTCCCTGCTCGGCACGCCGTACGCCCCGGAGCCGGCCGCCGGCCGCATCGTCTTCCTCGAGGACGTCGGTGAGGCGCCCTACCGCGTCGACCGCATGCTCACCCAACTGCGCCAGGCGGGCTGGTTCGACGGCGTCGCGGGCATCGTGCTCGGTACCTGGACCGGCTGCGGTGACCTCGACGCGGTGTTCGCCGACCGTCTCGGCCCGCTCGGCGTGCCGATCCTCGCGGGGGTGCCGGTCGGGCACGGCCCCCGCCAGCTCACCATCCGGCTGGGCGCTCCGGTCCTGCTCGACGCGGACGCGCTCGTACTTCATCCGGGCGTGCCGGACGCCCGGGGACGGCGGTCCGGACCTCCGGGCGCCTTCGCGGGGGAGACACCATGACGACGTACGAACGCCGCGACCACCGGCCCGCCCCGGCCGGTGGAGACGACCGGGCCCTCGACTCGCTCGTCGTGCTGGTGGCCGAGAGCCACGGGTACGGCTGCCGTCCCGTCCAGAACGACGCGATGCTCCTCGACGGCCCGCAGCGTCTCCACATCGGCATGCGCAACCTGCGCCAACTGGCCCGCCAGGTGCCGCGCGACGACTGGCCCGCACTGGTCGCCGACCACGTCGGCACCATCATCACCGCCATCGAGGAGCCACTCGACCTGCGCGACTTCGCGCTGGTGCGCGGCCTCCTGCGGGCCCGCGTCTACCCGGCCGAGGCCCGCACCGGACGCCTCATCTGCCGGCCGTTCGCGCCCGGGCTCATCGAGGCGATCGTCGCCGACACCCCCACGACCGTGCGCACGATCGTCACCGACGACGCCATGACGTGGCCGGTGACGGCCGACGAGCTGTTCGCCGTCGGCCGCGAGGGCGTGCGCGCCGACGGCCCGCTGGAGTGCGACGTCATCGACGACACCGGCATCCGCGTGCTGGAGGGACAGACGTTCTACGCCGCGACGCACCTGCTGTGGCTGGACTCCTACCTCGACCCGGGACCGTACGGCGCGCTGGCCGTCGCTCCCACCCGGAGTGCGATCGCCGCCTGCGCCATCCGCAAGAACACCGCGATGATCACGGCTGAGCGCCTGCACGCCTTCGCCAGGAACGCCTACGACGAGGGCCCCGGCTCACTCACCCCGGAGCTGTTCTGGATCCGGAACGGCACCCTCACCCTCCTGGAGTCCCGCACGATCGGCGGCCGCCTGGTGCTGCCCGCCGACTTCATGCACTTCCTCGACACCCTCCCCTGACCCGCGCCCCGACGCCCGGTGGCCCTCTCCTGGACGCCGGCCGGGAGCGGGTCAGGAGGCCGCGCGGGCGCGGCGGACGCCGTCGTGGCCCTCCAAGTCGTAGGCGGTGAGGACGAGGGGCACGTGGCTGAACGCCTGCGGGAAGTTGCCGACCTGGCGGCGCAGCCGCGGGTCGTACTCCTCGGCCAGCAGGCCGACGTCGTTGCGCAGGTCCAGCAGCCGCTCGAACAGCTCGCGGGCCTCGTCGACCCGGCCGATCTGCTGGAGCGCGCCGGCCAGCCAGAAGCTGCAGGCGAGGAACGCGCCCTCGCGGCCCGGCAGGCCGTCGACCCCCTCCTCCTGGTCGCCGGTCTCGTACCGCTGGACGAAGCCGTCCACGGTGAGCTCCCGCTGGATCGCCTCGACCGTGCCGACGACGCGCGGGTCGTCGGGGGGCAGGAAGCCGACGCGGGGGATGAGCAGCAGCGCGGCGTCGAGCTCCTTGGAGCCGTACGACTGGGTGAACGTCCCCCGGTCCGAGTCGAACCCCTTGGCGCACACCTCACGGTGGATCTCGTCGCGCAGCGCCCGCCACTGGTCGAGCGGGCCCTGCCGGTCGAACGTCTCGATCATGCGTACGGCGCGGTCGACCGCCACCCACGTCATGACCTTCGAGTGGACGAAGTGCCGGCGGGGACCGCGGATCTCCCACAGTCCCTCGTCCGGGTCGCCCCAGTGCTCCTCGAGGAAGCCCGTCAGCGCGCGCTGCAGCGACCAGGCGTGCCGCTCGGGCTGGATGCCGGTGTTCAGCGCGAGGAACAGCGAGTCGGCGACCTCGCCGAAGACGTCGAGCTGCAACTGCTTGGACGCGGAGTTGCCGACGCGGACCGGACGGGAGTCCTCATACCCCGGCAGCCACGGCAGCTCGTACTCCTCCAGCCGGCGCTCGCCCGCGACGCCGTACATGATCTGCAGATCCTCGGGGGTGCCGGCCACGGCGCGCATCAGCCAGGACCGCCAGGCCTTGGCCTCGTCGCGGTAGCCGCTGCGCAGCAGGGCCTCCAGCGTCATCGTCGCGTCGCGCAGCCAGCAGAAGCGGTAGTCCCAGTTGCGCACGCCGCCGACGTCCTCGGGCAGTGAGGTGGTCGCGGCGGCGACGATGCCGCCGGTCGGCTCGTAGGTCAGGGCCTTCAGCGTGGCCAGCGAGCGGACGACCGCGTCGCGGTACCGGCCGTCGTAGGTGCACTGCCGCGCCCACCCGGTCCAGAACCGCTCGGTGCCGTCGAGGGCCTCGTACGGGTCGACGTCACGCGGGGCGGGCAGGTGCGAGGGGTGCCAGGTGCAGACGAACGGCAGCGAGTCGCCCTCGCACACCACGAAGGTCGCGCGGTGGGCGAAGTCGCGGCCCTCCAGTTCGATCGGGCTGCGCAGCCAGACCGAGTCGGGCCCGGCGGTGGCGGTGAGGTGGTCGCCGACGCGGCGCATCCACGGGACGACCCGGCCGTAGTCGAAGCGGAGCCGCAGGTCGAGGCGCATGGGAACCCGGCCGGACACGCCCTCGATGATGCGGACGACGTCGGCCGCCTCGCCGCGCTCCGGCATGAAGTCGATGACCCGGACGGTGCCCTCCGGGGTGTCCCACTCGGTCTCCAGGATCATCGTGTCGCCGCGGTAGCGGCGCCGGGTCGCCCGGCCGCCGGAGACCGGGGCGATCTGCCAGCGGCCGTTGTCGGGCGTGCCGAGCAGCCCGGCGAAGCAGGCGGGGGAGTCGAACCGGGGCAGGCACAGCCAGTCGATGGAGCCGTCCAACCCCACGAGCGCGCAACTGAACAGGTCGCCGATGAGTGCGTAGTCCTCGATTCGCGCGGGCAACGCCGCCCCCTCCCATCTCGGATTTTCCGTCGTACCGTAGCGCGGCACGCGTCCGGTGTGACCGCAGGACGCATGACATCGTTGTTTACCGCCCGGTCACTCGGTTACGTCTCCCCTGTCCCTCGCGAGGGCGCGTGGACCAAGGAGATGACATGCACGAGACCGGTGACCCGGCGTCTCCGCCGGACGTCGTTCGCAGCCTGGTACCCGCCCGGATCGACCGGCTTCCCTGGTCGCGGTTCCACACCCGGATGATCGTCGCGCTCGGTGTCGCCTGGGTGCTGGACGGGCTGGAGATCCAGATCGCGAGCATCGTGGGGCCGGTCCTGCAGCATCACGGCACGCTCGGGCTGAGCTCCCGGGCCGTCGGCTTCGCCGCGACGGTCTACCTGCTCGGCGAGGTCGCGGGCGCGCTGATCTTCGGCCGGCTGTCCGACCGGCTCGGCCGCCGCAAGCTGTTCATCGCCACGCTCGGGCTGTACCTGGCGGCCAATGCCCTGACCGCCCTGTCGTTCAACTACGGGATCTTCCTGCTGTTCCGGTTCATCGCCGGGATGGGCATCGGCGGGGAGTACGCCGCGATCCACTCGGCGATCGACGAGCTGATCCCCGCGCGGTACCGGGGGCGGGTCGACCTGGCCGTCAGCGGCACCTACTGGTTCGGCGCGATCCTCGCCTCGCTGAGTACGTATGTCCTGCTCAGCCCGGATCTGCTGCCCGAGAATCTCGGCTGGCGGATCGCCTTCTTCATCGGCCCGCTGATCGGCGTGGCGATCTGGACGCTGCGCAGAACGCTGCCGGAGAGCCCCCGCTGGCAGCTCATGCACGGGCGCGCCGAGGAGGCGGAGGAGACGGTCGCCCACATCGAGCGCGAGGTGGAGGCGTCCGGTCACCGGCTGCCGCCCGTCGACGAGAGCCGGTACCTCGACGTCCACCCGCACGAGTCCGTGTCGTTCCTGACCGTCGGGCGCACGCTCTTCCGGGAGTACCCGTCGCGGTCGCTGCTCGGCGCCACGCTGATGATCAGTCAGTCGTTCCTCTACAACGCGATCTTCTTCACGTACGGCCTGGTGCTGAGCCACTTCTACGGGGTGGCCGACCACGACGTGCCGAAGTACTTCTTCGCCTTCGCGGCCGGGAACCTGCTCGGTCCGCTGCTCCTGGGACCGCTGTTCGACACCATCGGCCGCAAGCGGATGATCGCCGGGACCTACCTGCTGTCCGGCACGCTGCTCGCGGTCAGCGGCTACCTGTTCAAGCTCGGCGAGCTGTCCGCCCTGACCCAGACGATCCTCTGGTCGGTGATCTTCTTCATCGCCTCGGCGGCGGCCAGCTCCGGCTACCTGACCGTCAGCGAGATCTTCCCGCTGGAGCTTCGCGCCCAGGCGATCGCGCTGTTCTTCGCGATCGCGCAGGTCTTCGGCGCCCTCGGCCCGACGATCTTCGGGGCGCTGATCGGCGACAAGGACCACCCGGATCCCGGACGGCTGTTCGTCGCCTACCTGATCGCGGCGGGGATCATGCTCATCGCCGGAGTGGTCGAGGCGATCTTCGGCGTCCGGGCGGAGCGCGCCTCGCTGGAGGACGTCGCGACGCCGCTGTCGGCGGCGCGCCGGGCGGCCGAACAGGTCGGACGACGGCTCGACCCGGGCCCCGGGACCGGCCCGGCCGGCACCGGGCCGACCGGCACGGCGGGCGCCTAGAAGGCACATAGGGGCGTCGCCGAACTCGGCGGGCGCCCAGGACACGCCTAGCGGGCGTCGCCGCACTCGGCGGGCACCGCGGCGGCCGGGACGGGGGCTCTGCCCTCGTCCTCCGGCCGCTGCCGCGCCGCCTCGCGGGGCTTCTCTTCACGCGGCGCCTTCTTGATCTCCAGCCTCGGGATGAAGACGTGCGTGAGCGGGCCGATCGCGACCGCGTAGAGCAGCGTGCCGATGCCCACGGTGCCGCCCAGCAGCCAGCCGACGGCGAGCACCGTCAGCTCGATGCCGGTCCGGACGACGCGGATGGAGTGGCCGCGGGCCGCCAGGCCGGTGGTCAGGCCGTCTCGCGGTCCCGGTCCCAGCCCGGCCCCGATGTAGCACCCGGTGGCGAACCCGCCGATGAGGATCGCCGCGACGAGGTAACCCCACTGCGCGATGACCGTCCCGGGGTGGGGGAGCGCCCAGAGGAAGAGGTCGGCGAACGCGCCGACGAGGACGGCGTTGCTGATCGTCCCGATGCCGGGCCGCTGACGGAGCGGGATCCACAGGGCCATCACGGCCACGGCGGCGATGATGATCCAGGTGCCGATCGACAGGCCGGTCTGGCGGGCGAGCCCCTGGTGGAGGGTGTCCCACGGGTCGTTGCCGAGCCCGGAGGCCACCTGCAGGGCGATCCCCAGCCCGTAGAGGGCCAATCCAATGTACAACTGGGCCAATCGGCGGACCATCACCGGTCTTCTCCGCTCACGTGCGACTTCTTCCAGCAGGAACACCGATGGGTCGGTGCCCGGCTCTCGGACGTGGCTCATTCACCCACGGAAGTGGCTTGAAGATTAATGGCCAATCAGGAAAAGTGGCCATATGACGTCGCGGGTGATCAATGCCACGAGCCTCGCCCGGCTGCTCGGCGGCGCGCCGGAGGGCCGGCCCCGGTACGCGGTGGTGGCCCGGAGCATGCGGGCCCTCGTCCTCGACGGCCGGCTCCCGCTGCGCACGCGGCTGCCCGCCGAGCGCGATCTCGCGGCCGCGCTGGGAGTGAGCCGGACCACGGTGACCTCCGCCTACGACGCCCTGCGCGCCGAGGGGTACGTCCAGAGCCGTCAGGGGGCGGGCAGCTGGACCGCACTGCCCGCCGGCAGCCCGAGGGCGGCCCGGCAACGGCTCGCCGAGGACCGCTCGCTCATCGACCTGGCCTGCGTCACGCCGTCCGCTCCCCGTGGTTTCGAGGACGACGTCGCCGCCGCCGTGGCCGAGCTCCCGCCCTACGCCTGCGGCCCCGGCTACGAGCCGCTCGGGCTGGCGCCGCTGCGTGAGGCCGTCGCCGCCCGCTACACCGCGCGCGGCGTGCCGACGCTGCCGGAGCAGATCCTGGTCACGACCGGGGCCCAGCACGGGCTGTGCCTCGTCCTCCAGGCGCTCGTCCGTCCCGGGGACTCCGTGCTCGTCGAGTCGCCGACCTACCCGCACGCCCTCGACGCGTTGCGCCGCGCGGGAGCGCGCCTGGTGCCCGCGGGCGTCAACGCCGGCTGGGACCCCGAGCTCATCAGGAGCGGCCTGCGGCAGTCCGCCGCCCGGCTGGCGTACCTCATCCCGGACTTCCAGAACCCCACCGGCCTGCTGATGGACGATCAGGTCCGCGCCGCGCTCGTCTCGGCCGCACGGGCCACCGGGGCGTACGTCGTCGGCGACGAGACCTTCGCCGAGCTCGCCGTGGACGACATCGCGCGGCCGCGTCCGCTGGCCGCCCACGACACCGACGGACGTGTGATCAGCATCGGGTCGGCGTCCAAGGTCCTGTGGGGCGGCCTGCGCATCGGCTGGATCCGGGCGACGCAGGCGCTCGTCCGCAGGCTGGCCGAGGCCCGCGACACCGTCGACCTGGCCAGCCCGGTGCTCGAGCAGCTCATCGTGGCCCGGTTGCTCGGCCGCATCGACGCGGTGGCCGACGAGCGGCGCGCGATGCTGCGGGAGCGCCGCGCGGTCCTCGTCGAGGCCCTGCGCCGCGAGTGCCCCGACTGGACGTTCACCGTCCCGCCTGGCGGCCTGTCACTGTGGGCCCGGCTGCCGGGGACGTCGAGCACCGCGCTCGCGACGGCGGCGGCCCGCTACGGCCTGCACGCCGTGCCGGGGACGGCCTTCGGCGTGGACGGCGTCCTGGACGACCACCTCCGCGTGCCCTACGTGCTCCCGCCGGAGGTGCTGCGCGACGCCGTCTCCCGGCTCGCCGCGGCCGCCCGGGAGGCCGTCGGCGCCCAGCCGCCTCCTCCCGCGTTCGTCTAACACCCCCTGGACCGTGCCGGATGCCCGGAGCGCTCGGCTCGGGTACCACCGGTTCACGGAGCACACCGCGCCGGCGCCCGCCGAGGGGCGGCGCCCGAGCTCACGTGCGCGGGGTCAGGAGGCGGAGGCCTGCTCGGCGTGCTCGGCGATGAGCCGCGCGAACTCCTCCGGCCGGGTGAGGAGCCCCCAGTGCGACGTGGCGACGGGCCGTACGCGCAGGTGCCCGGTGAACGGGCGCGGCGCCTCGGCCGTCAGCGCCGGGGTGGCGTACGTGTCCTTCGTCGGCACGATGACCTGCGTCGGCACGGTCACCTTCGGGGAGACGCCGGTCCGGCGCGCGCTGCGGGTCCCGCCGAGCATGTTCGCCCGGTAGAGGTTCAGCCCGGCCACGGCGTCCTGGAGGAGCGTCGGCGCGGGGTGCCCGTCGCCGGCCGGCACGCCTTCGAGCCGCTCCAGGCGCCGGCCCCACCGGCCGGCCAGCCCGCGCCTCCAGACGAGTTCCGGAACGACCGGCACCTGGAAGGCGGCGAGGTACCAGGACCGCGCCAACTGCCGCGCGACGGCCGGCACGCCGGACGGCCGCCGCGGGCGCGTCCGGAACCAGTGCGAGGCGTGCGCCAGGCAGGGCCCGGAGATGGAGGTGAACGAGGCGAACCGGTCGGGCATCTCCCGGACCGCCTCCCATGACTGGATGGAGCCCCAGTCGTGGCCCACCAGGTGCACCGGCGCGTCGGGGGAGACGGCGTCGAGCACGGCGCGCATGTCGGCCACCAGGTGCTGGAACCCGTACGCCTCCCGCCGCGACGGACGCGAGGACGCGCCCGCGCCCCGCACGTCGTACGCCACGACGTGGAAGCGGTCCGCCAGCCGGGCGGCGACCGCGTCCCATACCGCGTGGGTGTCCGGGTAGCCGTGCACGAGCAGCACCGTCGGCCCGGAGCCGCGCTCGTACACCGCCAGTTCGACGCCGTCGCCGTGGACCCGGCGGGTGCGCGTGTCGTCCGACATGACGCCTACCGTAGGGCCGCGGTCAGTCCTTGATCCGCTCGGCCCCCGTGTAGACGTTCATCGAGGACCCGCGGAGGAAGCCGATGAGCGTCATGCCGGCCTCCTCGGCGAGTTCGGCCGCGAGCGAGGACGGCGCGGACACGGCCGCGAGCGTCGGGATGCCCGCCAGCATGGCCTTCTGGGTGAGCTCGAACGACGCGCGGCCGCTGACCAGGAGCACGTGACCGGTGAGCGGGAGCCGCCCGTCCTTCAGCGCTCGGCCGATCACCTTGTCGACCGCGTTGTGCCGTCCGACGTCCTCGCGGAGCGCGACGAGCGTGCCGTTCGCGTCGAACAGCCCGGCGGCGTGCAGCCCGCCGGTCCGCTCGAAGACCCGCTGCGCCTCGCGGAGCGTGTCCGGCAGGGCGGCCAGGACCTCCGGGGCGAGGACGGTCGTGTCGGACCGGAGGTCGTAGCGCGCCCGCTGCCGGAGGGCGTCGATGCTCGTCTTCCCGCAGACCCCGCACGCGCTCGTCGTGTAGAAGGAGCGCTCCACCGAGACCTCCGGCGGGCCGACCTCCGCGGCGAGCGCGACGTCGACGACGTTGAACGTGTCGGTGTCGGCGCAGTAGCGCATCGCGGCGACGTCCTCCGGCGCCCGGATGACGCCTTCGGCGTACAGGAAGCCGGTCACCAGGTCGAAGTCGTTCCCCGGCGTCCGCATGGTGACCGACAGCGGGCGTCCGCCCAGGCGGATCTCGAGGGGTTCCTCGACGACGAGGGTGTCCGGTCTCGTCCGGCGTCCGCGTTCGTCGATGTGCGCGATCCGCCGCCGCACGGTCACTCGGCCCATGATCCGACCGTACCGCCTGTGATACTCGTCGAAGCGGGCGCGGTCCGCCGCGTCGGTTGAGAAAACCGCGGCCCACGGTGTTATAAAGAGCCCGGAAAGGGCACGTGGACGACGAGATCGACACGGGAGGGGGAAAGCACGGGCGTGGGCATCGAGTCCTGGCCGGTGATCCGGCAGCTCACGGGCACCGACCCGCTGGGGCGCGGCCGGTCCGCGCGCTCCCCGCGGACGGACGGCCTGCGGGCCCGGACCGAGCAGGCCGACCGGGTCGTCGACTCCATCTGCCCCTACTGCGCGGTCGGCTGCGGGCAGAAGGTCTACGTGAAGGACGAGAAGGTCGTCCAGATCGAGGGCGACCCGAACTCCCCGATCTCCCGCGGCAGGCTCTGCCCCAAGGGCTCGGCCAGCAAACAGCTCGTCACCTCGCTGAGCCGGCAGACCAAGGTCCTGTACCGCCGGCCGTACGCCACCGAGTGGGAGTCGCTCGACCTCGACGAGGCGATGGACATGATCGCCGACCGGGTCATCGCGGCCCGCCGTGAGGGCTGGCAGGACACCTTCGAGGACAAGCCGGTGCGCCGCACGATGGGCTTCGCGAGCCTCGGCGGCGCCACCCTCGACAACGAGGAGAACTACCTCATCAAGAAGCTCTGGACCGCGCTCGGCGCGATCCAGATCGAGAACCAGGCCCGTATTTGACACTCCGCCACCGTCCCCGGTCTGGGGACCAGTTTCGGACGCGGCGGCGCGACGACGTTCCAGCAGGACCTCGCGAACTCCGACTGCATCGTCATCCAGGGCTCGAACATGGCCGAGTGCCACCCGGTCGGGTTCCAGTGGGTGATGGAGGCGAAGGCCCGCGGGGCGCGGATCTTCCACATCGACCCGCGGTTCACCCGCACGAGCGCGATGGCGCACCGGCACACGCCGATCCGCGCGGGCAGCGACATCGTCCTGCTCGGCGCGCTGATCAACCATGTGCTGAGCGGCGGGCACGACTTCCGTGAGTACGTCCTGCGCTACACCAACGCCTCGGTCATCCTGAGCGACGACTTCCAGGACACCGAGGAGCTCGACGGGCTGTTCTCCGGCTACGACGCCGAGTCCTCGTCGTACGACCCGGAGACCTGGGCGTACGCCGGGGGCGAGCAGGAGGCGCCGGCCGCCGGCGCGCGCGACGAGCAGGAGAAGGGCGACGAGGACGGACCGCCGGGCCGCATCACCCAGGAGCACGGCCCCGGCGCCACGTACGAGGCCACGCCGTCCCAGACCGGCCACGCGGAGCGGCGCGACGAGACGCTGCGGCACCCGCGCTGCGTCTACCAGGTGCTGAAACGGCACTTCGCGCGCTACACCCCGGAGATGGTCGAGCAGGTCTGCGGCATCGCGCCGGACGTCTTCGCCGAGCTCGCCGAGGCGATCGTGGCGAACTCCGGGCCCGACCGGACCACCGCCTGGGTCTACAGCGTGGGCTGGACGCAGCACACCGTCGGCGCGCAGTACATCCGCACCGCCTCGATCCTGCAGCTCCTGCTCGGCAACATCGGGCGGCCCGGCGGCGGCATCCTCGCGCTGCGCGGGCACGCGAGCATCCAGGGCTCCACGGACATCCCGACGCTGTTCAACCTGCTGCCCGGCTATCTGCCGATGCCGTACGCCCACCACCACGAGGACCTCGACACGTACCTCGAACGCGCCGCCGGCGACACCGGCTTCTGGGGGCGCAAGCGGTCCTACATGGTCAGCCTCCTCAAGGCGTGGTGGGGTGACGCGGCGACCGCGGACAACGACTTCTGCTTCGACTACCTGCCGCGTCTCACCGGGGACCACGGCACGTACCACACCGTCATGGACCAGATCGAGGGCAAGGTCAAGGGCTACTTCCTGCTCGGCGAGAACCCCGCGGTCGGCTCGGCGGGCGGCCGGCTGCAGCGCCTGGGGCTGGCCGCGCTGGACTGGCTCGTCGTACGGGACCTGCAGCTCATCGAGAGCGCGACGTTCTGGAAGGACTCCCCGGAGATCGAGACCGGTGAGCTGACCTCCGAGGGGATCGGCACGGAGGTGTTCTTCCTGCCCGCAGCCTCCCACGTGGAGAAGGACGGGACGTTCACGAACACCCAGCGGCTGCTGCAGTGGCACCACAAGGCGATCGAACCGCCGGCCGACGCCCGTAGCGACCTGTGGTTCATCTACCACCTCGGCCTGCGGATCCGCGAGCGGCTGGCCGGCTCCACCGATCCGGTCGACCGGCCGATCCTGGACCTGACGTGGGGCTACCCCGAGGAGGGGGAGCACCGCGACCCGTCCGCGGAGGCGGTGCTGCGCGAGATCAACGGCCACGACGCCGACGGGAACATCCTGTCCGGGTTCACGGCGCTCAAGGACGACGGTTCGACGTCCTGCGGCTGCTGGATCTACTCCGGCTGCTACACCGACGGCGTCAACCAGACCGCCCGCCGCAAGCCGGGTTCGGAGCAGTCCTGGGTGGCGCCCGAGTGGGGCTGGGCCTGGCCGTCGAACCGCCGC
This sequence comes from Actinoallomurus sp. NPDC052308, assembly GCF_040679195.1. Taxonomy (NCBI): domain Bacteria; kingdom Bacillati; phylum Actinomycetota; class Actinomycetes; order Streptosporangiales; family Thermomonosporaceae; genus Actinoallomurus; species Actinoallomurus sp. NPDC052308. Next base: position 366,894 of record NZ_JBFAUM010000004.1, on the reverse strand, counting down.
ATCCTCTACAACCGCGCCTCCGCCGACCCGCAGGGCCGTCCGTGGAGCGAGCGCAAGGCGTACGTCTGGTGGGACGGCGAGCAGTGGACCGGCCATGACGTCCCCGACTTCGAGAAGACCAAGCCGCCCTCGTACGAACCGCCGCCGGACGCCAAGGCCGAGGCGGCCATCGGCGGGACCGACCCGTTCATCATGCAGACCGACGGCAAGGCCTGGCTCTTCGTGCCGCGCGGGCTGGTCGACGGGCCGCTGCCCGCCCACTATGAGCCGCACGAGTCACCGGTGGAGAACCTGCTGTACAAGCAGCAGGGCAACCCGACACGGCAGACGTACCAGCGCCCCGGGAACCGCTACGACCCCGTCGGCAGCGACGTCTACCCGTACGTCTGCACGACCTACCGGCTCACCGAGCACCACACGGCGGGCGGCATGAGCCGGTTCCTGCCCTACCTGTCCGAACTGCAGCCGGAGATGTTCTGCGAGGTGTCGCCGGAGCTGGCCGCCGAGCGGGGCCTGGTCCACGGCGACTGGGCGACCGTCATCTCGGCGCGCACGGCCATCGAGGCGCGCGTCCTCGTCACCGACCGCGTCCGGCCGCTGCGGATCCAGGGCCGGGTCATCCACCAGATCGGGCTGCCGTACCACTGGGGGTCGGCTGGCGCCGTCCGCGGCGACTCCGCCAACGACCTGCTGCCGATCGTGCTGGACGCGAACACCCACATCCAGGAGAGCAAGGCGGCGACCTGCGACATCCGACCCGGACGCCGCCCGCAGGGGCCGGCCCTGCGCGCCCTCGTGCGGCGCTACCGCCGAATGGCCGGGATCCCGGAGGACTGACGGAATGAGCAACAGCCTGTACGGCCCCCTTCCGGACGTCGCGGAGGACGCCGGCTACACCGACGCGCCCGAACGCCGGGGGTTCTTCACCGACACCTCGGTGTGCATCGGCTGCAAGGCGTGCGAGGTCGCCTGCAAGGAGTGGAACGCCGTCCCCGACGACGGGTTCGCGCTGACCGGCATGTCGTACGACAACACCGGCGCGCTGGGCGCCAGCACCTGGCGGCACGTCGCGTTCGTCGAGCAGACCCGGCCGCATGAGGTCGGCGAGGGGGCCGACACCCGCTGGCTGATGGCCTCCGACGTGTGCAAGCACTGCACGCACGCCGCCTGCCTCGACGTCTGCCCCACCGGTGCGCTCATCCGCACCGAGTTCGCCACCGTCATCGTGCAGTCGGACGTCTGCAACGGCTGCGCGTACTGCGTGTCCGCCTGCCCCTACGGCGTCATCGACCGCCGCGAGGACGACGGGCGCGCGTGGAAGTGCACGCTGTGCTACGACCGGATCGGCGACGGCCTCGAACCCGCCTGCGCCAAGGCCTGCCCGACCGACTCCATCCAGTACGGCCCGCTCGACGAGCTGCGCGAACGCGCCAAGGCCCGGCTGGACACGCTCCATGAGGAGGGCGTGACGGAGGCGCGCCTGTACGGCGAGGACGACGGCGACGGTGTCGGCGGGGCCGGCGCGTTCTTCCTGCTGCTCGACGAGCCGGAGGTGTACGGCCTGCCACCGGACCCGGTCGTCACCACCCGCGACCTGCCGGCCATGTGGAGGTGGGCCGGCGGCGCCGCCCTGGCCCTGGCCGGGGGAGTGGCCCTGTCCTTCCTCGGGAGGCGCTGATGCGGCCGGACCGGCACGAAGAAGGGCACGCCGGGGATCGCGGCGAGGCGCGTGAGCGACGCGGCGAAGATCGTCAGGGGCGCGGCGAAACGCGTGAGCGGCGCGGCGGGCGTCGGGAGCGGCGCGGCGGAGGGGGCTCCGGGGGACGCGAGGAGCGGATGGTCCCGCGCGCGGACTTCCGCTCCTACTACGGCCGCCCGATCCTGAAGAAGCCGCGGTGGAAGGCCCCGCACATGCCCGGCTACCTTTACCTGGGCGGGCTCTCGGGCGCCTCCTCGACGATGGCGGCGCTGGCCGACGCCACCGGACGGCACCGGCTGGCGCTGACCGGCAAGATCACGGCGGCGGCCGCGGCCACGGCGGGCGCCGGACTGCTCGTCGCCGAACTCGGCCGCCCGGAGCGGTTCCTCAACATGCTCCGCGTGTTCAAGCCGACCTCGCCGATGAGCGTCGGCTCGTGGATCCTCGCCGGGCAGGGCGGCTTCACGGCGGTGGCCGCCGCCTCCGCCGTCACCGGGATCGCCCCGGGGCCGGGCCGGGTGGCCGGCGCGGCGGCCGCGGTCACCGGTCCCCTCGTCGCGACCTACACAGGCGTCCTGCTGGCCGACACGGCCGTGCCCGCCTGGCATGAGGCCTACCGGCACCTGCCGCTGCTGTTCGCGGGCAGCTCACTGGCGAGCGGCGGAGCGGTCGGCATGATCGCCACGCCCCGCGCCGAGGCCGGCCCCGCCCGCCGGATGGCGTTGCTCGGCGCCGGTCTCGAGCTGGCCGCGGCCGGCGCCCTCGAGCGCGGCGTCGGCCTGCGCGAGAGCCCGGAACTCGTCTCCGAGCCCTACCGGACCGGACGGCCGGGCGCGCTCCTGCGCGCCGGGCGGGCGCTGACCGTCGCCGGGGCGGTCGGAACCGTCGCGGCGGGCCGGAGCCGGGCGGCCGGCGTCATCGCCGGCCTGGCGCTCACCGGTGGCGCGCTGTGCACCCGCTTCGCGGTCCTGTACGCCGGGCACGCCTCGGCGGAGGACCCGAAGTACACGGTCGTGCCGCAGCGCGAACGCCGAACCGTGGCCTGAGCGGCCACCGGCCCGGCGCGCAGCCCCTCGCTCAGAGCTTCTTCATGCAGAGCACGAAGCTCAGGATGGTGATGGTGTTCTTCCGGCGGAACGCCGCCGTGTAGCCGGGCACGCCCTTGCACTTGTCCCAGTCGGACGTGCCGGTGATCCGCTTGAGCACCTTGTAGGTCCCGGAGTGGCACGTCGTCTCCTCCAGGTCCGGGTGCGACTGAGTGCCGGCGTTGCGCACGCAGTCGCCCGGCTGCACCGTCGACGCCGCGTCCAGGGTCGGGGAGGACGAGGGGCTGTCGCTCAAGCTCGGCTCGACCGTCGGATAACCCCCCGTGGGCACGCCGGTCGGCAGGCTGTACGACGGGGTGGGCAGCGAGATCGGCTTCTTGTGGTCGTCGCCGCTGCTCAGCGCCCACGCGATCGCACCGCCGCCGCCGAGCACGACCAGCGCCGCCACGATCGCCACCACGATGAGCGGACCGTTGTTCTTGCGCGGCGGCCCCGGCGGTGGGCCCCATCCGCCCGGACCCGACGGCTCCGACGGGCCGAAGCCCCCGCCGCCTCCGCCCCACGGCGTGTTGGGCGGTGGCTGCTGGCCGCCGCCGTACGGGTCACTCGGGTAGTAGGGCTGCTGCCCACCCTGGCCCGGGTAGGACTGCTGGCCCCCGCCACCCTGGCCGGGATAGGGCTGCTGCTGCCCCGGGTAGCCCCCCTGCCCCGGATACGGCTGCTGGGGAGGGTAGCCGCCCTGACCCTGCGGTTGGTTCGAGTACGGCCCCTGGCCGTAGCCCTCAGGTGATTCGTGCACGGACGACCGCCCCTCGTTGCATTACCCCACAAAGCTGTACTAGCCAACTAGTCTGCGGGCCGGTGTGCAAACCGGCCTTAACCTAAGACGTTAGGTTTCGGGTCCCGGATCCCGCCGATCCGTGCCTGACCGAAGCCGGACAGTACCGGATCATGTGCGATCCTCGAGCCCCCGGGCGCGCGGCATCCGCCAGCGCAGCCGGAGCGCCACCAGGCGGACGCCGAACGCCAGAGCGGCTGTGACGAGGGTCACAAGATATCCGCGCACTCCGAGCAGGTACGCGCCCGTGGCGGTCCCCGCGCCGATGAGGGCGGGGACGATGTACAGCTGCCGGTCGTGGAGGACGTTCGGCACCTCCCGGGCCAGCACGTCGCGCAGGATGCCGCCGCCGATCGCCGTCATCACGCCCAGCGCCGCCGCGGCGGGCGCCCCCAGCCCGTACGTCAGCGCCTTCATCGCGCCGGCCACGCTGAACAGTCCCAGCCCGGCGGCGTCGAGCACCAGCACCGTACGGCGGATGCGCTCCAGGTGCGGATGCCAGGTCGCGGTCAGCGCCGTCGCCACGAGGGGCACCATCGTGTAGCCGACGTCCCGGAACGCCGCCGGCGGCACGGCTCCGATGACGAGGTCGCGCAGCACGCCGCCCCCCAGGGCGGTGATCTCCGCGAGCACCGCCATCCCGACGACGTCGAAGCGCTTCCGAACGGCGACGAGCGCGCCGGTGACCGCGAAGACGAAGATCCCGGCGAGGTCGACGACGTACTCGACCTCGGTGCCGTGGACGGAGCTCACAGCTGGATCATGCCGTGTCCGCCGTCGCGCCGGGCGTGAGGGGTGGTGGAACCGTGGCGTACGGGCGTGTCACCGGACGATCAGGGCGGCGGCCTCACGGAGGATGAGTTCCCCCACCACCGGCGCGCCGGGCAGCTCACCGGCGACGAGCAGGCCCCCGGACGTCTGGGCGTCCGCCAGGAGCAGGTGGTCCTCCTCCGGCACGCGGCCGAGATCCGCGTGCGGCGTCACCCAGGCCAGGTTGCGGCGGGTGCCTCCCGAGACGTACCCCTCGCGCACGGCGTCGCGGGCGCCCTCGAGATAGGGGACGGCCGCGGCGTCCACCACCGCGGTGACGCCGCTCGCCCGCGCCATCTTGTACAGGTGACCGAGCAGCCCGAACCCGGTGACGTCGGTCGCGCAGCGGTGACCGCGCTCCAGCGCGGCCCGGGACGCCTCGGCGTTCAGCGTCGTCATCGCCGCGACGGCGTGCGGGAACACCTCACCCGTCGCCTTGTGCCGCGTGTTCAGCACCCCGACGCCGAGCGGTTTGGTCAGGGAGAGCGGCACCCCGGGCCGCCCGGCGTCCAGCCGCAGCAGCCGCGCCGGATCCGCCAGGCCGGTGACCGCCATGCCGTACTTCGGCTCTGGATCGTCCACGCTGTGCCCGCCCGCGACATGGCAACCGGCCGCGCGCGCGACGTCGAGACCGCCGCGCAGCACCTCGCGCGCCAGCTCCATCGGCAACGTGTCCCGGGGCCAGCCCAGGAGGTTCACCGCGACGACCGGGACGCCGCCGACGGCGTAGACGTCCGACAACGCGTTCGTCGCGGCGATCCGTCCCCAGTCGTACGGGTCGTCGACGACGGGGGTGAAGAAGTCGGCGGTGGCCACCACCGCCCGGTCACCCTCGATCCGCACCACCGCGGCGTCGTCTCCGTCGTCCAGCCCGATCAGCAGGTCGTCCGGGCGGTCGGCGTCGATCAGCCCGGCGACGACCTCCTCCAGCTCCCCGGGCGGGATCTTGCAGGCGCATCCGCCGCCGTGCGCGAACTGCGTCAGGCGATAGGTCGTCCCGAGTGCGTCACCACTGCCCATGACGTGAACCTATCGCGGACGCCGGCCCGGCCCCCGGTTCGGCCGGGCGCGGCGAGTGCAGCCGGGCGGGGGTCACTTACGGCCGGGTCCCCGGGCGGCGGACCGGCGATGTCCGCCGGCGGGAACCCGGCGCGCGGCCGGCGCGTCTGTAGGGCATGGTCCGGGTACTCGCCGCCGCCGTCGCGGCGATGATCGCGTGGTGGGATCTCACCGACGCGCTCACCCCGTCCGTCGTCTTCGCGGCGGCGGCGGCCCTCGCGGTCGCCGGACTCATCGTCCTGGTCGCCGGCCGAGCCCCGGTGGCCGTCGCCGCGGGCCCGCGGGTCCGCGCGGCCGCCCTTCGCGACCGCGCGGGCCGGTCCGCCCTCGTACGCCTCCGCGACCCCGACGCCCCCGGCCGTCCTCGAGTGCGCGCCCCCTAGGGCGGGAGTTCGCCGTACCGTCCCTCCCCGCGTCCGCGGTCCTCCTGACCGCGCGCCTGCCGGGGACGGGCGGCGTACGGCCGTTCGCCGTTCCCACTCGATCACCTGCCGAAGGGTCCTTCTCCCATGCTCGCCGTTCTCGACGGTCCCGTCCGCGTGGCGTACGACCTCGTCACCGGGCTCACGTCCGCCCTCCACCCGCTCGTCGGCGGCCCCAGCGCGGCCCTCGCGATCGTCGTCTTCACCGCCGGAATCCGCCTCGCCCTCCTTCCGCTCAGCCGCCGCCAGGCGGCCGCGGGGCGGGCCCGCCTACGGCTGGCCCCGCAGGTCGAGGCGCTGCGCCGGCGGCACCGCGACGACCCCGTCCGCGCCCACCAGGAGGTGACCGCGCTGTACCGGGCCGAGGGCACCTCGATGTTCGCCGGCATCGGCCCGGCGCTGCTGCAGATGCCCGTCTTCACCGTCGTCTACCGGCTGTTCCTGTCCCCGGCCGTCGGCGGTCACGCGAACCTGCTGCTGGCGAACACCCTCTTCGGGGTGCCGCTGGGGAGCCGGTGGCTGCTGTCGCCCGGTGCCTTCGGCCCGCACGGCCTGGTCTTCCTCGCCCTGTTCCTCCTGCTGGCCGTGGTGGCCTGGTGGACGTCACGCCGGATGTACGCCGGTCAGCCGGTCCCGGCCGGACCGCTCGGCAGGGCGATGCGGCTGCTGCCGTTCGGCACCGTCGCGGTCGCCGCGTACGTCCCGCTGGCGGCCGGTCTGTACCTGCTGACGTCGACCGCGTGGAGCACCGCCGAACGCGCCATCCTGTGGCGCGGCGTCACCGTGGGGTGAGTAGGCTCTGCGGCGGAGGCGGGAGGGTGCCTGGTGGCCCTCGTGGTCTTCAAAACCATTGGACGGCGCTCGGCGTCGTCGGCGGGTTCGATTCCCGTGCGCCTCCGCCACCAGTCCTAATGTCCCTTTGACCAAAGCCGGACCAGCGCGGCGTGCGAGTCGGAGCCCGGGTCGGCGCTGTAGGCGACCAGCCGCTGCCCTGCGGCCCCTGGGGCGGCCAGCACCGCGTAATCCAGCGTCAGGCGGCCGACTCGTGGGTGGCGTAGTTCCTTACGTCCGTCGTCCTTCTGGCGCAGTTCCCGCGCCGTCCACAGCCGGCGGAAATCGGGGCTGACCTCGTGAAGTTCGGTGACGAGCTCGGTGAGTTCGGCGTCGTCGGGGCGATGCCCGCTCGACGCGCGCAGGTGGGCCACCGAGTCCGCGGCGATGTGCGGCCAGTCGACGAACAGCCTCTTGGCCTCCGGATCGGTGAACACGTACCGGACGTTGTTGGGACGACGCGGACCGTCGACCAGGTGCCCGAACAGCGCGCCCGCGGTGTCGTTCCATGCCAGCACGTCACTGTTCCTGTTGATCACATAGGCGGCGGTGGGCGGACGGAGCAGGTCGAGCATCCGGCGGCTTCCTTCCGTGAGCTCCTCCGGCTCCGGCGCCGGGCAGCTCTCACCGGCCAGCGCGAACAGGTGCTCGCGCTCCGGCTGGGACAGCCGCAACGCCCCGGCCAGCGCGCCCAGCACACTCGCCGACGGATGCAGCGCGCGGCCCTGCTCCAACCGGACGTAGTAGCCGTCACTGACACCGGCCAGCCGGGCGATCTCCTCCCGGCGCAGTCCGGGCGTACGCCGAGCACCCGTGACCGGCAGCCCGACCTCGTCCGGCGTCAGCAGTGTCCGCCGCGCCCGCAGGAACGCGCCGAGCTCGCGTGCTCTGAGTCGACTGACCAACCCCACCGCTCCTCGTCCTCTCCGGCGTCGCCGGTCAGGGTAGCCCTGTCAGGTACACCCTCGCCGATTGCCCGTCGGCACGTTGATCAGCAGTCTGGAGCGGTGAACATCGCACTGACCGCTGATCCCCCCGTCGCCACTACTTCGCCGAGGGCACGGTGGACTCTGTTCGCCGCCTCGTTCGGGTTCTTGATGGTCAGCCTGGACGCGACGATCGTGAACGTCGCGCTGCCGACGCTGAGCCGCGAACTGGGCGCCGGGCTGACCCAGTTGCAGTGGATCGTGGACGGTTACACGCTGATGTTCGCCGCGTTCCAGCTGATCGGCGGGTCCCTGAGCGATCGGCTGGGCGCGCGTCGCGCGTTCACCACCGGCCTCGGCCTGTTCGTGCTCTCCTCATTGGCCTGCGGCCTGGCCACGTCGCCGAGCATGCTCATCGCGGCACGGTTCGTCCAGGGCATCGGCGCCGCCACGCAGCTACCGGCGTCCCTGGCCATGATCCGGCACGCCTACACGGACGCCACGGCACGGACCAGGGCGGTCGGGGTGTGGGCGGCGGCCGGCGGCGCGGCCGTGGCAGCGGGGCCCGTGCTCGGCGGGCTCCTCCTGGTCTGGCTGGGCTGGCGATCGTTGTTCCTCGTCAACCTGGTGATCGGAGCGATCGGCCTGCTGATGACCGCCAAAGCGGACGCCACCCCCTCCGCCGGCAGGCGCCGCCTGGATCCGGTCGGCCAGGTGGCCGTGATGCTGGCACTGTCCGGGCTCGCCTTCGGACTGATCGAGGGCGGCACATTGGGATGGGGTTCGGCACCGGTGCTGGCGGCGCTGGTGATGGGCGCGACCGCCGGCATCTTCTTCGTGTGGTGGGAAAGGCGGGTCCCCGAGCCGATGCTGCCGATGCGGCTGTTCGCGCACGCGAAGTTCGCCGCGGCCAGCGTGGCCGGCTTCGTCCAGAACTTCGCCTACTACGGCATCGTCTTCCTGCTGAGCCTGTTCCTTCAGAACCAGCGGGGCGATTCGGCGCTGGCCACCGGCCTGATCTTCCTGCCGATGAGCATCGCCGCGATGACGTCCAACATGCTCGGCGGTCGCCTCACCGGACGGCTCGGCCCCAGGCTGCCGATGACGGTCGGTCAGCTCGTCTTCGCGCTCGGCCTGCTCGGGCTACTGGCCGCCGGGCCGGACGCACCGTACTGGGTGCTCTCGCTGACCACGCTACCGGTCGGCGTCGGCGCCGGAGTCGTGGTCCCGGCCATGACCAGTGCCGTGCTGGAATCGGTCGAGCCGGAGTACGCCGGGGTGGCCTCCGCGCAGCTGAACACCGCCCGGCAGGTCGGCGGCGCGGTCGGTGTCGCGCTCTTCGGCACGCTCGTCGCCGGGTCGTTCATCCCGGGCCTGAGGCTGTCCCTGGTGACCGGGTCCGCCGCACTGGTCATCGGCTCCGCGACGGCGGCCCGCTGGGTCCGTGCCCGCCAGGGCTGAACCCGCGTCACCTCTCGGAGGTCTCCTCCGCCCTGAGCGGCCGGGTGTCGGCGTGGGTTCGGTTCAGCGGGGAGTGCCGCCGATCTGAGGGGGATCTTGGCCGCGGACCTTGAAGATCTGAGGTCCGTATTCGTCCTTTATCTCCTCGAAGGTCTGGCGAAATTCCGTGAACCGGTCACGCAGTCGCTGGCCGGAGAGTTCATCCGCCTCGGTGGTGAAGTCGCGCAGTGCCTTCTGGAACCTGACCGCGGCCTGATGAGCGATCTGTGACTGCTCTCGGTCACGGCTGAGGCCCTGCACGTACTGCCCGACGGCCGCGAGGAAGCCCAGCGACGCCGGCACCCACGTCGGTGCCCGAACGGCCACCGCCAGTGTGACCGCGAGTGCCAGCACGCCCGAGGCCAGCGCCACGGCCTTGAACCTGATCGACCGGATCCTCGCTCCCCGGATCACCCAATCGGTGTGGTCTCCCGCCCAGACCACGTACTTCTCTTGAGAAGGAAGCAGGCCGTCGGGAGGCTCGTACCTCGGGAAGGCTCTCGGGTCGGGCCTGTACTCCTCGGTCACCGACACTCTGAGCAGCACGACGACCCCGATCACGGCGAGCAGGGTCCGGGAGACCGTCCGGCTCAGAGCCCTGCGACGACCCACGAGCATCTCCTTCCGGCGCGTCGATCGTAAGCAACCCGTCGACCACCGAGCCGGTGGTCGCCCGTTGTGATGTCCATCGCCCCGGATACCGGAAACGCAACCTGCTTGCCGGTGCTCGTCGGCTGAAGCGCTGCACCCGCGCATGCGCCGCCGCCGCCGACCGCCGAAGTCGGCCGGCCGGGCATCGGCGAGGACGGCGGGGCCAGGGTGGCCCGTGGGGAGGCGGTCGCGGCCTTAAGGTACGGTCGGTTCCAACTAGTTGTCATAGGGCAATTTATGAGATCGCACAGGACATCGGGCGCTTCTCCTCGTGTTCGACATATGCCTGTCCGTTATGAAGCAAGGAAATGGTCATGGTGGATCCCGCAGGCAGGGCAGTGCGCAGTGAGCGTGGGCGGGCGCGGACCCCGGGCAAGGTCGGTGAGGCCGAGCTGCGGCAGCTGCTGGCGGGATTGACGGCCGTCCGTGACGGCGATTTCGGTACGCGCCTGCCCGAGGACGGCGACGGGCTGCTCCATGAGATCGCGACCGTCTTCAACGGGATGGTCGACCAGCTGTCCCTGTTCACCAACGAGGTCACCCGGGTCGCCCGTGAGGTCGGCACCGAGGGGCAGCTGGGCGGGCAGGCGGAGGTTCCCGGAGTGTCGGGCACCTGGAAGGACCTGACCGACTCGGTGAACGCGATGGCCGGGAACCTCACCACCCAGGTCCGGGACATCGCGCAGGTCGCCACCGCGGTGGCCAAGGGCGACCTGTCGCAGAAGATCGACGTCGATGCGCGCGGGGAGATCCTGGAGCTGAAGAACACCGTCAACACGATGGTGGATCAGCTTTCGTCGTTCGCCGACGAGGTGACGCGCGTGGCCCGTGAGGTCGGCAGCGAGGGGCGGCTGGGCGGGCAGGCCAACGTGAAGGGCGTGTCGGGGACCTGGCGGGACCTGACCGACTCGGTGAACTTCATGGCCGGCAACCTGACCGACCAGGTCCGGAACATCGCCCAGGTGACCACGGCGGTCGCGCAGGGCGATCTGACCAAGAAGATCGACGTCGACGCGCGGGGTGAGATCCTGGCGCTGAAGACCACGATCAACACGATGGTGGACCAGCTGTCCTCGTTCGCCGACGAGGTCACGCGGGTGGCGCGTGAGGTCGGCACCGATGGCCGCCTCGGCGGGCAGGCGCAGGTGAGCGGGGTGGCGGGCACCTGGCGGGACCTGACCGACTCGGTGAACTTCATGGCCGGCAACCTGACCGACCAGGTCCGCAACATCTCCCAGGTCGCCACGGCGGTCGCCAGCGGTGACCTGTCGCAGAAGATCACGGTGTCGGCTCGCGGGGAGATCCTGGAGCTGAAGAACACGATCAACACGATGGTGGACCAGCTGTCCTCGTTCGCCGACGAGGTGACGCGGGTGGCCCGCGAGGTGGGCACCGAGGGCCGGCTGGGCGGCCAGGCCGACGTCAAGGGCGTCTCGGGCACCTGGAAGGCGCTGACCGAGTCGGTGAACGTCATGGCCGACAACCTGACCGCCCAGGTGCGGTCGATCGCCCAGGTGACGACGGCGGTGGCCAAGGGCGACCTGTCGCAGAAGATCCGCGTCGACGCGCGCGGGGAGATCCTGGAGCTGAAGGACACCATCAACACGATGGTGGATCAGCTGTCGGCGTTCGCCGACGAGGTCACGCGGGTGGCCCGTGAGGTCGGGACCGAGGGCAACCTCGGCGGCCAGGCCACCGTGCGCGGGGTGTCGGGCACGTGGAAGGACCTGACCGACAACGTCAACGTCATGGCGTCCAATCTGACGGGGCAGGTCCGGTCGATCGCCCAGGTGGCCACGGCGGTGGCGAAGGGCGACCTGTCGCAGAAGATCACCGTGGAGGCCAAGGGCGAGGTCGCCGCGCTCGCCCAGACGATCAACACGATGGTGGACAACCTCTCGGCGTTCGCCGACGAGGTCACCCGGGTGGCCCGTGAGGTCGGGACCGAGGGCCAGCTCGGCGGCCAGGCGCGCGTGCCGAACGTCGCCGGGACGTGGAAGGACCTCACCGACAACGTCAACTCGATGGCCAACAACCTGACCAACCAGGTCCGGAACATCGCCCAGGTGACCACGGCGGTCGCGCAGGGCGATCTGACCAAGAAGATCGACGTCGACGCGCGGGGTGAGATCCTGGCGCTGAAGACCACGATCAACACGATGGTCGACCAGCTGTCGGCGTTCGCCGCCGAGGTCACCCGGGTGGCCCGTGAGGTCGGCAGCGAGGGCCGGCTCGGCGGCCAGGCCGAGGTCGAGGGCGTGTCCGGCACGTGGAAGCGGCTCACCGAGAACGTCAACGAGCTGGCCGGCAACCTCACCCGGCAGGTCCGCGCGATCGCCGAGGTCACCAGCGCGGTGACGTCCGGCGACCTGACCCGATCCATCAGGGTGGACGCGTCCGGTGAGGTCGCCGAGCTCAAGGACAACATCAACCTGATGGTGAAGTCCCTGCGCGAGACCACCCGGGCCAACCATGAGCAGGACTGGCTCAAGACGAACCTGGCGCGCATCTCCGAACTGATGCAGGGCCACCGGGACCTGTCGGTGGTCGCCGAGCTGGTCATGGACGAGCTGGCCCCGCTGGTCGACGCCCAGTACGGCGCCTTCTACCTCGCGGAGGACAACGGCCGGCTCGAACTTCGGCTGGTCGGTTCGTACGGCTATCCCGAAGACGACGATCCGGCCGCCCCGGCGCGTCCGGCCCGGTTCCGGCCCGGGCGTTCCCTCGTGGGCCAGGCGGCGCGCAGCCGCCAGACCATCGCGGTCGACGAGGTCCCGCCCGGCTATCTCACCATCTCGTCGGGGCTGGGGGCGGGCAACCCGGCGAGCCTGATCGACCTGCCGATCGTGGCCGAGGACCAGGTTCTGGGTGTGATCGAGCTGGCGTCGCTGAAGCCCTTCAACCCGGTGCAGCGGGACTTCCTGGAGCAGCTGCGCGAGAACCTCGGCGTCAACGTCAACACCATCATCGCCAACGCGCGTACCGACGAGCTGCTCGCCGAGTCCCAGCGGCTCGCCGGCGAGCTGCGGGCACGCTCGGAGGAACTCCAGGCCCGCCAGGAGGAGCTGCAGCGCTCCAACGACGAGCTGGAGGAGAAGGCGGAGCTGCTGGCCCAGCAGAACCGCGACATCGAGGCGAAGAACAGCGAGATCGAGCAGGCCCGCCAAGAGCTGGAGAACCGCGCTCAGCAGCTCGCCCTCGCTTCGAAGTACAAGAGCGAGTTCCTGGCGAACATGAGCCATGAGCTGCGCACTCCGCTCAACTCGCTGCTCATCCTCGCCCAGCTGCTGGCCCAGAACCCGACCCGCAACCTCACCCCGAAGCAGGTCGAGTACGCCGGCATCATCCACTCGGCGGGGTCGGATCTGCTGCAGCTCATCAACGACATCCTGGACCTGTCCAAGGTCGAGGCGGGCAAGATGGACATCAGTCCCGAACGAGTCCCGCTGCGCCATCTGGTGGACTACGTGGAGGCCACCTTCCGGCCGCTGACAGCCCAGAAGAACCTGACGTTCCGGATCACCACGGCGCCGGGATCGCCCACCGACCTGCTGACCGACGACGCCCGGCTGCGGCAGGTGCTGCGCAACCTCCTGTCGAACGCGGTGAAGTTCACGGAGTCCGGGAGCGTCGAACTGCGCGTCGAGCCCGTGGACGCGGCCGAGCTGCCACCCGCCTTCCAGGTGCACGGCCCGGCCCTCGCCCTGCGCGTGGTCGACACCGGCATCGGCATCGCCGAACACCAGCTCGAATCCATCTTCGGGGCCTTCCAGCAGGCCGACGGCACCACCAGCCGCAAGTACGGCGGGACCGGCCTGGGCCTATCGATCAGCCGGGAGATCGCCTACCTGCTCGGCGGGGTCATCACCGCCGACAGCACGCTCGGGCAGGGCAGCACCTTCACCTTGTACCTTCCGATCACCCGGCCCGACTTCGAGGCGGCGATCGGGGCCGTGCCGCCCGAGGCCGATCGGCCGGCCGTCGCCGCCGGCGAGCCGGCGGACCCGGACCCGGTGGCGGAGCGCTCCCCGGCGGCAGAGGCGGCGTCGCACCTCCCGCAGCGGGACGACTCGGGGCGGCGACGGCTGCTGGTCATCGAGGAGCGGCAGGGCGGACTGCTGTCCCTCGTCGCCGAGAACGCCGCCGCCGACAGCCATCACATCGGTGATCCGCGCGGCCCGGTCGAGATCGTCACGGTCGTCGGGGCCGACGAGGCGGCGTCCGCGCTGGCCAGCGCACCCTGCCACTGCGTGGTGCTGCAGATGGACATGCCTGACGACGCGGCACTGCGCTTCCTGCAGGCCATGGACGGGGACTCGGCCCTGGAGGGGCTGCCGGTCCTGGCGCACAGCGGCCGACGGCGGGACCCGGAACGCGAGCAGCGGTTCACCGAACAGGTCGCCTCACGCGGCTTGGAGCTGCTGAGCAGCCTGGATGAACTGCGCGAACGCATCACCCTGCACCTGTCGGCCGAGCATCCCGGCGCCATGGTGCCGCTCGTCAGCCATGAGGACACCGCCGCGCAGGCCCCCGCCGAGATCGACACCTCCCTGTCCGGGAGGCTCGCGCTCATCGTCGACGACGACCCCCGCAACGTCTACGCGCTGACCGGCATCCTGGAACTGCACGGGATGCGGGTGGTGCACGCCGAGAACGGCCGGGAGGGCATCGAGGCGCTCAGCGCCCATCCGGACGTCGACGTCGTGCTGATGGACGTCATGATGCCGGAGATGGACGGCTACACCGCGACCACCGCGATCCGGGCGATGCCGCAGCACGCCGACCTGCCCATCATCATGGTGACGGCCAAGGCGATGCCCGCGGACCAGGAGAGGAGCCTGGCGTCGGGCGCCAACGCCTACATCACCAAGCCGCTGGACGCCGCCGACCTGATCGCCTGTATCCATCGCTGGCTCGACGCCTGATCCGGCTCGCCCAGTCACGAACACCCCCGTCGGCAAGGAGAGATCTCAGTGGACAGCGCCCGGCGATCTGGCACGCCCGGTGATCCGACGCCGGTGGACGCGCCCGTCGGCGCCCCCACCGGGGACGGGGGAGCAGCCGGCGCGGCGCTGCCCGAACGCTCCCGCGCCGGCGTGAACGGTACGGACTCGGTCGTCAACCGGCTCGCCGCCACCGTCGCGCGGCTGCGCCGGCAGGTCGAACAGGCCCAGTTCGACGCCGACGGCCGCAGCGTCATCGAGTTGGCCAAGGGCGTGCTGGTCGAACGGCTGCACTGCGCACCGGCCGAGGCCGCCCGGCAGCTGGAGGACCTCGCCGCCGAGACGGACCTGCCGGTCCTGCAGTTGGCCGCCGAGATCATCAACCAGGCCGCCCGTGACCAGGTCGCCGAGGCGACCAAGGCGTTCCTGACGCAGGCGTCCGGCGGCCGGTCGTACGACGATCCGGAGGAGAACAGCGGGACCACGGTCGCCACGCGGCTCCGTACGGCCGAGAGCGGTGTGCTCGCCGCGGCCGACACCCAGGCCGTCGCCGAATCCCTGCTGACCCACGCGCTGCGACCGCTGGACGCCGTCTCCGTCGCCGTCTGGGCCGTCGCGCCGGACGGCTCCATGAGCCTCGCCGGAGCGGCCGGCTTCCGCGCCGACGAGGCCGCCCGCTGGCACTACGTGCCCCCCGGCGTCACCACGCCCGCCCACAAGGCCCTGCTCGAGCGGCAGCCGGTCTGGCTGCCCTCGTTCGCCGAGACCGGACTGCCGTCCGTCGGCCGTCACGACACCCCTGAGGGCGGCCGGGTCGCCATCCCGACGGGTACGGGCGGGCGCCTCACCGGCGTGCTGGAGATCTGCTGGCCCGGCTCCCTACCGCCGCGGTCGCCGCAGATCGAGCGGCAGCTGGAGGCCCTGGCACAGCTGTGCGCGCACACGCTGGAGACCCGGCCCGCCGCCGGGCTGCCGGGCCCGGCACTGTCCGACTCCGCCTACCGGGACCTCACCGAGCTCATCGACCTCGTCGACGGTCTGTACGACCCGGCCCTGGTCCTCCGCCCGCAGATAGACGCCGACGGTCACCTGATCGACTTCCGGATCCATCACACCAATCCGCGGTTCGTCGACCCGGTGGGCCGTCCCCGCAGCAGCGTCACCGGGGCGCTCCTGCTCGAGGCCTACCCCCTTGCAGCCGGGCAGAGTGGCCTGTTCGACAAGGTCGAGCGCGTCTACGCGACCGGGGAGCCGTTCCGCGCCGACGACACTCCGCTGACCACCCTGGTGGACCAGGTACCGCTGACGTCTCCGGCCGACATCAGCATCAGCCGGCACAGCGACAGCGTGCTGCTCATCTGGCGGGTGAAAGACCAGGCCGACCGCCTGGCCAGCCTTCTCCAGCACGCCCAGCGCCTCGGGCGGGTCGGGGGCTTCGAGGAGAACCTCGCGACCGGAGAGATCACCTGGAACGACCAGATGTTCACGTTGTTCGGCCTGCAGCCGACGGCGACTCCGATCCCGCTGACCCAGCTGCCGGCCCATGCCCACGCCGACGACGAGACCGGTATCGGCCGCTTCCTGCGCACCCTGCTGCACCAGCGGCGATCGGCGTCCACCGCGTTCCGCCTGAAACGGCCCGACGGCATCATCCGCCACCTGCGCGTCGTCGCCGAACCGGTCCTGGACGACACCGGCCACGTGCTGCTCGTCCGTGGGGCGTACCAGGACATCTCGGCTCAGCACTGGACCGAGGTGGCTCTCGCCGCAACGCGCGATCAACTGGCGCACACCGAACAGCAGGCCGCCGAGAACAACCGGCTCACGCTGAAACTCCAGCGCGCGATCATGCCGCCGACCCGGGGCCCCCTCGACGCCGCCGGCCTGCGCGTGGCCGTACGCTACCGGCCCGCCGAGGACGACCACCTGGTCGGCGGCGACTGGTACGACGCGGTCGTGCTGCCGTCCGGCCGGGTCCTGCTGTGCGTCGGAGACGTCGCCGGCCATGGGATCGAGGCCGCGACCGGCATGGTCGTGCTGCGCAACGCCCTGCGCGGCCTGGCCACCACCGGCGCCGGCCCCGGCCAGCTGCTGCGCTGGCTCAACCTGGTCGCCCACCACCTCACCGACTACGTCACCGGCACCGCCGTCTGCGGTCTGTACGACCCCGACACCCGCACGCTGGAATGGGCGCGGGCGGGCCACCTGCCCCCGGTGCTCGTCCGTGACGGGCGAGCGACCGCACTGCCCCTGATCGGCGGGATTCTCCTCGGCGGCCCGCCCGACAGCCAGTACGAGGAGGGCCGTCTCACCCTCGAAGCCGACGACGTGCTCCTGCTCTACACCGACGGCCTCGTCGAACGCCGGGACACCTCCATGGGCGACACCCTCGACCGGCTGCTCGTCACCGCCGGGCGGCCGGCCCCGAGCCTGGAGGACCGCCTCGACCACCTCCTCACCCACAGCGACGCCGACACCGACGACGACACCTGCGTGATCGGGATCCACCTTCCCCCTTCATGAGGTAAAGCCGAAGACCGGTGATTTACCCGATTCGCGGCCGAGACGGGCGGCCGACACTGTGCTTCCCCGACCCCTGTTCCCCAGGAGGCACCCCGTGCGCCCACCCGTTCGGTTCCCGCGGCGGCGGACGATCGCCGCGGCGCTGGCAGCGGTGCTCTGCGCCGTCTTCCTCGGCGTTCCCCCGGTCGCCTCGGCCGCGCAGGCCGCGGCCGCCGGCCCGACGATCACGGTCCCGCCCAATGGCAGCCACGGCTTCCCGTTCCTCGCGGCGGCCGAGGACCTCGGCTCGTTCGGTTACACCGAGAGCGAGTACTTCGTCGCGGGCGTCGCCACCTCCTACGTCAAGTCCGGGATCTGGACCTCGGACGGCCGATGGGCCGTCCGCGCGGCCCTCCGCGCCCCGTACAAGACCCGGATCCTCGTCCGCCGGCCCACCGACCCGGCGAAGTTCAACGGCACCGTCGTCGTCGAGTGGCTCAATGTCAGTGGCCAGCTCGATCTCTCTCCGGACTACTGGTTCGCCCGGGAGGAGCTGCTCCGCAAGGGTTACGCGTGGGTCGGCGTCTCGGCGCAGGCGGTCGGCGTGAACGGCGGCCTCGGCCAGATCCACGGTCTCAAGGGCTGGGACCCGGCGCGGTACGGCACCCTCTTCCACCCCGGCGACGCCTTCTCGTACGACATCTTCTCCCAGGCCGGACAGGCGCTGCGCGCCCCGAACGGGCCGGACCCGCTCGGCGGGCTGCACATCAGAACGCTGCTCGCCGACGGCGAGTCGCAGTCGGCCGGGTTCATGACGACGTACGCCGACGCCGTCCAGCCGGTATCGCAGGTGTACGACGGCTTCATGATCCACAGCAACAGCGCCATCGCCGCGCCGATCAGCGGCAGCGCCGCCGACACGTTGCTGATGCCGAATCCCTCCCGGATCCGGACCGACCTGTCGGTACCGACCTTCGTCGTCCTCACCGAGACCGACGTCCCGCTCGCGTCGGCCGCCCGGCAGCCGGACACGAACCGGGTGGTGCACTGGGAACTGGCCGGCACCTCGCACGGCGACCAATGGGCGTACGACCTCGGTAACCCGACGCTGCAGAAGTCGGCCGGCTCCGCCGCCCCGCAGCCCGACTGCGCCGCGGGGTCGGCCCCGTACAACGACGGGCCCGGCCACTACGCGATGAACGCCGCGCTGCGCCACCTGACCGACTGGGCGCAGGGCGGAGCCCCGCCGCCGAGCGGGCCGGCGCTCGACGCCGACGTGCGCGACCCGAGCACCGGCCTGGCCATCGGCGGGATCCGGCTCCCCGACGTGACGGTGCCGACCCGTACGCTCACCGGGCTGCGGGACACCGGCGGCAGCGGTGTCTTCTGCGGTCTGTACGGCGCCAGGGACCCGTGGAACGACGACGCCGACCCATGGGACCGGCACGACGCCGGCGACCCGTCCGACCCCGCCGCTCCGCCCAACGCCGAACCGGTGCTCAGTCGGCTGTACCCGACGCACGCGGACTACGTGAGCAAGGTGCGGGCGGCCGCGCAGGCATCGGTGAACGCCGGCTATCTCCTGCCGGAGGACGCCACGACGATCGTGATCGCCGCGCAGAACTCCGGCATCGGCGGCTGACCTCCACGCCGCCCCTCACGCGGACGGGACGATCTTCGCGATCACCGAGGGGAGCGGGTCGCCGTCGAGCACCTTCCGGAGTTCCCGTACTCCCTCGGCCCGCCGCGCCGGACCGAGGGAGAGGTGGTGCTCGATCCGTTGGTTGAACGTGTCCCGGAAGCGCCGGTAGAGCCCGTCGTCCGTATGGATCCGGCCGGCGATCCGTACGAGGGCCGCGGTGCCGGCGAGGTCGTCATCGGGCACCGGGTGATCCGGCAGGACGTCGGCGAATCGGCCGGCGGTCCGGCCGAAGAGCGTCCCGCCCAGCCGCCGGACGGTAAAGACGTGCGCGTAGTGCTGTTCGGGCAGCGCCAGCGGCAGCCGCCCGAGGGCCATCGCCTCGTGCAGCGCCGTCAGACCGGGCGCGAGCAGGTAGTCGGGGACCGCCGCCGCACGTCGCAGCAGGTCGCGTTGGCGCAGGAGCCGGCAGTCGGCGCGCCGGCCCGCGACCGTGAAGGTCCGCTCACGACCTGGGCCGTACGGTCCACCGCACACCAGCACCCGCGCGAACCGCGGCCAGTCGCGCAGCAGGTCGGGAATCCACCGGTGCAACAGCCGCAGGTAGTCGTCGGCGGCGTCGAAGTCCAGCAGGAAGTTCTTGAATCCGCCGACGTTGACCAGCAGGTCGCATCCCGGATCGGCGTCCCGCGACGCGCCGCGCACGCCCTCCAGGTCGATGATCGGGCCGGTCAGGTGCATCTCGGGGCCGGTGCCGAGGGAGTCGATCTCGGCCGCGCGTTCAGGGACGCCGGGGAAGTTCTGCACGACGCTGTGCGCCGCGAGCAGATGCGCCGCGACGACGCGCTCGTGCGGGGACAGGTCGGCCAGATGCCGGTCCGCGGCCGCCACGGACGAGAGCGGCAGGCTCGCGCACCGGCGATGGATGGCGGCCGGCGGCCGCCGCAGCAGCCAGAAGCTGAACAGGCTGTCCACCATGACGGCGGGACGCCCCAGGACGGCGGCCCGTATCACCAGGTCGGCGTCCATCACCGAGATCACCAGGTCACCGGACTCGACCAGGCGGTCGATCGACGCGGAGTCGGTCTCCGGGAGCTCGTGCACCTCGTCGAAGGCGTCGGCGTTTCGACGCGCGAACGCGCCGGCCACGTCGTCGCCGACGAACACGCGTTCGTGACCGGTCAGCAGCCGGGAGACCGCGACGAGCTCGGCCGCCGGGCCGAAGCCGCAGTCCTGCGCTCCCATGACGATCCGCATGTCATCGCTCCCGGACCGGCGGTGTGCCCGAGGCCTTGGCCGCGAGTACCTCGGCGAGCCGGTCGGCGAAACCGGCCGGATGCTTGACGTATCCCATGTGCCCGCCGGGAAAGAGCACCGGCCGGTGGCCGAGCCGTTCGGCGAGGGCCACTGCCGGGCGGTGCACGGTGTAGGCGCGCGAGTCCTCGCCGCCTGCCGCCACGACCCGGTCCGCGAGGGGTGCCAGGGCGGTGAGGTCGGGCACGTGGCGGGTGAACGGCCGCATGACGTGGGCGAGGAAGAACGCGGTGTTGTCGTGTGCCTGGGGCAGCGCCGGCGCGGGGGCGCCGCCGAAGAAGGCGCTGAACCTCTCGAGCGCGGGTGCGACTCCTTCGCGGTGGAACGTCCCGTGGACGTCGTCGAAGAACGCGTGGTGTGCCGCGGCGTCCGGCAGCAGTGCCATCGCGGGCGGCTCGTGCACGACCACCGTCCGCACCCGATCCGGCCGGCCGATCGCGAGTTCGAGGGCGACGAGCCCGCCCGAGCAACTGCCGAACACGTGCACCGGCTCCCCACCGGCGGCCACGTGGTCGATCAGCCGGGCCGCGTCGTCGGCGTGGACGTCGACCCGCTGGTCGACCGGCGGCCCGTGCAGCGCGCTGCGGGAGTTGCCGCGCGAATCGTAGGCGACCACCCGGTGACCGTCGGCGAGAACCGCTGCCAGCCGCCCGAACACGGCCGCGTCCGAAGAGCCCGCGGCGATCAATAAGAGCAGTGGGCCGGTGCCGCGGACCTCGTAATGCAGGGTCGCGCCCGGCACCGCGAGCGTGCCGATCTCGAAGGCGCCCATGACGCTCCAGAGCAGGGAACAGGATCGCCATCATCGCACGAAGTCGCCGAGGCATCACGGAAAGTGCGCGCGGGGCGAGGCATGTGCTCCGGGGTCGTACGGAGGTGACGACGCGCGCTCAGACGGCGGTGTGGCCGGTGCAGACGTGCTCTGACCGGGCGTCGGCCTGGAGGAGCACCGTGTCGCATCCGGTGCAGGCCCACACGCCATCGGGGACGACCACACTCCAGGTCGCCGCGTCGTCACGCGCGCAGGCGATGCGGTACGCGCGGAGGGAACGGCGCGTCAGTGATCTATAGAACCTGGCCACACGAGACATGGGGGACTCCCGCTGGACAAACCGTGTCGAATCAGACGTGTTCGTCGAGCGTAGCGGACCATGAAGCAGTCTCTGACCAGGGGATTCCGGTATCGGGCGGCCGGGAGGCCTTCACCGGTGAGGTCTCGCCTCTTCGTTCCCCGTCCCGGCCGTGCCCTGGGGCGGCGCTGTCCGCGCTGCCCCAGGGGCGACGTCCGCGGTTCCGAGGCGGTCACTGGCCGATCTTGACCCCCGGCTGGCCGTACTTGTACTCCAGCGGCCGGGTGATCCTCCGGCCCGGGATGTTGGCCGCGGCGCTGTACTTGCCCAGCGGCATCATGGTCCGCCCGAAGCTGCCCTCCATCATCATGGCGCCGGCTATGTACAGGGCGGCGGCGGCGGACGCCACGAAGAGCCAGCCCGCCACGATGACGGGCCACGACGCCCCGGAGACGAAGCCGGCGGCGGCGAACCCGCACGCCACGGCCAGCAGGACGAGCATCACCGTCAGCCCCATGTTCTCGGCCGTCGCGGCCATCGCGCAGAGTGCGGTGATCAAGCACAGCGCGATCAGCCACAGGGCGAACGGCGTATTGGCGACCCCGATCCGCGGTGCCAGGATGATCGGGAAGGTCCCGGCGGCGACCAGCATGAACATGAAGCCGAACGCGAGCCAGAACGCGCCCCATATCCCGTGTACCGCGGTGGCCAGACCGTCTCGAGCGCGATAGGACCACATGCCCGCCAGGAACTGCGCGAGCCCGCCGGCGGTCAGCACGAAGGGGAACAGGATCACCGGGCTCAGCGCGTTCCCGTACCAGCGCGCCATCCACGCGCCGACCATGAGGGTCGCCGTCGCCAACCCGAAGAGCCCCAGGATCGACGGCGCCGCGATGGGCTGCAGGAACACCCGGCTTCTGTCCTGCCAGAAGGAGAATTCCTGCTGTTCGGTCTCCATCTCCCCGCCGGTGGGCGTCGCGCCGACCTCGTGCCCTCGAGCTCCGGCTCCCGTAGGTCTGTTGTAGGAGCCTTGGCCCCTTGACTCGGTCATGGCATCCTCCCCCCTAGCTCACGGATGCCCACCCTGTCCATACCGCGATTCTTTCCGCCAAAAACCTCTTATGGGTAGATATTGGCGTATTGACCCAGGCTTATCACAAGCCCCACAAAGTCATTTAATTTCGCCGAACACCGCCGGACACTTCCGGATATCCGGTGCCGCATCGTCGATGCCATTGAACGATCTTTTCGGGATGGAGGGCATCGCCGGGCTCGCCCTGTTCCGCCGTGGGCCCGGTCATGCCGGATACCAGCCCACGGCCGATCGCCGCTACGGTCAGGTGCGGCGAGCGCCGGGCGTCGACGAGGGCGCCCCCGGGATCCCAGGCGAAAGGACGTTCGGTCGGTGCAGATCACCTATGCGACCCAGGCGGCCCCCGGCACCGTCAACGAGGACTGTGTGGTCGCCGGTCCGGACTGGGCGGTCGTGCTGGACGGGGCGACCGCGGCGGCCGGCGTGGACAGCGGATGCGTGCACGACGTCGCGTGGCTGGTGCGGCGGCTCGCGGGGGCGCTCGGCGCCCGGCTGGCCGAGGCCGCCGACTGCTCACTCACCGACCTCGTGGCCGACTCGATCGAGCAGGTCTGCGCGTCGCACGCCGGAACCTGCGATCTGGCCAACCCGGACAGCCCGTCGTCGACCTTGGCGGTGACGCGTCGGCGCGATGGCCGGGTCGAGTGTCTCGTCCTGGCCGACTCGCCCATCGCGGTGCGCGGTCGTGACGGCTCTCTTCACGTGGTGGAGGACGATCGGCTCTCGCACCTGCCGGGCGGGCGCCCGTACACGCTGGAACAGGTCCGGACGCATCGGAACCGGCAGGGCGGGTTCTGGGTGGCGAGCAGTGTCCCGGAGGCGGCCCATCAGGCGGTGACGGCGGTCTTCCCCGCGCCGGAGGTCGACCAGGTGGCGATGTTCACCGACGGGACGACCCGCTTGATCGAGCATTACGGGTACGACTGGCCGCGGCTCCTCGAGGTCCTGCGCGACGGCGGCCCGGCGCACGTCATCGGCCTTGTCCGGCGGGCGGAACGGGCCCGGCCGATATCCGGGGCGAAACCGCACGACGACGCCACGGCGCTGCTCGCGACCACGCCGGCCTGAGGACCGCCGCCGGCACGCCTCGGCATCGGATCCGTCGCCGACCATCGAATCGGCCTTCGGCCCACGCGCGACGGCCGGATCACCCGGGTCGGACATCCCAGGTGATCCGGCGAGCGGTGGCGGTTCAGCGCTGTGCGCCCTGCCGTGCCGCCCGGCGGCGCAGCAGCGGGACGATCGAGATCAGCAGCCCGCCGAGGGCCACGGCCGTGACGAAGACCAGGCCGGGCCGGTACTGCGCGAGCATCGCGGCGGGGGAGTGGGACCCCGGCCTCGTGTCGTCGCCCGTGATGATCGCGGTGGTGACCGCCAGGACCAGCGCGGCGCCGACCTGGCCGGCCGTCTGAACGAGTCCGGCGGCCAGTCCCTGCTCATCGTCCTCGACGCCCGCCGTGGCCTGCACGTTGATGGACGGGAAGCCGAGGGCGAAGCCGGAACCGAGCAGCAGCGCCGTCGGCAGGACGGCCAGGACGTAGACCGGATGGGTGTCGACGCGCAGGAACAACAGGTAGCCGGCCGACATCGCGGCCAGCCCGCCGACGATGAACCGGGCCGTGCCGAACCGGTCGATCAGCGCGCCGGTGAACGGCGCGCTGAACACCACCAGGAGCCCGGTGGGCAGCAGCGCCAGGGCCATCGTCAGCGGCGTCCAGCCGAGAACGGACTGCAGGTACAGCGTGACGATGAACTGGAACGAGGTGTACGAGCCGAGCAGCGCGACGATCGCGAGGTTGGCGCGCACGAGCGTGCCCTTTCGGAGGATGCCCAGCCGGACCAGCGGGTGCCGGACACGGCGCTCGACCAGGATGAAGGCGCCGAGCAGGACGACGACGGCGCCGAACAGCGCGAGCGTCACCGGGGCGGTCCAGCCGCGGTCCGGGGCGGACACGAGGTCGTACACCAGCAGCAGCATCGCGGCCGTGGACGTGAGGGCTCCGAGGAGGTCGTGACCGCCGTCGGACGCCGGGCGGTCACGGGGGATCAGCGACAACCCGGCGACCAGCGCGACGAGCGCGATCGGCACGGGCATCAGGAAGGTCCAGCGCCAGCCGAGCCCGGTCATGAGCCCGCCGAAGATCAGGCCGAAGGAGTAGCCGCTGGCGCCGAAGACCGTGTAGATCGAGAGCGCCTTGTTGCGCGCCCGGCCCTCCGCGAACGTCGTGGTGATGATCGACAGGCCGGTGGGCGCCGTGAACGCGGCGCTGACCCCCTTGATGAAGCGGGTGGCGATCAGCAGCGGACCCGAGTCGACCAGGCCGCCGAGCAGCGAGGCGACGGCGAACACGGCCAGTGCGATCAGGAACACCCGCCGCCGGCCGAGCAGGTCGGCGGTGCGGCCGCCGAGCAGCAGCAGACCGCCGTAGCCCAGGACGTATCCGCTGACGATCCACTGGAGGCTGGAGGTGGTCAGGTCGAGTGCCCTGCCGATGGACGGGAGCGCCACGCCGACCATCGACACGTCGAGCCCGTCGAGGAAGAGGACCAGGGAGAGAACGGCCAGGATGCCCCACAGTCGGGCGGGCCACCGGTCGCGGACGGGCGGGGCTTCGAGAAGCGTGCGTGAGTCGGGGAGTGCTGTCGTGGTCACGGCGAAGAAGTTACATGCACATGCATCAGTTGTCCAAGCATTAAATGCGTTTGCATCTATGTTTCCCGCGTGTTAAGGTCCGGGCCATGACGGAGACGGGCGAAACCGAGCTCGTGCGCCGCTGGCGCGACGTTCTGGCCTGCTACAGCACGGTCTCCTGCGCTCTCGATCGTGCGCTGCAGGAGACGCATGGGATCGGCATGAGCGAGTTCGAGGTGCTCGATCGGCTGATCGACGCCTCCTGCGAGGACCTCCGCATGCACGATCTCGCGACCTCGATGTACCTCAGCCAGAGCGCGCTGTCGCGGACGGTCGCCCGGCTGGAGCGCGACGGCCTCGTCGAGCGGTCCATGTGCGCCGACGACCGGCGCGCGATCTTCGTGAAGCTCACCGCCGCCGGGCGGGAGCGCCACACGCGGGCGCGGACGACACAGCGCGCCGTCCTCGCCGAGCATCTGATGGCCGAGCCGGCCCGGGTCTGACCCCGCCCGCGGCCGCGGGCGTAGCATCGGGGGAGACCGACCCCCGACCCCCGAGCCGCGCGCCCCCGGCCGACAGCGGGCGGCGGCAGGAGAGCCGTGCATCACGGATCAGGCCGTTCCCCGGACCCCGTGTTCCCGCCCGTCACCGCCCCCGGACGCGAGCTGCGTGCTCTCGGCTACGCCGAGGACCCCATCGCCCGGCCGCTCACCTACCCCGGCCTGCGGCCGCCTGGATCCGGGCTCCTGGTCGATGGATGCTTCCTCGACCTGCGCGTGACGCCCCCATCGTCCGTCGCTCGGCCGCCGGCCCGGCCGCGCGGCCGACCGGTCCCCGCCGCGGCCGACGCCGGCGCGAGTCCGGCGACTCCGCCGGCACCGCAGCCCTCACCCGGACACTGGGTCCTGGACGTGTCGGCGGTGCCGCCGCACGTGTTCGGCGGGGCGGAGATCCCGCTGGACGAGGCGCTGCGCGCCTGCGGCCGCCCGGTCATGGCCGACCGCCGGCCGGTGCTCGCCGTCGGGTCGAACGCCTCACCGGCCCAGATCGCCCGGAAGCTCGCGGGGCGGACGCGTCCGGTCGTCCCGATGACGTACGCCCACGTGTCCGGGCTGACCGCCGGGGCGTCCGCGCACGTGAGCCGGCCCGGGTATGTGCCGGCCGTCCCGGTGCTGGCACCCGGCGCGAGCACCGAGCTCGTCGTCCTGTGGCTGGACGACGAGCAGCTCACCGCCGTCGATCGTACGGAGCCGAACTACCACCGGGTGCGGCCACCGGCGCCGGTGACCGTCGCACTGCCCGGCCTCGGCCCGCTCGGCTGTCACCTGTACGCCGGGCGGCACGGCTGCCTGACCGACGCGGGCGGCGTCCCGATCCGCCTCGCCGGACAGCCCGACCTGCTGGCCGGGCTCCTCGCGGCGTCTCCCCGCCTGGTCCGGCTGACCGGCGCCCGTACCCCGGAGGAGTTCGTCGCCCGCACCCGCGCCGACGCTCACCTACGGGACGACGTACGGCGGCTGTGGCGTCAGGAGGGGATCGTGCTCGACCAGCCGGAACTCGTTCCGGGGCACCCCACGGCGCCCTGAACAACGCCCCCGGGCGCCCGGATCACTCGCCGACCGACCCGTCGATCAGTTCCCGGGCCACGTCGAGCTGCCCGGCGTGCCGCGCGTACTCCTGCAGCAGGTGGAACAGGATCCGGCCCAGCGTCGGCCGGACGGCCGGCGGCGTGAACCGGCCCGATCCGGACGCCACATCGGAGAGTCGCGCCGCCGCGACGATCTCCCGCGACCGCCGGCACTGCTCGAGGAAGAACGCCGTGACCTCCTCGGCGCTCTCGCCGTCGGCGACGTGCCACCGGCCGTCCGGTCCGTCGTCGCCCCAGGGCTCCCGGACCGGCTCCCCGGCGAAGCCCCAGCACAGCCATCGCCGCTCGACGTGACCCAGGTGTTTCAGCAGTTCCAGAGGCGTCCACCCGCTGGGCAGCACGCTGGTCCGCAGTTGCGGCGGGGACAGTCCCTCCAGCTTGCGCAGGACGGCGTCCCGGTAGAAGTCGAGGTACGCGGCGAGCAACTCCGCCGGATCGCTCATCGTCTGCGGCGGTTCAGGCGCGGGGCTCCTGGAGACGATCACCGTCCCGACGGTACCGGGTACGGCTCATGGCGGGCCGATGGCGTGATCCGTGGGGTACGTGTCGTTGACGCCATCACGTGGGACCGGCGAGCCTGGAGCCGTGGACGCCCCTCAGATCTGTTTCGTCGTCTTCGACGGCTTCCAGCCGCTGGACCTCGCCGGACCGCACGAGGTGTTCGCCGACGCCGGGTACCGGTCGCGGATCATCGCGACGCGGGCCGGGCTCGTACGCTCCGGCAGCGGTCTGCCCGTCCACGCGGAGTACGGGGTCGGCGACGTCGACCCCGCCGGCGTGGACACGCTCGTCGTGGTGGGCGGTACGGGCGTCGACGCGGCACGGCTCGACTCCGCGCTGGTCGGCTGGATCGCGGAGGCCGGGGCCGTGGCCCGGCGCGTCGCCTCCGTCTGCAGCGGGGCCCTCCTGCTGGCGGCGACGGGCCTGCTGGACGGCCGGCGGGTGACGACCCACTGGAAGCGCCGCGACCAGCTCGCCGCCGAGCATCCGGAGCTGATCGTCGACTGCGATCCGATCTTCATCCGGGACGGCAGGTTCTGGACGTCCGCGGGGGTGACGGCGGGCATGGACCTGGCGCTCGCCCTCCTCGAGGAGGATCTCGGCCGGGACGCCGCCCATGAGGTGGCCCGCGAACTCGTCATGTTCCTGCGCAGGCCCGGAAGCCAGTCGCAGTTCAGTGTTCCGCTGTGGTCGGCACAGCCGTCGAGCGACCCGATTCGCGTCGTCGTGGACGCGGTGCACGCGGCGCCGGGGGCGCGGCACGGCATCGGGGACCTGGCGGCGAGGGCCGGGCTGAGCCCCCGTCACCTGCAACGCCGGTTCACCGCCGAGCTCGGCGTGCCACCGGCGGCGTACGTCGAACGGGTCCGGGTGGAGGCGGCGCGCCGTGCGCTCGCCGAGGGGGACGACCCGGTCGAGGCCATCGCCCGGCGATGCGGCTTCGGGACCGCCGAGACGCTGCGCCGGGCGTTCCACCGGCACGTCGGCGTTCCCCCGTCCGACTACCGGGACCGTTTCCGATCGACCAGGGAGTACGCGTGACCACATATGGACTGCTGGTGTTCGACGGCGCGGAGGAGCTGGACTTCGTGGGGCCGTGGGAGGTGTTCACCGCCTCCTCCATGCTCCGCGACGGCGCCGACACCGCCGTGACCGTCGCCGAGAGGTCCGGCCCGGTGCGCTGCGGCAAGGGGCTCGGGGTGCTGGCCGACCATTCCTTCGGCGACCACCCGCCGCTGGACGTCCTGCTGGTGCCGGGCGGCCAGGGCACCCGGCGTGAGGTGTCCAATCCGGCGCTGATCGACTGGATCGCACGGACCGACGCCTCCTGGGTCACGGGGGTCTGCACCGGCGCGCTTCTCCTGCACGAGGCGGGGCATGCGCGTGGCCGCCGGGTGGCGACGCACCATGCCTTCGAGGACACGCTGCAGGCGCGGGGTGACATCACGGTCGTACGCGACGCGCGCTACGTCGTCGACGGGAACCTCGTCACCAGCCAGGGCGTCTCGGCCGGCATCGACATGGCGCTGTGGCTCATCGGCCGGCTGCACGGCAGGCAGCATGCCCGGGCCGTCCGCAGATACATCCAGTACGAGCCCGCTCCGCCGTACCTCGCGGACGAACCTCAGGACGCCTGACCGGAGGCGATGTGGGTAGCGTCACAAGATGGGCGCTGTCGGGTCGAACGGGCAGATGGGCTGCTATGTATGCGGGGTAAGAGTCGGATCGTCCAACCGGACGATCCGACTCGCCGTGCGGCGTCCGCTAAGGTATATTGCGTCGCAAGTTTCACTAAATGTTGTGACGGCAATTTCTTGACACTATTACGGCCGACCTCTATAACGGTTATGCCGAGTGGTAGCGCACGACCGGTGAGGTCTCGCCGGTCGGCTGGGGAGGAACAAGGTGCCCGGGCCCGGAAGTGGCACGGTTCGTAACCGCAGACTGGCCACGGAGTTGCGCCGCCTCCGCGAAAGAGCCGAACTGACCGGTGATGACGTCGCCGACCGACTCGGATGGTCGGCCTCGAAGGTCAGCCGCATCGAGAATGCCCGCCAAGCCCCCCGTCTGGGAGACGTGAGGAGCTTGCTGGACCTCTATGGTGTCGAAGGTACGTACCGGGACCAACTGCTCCAGTTGGCCCGGGACGCGGGTCGAAAGGGCTGGTGGGAGGCGTATTCCGACGCTCTCCCCGAGCCGTACGCCTCCTATATCGGTCTCGAGATGGAGGCGGAGGAGATCCTCCAGTGGGAGACCCAGGTCGTGCCCGGCCTGCTGCAGACGGAGGCGTACGCCCTGGCCGTCGAGCAGGGGTCGCACTCGATCGAGGTGATCCCGCCGAGCCGGGTCGACGCGCGCGTGGAGGCTCGGCTGGCGCGCCAGTCCGTGCTCACCCGAGAGACGCCGCTGCGGCTGTCCCTCGTCCTGGACGAGGCCACCCTGCTGCGCCGCTTCGGAGACGCGAGCGTGATGGGCGAGCAGCTCGAGCGCCTTCTGGAGTTGGCCGAGTTGCCCAACGTCACGCTCCAAGTGCTTCCACTTGATGGGCCCCATCCGATCACCACGGGGTCCTTCACGCTTCTGCAGTTCCCGCAAGTCGGGGGAATCAAGTTCCACGACGTCATCTATATCGAGCATCAGAACGGCTGCTCGTATCTCGAAGAAGAGACCGAGACCTACCGGCATCGGCTCAGTTTCGAGCGACTCAGCGCAGAGGCGCTCGCGCCTGCGGAATCCATGGATTTGATCTCCAGGATCGCCCGGGATGCGTGGGGTTCTTAGCCGAAAACGGAGGGGGGTGATAATGATGGACCAGGCAATCAGGCATCCCGGCGTCATCTGGCGCAAAGGATCTCGCAGCATGGCCAACGGCGCATGCGTCGAGGTCGCGACGGTGCCGGTGACCGCGTCGGAGGACGACACGGCTCGGGCGGCGGAGTAGCGCCACAACTGAACAACGACAAATAAGTTGGATCGCTCGCAATAGTAATATTGTGGGCGATTGTGCGTGAAATAGCAGTGACGACGGTCCACTTCCTTTGCGGCGTGGCGGAGGAAGTGGACCGTTCGGGGTTTTCGGCTCGGGTCTCCGGATCGAGGTCAGGAGATCTCGAGCGCCTCGACCCCGTGGGGGACCGACTTGTGCCGGACGCCGTGCACCACCGCCACGACGGCCGCCAGCACCGCGCCGATCGTCGCGATCACGAAGCACACGACGTACGCGTGTTCGGTGGGGACGCCCGGCGTTCCCGGGATCGTCTGCCCGGTCAGCACCGCGGCGGTGACCGCGCCGGAGACGCTGCCGCCCGCCGTCCGGACGAGAGAGTTGATGCCGCTGGCGATGCCGCTCTGGTCCATCGGCACGTGCTGCACCGCGAGGGTGCCCAGCGCGGCGTACGCCACCCCGACGCCGATGCCCTGCACGGCGCTGAAGCCCAGCATGTCGAACCCGTGCCCGTGTGACACGGCCAGCCAGAGGTAGCTCAGCCCGGCGCCCACCGACCCGATGGCCAGGGTGTACGCCGCGCCGATCCGGCCGGCGATCCGCCCCGAGAGCGCCGAGCAGACGAACATGGTGAACGTGCTGGGCAACATGTACAGGCCGACGTCGAGCACGGAGCCGCCGAGGCCGTAGCCGATCGCCTTGGGAGTCTGCACGAAGTTCGAGATGAGGGTGAACGCCGCGAACATCGCGAACCCGAGCAGGAGCGAGGCGGCGTTCGCCGACAACGACTGACGGCCGACCAGGAGGTTCAGCCGGACCAGCGGCTGGTCGACGCGCAGCTCGATGACGACCCAGACGGCCGCCAGGACCACCGTCGCGCCGAACAGGCCGAGCACGCCGGCGGAGGACCAGCCCCAGTCGTTGCCCTCGCTGATCGCCAGCAGCAGGCACACGAGGAGACCGGCGAGGAACACCGCGCCCGGGATGTCCGGCCGCCCGCCGACGCGGACGCCGACGTCCCGCGCGCTCAGCGCGACCAGCACGAGCCCGACCCCGGCCGCCCCCGTGGCGATCCAGAACTCCGGGCGGTAGCTGCTGGTGTGGTCGGCGATCAGCCCGGTGACGATCATGCCGATGCTGCCGCCGACGCCCATGGTGGCGCTGACGATGCCGATCCCCGAGGTGACCTTCTCCCGCGGGAAGGTGTCCCGGATCATGCCGATGGCCAGCGGGATCAGGGCGGACGACGTGCCCTGCAGCGCTCGCCCGACGATGAGGACGCCGAGCGAGTTCGACAGCGCGCAGATCGTGGAACCGACGACCAGCAGCCCCATCGCGATGATGATGAGGTTCTTCTTCCCGTACATGTCGCCCAGTCGCGACAGCAGGGGGGTGGCCACCGCGCCGGCCAGCAGCGATGCGGTGAAAACCCAGGTCACCGCGCTGACGGACGCGTCGAAGTGACGCATCAGCGCCGGCAGCAGGGGGAGCACCAGCGTCTGCTGTACGGACGCGACCATGCCGGCGGTGGCGAGGGCCAAAAGGGTCAATCCGGTGTGCGTCTGCTCCCCGCTCTCACGCGACGAGACGGCGACGTCGACCATCGGGGGACTCTCCTTAGGTTGTGATCTCGCCGCTCATGATGACTTACTTAATTAAGGTAAGCAATCAATGAATATGCTGGATGACATGCCTCCGCCCGACGACATGGCCGAACTCGAACGGGCCCTCAGCCGGATATCCCACCTGCTCAGCCGCGCCAAGGAGCACGACCGGACGATCGAGGAGGCCGGCGTGGCCGTGGACCGGGCGAGCGCGCCGTTCCTGCGCGCACTTGCCGACGCGCCCGCGCCGCTACGGCTGGGGGAGTTGGCCACGCTGCTCGGCGTGGAGGCGCCGCACGTGACCCGGCAGGTGCAGCGGCTGGAGCGCGCGGATTTCGTCGAGCGTGTTCCGGACCCGGACGACCGACGGGCTCAGCGGGTGCGGATCACCGCCAAGGGCGCCGACGCCGTCGAGTGCATTCGCGCCGTGGGGCGGCGCTGGATGTCCGACGCGCTCGCCGACTGGTCCGACGAGGACCGGCACCGCCTGGCGGCGCTCTGCCACCGGATGGTCGACGACTTCCTCCGGTTCGGAGCCGAACGCCGCGAGTCCGACCGAGGCCGCCCCGCGTGACGCCGAGCGCTCGGCCGGGGAGCGGGCGCGCGAACGAGGAAGGCGGGCGCTCGACCCAGGGCGGCGGGTGTTCAGCCGAGGAAGTCGAACCGCGTGACCGATGCCGCGGCCCGGTAGGCCGCCCAGCTCAGCGCCAGGTCCTGCCACGGCAGGCCGACGGGCGCGTAGACGGTGACCTCGGACGGTTCCGTACGGCCCGGGGCGGCGCCCCGCAGCACTTCCGAGATCACGCCGGCGGCGGCGTCCGGGCCGAGACCCGCGTTGCCGAGCGCGCCCATCGCGACGGCGAGGTCGAGGTCGTCCACGAACGTACGGCTCGCCCGCAGCAGGTCGGCCGACAGTTCCGCCTTACCGGGTTCGTCCGCGCCGAGGGAGGTGACGTGCGTACCCGGACCGACGTCGCCGGCGTGCAGCAGCGGCGTCCTCGACCAGGTCGCGGCCACGATCACGGCCGCCTCCGCGACGCCGGACGGGACGCCTCCGCCGGTCTCCGCCGGAACCGCCCGGCCACCGTGGCGGGCGGCGAACGCGGCGGCCCGCTCGGGGTCGAGGTCGGTGACGACCAGGTCGCGGATCGGCCGGAGGCGGCGCAGGCCGGTGACCACCAGGTGGGACTGGGCGCCCGCCCCGATGACCGCGACCGTGTCCGCGTCCGGCCGGGCGAGCGCGTCCGTGCCCAGCGCCGCGGCCAGGCCGGTGCGCCAGGCGGTCACGGTCGCCGAGTCGAGCAGCGCGAGCAGTTCGCCGGTCCGCAGGTCGTGCAGGCAGACGACGCCCCGCAGCGCGGGCGTGGCGCCCGGGAACTTGGCGTTGACCTTCACCGTGTAGGCCGGCACCCCGTCGATGAGGCCGGGGATGAGCGCGGTGGCGGTGCCCGGCCCGGGAAGGTCGGTGCGGACACGCTGCGGCCGGACGCGGCCCGGGGACGCCTGGAAGCCGGCGCGGAGCGCGTCCAGGCACTCCCGGGGATCGAGCAGGGACTCCAGGTCGCTTCGGCTCAGCAGCACGGTCACCGGACGATCTTCGCTCATCCGCGGCGAATGAACGCCGTCGCCCTGCTCGCCGAGGACGCCGGCCTGGTCCGGCCGGCCACAGACAGGTCGTCGGGCAAGGTCATCGACGATCGACGCCGACCGCGGTCGGAGCGGTGACGGCTCAGGCCGAGCCTCCTTGGCGTCCGGGGCCGCGCTGGTCATAGGTTTCTGCCATGGACTCTCGACGCCGGGTGCCGCGTACGGACACCGTGCTCGCCGACCCGAGGCTCGCCGAGGCGACCCTCCGGCTGGGGCGCGGCATCGTGAAGTCGGCCGTCGCGGCGGCGCAGGAGCGCGCGCGGCGCGGCGAGATCGCCCCCGAAGGCGTCGCCGACGCGGCCCTGGCGTCCCTGCCGACGCACGCCGCGACGCTGCGGCCGGTGATCAACGCGACGGGCGTCCTCCTGCACACCAACCTGGGCCGCGCGCCGCTGTCCGCGGCCGCCCGCGAGGCGGTGCTCGCCGCCGGCGGCTGCACGGACGTGGAATACGACCTGGCCACGGGGCACCGGAGCCGGCGTGGCCGCGGCGCCCTGGCGGCCCTCGCGGAGGCGTGCCCGGCGGCCGAGGCGGTCCACGTGGTCAACAACAACGCCGCCGCCCTCGTCCTGGCCGCCACCGCCCTCGCCCGCGACCGGGAGATCGTCATCAGCCGCGGCGAGATGGTGGAGATCGGGGACGGTTTCCGCCTCCCCGACCTGCTCGTCTCGACCGGCGCGCGGCTCCGCGAGGTCGGCACGACCAACCGCACGACCGCCGCCGACTACGCGGCCGCGCTCGGCCCCGAGACCGGGTTCGTGCTGAAGGTCCACCCGTCCAACTTCCGGATCGAGGGCTTCACCGCGCAGGCGCCGGTGCGCGAGCTCGCCCGGCTCGGCGTTCCGGTCGTCGTCGACATCGGCTCCGGGCTGCTGGCCCCGGAGCCGGTCCTGCCCGATGAGCCGGACGCCGCCACCGTCCTGCGGGAGGGCGCCGACCTCGTCACCGCCAGCGGCGACAAGCTGCTGGGCGGCCCGCAGGCCGGTGTGCTCCTCGGCCGCGCCGACCTGATCGAACGCCTGCGGCGCCACCCTCTCGCCCGCGCGCTCCGCGTCGACAAGCTGACCCTCGCGGCGCTCGAGGCCACCGTCCGAGGTCCCCGCACGCCCACCGAGGAGGCCCTGCACGCCGACGTCCGCGCCCTGCGGCAGCGGGCCGAGCGGCTCGCCAAGCGGCTTCCCGAGCACGACGCCCTGGCCGTCGAGTCGACCGCCCGGGTCGGCGGCGGGGGAGCGCCCGGCGTCGAGCTGCCCAGCGCGGCCGTCAGCCTGCCCGCGTCGTACGCCGTCCCGCTCCGCGGGTCCGGCGTGGTCGGGCGGCTGGAGTCCGGCCGGCTGCTCCTGGACCTGCGCACCCTCCCCGCCGACCTCGACGACGCCGAGCTGGTCCGGCGGATCGAGCAGGCGGTCGCGGCGGGGGAGGAGCGCCCGTGCACGTGATCGCCACCGCCGGCCACGTCGACCACGGCAAGTCCACGCTCGTACGGGCGCTGACCGGGATGGAGCCGGACCGCTGGGCCGAGGAACGCCGCCGCGGCATGACCATCGGCCTCGGGTACGCCTGGACGACGCTCCCGTCGGGAGACCGGATCGCGCTCGTCGACGTGCCGGGCCACGAGCGGTTCGTCACCACGATGCTGGCCGGGGTCGGTCCGGTGCCCGCGGTGATGTTCGTGGTCGCCGCCGACGAGGGCTGGATGCCGCAGTCCGCCGAGCACCTCGCGGCGATCGACGCCCTCGGCGTCCGCCACGGCCTGCTCGTCGTCACCCGCGCCGACCTCGCCGACCCCGCCGCCGCCCGCGACGAGGCGGCGGCCGAGATCGCCCGTACCGGCCTGGGCCGGGTCGAGACGGTCACGGTGAGCGGCGCCACCGGCGCGGGCCTGCCCACGCTGCGGGACGCCCTCGACCGGCTCGTCGCGCGGCTGCCCGCGCCCGACGCGACGGCGCCCGTACGGGTCTGGGTCGACCGGGCGTTCACGATCAAGGGCAGCGGCACGGTGGTCACCGGCACCCTGCCCGCCGGGACGATCCGGGTCGGTGCCGAACTGCGCCTCGACGGCCGTCCCGTACGCGTCCGGGCCCTGCAGACGCTGAAGGAGACCGCCGAGACCGTCTCCGCCGTCTCCCGCGTCGCGATCAACCTGCGCGGCGTCGACCGCGACGAGGTCGCCCGCGGCATGGCGCTGACGAGCGACGAGTGGACCGTCACCGACCTCGTCGACGTGCGCGTGCACGGCGCCGAGACGTCCGCGCTGCCCCGCGAGCCGGTGCTGCACGTCGGCTCCGCCGCCGTCCCCGTACGCCTGCGTCCGCTCGGGGACGACACGGCACGGCTCGCGCTGACCCGGCCGCTGCCGCTGCACATCGGTGACCGCGCGCTCCTGCGCGACCCCGGCGCCCGGCGCGTCGCCGGAGTGACCGTCCTCGACGTACGGCCCCCGGCGCTGCGGCGGCGGGGCGCCGCCGCCGACCGCGCCCGCGAGCTGGCGGCCGGAGTTCCGGACGCCGAAGCGCTGCTGCGTCGCTACGGTCTGATCCGGGTCCCCGACCTCCTCGCCATGGGCGTCGCGGCGGCGGCCGAGCCGGTCGCCGGTGACTGGCTGGCCGACCCGGAGCGTTGGGCGGAGCTGCGCCGCCTGCTGGCCGAGGCGGTGGAGCGCCACGACGCCGCGGACCCGCTCGACCCGGGCCTCCCGGTCGAGGCGGCGCGCGCCCTGCTGGACCTGCCCGACCGGCGCCTGGTGGACGCGCTGGCCCACCCCCCACTCCGCCTGGACGGGGGCCGGGTCCGGGGCCCTGCCGCGGCGAGCCTGCCCGCGCCGGTGGCCGGCGCGGTGCGGCGGCTGCGCGACGACCTCGAGAAGGAGCCGTTCCGCGCCCCGGAGGCCGGCCGGCTCGCGGAGCTGGGCCTCACCGGCCGCGCCCTGGCCGCCGCCGTACGCGCGGGCGTGCTGCTCAAGATCGCCGATGGCGTCGTCCTGCTGCCCGGCGCGGACACCGACGCGGCGCGGCTGCTGGCCGGGCTGCCGCAGCCGTTCACGGTGAGCGAGGCCCGCCGCGCGCTCGGCACCAGCCGGCGGGTCGCCGTCCCCCTGCTGGAACACCTCGACCGGCGCGGCCTCACCGAACGCACCGGGGACCGGCGTCGCGTACGTCCTATCGGGGATTAAATCGGTTGAACGGGGCACCGCCTTTCTGGCGTCATAGATCCGGCTCACCGATGATCTGGAGAGGAGATGGTGATGCCGTACCGCACGATGAAGGGCGGCCACGTTCCGATCCGGATGTGGACCGACCCGGCCGACGTCGAGACGATCGCGCTCGACCAGCTGCGCAACGTCTCGAGCCTGCCGTGGGTGCACGGCGTCGCGGTCATGCCCGACGTGCACTACGGGAAGGGCGCGACGGTCGGCTCGGTGATCGCGATGCGCGACGCCGTGGCGCCGGCCGCGGTGGGCGTGGACATCGGCTGCGGGATGACCGCGGTCAAGTCCAGCCTCACCGTCGCGGACCTGCCCGACGACCTCGGCCGCCTGCGGGCGAAGATCGAGAAGGCCGTTCCGGTGGGGCGCGGCGCGCACAAGACGCCGATCGACCCGTCGGCGGTCCCCGGCCTGAAGGAACGCGGCTGGTACGAGTTCTGGAAGCGGTACGACGAGCTGGCGCCGGTCGCGCGGTCCCGCCGGGGCAAGGCGACCTCGCAGCTGGGCACGCTCGGCTCGGGCAACCACTTCCTGGAGGTGTGCGCCGACGACGAGGGCTCGGTCTGGATCGTGCTGCACTCCGGCTCCCGCAACATCGGCAAGGAGCTGGCGGAGCACCACATCGAGGCCGCGATGCGTCTCCCGCACAACCAGGACCTGCCCGACCGCGACCTGGCGGTCTTCCTCAGCGGCACGCGGAAGATGGAGGAGTACCGCCGGGACCTGTTCTGGGCGCAGGACTACGCGCGGCGCAACCGCGCCGTGATGATGGCCCTCACGCAGAACGTCGTCACCCGGTTCTTCGCGGGCACGCGGGTCCGCTGGGACGACATCATCTCCTGCCACCACAACTACGTGGCGGAGGAGGTCTACGACGACGTCGAAGTGCTCGTCACCCGTAAGGGCGCCATCCGCGCGGGCGACGGCGACCTCGGGATCATCCCGGGCTCGATGGCGACCGGCACGTACATCGTGCGCGGGCTCGGCAACGAGAAGGCGTTCAACTCCGCGTCGCACGGCGCGGGCCGGAGGATGAGCCGCAACCAGGCGAAGCGCTCGTTCACCGTGGACGACCTGATCGAGCAGACCAAGGGCGTCGAGTGCCGGAAGGACTCCGGGGTGATCGACGAGATCCCGGGCGCGTACAAGGACATCGAGTCGGTGATCGAGGCGCAGTCCGACCTGGTCGAGGTCGTCGCCCACCTGCGCCAGCTCATCTGCGTGAAGGGCTGACAGGGCCCCGCCGGGCCACGGCCCGGCGGGTGCCAGGGCTCCCCGGGAGCCGTTGAGCCGTCCCCACCGGGGAGGTGGGGACGGCTCCGGCGTCGCCTCACCTGAGGCCTCTGAGCGCGACCAGGCGGTGGGACGCCTTATCGGTACGGTCGGACGCCGAGACCCCAGCGGGCTCCCTTACGCGGAGAAGGCCACGGCCACCCGTCCGGTCTGTGACGTGAGGACCACGATGGGCACCGAAGGCGAGACCTGGCTGCCGAAGCCGGCCGCCCCGGCGTGGCGGTCCCTGGAGAGCGCCGACTATTTGACCCTGGAGAAGTCCTGCCCCGCAGACGAAGCGGAATCTGGGCTTCGAGGCGTTGGGACAGTCAACCGAGTAGCGGGCGATATATCCGGCGCCCCAGCCGAGTAGATAATTAGGAGGGCCATTGAATCGCCGGCTGTGTATGGTGCAGGAAGTGGCGTCTTTGGCGGCGACGCCGTAGCCCTCGCTGTAGCCGCGATGGTATTGCGCCTCTATATCCGGCTCGGGGCTAGGGTTATCGGTCCGCTGAGAGAAGTAACCCGCGACCGCGCCTGCGGGCACAGTCGTCGCCTGAGCTGCTTCAACGCTCCCGAGGGCGAGTCCGGCGCCGAGCACTGGCGCGACCAGTATCAGGCGATGTTCGTGACACATGCCGCCTCCTCCCGATTCGGCCGCTGGCGGCACACGACCGATGTTGCCCGTTCGGCTGACAGTAAAGGGCGTGTCCCGCTGGTCACCCGCTTCCCACTGAAACCGAACGCAACGGCGCAAATCAACATCATTATGGCCAATAATTCGTCAGTTGATTTTTGCGGGTAGATAAGATTGGCGTTGACCGTAACCCCGCTGGCGGGCTCTCCGGGAGC
This sequence comes from Actinoallomurus sp. NPDC052308, assembly GCF_040679195.1. NCBI lineage: Bacteria > Bacillati > Actinomycetota > Actinomycetes > Streptosporangiales > Thermomonosporaceae > Actinoallomurus > Actinoallomurus sp. NPDC052308. Next base: position 328,246 of record NZ_JBFAUM010000004.1, on the reverse strand, counting down.
CGTCGAGCCGTCCCCACCGGGAGGTGGGGGCGGCTCCGGCGTCACGGTAATTGAGTAATCCCCTACTCACGCCTGCCGACGTGACCATCGAGAACGATTCGTACGAAGACGGGGGACCCGAAACAACCGCGAAGGGGGATACGGGTGATCGTACGATCGAGACCGATCCACTGGGTGACCGTGGCGCTGCTGGCGCTCGCCCTGGCCATGTTCGTCCCGCCGGGAGGGCCTGCCGGAGCGCGGACCGGAACCTACCGGCTGGCGATCCTTCAGGTCTCCTACGCCGACTCCGCCGATCATGACTATTCGACGGCGCAGTTGCAGGCGGCGGGCGGGGAGCTGTCGACCTACTTCGGTCAGCTCTCCAACGGCCAGCTGAACTTGCAGGTCAGCGTCTACTCGGCGCCTCTCACCGAGTCCTGGCAGACCCGCGCGCACTACTGGACCGGCGTCGGTGACGACCTCCTCCAGCACGCGGTGAGCGCGGCGGCGGGATCGGGTCTGCAACTGTCCGGGCTCGACGGCGTCATCGTGCTGAGCCCGGGTACGGGTGGTGACTTCACGATCGACCCGCGGCAGGTTCACGCCGGTGGTGTGACGCAGACGGTTCAGAACTCATACGACTTCGAGCAGTGCGGGGGCGGCTGCGGGCCGGCGGGCGGCCACACGCCGGGGCTGTCGCGCGTGTGGTGGAACGGTTGGGCGCACGAGATAGGCCATCAACTGGAGCTCGCGGACGGCACGGTCCTCGGCGGGAACTGGAATGGGCATCCCGGCCAGTACAGCAGCGGCTACGACCTCATGGACAGTGGCTACCCCGACAGCGAGAGCGTGTACGGGCTGTCGCGCCCGGAGATCGGTACGAAGGCCGTCTTCCCCGGGTGGCTCCCGGCGTCGAAGGTCAGTTCGGATCCGGCGCCGTCCTCCGGCGCCCCGGTCAGCACGAACTTCGATCTGGCGCCGATCTCGCAGGCATCCTCCAGTACGTCGAACCTCCAGGGCCTCAAGCTGCCGATCGCTCCAGGCGTGTACCTCACCGTCGAGGCGCGGCGGCGTGTCGGGGCGGACAGCTACAGCGTCGGGCCGGGGATCTTCGATGAGGGCATCCTGCTGCACTCGGTCTCGGAGATGAGCGACCCGCCGGTGCGCCCGATCGACTCGTGCGACTACGTCGGCTCCGGCGGGTGCGTGCGCGAACGCTCCGACTCCCGGGCGATGTCGTGCCAGGGCGGTGGCACGACAGTGGCCGCCTCACACCCGTACTGCTGGCCGTACGCGCTCTTCCACGTCGGCGACACCTACACCGACGCCGCCGACAACATCACCGTACAAGTGACCGGGCAGAACCCCACGACCGGCACCTATCACGTGGTCGTCACGCGCGGCGTCATGACGGGGCATCCCCAGTTGTACGTCACGCCGTGGCAGACGGCACCGATGCACACCTGGGAGACCCGGGACATCTGGGTGGACAGCTCGTGCAACGGCTACGGCGTCTACAAGTACGGCGCCTATCCCGCGCCGGACGGGAACGTCGGGCAGGGCAACGGCGACGATCCCTGCGTCGGTCATCCCAACCGCGTCTACGTACGCGTCCACAACGTCGGAACGACTCCCGCCGAGCACGTCGTGGTGAATTTCAAGGCCAGCAACCCGCTCGGCACCGGAGTGGGCCCCGACACCGGATGGAGCGACATCGGGTCCGCGAGCGAGGCCGGCTTCCCCGCGCTCACCGCCATTCCCGCCGGCGGATACGCCGACGTGTACGTCGAGTGGACGCCGAACGTGGACCCGTCCCGGATTCCGGACGCCACGTCGTTCTCCTTCCACAGCTGTCTCCAGGTCCAGGTCTCGAGGGCGCCGGGTGAGACGAGCGACGCCGGCCACCTGGCACAGGAGAACTTCGACTACTTCCAGGCGCAGACCGGGATGGACGGCGGCTCCGGGTTCGCCCCGCACGACGTCAACGTGATCCAGCGCAGCATCCACCTCGTGAACGAGTACTCCAAGGCGGATCAGAACCCGCGGCTCTTCTACATCAACACCTCGGGCACACTGCCCGACGGCGCGGAGTGGAAGGTCGGCGACGGGCAGAGCAGGATCCTGCTGCAGAACGGCGAGGCGCGCGATCTGCCGGTCACGGTGACGCTTCCGGCGGACATCCCTGCGGGCCGCCAGTACCGGCTGAACGTCACGGCCGGAACGGTCTTCACCACGACGAATCCGGCCATCCCCGACCGGGGGGTGGCGCCGCAGACACAGACGGAGTACCGGGACGTCGGCGGCGTCGTCATCGACGTCGACACGGTGCAGCAGAGCGCGATCAGCCTGACCGGCACGCAGTACCAGAACGCCGAACTGGTCGCCGACGGCAAGTTGATTCCGGGACTCGCCGGGCAGATCGTTACCGTCGACTACCTGAGCCCGGACGGCGCGCAGTTCTCGCACCAGGTCCAGGTGCAGTCCGATGGGACGTTCAGCGACAAGTTCTCCCCGCCGAAACCACAGGTCGGCAAGTGGCGGCTGCGCGCCATCTGGCAGGGCACACAGTCGATCTCCAGCGCGGTCACCACGGTCGACGCCGTGGTGTCGCCGACCGGGTGATCCGTCCGTAGGAAGGACCGGAGCCGGCGCCGTCACGGTGCCGGGCGGCCCTCGACGCGGCGTGGACGGCTCGTACCGCCGTCCACGCCGCTCGCGCGGTTCCGGGCGTCCGGGCGCGGGTTCCGTCATAAGTCGTGAGCGCGCGGGAGATCCGTACGGCCGCCGCGCATCAGGCGGGCGAGTTCGGCGCGGCCGGTGACGCCGAGCTTGGCGTACGCCCGGCTCAGGTGATTGTCGACCGTGCGCACCGAGAGCACCAGCGTCGCGGCGATCTCCCTGCTCGTCGTTCCGCGCGCCGCCAGTTCGGCGATCTGGCGCTCCCGGTCGGTCAGCTTGGGCATGCTGAGCGCCCGCAACGCCGGCGTGACCGCGCCTTCGCAACGGCTCGCGAGGCGGCGGGCGCGGTCGCCGGCCGCCGGGCTGATCCGTGCGGCCTGCGCCACGGCGTCGGCCGCGTGCAGGGTCAGGCCGAGTTCCTCGAAGCGATCGGCCGCGCCGAGCAGCCCGCGCACGTCCCCGTCGGCCAGTGCCCTGGCGTGCCGGGCGAACACGTCGCCCAGCGGCCCCTCGCACACGTCGCTCAGCGCGGTGAGCCGCTCCGCCGCCGGTTCGGCGTCGAGCCGCATCGCGTCGTGCAGCGCGGCGGCCTCGAACCCGGTGAATCCGTACGACCGGGCCCGACGAGCCGTGCGCAACGCCGCGGCGCGGGCCTCGCGCAGGCGGCCGGTGACCGCCAGCACCCAGGGCTCGGCGAGCTCGATGAGGGGATTGAGCAGCTCGAACGCCGCCGAACGCGACTCACCGGCGGTACGCAGCGCCGCCACCGCCGTGTCGGCGTCACCGGCCAGCGCCGCGGCATGGGCGAGCTCCGCGAGGCACAGCGGCGCCCACGGCGACCCGTCCAGGTTCGCCACGGCATCGCGCTGCCAGCGCACGGCCTCGGCGACCCGGCCGCGGTACCGCGCCGCCCAGCCACGCGACATGGAGAGGCAGCCGAGCGCCCAGGGCCAGCCGCCCACCGTGGCGAGCCGTTCGTACGCCTCCTCGGCGGCGCGTTCGGCGGCCGGCAGCTCACCGGCCAGCAGATGCGCCAGCGTCAGCATGCTGTCCATGCCGACCTGCAGGAAGGGGGCCTGCGGCGCCCACGCGTCGACGGTGGCCATGGCGGCGTCGGCGGCGGCCCGCGCTCCGGACACGTCGCCCGTCACCGCGCGCACGTGGACCAGGACGCCGTGCGCCTGGGCGGTGGCCGGCGGCGGCAGCGGCGGGCCGCCGAGCAGCTCGGCCGCCACCGCCACGGCCGGGCGCCACTGCCCACCGAGCATCTGCTGCGCGGCGCGCAGGCTGACGAGGAGTCCGGCCAACTCCCGCACCGGCTGACGCGCCGCCTCCTCATCGAGGACGCGCAGTGCCTCGTCCAGCCGGCCCAGTCCCCAGCCCAGGTTGATGGCCCGGTTCACGGCGTAGCGGGTGCGCTGGAACTCGTCGGAGTCCGCCAGGTCGGCGAGGGCGAGCGCGGCGGCGGCCTCTTCGGGCTGCGCGGACCAGATCCTGAACTCGGCGAGCATGAGGGTGGCGTCCAGGCCGCCACCCGCCGCGACCGCGGCCTCGGCGAGCCGGAGCGCCAGCGACAGGTCGGACACCGCGTACGCGAGTGCGGCGGCGGCCAGCAGCGGTCCCGGTTCGGTGGCGGTGCCGCTCTCGAGCCGCCACGCCGCGATCCGCATGACGTCCTCCCGGCGCCGATGGCCGTACGCCTCTGTCACCGCCGCCAGCTCCGCCTGACGACGACGAGCCCGCAGCACCGGGCGGGACGCGCGGATGACCTCGCCGTAGATCGGGTGCGCGAGCCTGAGCTGGGTGCGGCGGCCGTCCCGGAGCACGGACGCGAGCTGCGCCTCCTCCACCGCCTCGCATGCCTCCGCGGAGGTGAGCGCGATGAGCGCGGCCAGCCCCACCGGCTCTCCCAGCGACAGGTACTCCAGCACCGCGAGCTCATCGCCGCCCAGCCCGGCCAGCCGGTCGTGGACCAGTTCGGCGAGTCGAGGGGAGATCCGTACGGCACCGGAGCCGCGCGGACTCCTCGCCTCCCGCGTACCGCCGAGAGCGTCGCCGCTCAGCGTCAGTTCCCGCAGCATCAGGGCGTTCCCGCCGGTCAACCGATGAAGCCGGCGCACGGCCGACTCGGAGATCGCGGGCAGGACCGCGCGAACGTCGTCCACCGTGAACGGGCCGAGCTCCGACCGCGCCACCCAGTCGTCCTTCCACAGCGCCGTGATCGCATCGGGTGCGGGTTCTCGGCTGCGCACGGTCAGCAGCAGGAACGCCCGGCCGGCGGCGGCCAGGTGCAGCAGCAGAGTGGCCGAGGCGTCGTCGAGCAGATGCGCGTCGTCGACCGCGATGACGCGTCCGGAGAGCGCCTCGGCCGCCCACCGCACCATCCCCGCCGGTCCCGCGTCCACCGGCGGATTCGGGGGGAGATGAGGGGCGAACACGCCGAGCGGCAGTCCCGCGCCCGCCCGGGTGGCCTGTACGGACACGACGTCCCGGTCCGCGCACGCCTCACGGAGGAGGCGGCTCTTGCCGACCCCCGCCGGACCTGCGATCAGCAGGCCCGCCTTGGCGCGAGCACCTACTGCGGCGCGGATTTCGGCTATTTCGTCCACGCGACCTACGAAAGGCCAGACGCCGACCATGAACGGATCTTAAAGTCGGCTTCCCGGAAACCGGCATGATCCGGCCTCATCCGGCCCATCTCGCAGCGCCGCGTAAGGGCACCTCTCCGGGCGGAGTCCCACGTTCGCCTACCGCCGAGCGAGCCACCGCTCCGTCGGCTCCGCCTGATACGGCAGGTCGTAGTGGGCGAAGACGGCCTCCTCGTCGCCGGCGAGCAGTTCCCCGTCGATGTCGATCGACGGAGCGTCTTTGACCTGGTCGCGGGTGCGGGTGATGCGGATGTAGCCAGGGCCGACCGTGGCATCGGCCAGGGGTACGAACACCAGCCGGTAACGGGTGGGCAGACCGACCCGGACGGTGGCGAACGAGGGCTGATCCGTGCGGGTGTCGACGTACACGGCTTCCAACTTGCCGATCTTCTTGCGGTTCGCGTCCACCACGTCGTGGCCGCGCCATTCGCGGATGTCGTGAGCTTCCAGCATCCTGCCGCTCCTCCCTGGTGGACGGATCTACAGGGGCGGGGGAGGCGCTCTCCTTCACCGGAGGTGTGTCAACGACGGCCCTGCCCCCTGGGCCGCGTTCCAGTCGCGCGCCGCGCAATGGTTTCCCCAAACCGTGTGCCCGGCGGCCTCGAGTCGCACGGGGCGGGAGCCGGTGAGCCGTCCCCACCGGGGTGGGGACGGCTCGGGCGTCGCCTCATCTCAGAGGGTCCTACGGTGACGCGACGGCGCGGGGGCGGTCAGTCCAGCCAGGGCTTGATGGCGCCGACCTTGATCTTGGAACTCGGGGTGTTGGAGTTCCACTTGACGGGGGCGAACGTCCCGGCCTTGGGCGACACCGTGACGCGGACGTACGCCGGGTGGACGGGGTGCGTGCCACCCGTCGTGAAGGTCAGGTCGAACACCGCCTCCCGTCCGGGACCGACCAGGGCCTGGCCCTTGGCGCCCCGGTAGACGCCGATGACCTTGTGCTTCTTGTTCAGCAGCCGCACGACCGGCCGGCCGCTGAGCAGGCAGGTCTTCTTGCCCTTCGTGCTGATCGACAGCGGCTGGTCGACCTTCTTGCCCTCGGGGTAGCCGTGGGCGAACTGGAGGACCAGACGGTTCTTGGCGACCGAGCAGGCCGGCGCCTTCGCCGCCGGCGTCGCGGCCTGTGCCGGTGCGGCCAGGCCGGCCACGGCGATGGCGCCGGCGACGCCGGTCATCGCGAGCGTGGTGCTGAGCTTCACCTGGGTGACCCTCACTCTCCGTTGAGCGTGGCTCCCGCTGCGCGCGGGAGGGACGGAACATCCTGTCCAAGGCCATGATCATCTAAATCCACGGTACGAGGCGCCGTTTCGTGACAAGTCCCGTCAAGGCCGCGATGAGCGGAGGAGCCGACCGCGGGCGCGCGGATCGTCGGCGCGACGGCATAGGCTGGAGTGTCCGCATCGACAGAGGGGGTTCGTCCTTGCTGGTGGACGGGTTCGGCCGGGTGGCGACCGACCTTCGCGTGTCCCTGACCGACCGCTGCAATCTGCGTTGCTCCTACTGCATGCCCCCCGAGGGCCTCGAGTGGCTGCCCAAACCGGAGCTGCTCACCGACGACGAGGTCGTCCGGCTCGTACGGGTGGGCGTCGAGCGCCTCGGCATCACCGAGGTCCGCTACACCGGAGGCGAGCCGCTGCTCCGCAGGGGGCTGGTGGACATCGTGGCGCGCACCACCGCGCTGCGCCCGCGCCCGCAGGTCTCGCTGACCACGAACGCCATCGGGCTGGCCCGGCTGGCCGGGCCGCTGCGCGAGGCCGGCCTCGACCGGGTGAACGTCTCCCTCGACACCCTCGACCGGGACACCTTCGTGCGCCTCGCGCACCGGGACCGGCTGCCGGACGTCCTCGCCGGCCTCGCCGCCGCGCACCGCGCCGGGCTGCGGCCGGTGAAGGTGAACACCGTGCTGATGCGCGACGTCAACGACCACGAGGCGGCGCCGCTGCTGCGCTTCTGCCTGGAGCAGGGCTACGAGCTGCGCTTCATCGAGCAGATGCCGCTCGACGCCCAGCACGGCTGGCGCCGGGACGACATGGTCACCGCCGACGAGATCCTCGACCGGCTCACGACGGAGTTCACGCTCGTACCGGACGACGCCGCCGCACGCGGTAGCGCCCCGGCCGAGGCGTTCCTCGTCGACGGCGGCCCCGCGCGGGTCGGTGTCATCGGCTCGGTCACCCGGCCGTTCTGCGGGGCCTGCGACCGGGTCCGGCTCACGGCGGACGGCCAGATCCGCAACTGCCTGTTCGCGCGCGAGGAGTCCGACCTGCGCGCCGCGCTGCGCTCCGGCGCCTCGGACGACGACCTCGCCGAGCGCTGGACGGCCGCGGTCGCGGCCAAGCGCGCGGGGCACGGCATCGACGACGTCGGCTTCCTGCAGCCCGCCCGTCCGATGTCCGCGATCGGCGGGTAGAAAGGACGCGTGACCGAGCAGCCGCAGGAACACCGGGTCGAGATCACCGTTCCGCCCGACCACGAGGTGGGGGTGTACGCCGGGTTCGCGTCGGTGTGGCGCACCCCGGACTCGTTCGTCATCGACTTCTCCACCGCGGTGCGTCCCCCTGAGGTGATGCAGGACACCGAGAGCGGCGCCTCGTACGTCCATGTCCCCGCCCAGGTGGTGTCCCGCGTACGCATCCCGCCGAGTCAGGTCTGGGAGCTGATGAAGGCCCTCGAGCAGAACCTCAGCGCGTACGAGCGGGAGAGCGGCAAGAGCGCGCATGACGACGGATGACGCGTACGACGCCGTGATCCTCGCAGGCGGGGCCGCGTCGCGCTTGCGCGGCGCCGACAAGCCCGGTCTGCTCGTCGGCGGGCGGACGCTGGTGGAGCGCGTCGGCGCGGCCGTGGCGAACGCGCGGCGCATCGTGCTCGTGGGGCCGGACCGTCCCGAGCTGTCCGCCGCGGTCGTCGTCCGGGAGGATCCTCCGGGGGCCGGGCCGGTGCCCGCCCTGCGCGCCGGGCTGGCGCGGGTGGAGGCGTCCTGGGTGGCCGTGCTCGCCGCCGACCTGCCGTTCCTCACTGCCGATGACGTCGACGCGCTGCACCGTCGGGCCCGCGGCCGGGCCGGGGCCGTGTACGTCGACGACGGGGACCGTCCTCAGTGGCTGACCGGGGTGTGGCGGACTTCGGCCCTGCGCGACGCACTGGCCGGGTATCCCGGCGCGTCGCTGCGCGGGCTGATGGCACCGCTCGACCCGGCCCGCGTACGGGCCGCCGGGCGCCGCCGGCCCGCGTGGTACGACTGTGACACGGAGGACGACGTCGTCCAGGCGTCCCGGCTGATCGAGGAGAACGATGCTTGAGGAGTGGCTCGACACGGCATGCGCGGAGCTCGGCATCGACCGCGCGGAGGTCGACCGTGACCTGGTCCTCGACCTCGCCCGCGACGTCGCGCACGGGGTGGCCCGGCCCGCCGCTCCTCTGACGGCCTACCTGCTCGGCCTGGCCGTGGGCCGTGGCGAGCCCGCCCGGGACGCGGCGGCCCGTATCACCGAACTCGCCACCGAGTGGCCCGCGCGCCGGGAGGGCCGGCCGTCGTAGCCGTACGGCCGCCGGGGCGCGGGAGCCGTGACCTCACGACCGCAGGAGACGGGGACTGCTCTCACGACCGCCGGGGGCGGGGCACGGCGCGGCCGACGGTCATGGCCGCCACGACCGTGAGGGCGGCGAGCAAGGGCAGCGCGGGGGCGACCGGGCGTCCCCAGGTCAGCAGCACCGCTTCCAGCGCGGCACCGCCCAGGGCCGCCGCCAGCACCGCCGCGCGGCGGCGCATGGTGAGCGGTGATCCGGTGGTCGCCGTCTCGGTCATGAGCGAGGTCAGCGTTCCGGTGAGGTAGGTGGTCGCGGCCCCGCTCACCGCGAGCGCGTTGACCGCCGTGCTCTGCACGCCCATCGCCGCGGCGGCCACGGCGATCAGCGCGACCTGCGGGGCGGTGCCGGGCCGGGCCGCCGCGGCGAGCCAGCCGGCGAGCACGGTGGCCTGCGCCACGGGCACGGCGGCCAGCGCGGCGACGACCCGTCCGGGCCACGGCCCGGCGCCCGCGGGCGACGTGTCCCGCAGCCACGACGCGGCACCGAGCACTCCGGTCGCGTAGGCCGTGATGGACACCACGGAGCGTACGGCGCCGCCCGCGTCGGCGTGGACGACGGCGACGCCGAGCAGCACGAGATTTCCGGTCATGACGCTCGTGAACACGGCGCCCAGCGCGACGAAGCTGAACGCGTCGGCCGCCCCGGAACCCAGCGCGAGCAGAAAGACGGCCGCCGTGACGGCGCCCTCCCGTGGTGCGACGGGCCGTGCGGACCACCCGGAGCGGAACGACCGCGCGAACCGCCGGAACCGCGCCGGCCGCGGCGTTCGTCTCCCAGGGCTCACGCAGATCGTGTTCCCGCCTGTGCCCGTTCCATGGCGGCCGCGACGACCCCGATCACGCTGCGCTTGATCTTTTCGCGCCGCGCCGCATGCCGTGGACCGCTAGGCTCGCCGAACGATTTCGCCGGAAATGTCGGGAGAGTTGTTGGGTTCCCTCATCGGGGTGGGTTCCGGCCATGGAGGTATCGCCGCGCCGGTTCCCCCGCATGTGGTTCAGCGTCCCCGCCTCGCGTGGCTGGACGCGCTCCGTGGGGTGGCGGCGCTGACGGTGGCCCTGCACCACGCGTCCTACGACTACCTTCCCGGAGTACGGCAGGCGGTCCTCGGCTGGTTCGACGCAGGTACTTACGGCGTCATGGTGTTCTTCCTGGTCAGCGGCTACATCGTGCCGGTGTCGCTGGAACGGGACGGCAGCGTACGGCGGTTCTGGATCAGCAGGGTCTTCCGGATCTATCCGCTGTGGACCGTCGCCTGCGGCGTGACGCTCGGGCTGATGACCGTCGGCCTGTATCGGAGCAGGGGAGGGCCGAACGGCCTGACCGCGACGATCGCGCACGCCACGATGCTGCAGGATCTGCTCGCGGTGCCCAATGTGTTGAACGTGCTATGGACCCTCTCTTATGAGATGGCGTTCTATCTGCTGGTGGTGGCCTTCTTCGCCGTCAGAATTCATCGCCGCTCGACGACGATCGCCCTCGTCTTCTCGATGGCGAGTCTGACGTTAGGCGGGGCGCTTCCCACCGCGGCGCTGTCCGGGTCCCCGTACAACGACATGATCGTGCTGCTCGTCGCCCTACTGGGGGTGGGGGCGATCGCTCTCGCTTCGCGGAGGTCGGTCACCGGCGCCGTACTGGGGGGCGCGCTGGCCATCGTCCTCGTGGCGGTGAACGGCCGGGTGAGCCCGGCGGAGGGACTGGCCATCCTGGCGGTCATGTTCACCGGCACGGCGATCCATCGGGCCGAGAAGGGGCAGACCGATCACCGCGTCGCGACATCGGCCATCGGCGTCGTGCTGTTCGCGACGTTGCTCACCGGCGTATGGAACATCTATCGCGAGGACATCTCGCTGCAACGCGGCTGGTGCACCGCCATCGTGGCGGCGGCGATGACGTTCTGCCTGGCCATGGCACTGCGCCATCGTCGGATCCCCGGGTGGCTGAGCGGCCTCGGCAGGATCAGTTATTCGCTGTACCTGTTGCATCCGGTTCTTCTCGCCGTCTTCCGCGTGGCCTTCGGCGGCGGTCCGGATCGCCCGGAGCACGGCAGCGTCCTGCTGTTGATCGCCTTCGTCCCCGTGCTCGTAGCCCTGAGCTGGATGGCGCAGCGTTTCGTCGAGGCGCCGGTGCAGCGCCTCGGTCGTCGGCTGTCCGGAAGAGCGGAGGGGACGGGGGACGCCCTTGCGGGCGCCGCTCTCGTCAGGGGCGAGCAGGCGTAGGTCCGGAGGCGGCCTAGCGGATGTCGTCGACCGGGACGGTGTCGCGCAGGAAGCCCCGGCGCGCCAGGAACGTGCTCAGGTGTTCCTTGTGGTCGTCGCAGGCCAGCCAGATCTTGCGCCGGTCGGCATCGTGGATCTTCGGGTTGTTCCAGCGCAGTGCCCACCGGGCGTCGGCCCGGCAGCCCTTGGCGGAGCACTGGAGAGGTTCTGCGGCGGTCACCTTCCCAGTCTGGCGGATCCGTGAACCGGCCGTGATCCCACGGCGGCGTGATCCGCGCCGCAGCTCATCCACTCCACCCTGACTGTACGTATTCGTAGTGATTTGTTTGGGTTGTGGGTGTCCGGGTAACGGGGGCGCAACGGTTGAGCAGACAGCCGATCCCGCGCGGGCGGGGCTGTCGCTCGTCCCGGGGATCGGCGGAGGAGGAGGCACCGTGCCGTCCGATCGTGGGTCCCGGGACGTCATCGACGTGCTCACGAGGGATCATCGCCGAGTGAAGGAGATGTTCGTCCGCGTCATCGCGATTCCTCCCGGAGACAGCCGGCGCCGCTATTTCGTGGCGAGCGTGATCACCGAGCTCATGCGTCACGCCCTGACCGAGGAGATGTACCTCTATCCGGCGGTCCGGGCCCACGTGCCGGACGGCGACCGGCTCGCCGCGGAGAAGATCGCGGACCACGCCCTGGCACGGCAGACGATCAACGAGCTGGACGGACTCGACCCGTCGGACGCGCGGTTCGACGAGGTGTTCCGCCGCCTCTACGGGACCACCCAGGAGCATCTCGCGGACGAGGAGACGAACCTCTTCCCGCGACTGGCCGGCGCCTGCGACACCACCATGCTCCACGACCTCGGCACCAAGGTCGAGCGGGCCAATCGGGCGACGCCCGTGTGGCCGTCCGCCCAACCGGCCGACGTCCCGCCGCTCCACGGATGGTCCCGGCCCGGGCTGACCGATCATTCGGGCCCGGGGCTGGACGGCTGGCCGGGCTCCGGACCCCTCACGCGGTGAACAGGAGCAGCCCGAAGAGCGCCACCCCCGCGGTGAGCCACGCGGCGTACTCCCCGACATGCCCGGAGTGCGCCGCCCGCAGGCGATCGACCACGGGCCGCAGGACGCGCGGTACCGGGTAGCGGAGGCCGAGCACCGCGACCACCGTCGCCAGCACGACGCCGGCCGCTCCGCCGGCGAGCCCGGCGGTGGCCCACAGATGGAGCGGAACAGATGCCGCGCGCCAGACGCCGCCGGACAGCACCGCCGAGACGTAGCCGCCGTGGTCGACGAAGACTCCCGCCGCGTGCGAGACACCGCGGCCCAGGCCGGGGACGAGGCCCAGCGCCACGGCGCCCGCGGCGAGGACGACGGCCGGCGCGGCCATGGTCCAGGGCAGGCGCGACAACCTCGGCCCGGTCTCGGTGTCCTCATGCTCGGCGGTGCCGCCGCCGGACGGGCCCGCGCCGCGGAACACGCGGAGCCACACCCGCAGCACCGCGCCCGCCGTGAGCGCGGACGCCACCACGCCGACCGGCGCGGCCCACCACCAGCCCGCGCGCTCGGCGGCCTCGTCCATGACGGTCTTGCCGGCCCACAGCCCCGAGGGCGGCATTCCCGCCAGGCCCAGACCGCCGACGAGGAACACCGCGCCGGACACCCGCATCGTGCGCCCGCGGCCGTGCAACTCGCGTTCGTCGAGGGTCTCGAACCGGTTGAGCAGCGTCCCCGCGGCGATGAACAGCGCGGCCTTCACGCCCGCGTGGCCGAGTACGTAGTACGCCGCTCCGGCGAGGGAGTCGTGGTCCAGGGCCGCGACCCCGAGCAGGATGACGCCGACGTGGCTGACGGTCGAGTACGCGAGCAGGCGCTTGACGTGGTGCTGCAGGACGCACATGACCCCGCCCAGCAGGGCGGTGGCGACGCCGAGGACGGCCAGGGCGGGCCCGGTCCCGGGCACGGCCCCCGCGAACGTCGCCCAGTACGTTCGCGCGACCGCGTAGGCGCCGAGTTCCACCATGACGCCCGAGAACAGCACGCACACCGGCGTGGGGGCGACCGCGTGGGCGTCCGCCAGCCAGAAGTGGAAGGGCACGGCCGCCGCCTTGACCAGGAAGCCGGTACAGATCAGGAGGAACGCGACATTGACCAGGCGATGGTCCTGACCGGGCAGCCGCGCCCCCATGGCCGCGAACCCCAGCTGCCCGGTCCGGGCGTACAGCAGGCCGATCCCCATCAGCGTGATGTACGCCCCGAGCGAGTTGATCACACCGAAGTTCAGCGCTCCGTGCACCGTCCGCGGCTCTTCGGCCTTGTAGCCGGTCAGGACGTAGGCGATGACGCTCATCAGCTCGAAGAAGACGAAGGCGTCGAACAGGTCTCCGGTGAGGACGAACGCGCACATGGCGGCGGTGAACAGGAGCATCAGCGCGTGGTAGATCGCCTGCACCTCGACGAGGTACCGCCACGAGAACACGAGGGCCGCGAGCGTCAGGACGGCGACGAGCAGCGCGAGGCCCGCCGACATCGGATCGGCGACGAGCGGGATGCCGACGCTCACACCCGCCCGCGGCCGCCATCCCCCGAGCCACGCGACGACCGGGTGCCGGAGCGCGTCCGCCAGCACGACACCGAGCAGCACCGTCACGGCGAGGACCGTTCCGGTCGCGACCGTGTCGACCAGCGGTCGCGGCAGCCACCGGCCCCCCGCGGCGAGCAGGACCGCGACCATGACGGGTGCCGCGATCGCGGCCTGGAGTATCACTCCAGTGGCCGCAGTTCGTCCGGGTCGATGGTGCCCTGCCGCTTCGCCACCTGGACGGCCAGCGCGAGCAGCAGGGCCGTCGCGGTCGCGTTCACGACGATGTCGGTGAGCGCCATCGCCTGCACGACCGGGTCGACGACCTTCCCGGTGGGCTGGATGTCGGAGAACACCGGAGCGGTCCCGCCCTTGCGGTAGCCGACGGTCAACAGCAGGACGTACGTCGCCGACTGCGTCACCGACAGGCACACCACGACGTGCACCAGGTTCCGGCTCGTCACCATGCCGAAGATCCCGGCGAGCAGGATCCACCCGGCGGCCAGATACGGCAGGTGAGTCATGCGCCCTCCTTCGTCGGAGGAGTGACCAGAGACGCTGTGCTTACGGTTCGCTCGCTGCGCTCGCTCACGCGCCCTCTTCGCGTACGAGGAGCGCCTGCTCGAAGAACTTGGCGAGCACCAGGACGATCGCGCAGCCGACCTCCAGCCCGACCAGCGTGTTCCCCGTTTTCACCAGTCCGGCGCCGGCCAGGCCGACCATCACGAAGGCGCCCGCGGCCAGGGCCTCGCCCGCCTCGAAGGCCGGTACGGGACGCAGCCGTGCCAGCGCGGGATAGTCGCCGGTGAGGTAGAGGAGGTGCAGGGCGGTGCCGAGCACGACGCCGCCCTGGAAGCCGCCGCCGGGGGAGAGGTGACCGTGCGCGACGATGTACACGCCCACCAGGAGCGTCACGGGGAGCAGGACGTAGCCCGTGAGACGCAACGCGTCGAACACGTCGGCGGGCCCGTACCCGTGCTCGCCCGCCTCATCCTCCCGCTCCCGCCGGACCATGCGCAGCAGGACGACGGCCCCGAGCGCGGACGCGAACAGGATCAGCTCCTCGCCCACGGTGTCGAAGGCGCGCTGGTCGAAGTTGACCGACGAGACGACGTTCTTCGTCTTCTCGGCGATCGCGGAGGCCACCGCGCGGTCGCCGTACGGGTGGAACCGGCCCCCGAAGTCGGGCAGGCGGAACGCGGCCAGCACGAACAGCACCCCGAGCCCGGCCGCGCCAACGGCGAAGACGGCGAACCGCACCCCGCGGCTCACCGGCGTTCGCCGCCCTGCTTGCGGATCGCGTGGATCGCCAGGATCACCACCAGCGGGACCACGACCGTGCCCACGGCGATCTGGGAGAGCGCGACGTCGGGCGCCTGCAGGACCAGGAACAGGATGCCGAGTGTCACCCCGTAGGCGGACAGCACGATCGCCTGGCGGGCCGGATCGCGGGTCAGTACGACCGCGGTCGCCATGACGACGACCAGCACCAGGGACACGATGAGGAGGGCGTCAGTCATCGGGCCCTCGCCGCGCGCGTGCGGTGGCGACGACGGTCGCCGGTCCGGTGCCGATGAGCAGCAGGCCGATGAGGACCAGCTTGAACACGTCGTGCCAGGACGACCACGTGCGCAGCGCGAGCCCCGCGACGACCAGAGGGGCGGTCAGCACCGTCACCGGCCCGATGAAGTGCAGCCGGGCGAACAGGTCCCTGGTCAGCACCAGTCGGATCGCGCTCAGCGCCGCGACGGCGACCCCGGCCCAGATCAGGACGGTGCTCACAGGGTCCGTCCGATGAACCGGGCGTACACCAGGGAGCCCGCGAACGACAGCAGGCCGAGCACGAACGCGACGTCGAGGTAGGCGGGCCGGTCGTACCCGGCGGCCAGGAGCAGGAGGACCAGTGTCGCCGCCGGTCCCGCGAGGATGAGCCCGGTCAGCCGGTCGGCCGGATCACCCCACAGGGTCGCGAGCAGACAGGGCCCGACGGCGGCGATCAGCAGGACCAGCGCGGCGGTCAGCATGAGGTCAGCTCCCGTTCGAGGCGAGAGGGGCGGTCCTCCGCGCGGTGCACCCGGATGGTTTCCCGGTCCGGAGACACCTGGATGACGTACGCGCCCGGCGACACCGACAGCAGGAGCGTCAGCACACCGTCGCGGTGGGACGGCGGCGAGACCTCGGCGAACCGGCCCCGCCGGGCCGGTCGCAGGAGCAGGACGCAGTCGCGGAGGATCTGCGGGGGCAGCAGGAGCAGGACGCGGAGCCGGGGGCGGGCGACCGCCAGGTCGGGCAGCAGGGTCCGCCGCGTGGCGACCGCCGCCGTGGCCCCGAACGCCGCCGCGGCGGCCCCGACGACGAGCTCGGTCACCGAGACCGTCGAGATGATCCCCAGGTAGATCACGTACAGGGCCGCCCACCACGCCGCCGACTCGACGACGGACCGCGTCAGGCCGACCGTCCGGTCGTCGTGCCCGGATCCTCCGCCCGCGTCGCCTGGCCGCCTTCGTCGGAACACGAATGGCCGTATACCCGCTCGCCCGACCCGAAACCCGGACGCCGCGCGGCGGTCCGCTGCCGCGTCGGGTCGATGAACACGTGCGGGGTGACGGACAGCCGTTCCCCGACCCGCCGGTCGATGTCCTCGGCCATGTCCTCGACCTCCTCGGCGGTGATGTCGTCGACGAAGCTCGCCCGCGCCGCGATGAGGAGATGGTCGGGCCCGAGTCGCATCGTCAGCAGCTCGGCCACGTCGTCGACGCCCTCGGTCGCATTGATCTCCTCGGTGATCAGCCGCTGCTCGTCGGGGTCGGCCGCGTGTCCGATGAGCATGTCCCGGCTGTCGCGGCCGAGACGGTACGCGACGACGATGAGCAGCACGCCGACGGCGACGGACGCGGCACCGTCCCACACCGATGAGCCGGTGAGCTGGGTGAGCAGCAGACCGCCCCCGGCGAGGACGAGACCGATGACGGCGGCGGTGTCCTCGAACAGTGCCGCCTTGACCGTCATGTCCGGGCTGCGGCGCACGTGGTCCATTACCTCCCGGCCCTGGTTCTCGGCCTCCTGCCGCATCTGGTGGACGGCACGGGCGAACGAGATCCCCTCGGCCACGAACGAGACGGCCAGCACGATGTACGCGATCAGCGGGTCCTCGTGCCCATGGGGCCGCAGCATCGCGAGGATGCCCTCGAACACGGAGAATCCGGCACCCGCCACGAAGATCCCGAAGGCCGCCAGCAGCGACCAGAAGTAGCGCTCCTGCCCGTAGCCGAACGGGTGGTCGCGGTCCGGCGGTCGGGTGCTCTTGCGCAGCGACGTGAGCAGGAACGCCTGATTGAGGGTGTCGGCGAGGGAGTGGGCCGCCTCGGCGAGCATCGCGCTCGAACCGGAGATCAGGCCGGCGGCCAGTTTGGTCGCGGCGACCACCAGGTTGGCGGCCCCGGCGACGAGGACCGTACGACGGGTTGACCGATTCATGGGGGTTCCGTTACCCGCGTAAGACCCGTCGATACGCGCCCGTCCGAGTCCCCTGCGCGAGAAGGCCGAGTCCCCTGCGCGGGGCGGCCGGGTCGCCTGCCGTAGGACGGTCGGACCCGGCCACCGGCTCGGGGCGGTCGCCGGCGGTCGCCAAGGGATGCGCCCCGTTCGGCCGACCGGCCACGGGAAATGGCCGGTCGGCGATGCTGGATCGATACGAAGGGCGGATCCGCGCACACGGACGCAGCGTCTAACGTGAACGACCGCACGTCACCCTTTCCCCCACCTCAGGATCTGCTGATGATCGAGGCGAAGAACCTCACCAAACGTTACGGCGACAAGGTCGCCGTGCACGATCTGACCTTCACCGTCGAGCCCGGCAGGGTCACCGGGTTCCTCGGGCCGAACGGCGCCGGGAAGTCGACGACGATGCGCCTGCTGCTCGGCCTCGACCGCGCGGACGGCGGCGACGCGACCATCGCCGGCCGGCACTACCGGGACCTGCCGCGGCCGCTCTCGGTGGTCGGCGCGCTGCTGGAGGCACGGGCGGTCCACACCGGGCGCAGCGCCTACAACCACCTGCTGTGCCTGGCTCAGACCCAGGGCGTCGGCCCCAAGCGCGTCCAGGAGGTCATCGACCTGGTCGGGCTGCACGAGGTCGCCCGCAAACGCGCCGGCGGCTTCTCGCTGGGCATGGGGCAGCGGCTCGGCATCGCGGCCGCCCTGCTCGGCGACCCGGCCGTGCTGATCCTCGACGAGCCGGTCAACGGCCTCGATCCCGAGGGGATCCTGTGGATCCGCAACCTGATGAAGTACCTCGCCGCCGAGGGGCGCACCGTCTTCGTGTCGAGCCACCTGATGAACGAGATGGCGGTCACCGCCGAGCACCTCATCGTCATCGGCCGGGGGCGGCTCATCGCGGACTGCTCGACGGAGGAGTTCATCGAGCGCAGCACCGAGCAGCAGGTGGTCGTCCGCAGCCCGGACGCCGAACGGCTCGCCGCCGTCATCGGTGAGGAGGGCGGCAAGACGACCCTGGACGGCGACGGCGCCCTCCTCGTGTCCGACCTGGAGGCTCCGCGCATCGGTGAGCTCGCCGCCGCCGGCGGCTTCGTGCTGCACGAGCTGACCCCCAGGCGCGGCTCGCTGGAGGAGGCATTCATGGAGCTGACCCGCGAGAGCGTCGAGTACGGCGCGGCGTCGGCCCCGCACGTCGAAGGAGACCCGCGATGACCACCGCTCCCAGCGCGACCGCCGGCCCGGCCGCTCCCGCCGACCACCGGCCGGGCTTCCACCACCTGCTGCTGAGCGAGTGGACCAAGATCCGCTCAGTGCGCTCGACGGTGTGGTCGCTGATCCTGCTGGTCGTCCTCGACCTGGGCTTCACCGCCCTGTTCATGGCCGTCACCGTCGCGCAGTGGGACAAGACCGACCCGGCGGGACGCGCGTCCGTGGCCGCCGACCCGGCGAGCACGATCCTCGGCAGCGGGTTCTTCCTCAGCCAGCTCACCGTCTGCGTGCTCGGCGTCATGGTGATGGCCTCGGAGTACTCCACCGGGATGATCCGCGCCAGCCTCCTGGCGGTGCCCCGGCGGCTGCCCATGCTCGCCGCCAAGGCGACGGTGTTCGGCCTGCTGATCCTGGTCCTCGGGACGGTGGTGTCGTTCGCCTCCTTCTTCATCGGCGCGCCGATCCTCCACTCCAAGGTGCCGGTGTCGCTGAGTGACCCGGGCGTCCTGCGCGCCATCGTCGGCGGCGGGCTGTACCTCGCCCTGCTGGGGCTGTTCGCGCTGGCGATCGGCGGGATCGTCCGGCACACCGCGGCGGGCATCACGGGGGTGATCGGGTTCGTGCTGGTCCTCGCCCCGTTGACCCAGTTGCTGCCCGGCAGCATCGGCAAGCACGTCCATGCCTACCTGCCGTCCGAGGCGGGCCATCTGATCGCCCAGGCGCATCAGGGCAAGAGCGACCTCCTGACCCCGTGGCAGGGGTTCGGGGTCTTCTGCCTCTGGATCGTCGTGATGCTGGCGATCGCGGCGATTCTGTTGAAGCGGCGCGACGCCTGACGGGCGGTGAACGGGCGGCCGACGGCTCGCCGCCCTGGTCGACCGGGAATCAGCCCAGGTCGGCGGCGAACTGAATAAGGGGAGAAAAGTGGCGACGCCGGGAGGATACGGGGGCAATCCTCCCGGCGCCGCAATCATCGGTGTTCCGACGGGGGCCCGGAACACCGGCACGGGCGCCCCGACGGGGGACCAGAGCGCCGGAACAAATCGTACACCGAACCCCCCCTCTGTTAGTCAAGAGATTGTCACGAGCCGATTTCGTCGTGCGGGCCGGAAATCTCTTTTCGGTCAACGGTGTTTGGCTCGTACGGCGTGAATCGAGAGGCCGAGTCGGGCTCACGGCCGCCGTTCGCAAAGATGACGGCGACGTAGGGCAGCAGCACCGCGCCGAGGAGCGCGACGATCGCCAGCCACCGCCACGCGCCGTGAAGCGTCACGGCGAAGATGATGCTCAGCAGGAAGCAGAGCGCTCGCACGCCCATCGTGAGCAGGTAGCGGCGCTCGCGGTAGCCGATGTCCTCGGACAGGGGCCGGCGGGCGTCCGTCACCGTGTACACCACGGGCCGCTCATGTCGCCGGGTCGACGGTCTCACCTTCACACCTCCACGGTAGTCCTCGGACGGAACCGGGCAAGTGCCCGGGTGATCCGCGCCGGGTCCGGTACGACGCCCCCGCCCGAGACGGCCCGCCGGGTCACCCGGCCACCTCGGGCGACGCGGCGGGACGGGGACGCCCGCTTCGCGTCGCATGGCGCGTGCGGCGGGCGGGAAGAAGGATCAAAGCATGTTCATCGCGGCGCGGGAGGAACTGTCATGACGGACCGGACATACCGGGTAACGGAGATCGTGGGCACCTCACCGGACAGCGTGGACGCCGCGATTCGCAACGCGCTCAGACGGGCCGGGCAGACGCTGCGGCACCTGGACTGGTTCGAGGTCACCGAGGTGCGCGGCCAGATCGTCGACGGCGAGGTCGCCCACTACCAGGTGGGCCTCAAGGTGGGCTTCCGCCTCGAGGACACCTGAGCGGCACGCCCGCCGCACACGCGGCGACGGACCGATCCCCCGGTCTCCCGTACGGCCACCGGCCCCGTACGGGCCCCTGTGTCTCCCGCACGGTTCCCGATCCGTGCGGACCGAGCTGGATCTCCCGCACGGCTACGGGAAACCGTACGGAGACCGGAGCGCCGACGGCCGGCCGACCGGTCCGAGCCGGCCGACCGCTTTGTGGACGCGGTCGGCCGACTTTACGGACATAGTCGGCAGGGGAGATCGTTAGCTGGCTTTGCTGACCGTCGACATGTTGAAGTCGGTGATCCGGAGCGGCGGCATCGCCGTACGGGTGAAGTAGTCGGACCACTCGCGGCCGAGCGTCCGCTGCGACGCGCCGGCCTCCGCGATGCGGGCCAGCATGCCGACCGGGCTCTCGTTGAACCGGAAGTTGTTCACCTCGCCGACGACCTCGCCGTCCTCCACGAGGTACACGCCGTCGCGGGTCAGGCCGGTGAGCAGCAGCGACTGCGGGTCGACCTCGCGGATGTACCAAAGGCAGGTGAGCAGCAGTCCGCGTCGGGTGCCGGCGATCATCTCGTCGAGCGTCTTCGCGCTGCCCGGCACCTCCATCAGCAGGTTGTCGACGCCGGGAGTGAACGGCAGGCCGGTCAGCCTGGCCGAGTGACGGGTCTGCAGCAGCGCGGACAGCCGGCCCTCGGAGATCCAGTCGACCGACCGGAGCGCGACCCCGTTGTCGAACGCCGACGAGTCACGGCTGGACGCGTGCGCCACCGCGAACGGCGTGCACTCCAGGCCGGGCGCCGCCGGGTCGCTGTACAGCCGGACCGGCGTGTCGGTCAGGCTCTCGCCGACCCTGGTGCCCCCGCCCGGCTTGCTGAAGACGGTACGGCCGTCGTTCGCGTCACGGGCCCCGGCGGACCAGTAGAGGTAGACCATGAGGTCGGCCACCGCGCTGGGCGGCAACAGCGTCTCGTAGCGGCCGGCGGGCAGGTCGATCCGCCGCCGCCCCCACTCGAGGCGCCGGGCGAGGTCGCCGGCGAGCGCCGTGACGTCGACGTCGCGGAAGTCCCGGGTGCCGACGCCGTTCCAGGCGGACCGGGACAGGTCGTCGGACTTGGCGTTCAGCTCCACCTTCCCGGTCGGCTCGTCGGACCGGAGCCGCAGTCCCGTCGAGGTGCCGAGGAAGGTGGTGTTCATCGAGTGCTCGGCGAAGCCGTACAGCCTGCGGGCGTTCCCCTCCGCCGCGGCGAACGCCTCCCCGAGCGACGGCGCGAAGCCCTCGAAGACGCCGATGGACGTCTCGGCCGGCGGGTCCTCCCAGCGGCCGCTCGGACCGGCCTCGGCCGCCTCGATCAGCGCCGTGGCGTCCTCGGCCGGGGCGTTGTCGGCCGCCGCGCGCTCGGCCGCGCGGACCAGGTCCTCGACCTGGTCCGGAGTCACTCCGGCACGGGACATGACACCCGTCGAGACGCCGTCGGCCTTGTTCTTGATCGCGATGACGGTGAGCCGCCGGGAGCGGGTGACGCCGTTGGTGGTCAGCGTGTTGCCCGCCCAGCGCAGGTTCGTGCCGCTGGACTCCTCGGCGATGACGACGCAGCCGTCGGTGCGCGACAGCGACAGCGCCCGCTCGACCGTCTCCTGCGGGGTGGTCACTTGCCCGCCTCCTTCACCGCGTTGAGGATGTTGACGCCGCGGAACAGCG
The DNA here is from genome assembly GCF_040679195.1 of Actinoallomurus sp. NPDC052308. NCBI lineage: Bacteria > Bacillati > Actinomycetota > Actinomycetes > Streptosporangiales > Thermomonosporaceae > Actinoallomurus > Actinoallomurus sp. NPDC052308. The sequence goes on along the minus strand of NZ_JBFAUM010000004.1, from coordinate 306,301 downwards.
CGGCGGGCGTGCCGTGGCTGACCGGCGCGACCTGGCCGGGCTGGCCCTTGCCGCAGTTGAACGCGCCGCCGAGGACGTAGGTCTGCGGCCCGCCGACGGCCTCCATCGAGTTCCAGAAGTCGGTGGTCGTCGCCTGGTAGGCGGCGTCCCGCACCTGGCCCGCGAGCCGGCCGTTCTCGATCTTGAAGAAACGCTGGCCGGTGAACTGGAAGTTGTAGCGCTGCATGTCGATCGACCAGCTCTTGTCGCCGACCACGTAGAGCCCGCGCTCGACGCCGGCGATGAGCTCCTCGGTGGACGGGCCGTCCGGGGCCGGCTGCAGCGAGACGTTCGCCATCCGCTGCAGCGGCATGCTCGACGGCGAGTCGGCGAACGCGCAGCCGTTGGACCGCTCCGCCCCGGTCAGCCGCGCGATCCGCCGGTCCAGCTGGTAGCCGACGAACAGGCCGTCGCGGACGATGTCCCAGCGCTGCGTCTCGACGCCCTCGTCGTCGTAGCCGATCGTGGCCAGGCCGTGCTCGGCGGTGCGGTCCCCGGTGATGTTCATGACCTTGGAGCCGTACTGCAGGCTGCCGAGCTTGTCGGGCGTCGCGAACGACGTGCCGGCGTAGGCCGCCTCGTACCCGAGCGCCCGGTCGAGCTCGGTCGCGTGTCCGATCGACTCGTGGATGGTCAGCCAGAGGTTCGACGGGTCGATGACGAGGTCGTACGTCCCGGCCTCGACCGACGGCGCCGCGAGCTTCTCCGCCAGCAGCTCGGGGATGCGGGCCAGCTCGTCGTCCCAGTCCCACGCGTTGCCGGTGAGGTACTCGTAGCCGCGGCCGGCCGGCGGGGCGAGCGTGCGCATCGTGTCGAACGCGCCGTCGCGGATGCCGACGGCGGTCAGCACCGGGTGCAGCCGCACCCGCTGCTGCGTCGTGACGGTCCCCGCCGTGTCGGCGTAGAACTTGTTCTCCTTGACCTGCAGGAGCGACGCGTCGGCGTGCGCGACGCGGTCGTCGCGCAGCAGCCGGGCGCTCCAGTCGGCCAGCAACGCGGTCTTGTCGCGTACGGCGACGTCGAACGGGTCGACCTCGTACGCGGAGATCCAGACCCGCTCGCCGTGCGCCGGCTCGGCGGCCAGCTCGATGCGTTCGCGGTTGATGGCCGCGGCGACCTTGGCGACCTCGACCGCCTGCTCGGCGACCCGGACGGCCGCGTCCGTGGTCAGGTCGATGCCCGAGGCGAACCCCCAGGTGCCGTTCAGGATCACCCGGACGGCGAAACCCGTGTCGTCGGCGTCGACGGCCGTCTCGAGGTTGCCGTCGGACAGGCGCAGCGTCTGGTGACGGATGCGCTCGAGGCGGAAGTCGACGTGCTCCGCGCCGAGTTCGCGCGCCCTGGACAGCGCCGCGTCGGCCAGCGCCCGCGACGGTAGCACGGTGAAGTCTGAGTCGATCTCTCTCACTTGAGCAACCTACCGCGTCCTACAAAGACCGGCCGGTCCTCCTTGGCGGTGCCGTGCTCGTGTTACCTATCGGTAGGGCAATAGGCTCGCCACGATCGAACTGGAGGTTTGTCGAATGAGTCGCTCCGTCCTGGTCACCGGAGGCAACCGGGGAATCGGGCTGGCCATCGCCCACGAGCTGAAGGACGCCGGGGACGCCGTCGCCGTGACCTACCGCTCCGGAGAGCCCCCGGAGGGCCTGTTCGGAGTGCGCTGTGACATCACCAGCGCGGAGGACGTCGACGCCGCGTTCGGGAAGGTCGAGGCCGAGCAGGGCCCGGTCCAGGTGCTCGTCGCCAACGCCGGCATCACCAGGGACAACCTGCTGGCGCTGATGAGCGAGGACGAGTTCACCTCCGTCCTCGACACCAACCTCACCGGCGCCTACCGCGTCGCCAAGCGCGCGGTCCGCGGCATGATGCGCAAGCGCAACGGCCGGATCATCCTCGTGTCCTCCGTCGTCGGGCTGCTCGGCTCCGGCGGTCAGGCCAACTACGCCGCCTCCAAGGCCGGCCTCGTCGGCTTCGCCCGGTCGCTGGCCCGCGAGCTCGGTTCGCGCAACATCACGGTGAACGTCGTGGCGCCCGGCTTCGTGGACACCGACATGACCGCCGCGCTGGGGGAGGACCGCCAGGCCGAGATCAAGAAGCAGATCCCGCTGGGCCGCGTCGCCCAGCCGGCCGAGATCGCCAAGGCCGTCCGCTTCCTCTCCGGGGAGGACGCCGCCTACATCACCGGCGCCGTGATCCCCGTCGACGGCGGCCTCGGCATGGGTCACTGACCTCGCGCATCCCCGAAACGAGCACCGGGCCGCGGGCGACCGGCGGCCGACATCTGGAAATGGGACACTGAATGGGCATTCTCGACGGCAAGCGGATCCTCGTCACCGGCGTCCTCACCGACGCCTCCATCGGCTTCCACGTGGCACGGCTCGCCCAGTTGGAGGGCGCCGAGCTCGTCCTCACCGGGTACGGCCGCATGTCGCTCGTCGAACGCATCGCCAAGCGCCTCCCGGAGGCCGCGCCGGTCATCGAGCTGGACGTCACCGACGCCGAGCACCTCGACGGCCTCGCCGGGAAGGTCGCCGAGCACGTGGACGGGCTCGACGGGATCGTGCACTCCATCGGGTTCGCGCCGCAGACCGCCATGGGCGGCAACTTCATGAACACCGAGTGGGACGACGTCGCCACCGCCGTGCAGATCTCGGCCTACTCCCTCAAGTCGCTGACGGCCGCCTGCCTGCCGCTGATGAAGAACGGCGGCTCGGTCGTCGGCCTGGACTTCGACGCCACCCAGGCCTGGCCGGTGTACGACTGGATGGGCGTGGCGAAGGCCGGCCTGGAGTCGACCGCCCGCTACCTCGCCAAGTACCTCGGCCCGGACGGCGTGCGCGTCAACCTCGTCGCCGCCGGACCGCTCAAGACCATGGCGGCCAAGAGCATCCCGGGCTTCGAGGAGTTCACGAACGTCTGGCCGGACAAGGCCCCGCTGGGCTGGGACGTCGCGGACCCGGAGCCGACCGCCAAGGCCTGCGTCGCGCTGCTGTCCGACTGGTTCCCCGCGACGACGGGCGAGATCGTCCACGTCGACGGCGGCGTGCACGCCGTCGGCGGCTGAAGTTCGAGAACGGCCTGGCGCCCCGCCTGCTCGGCGGGGCGCTCGGTGGCCGGTGGCGGGTCGGCGTCGGTGACCGCGCCGAGGTGGCGGGTGCCGAACCGCCCGGATGGTCCGGCTCTCTCAGGAACCGGGCGTGAGTAGAGGGGCTTTCGTAGGTCCGGTGTCAGGTGGACCGAGTGTCCTCCAGGACAGTGACCTCGACGCACTCGCCGCCGGAGTTGCCGCTGCGACTGCTCTTCCTCCACGGCTGCTGCTTGAGATTCACAGGTACTCCTTCACCTTGTTCAGGCTGTCCTCGCCCGGCAGCGCCGACGTCCGGACGAGATCCCACGTTAACGTGATCTCCCGGACACGCGCCTGCTGATCGATCAGATAGCCGCCGCGCACGGCATCGACGTAGGCGATGTCCGCGCCGTCGTGGAAGCTGAGGATGGTGAACGCCCCTTCCAGTCCGGCGTACGTCTGCGCGGACTCGGGGACGACCTGAAGTGTGATGTTGTAGCGGTCGCTGATTTCGAGGAGATGCTCGAGCTGGGCGGCCATGACGTCTGGTCCGCCGACCTGGCGGCGAAGCGCCGCTTCATCGATCAGCGCCCATAGCCGGGCGGGCGCGGGGTCCTCGCGGAAGAGGATCCGCTGACGCTCCAGGCGGGCCGCCACGGAGTGCTCCAGCTCGTCAGGACTTCGCCCGGCCCGGAGGACGGCCGTGGCGTAGCCCTCGGTCTGGAGAAGGCCGGGGATGAGCAGAGGCGCGTGCGTTCTTGCCTGGTCGGCGGTTCGTTCCTTCTCGACGTATCCCCGGAAGAAGCTGGGGACGGCCTCTTTCTTGATCAGCTCGTACAGGTGACCGAAGCGGTCGGTGTGGAAGTAGGCGTCGAGGGCTTCCGCGTGGTGGCGCCTGGGCACGCGTTCGGCCAGTTCGAACATGCTCACGATGGGTCTGGTCCAGCGGAGTTCGGCGGCCAGTTGGTCCTGAGTGAGTTTTTCGTGCTCGCGGTGCCTTCGTAGCTCATATCCGAAGTAGGCGGTGGGGGAATCGCCCGGTCTGAGCTGCTTTGCTGGTCTTCCCATTTATGCCCCTTATGTTGACGAGGTGTTTGTCGCGGGTCGGGGTGCGCCGCCTTGTGACGAAAAGCGGGTGGCCAGCATAACGCCGTCCTGCCATGGTGAGAAAGAAGCAACTGAGAACAGGAACGGGATGACCACGACACAGAGGGGAGCTGGCCGTGCCGGTGCTACGCGGCGACCCCGGTCAAAGATGCGTTATACACCCGACGGCGGACCGCCGATCGGTGAAGCGCATCCGGCGCTTCGTTCGAGACGTACTCACAGACTGGAAATGTGACGAGCCGCTGATCGATAACGCGATCTCCGTCGTCGCCGAGCTGACCAACAACGTCATTCTCCACGTAGCGAACGTCACCGAACTTCGGGTCGCGGTATCCCGTGAGGCCGGGAAGATCTGTCTTGAAGTATGGGACCCGTCCGATGAGATCCCTGAGCCGCGTCACGCGGGCGTCGAGGACACCGCCGGCAGAGGTCTCGCCATGGTCGAGGCGCTGTGTGAGTCGTTCGAATGGCGGCGCGACGGCCACGGCAAGATCGCGAGGGCGGTGCCATGCGCCGAGTGATGGGGATCGACAAGGCGGATGCCGACAAGATGACCGCGCGGATCGAAGGGCGTCACCCCGGTTGGATCGTCGGCTACGGCGTCTGTCACGGATACGGCTACGAAGGCCGGGTGCTGAAGCCCTGGTGGGCGCTTACGGACCGGCTGGCGAGTAGGACGTTCTTCGTGCGACTCGAAGCCGATTCGGCGGCCGAACTGGAGAAGCGGATGGCCTACTACGAGGACCGGCTCGCCAGACGCCAGGACTTCGGCATATTCGCGAATTTCCCGGTGTCGGGCTGTCTCCTGAAGCCGGATGAAAGCCAAGTAGAAACGACACTGGTCGCATGAGCTCCACCACGCTGATGTCTTCGGAGACGACCCGCATCAGCACCGTGGTCACCAATATAGGCGCGACGGTGAAGGGAGCAGGTCGGTAAACAGCTTCACGTCAGTAGCAGCATCATCAACCGGAAGGAGCCGGTCGTGACGATCACGACGGAACATCCTCTGCACCAGGCCCAGGTCGATCCGAAGGACCCACGCGACCTCGTCTCGCCCGAGGTCTTCGAGAAGGTCACCACGCACCTCGCCAAGAAGATGGAGGTGACGACGGTCTACGCCGAGCGGATGTTCGGCCAGGCCCTCGTCTTCCTCAAGGCGTACGCCGACACCCGCAAGGCCAAATCCAAGGCCATGCTGCTGCCGGACGGCACGGGCTACCGGGTCGTCCCGGACGTCACGGTCGACCCGGCCTGGCACGCCTTCATCGAGCACACCGAGGACTACGTGCCGTTCTGCCGGGAGATCGCGGGCGAGTACATCCACCACCGGCCGGTGCTGACCGCGGAGATGCGGTCCGGCCACGCGCTGGAACACACTCTCCCGGCGCTGTACGCCACCGGCTACCGCGTAGACCCCGAGTTCTGGTCCACCGCGACGAGTTGCTGCCCGCCCTGCTGCGCACCGCCCATCCTTCCCCCGCTTTCCTAGATTAGGAGTCCCATGCGCACCGCCTGGACCGAGCTGCCTGGACAACTCCAGGCAGCGATAAAGGACCGCGCCGGTCGGATTCGTGCCCTCCAACCGGCTACACGGGGAAACCACGCGGACTTCGCGTCCACGTTGCATACCTCGGACGGACGTGTATTCGTCAAGGCCGCGCGGAAGGTGTCGACGGACGTCGACGGTCCCGAGGTCCGGGCGCTGCGCTGGGAAGCGGCGATCAATCCGTACGTGGCCGAGCTCGCCCCCCGGCTTCTGTGGCGGGCGGAGGCCGGGGAGTGGCTCGCCCTCGGATTCGAACATGTAGCCGGCCGACATGCCGATTACTCGCCCGGCTCTCCAGATCTGGCCGCACTCGATCGGGTGATTCGTACGCTTCAGGAGACGGTCACTCCTGAGGTGGTCAAGGGTCGCGTGGAACGCCGTTGGACTTTGGCGGATGTCGACGTGTCCGGTGCGGCCGGTGATGTGCTGCTGCACACTGACATCAACGCGGACAACCTGTTGATCACCCCGGACGAACGTGTCTATCTCGTGGACTGGGCGTTCGTCGCACGAGGTGCGGCCTGGGTCGAGTTGGGCTTGATGATCCCTTGGCTGATCAAGGCCGGTCATAGCCCTTCCCGGGCGGCGGCATGGGCCGAACGGTTCCCGGCATGGAACCGGGCCGATTCAGCTGCGATCGATGCGTTCTCCATGGCGCTCGCACAGTGCTGGCGCGTGCGATGTGAGCACAACCAAGCAGAATGGGTCGCAGAGCGCGCGGCGCTCACGCGACAGTGGGCTGAACATCGACTGAGAGGGCGAGAGGTGAACGGCGTGGGCGAGAAGCCGAGCGGCGTCAGCTGGGCCTGATCCGCCCCGCGTAGGTGACGGTGGCCGGTATCGCATCGCCGACTCCTCTGCTCAGCTCACCGTGCGGGGTTCTTCGCGGGTCCGATCGGCGTCGGTGGCGGCACGCCGCGTCGCGGTCGTCAGGCTCGGTTCCAGCAGGCGTACGGCGACGAGGGCGAGGCAGTCGATCGCGCCGAGGGCGACCCACGGCAGGGCGCGGTGGACACTGAACAGCCGGGTGAAGAACGCGGGCGCGATGATCCCGGCGAGGGTGAACGAGTACTGGAAGGCGGCCATGTAGCGGCCCCTGAGCTCGACGGGGGAGATCGCGGCCGCCAGTGCCATCGAGACCGGTGCGTGCATCACCTCGGCCAGGGTGAACAGCACCGTCGCGCCGGCCAGCACGGGGATCGTCACGGCCGGCCGACCGGGGACGAGACCGGACAACACGAAGCACCACGTGGCCCACAGGGCGGTCGCGGCCATCAGCACCCGGGTGCGCCGGTACCCGGCGAGCCGTTCGATGACGGGTGCGGCCAGCACCGACACCAGGACGGTGTTGCCCACGAAGAGCGTGGACGCGAGCCAGGACGGCCCTCGCAGGCCGGTGAGCACGAAGGTGGGCAGGGCCAGGCCGAGCATCATGCTCGTCATCGCCAGGACGGTGTTGATCCCGGTCAGGGCGAGGAACGGGCGGTCCCGGAAGAGTGTTCCATACCCGGATCGGGCCCGTCCGGTGCCGTCGTGGCGCCGTGGCGCGCGAACGAAGACGCCGATCGCGGTGGCGGCCACCGCGAAGCAGCCGGCCGCGCCGTAGGCGACCGCGCGATAGATAGCAGGACGGCCGTCGGCGATGACGGCGCCCGTGACCAGGCCGCCCGCACCCAGCCCCGCGGTGCGGGCCATGTTGGCCCAGGCGAACCATGAGTCGGGGCTCCGGCCGGAGGCGCTCGCGTCGGCGTAGTCGGCGAGCGCGGTGAAGACGCAGGACCAGAAGAACCGGACGCCCACGGCCACCAGGCTCGCCGCGAGGAGGACGCCGACGGGCGTCTGCACCCGAATGTACGCGAGGTAGCCGAGCGCCTGCACGACCTGGGCCGCGACGACCAGAGGCAGGGCGCCCAGTCTGTCGGCCAGGGAGCCGGCCCAGATGGGGATCGGGAGCGTCACGGCGTTGGCGACGCTGATCAGTACGCCGAGAAGGCCGAGCGGGATGTGGGAGAACCGGGTGAAGAAGACCAGGGACAACGGAAGAAAGAGCCCGTTGCCGACCGAGTCGATGACCAGGGCGCCGATCAGGACGCCGCCACCACGGGCCTTGATCGAATCGGTCATCTCCGGTGTCACTGTAATCGAACACAGGCTCGGACGGCGGTCGACGGCAGGTCGCCGGCGACCCGCGCCGAGGGGCGGCTGCCGAGCCGCCCAGGTGGTCGAGTTCGGTGAGACCACCGCATCGCCGCCAGGATGATGACACCCCTCAGGGGGTGGTCAGTGATGGCCGCCGTAGGTCTCTTCGTCGGCGTCGGCGGCGTTGATCTCGGCCGCGGTCAGTAGGGCGCCGAGCAGGCCGGGGAAGCGCGCGTCCAGATCCTCCCGGCGCAGGGACAGCAGGTTCTCGCGGCCGTAGGGACGCTGCCAAATGATCCCGCTGTCTCGCAGGACCTTCCAGTGGCGCGTCAACGTGGACTTCGACACCCCGTCGAGGATCGTCCCGCAGGGGTGCTCCCCGCCGGCGGCGAGCGTACGGACGATCTGCAGTCGCCGCGGGTTCCCCAAGGCCGTGAGGACGTTCTCCAACCGGATCTGGTGGCGTTCTGGGTGCTGAGGGATCACGTACCGAGTGTATGTACGCGTACCGACGAACATCCAACCCTCCTCTCTTGCGCAATCATACGTCAGTTGACATACCTGCGTACTGTTCGCAAATATGCGTACATTCGAACCTAGAGAACGGTGGGCGAATGACCGATTCATCCGTGGGGTCGAGCCGGGGCCCGGTGGGCCGGGCGCGACTGGGCTGGAGCCTGGCCCTGCTCGCGCTGGCCCAGCTGATCTTCGCACTCGACCTCAACATCGTGTTCGTGGCGCTGCCGGAGATCGGCGCCGACCTGGGCTTCTCGGATCAGACCCAGCAGTGGGTCGTCAGCGCCTATGTGGTGTTCGCCGGAGGGTTCCTGCTGCTGGGGGGACGCGCGGCCGATCTGCTCGGCCGTCGAAGGATCTTCGTCCTCGCCCTCACCGTCTACGCCGTGTCCTCACTGGCCGGCGGTTTGGCGGGCGCCCCGGGCGTCATCATCGTGGCCCGGGCGGTTCAGGGCATCGGCGGGGCGCTCCTGCTGCCCTCCACCCTGTCACTGATCAATACGCTCTTCGAGGAAGGGCCCCGGCGGAACCGCGCGCTCGCCGTGTGGGGCGGCGCCGGAGCCAGCGGGCTCACCGTCGGCGCGCTGCTCGGCGGAGTCCTCACCCAAAGCTTCGGCTGGCCCGCGGTCTTCTTCGTCAACGTGCCCTTGGCCGCCCTCGTCGCCCTGGGCGCACTGGCCGTTATGCCGCGTGACGGCCGCCGCCAGGAGAATCGCAGATTCGACCTGCCCGGCGCGCTGACGGTGACCGGCGGTGCCACCCTGCTCGTCTTCGCACTGGTCCAGGGGCCGGTGGCCGGCTGGTGGTCCGCGGAGATCATCGTCGCAGCGGTTCTGGCGCTGACGCTGCTGGTCGCCTTCGCGATCGTGGAACTGCGGAGCGCCGATCCCCTGATGCCGCTCCGGCTGTTCCGTAATCGCAGCCTCGTCGTCGGGGTCGCGGTCACGTTCATCTACATGGCGACGTTCGGCACTCTCCCGTACTTCCTGACGGTGCTGCTGCAGACCGTGCAGCGATTCAGCGCTCTGCAGACCGGCCTCGCCTTCCTCGTGCCCTCTCTTGCGATCGCGGCCGGCACCCAACTGGGCGAGCGCCTGGCGACCCGCCTCGGGATCCGCACCACGCTCCTGACCGGCTTCGGCATCGGCACGGTCGGCACACTCGTCCTCGCGCTCGGCTTCCATGCCGGCAGCGGTTACGCCGCGATCCTCCCAGGGCTGATCGTCTCGGGCGTGGGCCAGGGCATCACCTGGACCGCCATGTGGATCGCCGCGGCCGCCGGAGTCGCCCCCCGCGAACAGGGCGTCGCGTCCGGCATGGCCTCAACGACGCTGAATCTGGGCAACGCCATCGGCCTCGCCGTGCTCGTGGCGATCGCCAACTCCCGCGCCGGGGGGTCGTCAGGGCCGGTGCTGCGTTCCTCGATCGCCGACGGCAGCCGCACCGCCGTCTTCATCGCCGCCGGCGGCATGCTCTTCGGACTCCTCGTCGCGGTGCTCTCACCGCGTGGATCCGCCTCCGCCAAGGAGACGGTGGACGAGACGCTCAAGCCCTCCGAGCCCCAAGCGGTGTGACAACGGCCCCGCTCGTCCGACACGGCCGGGCGGGGCCTTCCCCTCCACGGCGGACGGCGTCACCGGGCCCGCCGCTCAGCTCACCGCCGGAGGGTTCTCAGGGCTCCGGTCGATTCCGGTGGCGGTACGTCGCGCCGCGGTCGGTCAGGCTCGACTCCGGCAGGCGACGATGGTGAGGCGGTCGATCGTGCCGAGGACGGCTAGGCTCCAACCGGTCGACGGTCCGCGCCGGTCCGGAAATTGCGGACGCACCCGGCCGTCAGCGCGGCCGGCGCAGGCGGCGGCCGAGCACGCTCAGATTGAGCGCCGTGACGGCGCCGATCAGGCCCGAGGCGGTCGCCACCAGGAGCGGTGGCACCGGGTCGCTCTCGGGGGCACTGGCGGCCACGAGGCGGGCCGGGCTGGCCTGGTCCTGCCCGACCGGCGAGTCCTGCGGGGACACGACCGGATCCCGCGACACGATGTCGGGCAGGGCGGGGCCCTGCTGCTGCGGCGCGGCGACCTCAGGGGCGTTCCCGCCCGCACCGGCCGCACCGGCCGCCGGCGGGGCGATCGGTGCGTCCACCGAACCCGAACCCCTCGAGCCGCCGGAGCCGGCACCCGAGCCGGAACGCGAGGCGCGGCCGGAGGCGGGCTTCGGCTTGGGTTTGGGCTGTGGCTTGGGCTTCGTCGTCGGCTTGGACGATCCGCCGCCGCTCGACTTCGGCGGAGCCGAGGCGCTGCCCTTCCCGCCGTTCAGGATGCTGCACAGCAGGGGGCCGAGCTTGCACTGGCCCGCCGTACGGACCGTGGCGCTCGTCTCCGCCGACGCCGGACCGGTGCCGACCGCGAAGAACACCACCGCGCCGGCGGACACCGTCGCCGACGCCGCACCGACGCGCCGCCAGTCTCGCCTTGGACCCATGTCACTCCCTGCGTCGCTCCCGTTGTTACTGACAACTGGTCCAACGACACGAGCGTTACACGGAAACGCCGGAAACGACAGACTTACAGATCCGCCAGGTTCTCGCGCAGCAACGCGGCGAGGCGGGTCCGGCGGGGCGGTTCGGCGCGGTCGCGGACCGCGCGGGCCAGCTCCGCGCCGGCGGCGTGCACGACCGACAGGTGCCGCCGTGCCCGGCTGAAGGCGCCCACCGTGAGCGGCCGGGACAGCGCCCCGCCCGCCTCCCCGGGCAGGACGGCGACGACGGCGGGCCAGCGCGTGCCCTGGGCCCGGCGGACGGTCACCGCCCAGCCGTGCCGCACCGCGGAGTCCGGCACCGTCGCCTCACCGGCCGGGAACGCGACGACCAGGGTGCCCTGGTCCGGGTGGGCGGCGGTGACCGTGCCGAACTCGCCGGCGGCGGCCGCCGGCAGGTCGGCGACGGCGACGACCCGGTCCCCGGCGTCGTACGGACCCGCGCCCGGGTTGAGGCGGTCCTTCAGCGCGCGGTTGAGCGCGATCGCGCCGGCCTCCCCGCGCCGTACGGGCGTCACGACGAGGATCTCCTCGGCGGAGATGCCGAGGGCGCGCGGGATCGAGTCCGTGACGAGCTGCACGGTGCGATGGGCCGCCTCACGGGCCTCCGCGGCCGGGACGATGACGACCTCGCGGTCGGGCGACTCCACCGGGGCGAGCGTGCCCTGGCGTGCCGCCGCGGTCAGCCGGCCGATGACGTCACGAGGCGTCGCGGGCAGCTCGGCCACCGGGACCGTCCCGGACGCGATGACGTCGGCGAGGACGCGGCCCGCGCCGGACGGGGACGGCGCCGCCGGGTCGCCGGCCAGCACCAGGTGCGTCCCGTCCATGCACGCCTCGACGAGCGCGGCCGCCCGCTCGACGTCGAGGGTCTCCGCCTCGGCCACCACCACCAGGTCGGCCTCGAGAGGGCGGTCCTCGCCGCGCGAGTAGCCACCGGGTCCCGGCTCGAGCAGCAGGTGCAGGGAGCGGGCGCCGCCCAGCGCCCGTGCGGCCCGGTCGGTCGGCGCGGTGACGATCACGCCGGGGGCGTCCCGCAGCCGCCCAAGGACCTCCTCGACGGCCTCCGGCGCGCCGGCGAGCACGCTGACGCCGCTCTCGCACGCCGCTTCCGGGACGCCCTCGACGGCGGGCAGCGGGTCGGCGGTGGCGGTGAGCCGGGCGAGGCCCTCGGCGACCGTCTCCTCCGCGACGGTGAGCCGGGCGAGGCCGAGCAGTTCGGTCTCGGACTCCTCGTCCATCACCGCGGCGATCTCCCCGGCGGCGATGGAGGCGCGCAGCACCTCGACCGCGTCACCCGGGTCCAGGGCCTCGAGGGCGGACAGGATCGCCTTGGCGGACGTCACGGTGTGGCCGTCGCCCGCCGCCCGCAGCAGCAGGTGCGCGGCGAGCGCCGCCGCGCGCCGCGGATCGTGCGGCCCGGCCTCCGCGCCGAGCAGCCTGCGGGCGAAGAAGTCGGCCTGCTCGGGCCGTACGCCGGGGATCTCCAGCAGGCGCCACGGGTCGTCGCGCAGGATCTTGGCGGCGGACTCGCCGAGGCGGGTCAGCGCCTCGGGCGCCAGCCGGGCCGGTACGTCGCTGGCCGCGAACAGCTCGGTCACATCGGAGAGCGGGCCGGAGAAGGTCTCAGTCATCGCCAGCTCACTCTAGTGCCGTGGCGTTCGCCGCGTCGGCGGAGACGGCGTCGCGATGTACGTGAGAAGGGAGGCAGGAGTGTCCCATGCGCCGCGCGGGCTCCGGCCTCGGCCGGGGAGCGCGTCAATCGGATGAGACGTCGTCGAGCGCGTCGCGGATCTCGGCGGGCAGTGTCACCTCCTCCGCCTTGAGGATCGCGGTGAGCTGGCCCGCCGTACGCGCCCCGACGACGGGAGCCGTGATGCCGGGCCGGTCGCGCACCCAGCTGAGCGCGACGGCCAGCGGCGAGACGCCGAGCCCTTCGGCGGCGGTCGACACCGACTCGACGATCTGGGCGCCGCGCTCGCTCAGGTAGGGTTGCACGAACTCCGCGTAGTGCGGCGTCGCCGCGCGAGAGTCGGCGGGGATGCCGGTGCGGTACTTGCCGGTCAGCACCCCGCGGCCGAGCGGGGAGCACGGGAGCACACCGACGCCGAGTTCCGCGGACGCCGGCAGCACGTCGTCCTCGATGTCCCGGCGCAGCAGGGAGTACTCCACCTGCGTGGAGACGATCGGGGTACGTCCCGGCCACGCCTTCTGCCACGTCGCGGCGCGGGCGAGCTCCCACGCGGCGAAGTGCGACACGCCGGTGTAGCGCGCCCGGCCGGAGGCGACGGCGTCGTCGAGGGCGGACAGCGTCTCCTCCAGGGGCGTCTGGGCGTCGTACGCGTGCAACTGCCAGAGGTCCACGTGGTCCGTGCCCAGCCGCTCGAGCGACGCGTCGAGGGCGCGCAGCAGGTGCCGCCGGGAGGCGTCGCGGGTACCGTCGGCGGTCAGCACGGCCTTCGTGGCGATGACCAGGTCATCACGCGCGACGACCCGGCCGACGAGGGCGCCCAGGACCCGCTCGCTCTCCCCGCCGCAGTAGACGTCCGCGGTGTCGACCAGGGTGCCGCCCGCCTCGACGAAGGCGGTGAGCTGGGCGGCGGCGTCCTCGACCTCGGTGTCCCCGCCCCACGTCATCGTGCCGAGACCGAGGCGGGAGACGGCCAGGCCGCTCCGGCCCAGGTGACGCTGTTCCATGCCTGCGGAGCGTATCGGCAGTCAGCGGACCCGGCATACGCCCGTCCAGTGGCCCGGGACACACGCCGGCCGTGGGCCGGAGGCGCGTCGACCGCCGTCCGGATCCCGACGACGGCGGGCCGGTGGGCTGGGCGGACCGCGGCCGGGACGCCCGCCGACCGACCGTCGGGACACACCCGGCCCGTGGGTCGGGCCGGGGTCCGCACGGCATTAGGCTGCCATCGTCATCAGCGACTCCCCGCGCGGCGGCGGGTGAACAAGGAGACTCCGGACCCGTGAACTTCGTGCAAGCGACCGTGCTGGGCATCGTGCAGGGCCTCACCGAGTTCCTGCCGATCTCCAGCTCCGCACACCTGCTGATCGTGCCGCGGCTGCTCGGCTGGAAGGACCCGGGCGCGGCGTTCACGGCGGTCATCCAGCTCGGCACGATGCTCGCGGTCCTGCTGTACTTCTGGCGGGACATCGTCCGCATCATCGGCACGTGGTTCCGCAGCCTCACGAACAAGGAGCTGCGCGGTCACCTCGACGCGCGGATGGGATGGTACGTCGGGCTCGGCACGATCCCGGTCTCGGTCATCGGGCTGGCGTTCAACCACCTGATCGAGGGACCCGCCCGGAACCTCTGGATCAACGCCGCCTCGCTCATCGTCATGGGCCTGGTCCTGATGGTCGCCGAATGGGCGGGCCGGCAGAAGCTCGAGGTCGGCGACCTCAACATGCGGGACGGCCTCATCATCGGCGGCTTCCAGTGCCTGGCGCTGATCCCCGGCTCCTCGCGGTCCGGCTCCACGATCACCGGTGGCCTCTTCCTCGGGTACACGCGGGAGGCGGCGGCGCGCTACTCCTTCCTGCTGTCCATCCCGGCGGTGGTCCTGTCCGGCCTGTTCGAGCTGCGCAAGGTGAGCGAGGGCGGTCTGCCGATCGCCGGGACCGCGGTCGCGACCGTGGTGTCCTTCGTCGTCGGGTACGCCTCGATCGCGTGGCTGCTGAAGTTCCTCGTCCGGCACTCGACGCTGCTGTTCACCTACTACCGGGTGGCGCTCGGCGGCGTCCTGATCGGCCTGCTGGCCGCCGGAGCGATCACCGCGACCTGAACCGCCGCCCGCACGTCGTCCCGAACCGCCGGCCGCACCTGCCGCCCGCGTGCCGCCTCGAACCGCGCCCGCACCGCCCGGCCGCGACCTCCGTCGCGGCCGGGGTCACGTCACAGCCAGCCGCTCTTGCGGAACCAGCGGTACAGGCCCAGGCAGATCCCGAGGATCAGCAGGAGCGCCGCGGGATAGCCCCACCACTGCTTGAGCTCCGGCATGTGCGTGAAGTTCATCCCGTACACGCCCGTCACCATGGTGGGCACCGCCAGGATCGCCGCCCAGGCGGAGATCTTGCGCATGTCCTCGTTCTGCTGCATGCCGACCTGGGCCAAGTGCGCGTTCAGCACGTTCGTCAGCAGTTCGCTGTGGGAGTCGACGCGCTCGTCCACGCGCAGCAGGTGGTCGAGGACGTCGCGGAAGTACTCCAGCGTGCCGGGCGCGACCTCGACCCGGCCCTTGACGATGTCCTGCAGGACCGGGATCAGCGGGTCCTCGGCGCCGCGGAACTCCAGCACCTCCCGCTTGAGGTCGTAGATGTCCTCGGTCACCATGCTGCGCCCGGGCGAGAAGACCGCGCGCTCCAGTTCGATGATGTCGGTCTCGACCTCGTGCGCGATCGACTCGTATCGGTCGACGACCTCGTCGAGGACCGTGTAGAGGACGGCGCTCGGCCCGTGGGTCATCAGGCGGTGGTCGCCCTCGAGCCGCCGGCGCACCTCCTTGAGCGGGCTGCCCTGGCCGTGCCGGACGGTGATGACGAAGTCGGCGCCGACGAACAGCATGATCTCGCCGACCTCGATGTCGGACGTCTCGTCGATGTAGCGCAGCGTCTTCACGACGACGAAGAGGGTGTCGCCGTAGCGTTCGAGCTTGGGACGCTGATGGGCCTTGACCGCGTCCTCGATCGCCAGCGGATGCAGGCAGAGCTCGTCGGCGACCAGGTCGAACTCCTCCCGGGTCGGCTCGTGCAGGCCGATCCACATGAACGCGTCGCCGTCCTCACGAGCGACGTCGAGCGCGTCGCTGAGGTCGCCGTCGACGGTCTCCCGCTCGCCTTTACGGTAGATGGCGCAATCCATGATCATGACGGGACATTGTTCCGCATCGCCGGTTAACAAAACGTCCAACAGTGCTTACCCACGGATACGCGAGGCAAGCGCCACCGCCGAGTGCCACTAGAGTTCACGGGTGGCCACACTTCTGCTGGTACGCCATGGGCTGACCGAGATGACCGGACCGCTGCTCGCGGGGTGGACCCCCGGCGTGCACCTGGACGAACGCGGCCGTAAGCAGGTCGCCGAACTCGCCGCGCGGCTGGCGCCCGTTCCCCTCGACGCGATCGTCTCCAGTCCGCTGGACCGCTGCCAGGAGACCGCGGAGGCGATCCTGACCGGTCGGGACGGCCTCGGCGTCCAGACCGACGACCGGCTCGGCGAGGTCAAGTACGGCGAGTGGACCGGCCGCCCGCTCGAGGAGCTGGCCAAGGAGGACCTCTGGAAGGTCGTCCAGGCGCATCCGAGCGCCGCCCGCTTCCCGGGCGGGGAGTCCCTCGCGGAGGCGCAGCACCGGGCCGTGTCCGCGATCCGGGAGTGGAACGACCGGCTCGGGCCGGAGGCGACCTACGTCGTCTGCAGCCACGGCGACATCATCAAGGCGATCGTGGCCGACGCGGTCGGACTGCACCTGGACCAGTTCCAGCGCATCCAGGCGGACCCGGCCGCGCTCACCGTGATCCGCTACACCGAACTGCGTCCCTTCCTCGTACGCCTGAACGACGTCGGCGGCCGGGTCGACGATCTTCTTGCGAAGTCGGGGCGGGACAGTGACGCGGCGGTCGGCGGCGGAGCGTAGGGTCATCTCATGCCGGTCATCGCATACGACATGCCCGACAGGTTCGTCGCTGGCACCGTCGGCCAGCCGGGCGAGCGCGCCTTCTTCCTCCAGGCACGGGCCGGCCGCCGCGTCACCAGTGTGGGCCTGGAGAAATTCCAGGTGACGCTCCTGGCCGAACGCCTCGAGGAACTGCTGGACGAGGTGTTGCGCCAGGGCGCCGCCGCGGTGGTCCCCGCCGTCGCGCCCGTCGAGCTGCAGGACGACGAGCCCCTCGAGCAGCCCGTCGAAGAGGAGTTCCGGGTCGGCACCATGGCCCTCGCCTGGGACCCCGAGGACGAGCGCATCGTCATCGAGGCCCAGGAGATGACCGAAAGCGAGGAGGACGAGGCCGACATCGGCAGCGAGAACCCCACGGTCGCCGTTCTCCGGGTGCGGATCACCGCGGCCCAGGCGCGGGCGTTCGCGCAGCGGGCCTTGAAGATCGTCGCCGCGGGTCGCCCGCCGTGCCCGCTCTGCGGCCTTCCCCTCGACGCCCAGGGTCACGTGTGTCCTCGCCAGAACGGCCATCTTGGCTGAGACCCCGATCCCCTGGACACTAAGCACATGAGTCAGCCCTCCAGGTACGGCATCGGCGGGGACGGCGCACTGAGCCCCGCCGACACCGAGGCCGCCCTCCGCCTCCTCCAGCACGGCGACATGACCGTCGAAGGGCGACTCGTCGCGGCCAGCAACGCGACGCTGTACTGCTCGATCGCGCACGACGACCTGCGCGCCAACTGCGTCTACAAACCCGTCTCCGGGGAGCGCCCGCTGTGGGACTTCCCCGATGGCACCCTGGCGGGGCGCGAGGTGGCCGCCTACCTCGTCTCCGAGGAGATGGGCTGGCACGTCGTGCCGCCGACGGTGCACCGCGACGGGCCGTTCGGGCCCGGCATGGTGCAGCTGTGGATCGACCACGACTCCGAGGTCGACCTGGTGGAGCTGTCCCGCGGTGACGACCCGGGCGTGCGCCGCATGGCCGTCTTCGACGCCGTCGTCAACAACGCCGACCGGAAGATCGGTCACCTGCTGCCCACCCGGAGCGGTCACGTGTACGGCTGCGACCACGGGGTCTGCTTCTCATCGGAGTACAAGCTCCGTACGGTGCTGTGGCAGTGGCGGGGGAAGTCGCTCACCTCCGAGGCCGTCGACGCGCTGCAGCGAATGCGCCGCGCCTTCACCCGCGACGGCTTCGCCCGGCGGCTGTCCGGGCTGCTGACCGCGGAGGAGGTCGAGGCGGTGCACGGCCGGATCGAGCTCATGCTCAAGCACCGGATCCACCCGTACCCGCCGGAGGACTGGCCCGCCATCCCCTGGCCGCCGCTGTAGCCCCCGGCCGCGGACGGCGACCCTACTGCGGCGACCCGCTGGGGCCGGGCGCCGTGTTCACCGGCCCCGGCGCGCCGGCCTTGGTCCAGCCCTGCGCGAGGAAGCCGAACGCGTCCGGCAGGACGCTGCGCACGTAGTCCCAGTCGTGGCCGCCGGGGCGTTCCTCGAAGACGGCCGGCACGCCCGCCGCGTCGAGCAGCTTCTTGAACCGCTCCGGCTCGCCCTTGATGACGTCGTTGTCCTCGTCCTCGGCGGCCGACATGAAGATCCGCACGCGCCGCGCGGCGGGGATGTTCTGATCCGGCCGGTTGGCGGTGATGGCGGCGGCCTGGTCGCCGAACATGTGCGACGGGTCGTCGACGTGGAAGTAGCCGGAGATGGACATCACCGCGCCGAACACGTCGGGGTGGCGCAGCGCGAGGTTCATCGAGCCGTACCCGCCCATGGAGAAGCCGCCGATCGCACGGTGCGCGGCGTCACGCCGGTGCCGGCCCTCGACGGCGGGGATGACCTCATCGAGCAGCCGGTCCTCGATCCGATCGGATCCGTCCACGGCGTTCGCCCACTCGGTGTCGTCGTGGTGGCTGCCGTTGCCGTCCGGCACCGCCAGTTCGAACGGCGTGCCGCCCTTGGCGACGTACGCCGCGACCTGCTTGGCGAGCCCTTCGTCGTCGATGAGCGTCTTCGGGTCGCTCGGCACGCCGTGCAGGAAGTACAGCACCGGCAGCATCCGCGTCTCCGGCACGTCGGGACGCCACACGTAGACCCCGTACGCCTTGTGGTCGACCGGGTCGGTGACCGTGATCCGGGTGAGCCCCGGCCGCGCCGGAGAGGGCGTGTCGACGTCCCGTGGCCGGCGCGTGGCGGCCGAGCCGTGATACAGGCCGACGTTCACGGTGAGGTACGCGATCCCGAGCGCCGCGGCGAGCGTCGCCGCCCACACGGAAAGGCCCGCCAACGGCGGGCGACGGGGCTTCTTCCTGCGGTGTTTCGACACGGTGCGGGCTCAGGCTAGGGGAGGGGACAAGCGTGACCAGACTTCCACATCGCTGGCGGACCAGCAGTTATTCCACGCGACATGGCGCACTCTTTACCCTTCGCCCGACAATTGGAACCCGAGCGGTATTCGGGTGACCGCCCGGTGAACCGAACCTGCCTGATCGTGGACCCGCGGACGCCGGTTAGGCTGCTGGGTATGCGATCGTGGCCCGCCCCCAAGGTCCCCAGCCTGGCCGAACACGGCCTCCCCACCCCCGGCGACGTCCGGCTGAGCGTCTACGACTCCTCCGCCGGCGCCGTACGCCCCACCGATCCCGGCCCGACCGCGCGGATCTACGTCTGCGGCATCACCCCCTACGACGCGACCCACCTGGGTCACGCCGCCACGTACCTGGCGTTCGACCTGGCGAACCGCGTCTGGCGCGACGCCGGCCACGACGTGCATTACGTACAGAACGCCACCGACGTCGACGACCCACTGCTGGAGCGCGCCGGCCAGACCGGAGAGGACTGGCGGGCGCTGGCCGAGCGGGAGATCTCGCTGTTCCGCGACGACATGACCGCCCTGCGCGTGCTTCCGCCCCGTGACTACGCCGGCGCCGTCGAGTCCATCCCGCTGATCATCGAGTTCATCGAGCTGCTCCGGGCCAAGGGCGCGACGTACGAGCTGGACGGCGACGTGTACTTCCCCATCTCCGCCGATCCGTCGTTCGGCGGGGTCAGCGGCCTGTCGCCGAAGGAGATGCTCCCGCTGTTCGCCGAGCGCGGCGGCGACCCCGGGCGCAAGGGCAAGAAGGACCCCCTGGACGCGCTGCTGTGGCAGGCCGAGCGCCCCGGAGAGCCGTCGTGGGACTCCCCGTTCGGCCGGGGCCGGCCCGGCTGGCACGTCGAGTGCGCGGCGATCTCCGTGCGCACCCTCGGCATGTCCTTCGACATCGAGGGCGGCGGCTCGGACCTGGTCTTCCCGCACCACGAGATGGGCGCCTCGCACGCCGAGATCGCCACCGGCGAGCGGCCGCACGCCAAGGCGTACGTCCACGCGGGCATGGTCGGCCTGGACGGCGAGAAGATGTCCAAGTCGCGCGGCAACCTCGTCTTCGTGTCCCGCCTGCGCGCCGCGGGCACCGACCCCATGGCCATCCGGCTCGCGCTGCTGGACCACCACTACCGGTCCGACTGGGAGTGGACGGAGGACGACCTCACCCGGGCCGAGGCGCGCCTGGCCCGCTGGCGTGAGGCGGTCCTGCTGCCGGCGGGCCCGCCGGCGGGCGACCTCGTCGGCCGGATCCGCCGGCACCTGGCCGACGACCTCGACGCCCCGGCGGCCCTCCGGGCCGTCGACGAGTGGGCCGACCACGCTCTCGGCGTCACCGACGAGGACCGCGAGGCCGACGGCGCGGCGCCCGGCCTGGCCCGCGTCGCCGTCGACGCGCTGCTCGGCGTCGAGCTCTAGGAGAACGCGAGGAGGGGAGGCGCGGAGCCTCCCCTCGTCAGCGTGTCACTGGGCGTCGCCGCGGCGGCGCAGGTAGCGCTCGAACTCCCGGGCGATCGCGTCGCCGCTCGCCTCCGGGAGCTCCGTCGCGTCCTTCTGCTCCTCCAGCGCGCGGACGTACTCCGCGACCTCGGAGTCCTGCTCGGCCAGCTCGTTGACGCCGTGCTCCCAGGCGCGCGCCTGCTCGGGCAGTTCGCCCAGGGACACCGAGAGGTCGAGGACGTCCTCCACCCAGCGCAGCAGCGCCAGGGTCGCCTTCGGCGACGGCGGCTGCGCCACGTAGTGCGGCACCGCGGCCCACAGCGACACCGTCTCCAGGTCCGCCTTCGCGCAGGCGTCCTGCAGCACGCCGAGGATGCCGGTGGGTCCCTCGTAGCGCGCCGGTTCGAGCTGCAGCCGGGTGGTCAGGGCGGCGTCGGAGGAGGCCGCGGTGATCGGCACGGGCCGGGTGTGCGGGGCGTCGGCCAGCAGCGCCCCGAGCAGTACCACGGTCCGGGCGTTCAGCTCGAGCATGATGCCGACCAGGTCACGGCAGAACGCCCGCCAGCGCATGTTCGGCTCGATGCCATGGACCAGTACGACGTCACGGTCGGAGCCGGGCATCTTCGCCACCGACAGGCGTGTCGTCGGCCAGCTGATGCGCCGGGTCTCCCCGTCGACCATCTCGACGGTCGGACGCGTGACCTGGAAGTCGTAGTAGTCGTCCGGGTCGAGTGCGGCCAGCGGGGTGGCGTCCCAGATGTCCTCCAGGTGCCGTACCACGCCGCTCGCCGCTTCTCCGGCGTCGTTCCACCCCTCGAAGGCGGCGATCACCACCGGGTCGACGAGCTCGGGCACGTCGTCGAGCTCGACCACGCGCTGCCTCCCAACCGACGTCCGATAAACGACATCTCCAGCCTATGTCCTGTACGCCCCCTGGCGTCCCCTGGAGATCACAGTGGACCGAACCGGCCGGTCATCGGCCGTCGGTCGTGCGGACGATGAGCACGTCGCAGGGGGAGCGGTGGGACAGGTTCGCCGGCACCGAGCCGAGCAGCCGGCCCGCGAGGCTGTTCAGCCCGCGGTTGCCGACCACGACGAGGTCGGCGCGGCGGTTCTCGGCGAGTTCCACGAGGGAGTCCACGGCGTCGCCCTCGACGGCGACCTCGTCGATGTCACGGGCCCCGGCGGCGACGGCCCGGTCGCGGGCGGCGCGCAGCGCGTCGTCGGCGGGCGTGGAGCCCTCGACCTTGTAGGCGAGGTCGCCGAGACGGTCGGCGGCGTGCTGGCGCTGGCGCTCGGGCATCGGGTGGTAGGCGCAGGCGAGGACGAGCGTGGCGCCGGCGTCGGCGGCGATCCGCGCCGCGGCCTCGACCGCCCGGAACGAGGATGTGGAGCCGTCGGTGCCGACGAGGACGGTGCTGTACGAACCCACGGGTCCTCCTTGGAGGAGACCAGGCCGGAGAAGGTGCCTGGCGATGGACGATCAGGACCGGCATATGGTGCCGTTCAGGACAACGCGTATCGACCGTAACGGTTACGGAACGCACGCGGACGGAGATGTCGATCACGTCCACGTCCCTCGAGGCGCGTACGAGCGGGCCTCCGGCGGCCGCGGATAGGCTTGGTGCTCATGAGCGCGACGCCAGAGACTTTGCGCCAGGCACTCCGCGACCGTGTCGTCGTGGCCGACGGCGGCATGGGGACGATGCTCCAGGCGGCCGGCCCGACCCTCGAGGACTTCGAGGGCCACGAGGGCTGTAACGAGGTCCTCAACGTCACCCGCCCCGACATCGTGCGCCAGGTCCACGCGGAGTACTTCGCCGCCGGCGTCGACTGCGTCGAGACCAACACGTTCGGCGCCAACATCGGCAACCTCGGCGAGTACGGCATCACCGAGCGCATCGAGGAGCTGTCGGAGGCGGGAGCGCGGATCGCCTGCGAGGTCGCCGCGGAGCTGTCGACGCCCGACCGGCCGCGCTGGGTGCTCGGCTCGATGGGACCGGGCACCAAGCTGCCGACCCTGGGTCACGTGTCGTTCGCCGAGCTGCGCGACGCGTACGAGCGCAACGCCGCCGGCCTGATCGAGGGCGGCGCGCACGCGCTCATCATCGAGACCTGCCAGGACCTGCTGCAGGCGAAGGCCGCCATCATCGGCGCCAAGCGGGCCATCGCCCGGGCCGGCACCGACACGGTCCTCATCGGCCAGGTCACGATCGAGCAGAACGGCGCGATGCTGCTCGGCTCGGAGATCGGCGCGGCCCTGACCGCCCTGGAACCGCTCGAACTGGACGTCATCGGCCTCAACTGCGCGACGGGCCCCGCCGAGATGAGCGAGCACCTGCGCTACCTGGCCCGCCACGCGACGACCGCGCTGTCGTGCATGCCGAACGCCGGGCTGCCGGAGCTGACCGCCGACGGCGCCTTCTACCCGCTGACCCCGGACCAGCTCGCCGACGCGCACGACACCTTCACCAGGGAGTTCGGCCTGTCGCTGGTCGGCGGCTGCTGCGGCACGACCCCGGAGCACCTGCGCCGGGTCGTGCGGAAGGTCCGCGGCCGGGAGCTCGCCGCGCGACGGCCGAGGCCGGAGGCGGGCGCCGCCTCGCTCTACCAGCACGTCCCGTTCCGGCAGGACACCTCGTACCTGGCGATCGGCGAGCGCACCAACGCCAACGGCTCGAAGGCGTTCCGCGAGGCGATGCTGGAGGCCCGCTGGGACGACTGCGTGAAGATCGCCCGGGATCAGGCCCGCGACGGCGCCCACATGCTCGACCTGTGCGTCGACTACGTCGGTCGCGACGGCGTCGCCGACATGAAGGAGCTGGCCTTCCGGTTCGCCACCGCCTCCACCCTGCCGATCGTGCTGGACTCCACGGAGCCGCCGGTCATCCAGGCGGGCCTGGAGATGCTCGGCGGCCGCGCCGTGATCAACTCGGTGAACTACGAGGACGGCGACGGCCCGCAGTCCCGCACCGCCCGGCTCATGCCGGTCGTCAGGGAGCACGGCGCGGCGGTCATCGCCCTGACCATCGACGAGGAGGGCCAGGCCCGTACGGCCGAGTGGAAGGCACGGGTGGCCACGCGGCTGATCGAGGACCTCACCACGAAGTGGGGCATGCGGGCCGAGGACATCATCATCGACTGCCTCACCTTCACGATCGGCACCGGCCAGGAAGAGTCCCGGCGCGACGCCGTGGAGACGATCGAGGCGATCCGCGAGATCAAGCGGCGGCACCCGAACGTCCAGACCACCCTGGGCCTGTCGAACGTCTCGTTCGGGCTCAACCCGGCCGCCCGGATCGTGCTCAACTCCGTCTTCCTCAACGAGTGCGCCAACGCCGGCCTCGACTCGGCCATCGTGCACGCCTCCAAGATCCTGCCGATGGCGCGGATCCCCGACGAGCAGCGCCAGGTCGCGCTCGACCTCGTGTACGACCGGCGCCGGGACGGCTATGACCCGCTGCAGCGGTTCCTGGAGCTGTTCGAGGGCGTCGACGCCGCCGCGATGCGCGCCGACCGCGCCGCGGAGCTGGCCGCCCTGCCCCTGTGGGAACGCCTCAAGCGCCGCATCATCGACGGCGAGTCCGACGGCCTGACCGCCGACCTGGACGAGGCGCTGGCGCAGCGCCCCGCGCTGGAGATCGTCAACGAGGTGCTGCTCGACGGCATGAAGACGGTCGGTGAGCTGTTCGGCTCCGGTGAGATGCAGCTGCCCTTCGTGCTGCAGTCCGCCGAGGTGATGAAGGCCGCGGTCGCCCACCTTGAGCCGTACATGGAGAAGAGCGACGAGGGCGGCAAGGGCCGCATCGTGCTGGCCACCGTCAAGGGCGACGTCCACGACATCGGCAAGAACCTCGTCGACATCATCCTGTCCAACAACGGCTACGAGGTGGTCAACCTCGGCATCAAGCAGCCGATGTCGGCGATCCTCGACGCGGTCGGGGAGCACCGGGCCGACGTGATCGGCATGTCCGGTCTCCTGGTCAAGTCGACCGTGATCATGAAGGAGAACCTCGAGGAGCTCAACTCGCGCGGGCTGGCCGGCCGCTGGCCCGTGCTGCTCGGCGGCGCCGCGCTGACCCGCGCGTACGTCGAGCAGGACCTCGCCGAACTGTTCGACGGGGAGGTCCGCTACGCCCGCGACGCCTTCGAGGGACTGCGCCTGATGGACGCCTTCATGGCCGTCAAGCGCGGCGAGGCCGGCGCGGCGCTGCCGCCGCTGCGCCGCCGCCGGGTCACCGGCGGCGCGAGGCTCCAGGTGACCGAGCCCGAGGACATGCCGAAGCGCTCGGACGTGGCCACCGACAACAAGATCCCCGACCCGCCGTTCTGGGGCGACCGGGTGGTCAAGGGCGTGCCGATGGCCGACTACGCCGCCTACCTGGACGAACGGGCCACCTTCATGGGCCAGTGGGGCCTGCGCGCCGCCCGCGGCGGCGACGGCCCGTCGTACGAGGAGCTCGTCGAGACCGAGGGGCGGCCGCGGCTGCGGATGTGGCTGGACCGCATCCAGACCGAGGGCCTCGTCGAGGCCGGCATCGTGTACGGCTACTTCCCCTGCGTCAGCGAGGGCGACGACGTCGTCCTGCTCCATGACGACGGCTCCGAGCGCACCCGGTTCACCTTCCCCCGGCAGCGGCGTGACCGGCACCTGTGCCTCGCCGATTTCTTCCGGCCCCGCGAGTCCGGCGAGACCGACGTGATCGGCTTCCAGCTCGTGACGGTCGGCTCGAAGATCAGCGAGACCACACAGGAGCTGTTCGAGAAGAACTCCTACCGCGACTACCTGGAGTTGCACGGCTTGTCGGTACAGCTCGCGGAGGCGCTCGCCGAATACTGGCACACCCGCGTCCGCGCGGAGCTGGGATTCGGCGGCGAGGACCCCGGGGACCTGGACGCGTTCTTCAAGCTCGGCTACCGGGGCGCGCGGTTCTCCCTCGGCTACGGCGCCTGCCCGGACCTGGAGGACCGCGCCAAGATCGTGGACCTCCTGCGGCCGGAGCGGATCGGCGTGACGCTGTCGGAGGAGTTCCAGCTCGTCCCCGAGCAGTCCACCGACGCCATCGTCGTGCACCACCCGGAGGCGAAGTACTTCAACACCTGACGCCGTCCGGGGACCCGGTCACCCCGAGGGGGAGTCCGCACCGGGTCGGCGATCGCGACGCCGTCCGGAGACGCCGTCACCCCACGGAGAGCCCACACCCGGCCGCGTCGGCGACCGCAGCGCCGTCCGGAGACGCCGTCACCCCGCGGAGAGCCGGCGGACCGCCACGCCGACGAACTGCTCGGCGTGGACGAACCCGTAGTCGCGGGAGTCCCAGCTCGTGGGCGCGTTGTCGCCCAGCACGACCAGGGCGCCCGGCGGCACGGTCGAGTGCGGGGTCTCCCGCAGGCACGGCACCCGGTCCACCGGCACGGGATCGCCGGCCACCGCGATCACCCGCTTGATGAACAGGAACCCATCCGGGTGCATCAGCTCGATCGGCACCTCCGGGACCTCGTCCTCCGGAGCCGGATCCAGGTCCGGGGGCGGTGCGTCCAGCGTCGGCGGCTGAATCCGGACCACCACGATCTGGCCCACGCGTACGCGCCGGGTCCGGCGGACCAGCAGCCGGTCGCCGGCGTAGAGCGTGGGCTCCATGCTGGGGCCGTCGACGGTGGTGACCAGGTAGCGCCGGCGTACCCATCCGGCCAAGACGCCGGCCACCACCAGCAGGCCGCCCACCGCCGCCGCGAGCGACGTCATCCGAGGTCCTCCCAGAGGTGACGACTCCGTCGCGGGTTCACCCGGCCGCCTCCTGGTATCCGGCCGCCTGCAGCCGGAACAACCGGGCGTAGTCGCCGTCCGCCGCCATCAGCGTCTCGTGGGTGCCGAGTTCGGCGACGCGCCCGCCGTCGAGAACCGCGATGAGGTCGGCCTCCCGTACTGCGCTGAGCCGGTGTGAGATCAGCAGGCTGGTACGGCCGGCGCGGTGGCGGCGCATCTGGGCGTGGACCTCGTGCTCGGCCTCCGGGTCGAGCCCGGAGCTGGGCTCGTCGAGGATCATCAGGTCCCGGCCGTCGCGGACGAAGGCCCGGGCCAGCGCCAGACGCTGCCACTGGCCGCCGGACAGCACCACACCGGTGTCGGGGTCGTCCTTGTCGGCCTCGGAGAAGAACATCCGGGTCAGGAGGGTGTCATAGCCGCGGGGCAGCCCGGCGATCCGGTCGTGGACGCCCGCCCGCACGGCCGCCCGCTCGACCTCCTCCGGCCGGTCGAGCACGCGGATGTCACCGACCGCGATGTTCTCCCGCGCGGTCATGTCGTAGTTCATGTGATCCTGGAACACGGCGCTGACGCGCTCGCGCAGCGCAGCGGGCGGGATGTCGCGCAGGTCCACGCCGTCCCACAGGATCCGTCCCCGGGTCGGGTCGTACATCCGGCACAGCAGCTTGACCAGCGTGCTCTTGCCCGCGCCGTTCAGGCCGACGACGGCGGCCGCCCGGCCGTGCGGGATCGTCAGGGCGACGCCGCGCAGGACCCAGGGGTGGTCGTCGCTGTAGCGGAACCACACGTCGCGGAACTCGATGCCCCGCCGCAGCTCCGCGGCGTCCCCCGCGGCGGCGCTCGGCAGGTCCGGTTCCGCCCGGGTCACCGCGACGTAGTGGGTGAACGCCAGCAGACGGCCGTGGGCGGTGGAGATGGAGGCCGTCAGCAGGTCGAGAGCGGTCTGCACGCCGCCGACCGCGGCGAGGAACATGGTGACGTCCCCGACGCCGAGCGCGCCGTGCCGCGCCGCCATGATGGCCCACCACAGGCCGCCGCCGGCCACCGCCGCGCTCAGCGCGGTGAGACCGCCCTGGACGGCCAGCTCACGCCGGTCCATCCGCCGTTCGGCCGTGTTGCCACGCTCGCGTTCGGCCATCATCCGGGCGCGCAGGAAGGCGCCGATGCCGAAAAGCCGGATCTCGGTGGCCGCCTGTACGTCGGTCAGCAGGCGGCTGTAGAAGAACTCCCGGCGATGGGTCTGCTCGGTCGCCCACTGCATGCCCGCCCGGCTCCGCGACAGCAGGAGTTCGGCGATCAGCGCCGGTACGGCGGACAGCAGGACCAGCGCGGTCATCAACGGGCTGATGACCAGCAGCGATCCGACGAAGCCGATGAGGGACAGCACGCCCCGCGCGACCCCGCAGACGGAGTCGACCAGGTATCCGGTGCTGCCGCTCGCCTCCTGTGCCAGGCGCAGCCGGTCCAGGAAGACCGGATCCTCGAATCGCCGCAGCCCGACCTGGCGTTCGGTCGCGGCGAACAGCCGGCCGGTCGCCTCGGCCCCGGCGACCCGTCCGGTCTGGGCCCGCAGGTAGCGGCCGATCCCGGGGAGGGCCGCGGCGGCCAGCCCGGCGACCACCAGCGCGGCGGCGGGGCCCGCGACCGCGCCGTGGGACGTCGTCAGCCGGTCGATCACCGTCTTCGTCAGCCACGCGGTCGCGATCGGGGCGGCGGACTCGGCCAGGGTGACCAGGAGATATCCGGAGACGCCGCCGGGCGCCGACCGCCAGGTGAGCGTGGTCGCCTCGGCCCCGGCGACGGCCAGTTCCCGCAGGCGGGCGTGCCGTCTCATCGGCGTGGCCCGCCCGTTTCCCGGCCCGTGTTCGACGTTCTCATACCGGGGATTCGATGGGCAGGTCCTCCAGGCGTCCGGCCGCGGCCACCACCCGTTGCTCTCCGTCGATGAGGTACAGCGCCGGCGTCCAGGTGTTCTGGAAGGCGCCGCTCACGGCGCCTTCGTAGCCCTCGACGACGACGCGGACCGCCGGCGACAGGACCGCGAGCAGTTCGGGGTCCTCACCGGTGACCACCGCGAGCCGGGGCAGGCCCGTCGCGAGCCCCGCGAAGCGCGGCGCGAGGTCGTGGCACGGCTCGCAGCCCGCGGAGAAGAAGCCGACCAGTCCGATGAGGTCCGCGCGGGAGAGCGGCTCGCCGTCGACGGTCGTGGTGGCGAAGTCACCGACCTCCGAGCCGGGTTTCAGCGCCGTCGGCGGCCCGGCGTGCCGCGGCTGCGCCGCGCCCTGCTCCCGGAGCCGGCGGATCAGAGCGAGCGTGAGGAAGAGGTTCAGCACGCACAGCAGGCCGATGAGGACGACGGCGGCGGCTAGGTAGGGCATCAGGGATTCCTCGCGAGCAGGTCGACGATGTCGTCGAGAAAGACGATCAGCACCGCTCCGACGAGCCCGGCCGCCGCGGCCACCGCGACTCCGGCCGCGGGCGGCAGGCCGCCGGGGGACAGGCCGCCGAGCGCGGCGCAGGAGAACAGCACTCCGTTACGGACGAGATGGCGGGGGCCGAGCGGAGCGCTGGAGGGGCCGAAGCAGCGGCAGGTCGCACGGCGTCCGCGCCGTATCGCGGCCGCGATGGCCGTGGTGAAGGCGGCCAGCAGCACGGCGGCGAGACTGAAGCCGTACGACGTGGTGGGCGGCGCGACCAGCAACAGGGGCACCAGCGCCTCAAGGGCGGTCGTGACGACCGCCAGGAGCCGGGCGCGGCCGGGCCACGCCGGCACCAGCGCGGGCACGGACCTGGCGAAGCCGTCGAGGTCGCGGAGCTTGGAGACGGCCGACACGGCGAAGACCAGCCCGATCAGGCAGGCGCTCCCGATCCGCATGAGTTCCACGCGCGCTCCTCACAGAACACCCGTCGCGGGCGGAGACGTCACGTCCCCGCCCGCGAGGGACCTCACGGTGATCCGCAGGCACCGACCACGGCGGTGTTGCATCCCTCGTTGAGGCAGCACACACGGAGGTAGTACAACCCGCGGTAGCAGTAGTTCGACCTGCTGCAGCCGGCGGACGCGGTGGCCTTCGGGGCCACGCGAGCCAGCAGACGATCGATGAGACGCGTCATGGGTCTCCTATCCCGGCCGTGACGGCCGTGCCCGGCAGTTCGGCCATGATCATCGGACCGACCGGATTATGGCACAAGGCCTGGACCGCAACTCCGGTAAAATGACCAACTCTTCCCAGGTGCTCGTGCTGTTGGCGGTCGTCCATTGCCCCACTTCCGCCCGGGATGTGAGGAGATGGTGCGCGTGCTACAGGCGGTCCTGTTCGACATGGACGGGCTGCTGCTCGACTCCGAGCGGCTCTGGCTGGAGGCCGAGGCCGAGGTGATGGCCTGGCTCGGCGGCTCGTGGGGGCCGGAACACCAGGAGTTCCTGGTCGGCGGCTCGCTCGACCGCACGGTCGCCTACATGCTCGACCTGACCGGCGCGCCCGCCACCCCCGAAGAGGTCGGCGGCAGGCTGCTCGACGCGATGGCCCGGCGCTTGCGGGCCGAGGTCCCGATGATGCCGGGCGCCCGCGACCTGCTCGACGAGGTCCGCGCCGCGGGCCTGCCGTCCGCCCTGGTCTCCTCCACCCACCGGGCGCTGATGGAGCACGCCCTCGACGGGATCGGGCGCGACAGCTTCACCGTGACGGTGGCCGGGGACGAGGTGAGCCGCACCAAGCCCCACCCGGAGCCGTACCTGGCGGCGACCCGCCTGCTCGACGTCGACCCGCGCCGCTGCGTCGCCCTGGAGGACTCGCTCAACGGCGCGACCAGCGGCGCCGCCGCGGGCTGCCACGTCGTCGCCGTGCCCAGCGTGGTGCCGATCGAGGAGGCCCCGCGCCGCACGGTCGTCGCCTCCCTGCAAGAGGTCGACCTGGACCGCCTGCGCGCCCTGATCCGACCCTGAGGTCATGCCCGGGGAGTACCCGGAACGGTCCCGGAGGAGGAGCGCCGAACGCGTCATGACGTGTCAGGATGGAGACGTCATGAAAAAGGCCGGAACGAACCGGCCGGTCCGGCGGCGTCCGTCCGCGCCGGGCGGGCCGGCGGACCGGCCGGGTCGCTGGTGAGGTGTGCGATGAGCGATGTCCTTCTGTTCACGATCAGCCTGGCGGCGACCGTGCTGGGTCTGCTGGGCAGTTGGGCGGCCTACCGCAGGCGTGGCGCCGCGTCCGGCATGCGGGGCGCCGCCTGGTCCATGGTGCCGATGGGCGCCTACCTGACCGGCCTCACCAAGTTCCTGTCGGACCTGGTCTTCAGCCCGGTCAAGTGGGCGGGTGTCGCCCTGTTCGGTCTGGGCGCCCTGCTGTACGTCGCCTCCGGCGTCATGCTGCGGAAGGGCCCGGCCGCGGACGGCGGGTCCGGCCGGAAGAACGCACCGAAGAAGGCGCCGAAGAGCGCGCCCAAGGGCGCGGCGTCCAAGGGCGCGGCGTCCAAGGGCGAGCTGCAGAGCCGCCGGCCGACCGCCGGACCGGCCGTCGACCCGGACCTGGCGGAGATCGAGCAGATCCTGAAAAACCGTGGTATCAGTTGATGACCTGCGAAGATATCGACAGGTGATAACGCTCCGCGTTCGCGGCATCGCGTTGCCGTGACGCACGTCTGCCCTTGATGACGACCGGATCACAATCGAGACACGGGTACTAGCGCCAGCCTGCTCACGGGCGTGAGAGTCATCCCGGAGGGGATACGGTTCCCTCTCCGACGGGCCGGAACCACAGGAGTCCGCAGGTGGACTCCTTGGTGGCCCGCGGATGAACAACGCGGCCGAATGTGGGAGGTACCTGTCGTGACCGCACCGATCGAGGTCACCGGGTCGGAGCTCGAGGCCAGGCCCGACGCCGTCCTCGGCGGCGCGCGGAAGATCGAGGGACGCTCCCTCGGTCAGATCGCGCTCATGCGCCTGCGGCGCGACAAGCTCGCGATGGGCGGCGGCATCGTGGTGCTCCTGCTGATCCTGGTGGCGATCTTCGCGCCCTTCCTGAGCGACTGGTTCGGGCACCCGCCGAGCGAGTTCCACCAGGACCTGATCGATCCGAACCTGCAGCGCCCGCTGCACGGCCCGTGGCACTCGGGGATCAGCGGGAAGTTCCCCCTCGGCATCGAACCGACCAACGGCCGGGACATCTTCAGCCGCATCGTGTACGGTGCCCGGATCTCGCTGCTGATCGCCTTCCTGGCGACGCTGCTGTCCGTGGTGATCGGCACCGTCCTCGGCATGATCGCCGGTTACTTCGGCGGCTGGGTCGACACCCTGATCGCCCGGGCGATGGACGTCTTCCTGGCCTTCCCGATCCTGCTGTTCGCGATCGCGCTGGGCGGCGTCGTCCAGGGCAAGGCGTTCGGGCTCTCCGGCAACGGCCTGCGCATCGGCTTGCTGATCTTCATCATCGGCTTCTTCAACTGGGCCTACATCGGCCGGATCATCCG
Source organism: Actinoallomurus sp. NPDC052308 (assembly GCF_040679195.1). Taxonomy (NCBI): domain Bacteria; kingdom Bacillati; phylum Actinomycetota; class Actinomycetes; order Streptosporangiales; family Thermomonosporaceae; genus Actinoallomurus; species Actinoallomurus sp. NPDC052308. The sequence continues at coordinate 274,654 of NZ_JBFAUM010000004.1, read as the reverse complement.
CGGTCAGACGCTCACGTTGCGGGAGCGGGAGTTCGTCGACGCCGCGCGGGCGATGGGCGCGCGGGCTCCGTACATCCTCTTCCGCGAGCTCCTGCCGAACCTCGTCGCCCCCATCCTGGTCTACTCCACCCTGCTGATCCCGACGAACATCCTGTTCGAGGCGGCGCTGTCCTACCTCGGTGTAGGAGTCAGCGAGCCCACCCCGACCTGGGGCGGCATGCTCTCCCAGGCGGTCCCGATCTACTCGGTCGACCCCTGGTTCATGGTGGTGCCCGGTCTGGCGATCTTCGTGACGGTGCTCGCGTTCAACCTGTTCGGCGACGGCCTCCGCGACGCGCTCGACCCGCGGGCCCGCTGACCACACGCCTTCTCCAAGAAACCCCCACAAGGAGGAACGTAGCCAAATGAGGAGATCAATCCCTCTCGTCGCGACAGGGCTCGCGGCGACCCTCGCCCTGGCCGCCTGCGGCGGCGGGAGCGGCGGTTCGGGCGGCACCAGCGGCGATGGCACGTTCAACGCCGCGCTGACCAAGCCCGTGAACGCGTCGACCAAGACCGGCGGCACCCTGCGCCTGGCCAACTCGGGTGACTGGGACAACATCGACCCGGCCGACACGTACTACGCCTACTCGTGGGACTTCGCCCGTGTCTATGGCCGGACGCTGATGATGTTCAAGTCCGTGCCCGGCAAGGCCGGCACGGAGCTGACCCCCGACCTCGCGCAGGGCCCGGGTCAGCACAGCGCGGACCTGAAGACCTGGACGTACAAGCTCAAGCCGGGCATCAAGTACGAGGACGGCACCCCGGTCCGGGCGCAGGACATCAAGTACGACGTCGAGCGGACGCTGGACAAGAAGGTCTTCCCGAACGGGCCGACCTACTTCAACGACTACCTCGACCTGCAGGGCTACACCTCGCCCTACAACGACAAGACCCCCGGCAAGCTGGGGCTAAAGGCCGTCGAGACGCCGGACGATCAGACGATCATCTTCCACCTGAAGAAGCCGTTCGCCGCGTTCGACTACTTCGCGATGCTGCCCTCGACCATGCCGGTCCCGCCGGCCAAGGACACGGGCGCGAACTACAAGCAGCACGTCGTCGCCACCGGCCCGTACAAGTTCGAGAACTACACGCCGGGCAAGTCGATGACGCTGGTCCGCAACACCAACTGGGACCCCGCCACCGACCCGAACCGCAAGCAGCTGCCCGACCGGATCGAGGTGCAGCTCGGCATCAACGCCGACGACCTCGACAACCGTCTCATCAACGGGTCGCTGGACAGCGACGTCGTCGGCACCGGCGTGCAGGCGGCCGCCGCGGCCAAGATCCAGTCGCAGCCGCGGCTCAAGAAGAACGCCGACTCGGCGCCGACGGCCCGCCTCTGGTACACCGCCATCTCCGGCGACGTCGCGCCCTTCGACAACGTCCACTGCCGCCGCGCGGTGGAGTACGCGGCCGACAAGCAGGCCATGCAGACCGCCTTCGGCGGCCCGCTGTCCGGCGGTGACATCGCCACGCACCTGATGATGCCGCTGATCCCCGGCAGCAAGGACGTCAACCCCTACCCGTCCGGCCCGGGCAACCACGGCGACATCGCCAAGGCCAAGCAGGAACTCGCGGCCTGCGGCAAGCCCAACGGCTTCAAGACGGTCCTCACGGCCCGCACCGAGCGGACCAAGGAGGTCAACGGCGCGCTGGCCCTGCAGCAGAGCCTGGCCAAGGTCGGCATCCAGGCGGAGATCAAGAAGTTCCCGCAGGGCGACTACTTCAAGCTGTACGCCGGTAAGCCGGAGTACGTGAAGAAGAACGGCCTCGGCCTGATCATGATGGCGTGGGGCGCGGACTGGCCGGAGGGCTTCGGCTACCTCTCCCAGATCGTCGACAGCCGCGTCATCCGCGACGCCGGCAACACGAACCTCGGCGTCAAGGACCCGGCGGTCGACAAGCTGGTCGACCAGGCCGCGACGACCGCCGACGCGACCGCCCGCAACGACCTGTGGGCACAGGTCGACGCCAAGGTCATGGACGACGCGTACATCATGCCGTTCCTCAACGTGAAGGGCCTGCTGTACCGCCCGCCGGGCGTGAAGAACGTCTTCGTGAACCAGGGCCTCAACGGCCTGTACGACTACGCCCAGATGGGCGTGAAGTAACCTCCGCTCCCTAGAAGGCAGGTGAAGGCCGTCGGTGGCCGGCGGGCGACCCGCCCGCCGGCCACCGTGGCCGGGCACTGTGGTCACATTCCTCATCCGGCGTCTGATCGCCGCGATCGCGCTGCTCGTCATCGTCAGCATGGTGACCTTCGCGATCTTCTTCCTCGTCCCGAGGCTGACCGGGGCCACCACCGCGGACCTCGCGTCGCGGTACGTCGGCAAGAGCGCCGGACCGCAGGCGATCCACGAGGTCGAGGTACGGCTCGGGCTGAACAGGCCGGTGGCGATCCAGTACTGGAACTTCGTCAAGGGCATCATCATCGGCGCCCACTACGACTTCGGACCCTCGAAGGTCTACTGCGGGCCACCGTGCTTCGGCTACTCCTTCATCAACCAGACGCCGGTCTGGCCCGACCTGCTCGACCGGGCCCCGGTCACCCTCTCGCTCGCGGCCGGTGCGGCGATCATCTGGGTGCTGTTCGGTGTCGCGACGGGCGTCGTCTCCGCGCTGAAGCGGGGCACGGCCGTCGACCGCATCTCGATGGGCATCGCGCTGGCCGGCGTCTCACTGCCCATCTTCTTCACCGGCCTGGTGTCGCTGGCCATCTTCCGCGACAACCTCAACTGGTTCCCCAACGCCGGAACCTATGTCGGACTGACCCAGAACCCGCTCCAGTGGGCGTCGGCCCTAGCCCTGCCCTGGGTCACCCTCGCCTTCCTCCAGGCGGCCCTGTACGCCCGGCTGACCCGGGCGGGCATGCTGGAGACGATGGGCGAGGACTACATCCGGACGGCACGCGCCAAGGGCCTGCCCGAACGCACCGTCGTCGTCCGGCACGCCCTGCGGTCCACGCTCACCCCGGTGCTCACGATCTTCGGTCTGGACCTGGGCATCCTGCTGGGCGGCGCGGTGCTGACCGAGAGCACCTTCTCCCTGCCAGGGCTGGGCAAGTTCGCCATCGACTCGATCAACAACAACGACCTTCCGCGCGTGCTCGGCGTGGTGATGATGGGCGCGTTCTTCATCGTGCTGTGCAACCTCGTCGTGGACATCCTGTACGCCGTGGTCGACCCGAGGGTGAGGCTGTCGTGACCGAGGACCAGACCGCGGGCCCGGCCGCCGGCGCGGCGTCGCAGTCCTTCCTGGACGTCCGGGACCTGCGCATCCACTTCCCGACCGACGACGGGCTGGTCAAGTCCGTCGACGGACTGTCGTTCCAGCTCGACCGCGGCCGCACGCTCGGCATCGTCGGGGAGTCCGGCTCGGGCAAGAGCGTGACGAGCCTCGGCCTGCTCGGCCTGCACAACCGCCGCAACGCGCGGGTCTCCGGCGAGATCTGGCTGGACGGCCAGGAGGTCATCGGCTCCTCACCGGAGCAGGTGCGCCGCCTGCGCGGCCGGAAGATGGCGATGATCTTCCAGGATCCGCTGTCGTCGATGCACCCGCTGTACACGGTCGGCGCGCAGATCATCGAGGCGTACCGGCTGCACAACGACGTCAGCAAGGAGGTCGCGCGCAAGCACGCGATCGACATGCTGGGCCGGGTCGGCATCCCGCAGCCGGACCGGCGGGTCGACGACTACCCGCACCAGTTCTCCGGCGGCATGCGGCAGCGCGCGATGATCGCCATGGCGCTGTCCTGCGACCCCGAACTGCTCATCGCCGACGAGCCCACCACGGCGCTCGACGTAACGGTGCAGGCGCAGATCCTCGACCTGATCCGTGACCTGCAGGAGGAGTTCAACTCCGCCGTCATCATGATCACGCACGACCTGGGCGTGGTCGCGGAACTGTCCGACGACATCCTCGTGATGTACGGCGGCCGGTGTGTGGAGTACGGCTCGGCCGAGGACATCTTCCACCGGCCCGAGCACCCCTACACCTGGGGCCTGCTCGGCTCGATGCCGCGCCTGGACCGCGACCGGTCCGAGCGCCTCATGCCCATCAAGGGCTCCCCGCCCAGCCTCATCAACGTCCCGGTCGGCTGCGCGTTCAGCCCCCGCTGCGGGTACGCGGAGCTCAACGAGGGCCGCAGCGAGACCGAGCGGCCGGAACTCCGCGAGGTCGCGCCCGGCCACCGTGTCGCCTGCCACCTGGGCAGGGAGGACCGGCGCCGCATCTGGAACGAAGAGATCCGGCCGAAGCTGTGATCGAGGAGATCGTGGGGGACGGGCACGCCGCGCCGGCGCGTACCGTCGTCGAATGGCACCGGCCGAAGAGCCGGATCGAACTGGAGAGACAGTGACTACACCCGACAGCGAGGTCGTGGCGGACCAGCGGCCGGCCGGTGACGGCGACGCGCTGCTGGAGGTCCGCGGGCTCCGCAAGCACTTCCCGGTCACCCGTGGCGCGATCGTCAAGCGCCAGGTGGGCGCGGTCAAGGCGGTCGACGGGGTCGACTTCGCGGTGCGCGCGGGCGAGACGCTCGGCCTCGTCGGCGAGTCCGGCTGCGGCAAGACCACCACCGGCCGGATGATCACTCGGCTGCTGGAGCCGTCGGACGGGCAGATCATCTTCCAGGGCCAGGACATCACCCACGTGTCCCAGGGCAGCATGCGGCCGCTGCGGCGCGACCTCCAGATGATCTTCCAGGACCCGTACTCCTCGCTGAACCCCCGCAAGACCGTCGGGTCGATCATCGGAGCGCCGTTCCGGCTGCAGGGCATCGCGACCGAGAGCGGCGTCAAGCGGGCCGTGCAGGACCTGCTCGAGGTCGTCGGGCTCAACCCCGAGCACTACAACCGCTACCCGCACGAGTTCTCCGGCGGGCAGCGCCAGCGCATCGGCATCGCCCGCACCCTCGCGCTGCGGCCCAAGCTGATCGTCGCGGACGAGCCGGTCTCCGCGTTGGACGTGTCGATCCAGGCTCAGGTCGTCAACCTCCTCGAGGACCTGCAGGAGGAGTTCAACCTCACCTACGTCGTCATCGCCCACGATCTGTCGGTGGTGCGCCACATCTCCGACCGCGTCGGCGTGATGTACCTCGGCAAGCTGGTCGAGCTGGCCGACAGCACGGCGCTGTACAAGAGCCCGATGCACCCCTACACCGTGGCGCTGATGTCGGCGGTTCCGATCCCCGACCCGACCAAGCGCAAGGGCCGCGAGCGCGTCCGGCTGCAGGGCGACGTCCCCAGCCCGCTGAACCCGCCGCCGGCCTGCCGCTTCCACACCCGCTGCTGGAAGGCCCAGGAGATCTGCGGCAAGATCGAGCCGCCGCTGGTCGAGGTGCTTCCGGGCCACCGCGTCGCCTGCCACTTCCCGGAGAACGCCCCCGAGGGCGCAGGCGCCAAGGTGACCAAGGCGGCCGAGACGGCCGAGGAGGCCGGCCACGCCTGACCGCGGACCGGCCGGATCCGAGTGGCGGAGATCTCATGCGGCGTTTTGCCGGAATGATGCACTGACTGCAATAATTTACCGGTGAGAGGTAGATTCGCGGCCTGTGCCGTCCTTCTCGTGCTCGGTGCCACCGCCTGCGGCGGGGGTCGGACCACGGTGCGCCTCGACACGTCGTTCGACCAGGCGTCGTCCCGTGTCGTGTACCCGTCCACCGTGCGCGGGGGCACCCTGCGCCTGGCCGCCACGGACGCCCCGGTCTCCCTCGACCCCGGCGACGTCGGCCTGGCCTACGAGGCCGACCTCGCCCGCCTGTACGCGCGCTCCCTCGTCACCTACGCCGCGGCTCCCGGATCGGCCGGGCTGCGGCTCGTCCCCGACCTGGCGGAGTCGCTCGGCCGGCCCAGCGACGGCGGCCGGACCTGGACGTACAAGCTGCGCCCCGGGATCACGTACGAGGACGGCACCCCGGTCCATGCTCGTGACGTCAAGTACGCGATCGCGCGCGGCTCCTACACCGCCCAGCTCACCCACGGGCCGCGCGACCTGCGCGAGGCCCTCGCCGGCAAGTACTGGGGCCCCTACCTCGACCGCGACCTCGACCACTTCACCGGCGTGACGACGCCCGACGACCGCACGGTCGTGTTCCACCTGAAGAGGCCCGACTACGACTTCGACCAGCTCGCGGCCGGCCCTCAGACCGCTCCCGTGCCGCGGGCGAAGGACACCCGGACCGACTACGAGAAGCACCCGATGTCGACCGGGCCGTACCAGTTCGCCCGGCACGACGTCGGTAAGGGCTTCACGCTGGTGCGCAACCCGCACTGGCACGACGATCCGAACCGCGCGGCGCTGCCCGACCGCATCGAGGTGACCGAGAAGGTCGCCGCCGCGGACCTCGACGCGAGGCTGGGCTCGGGGGCCCTGGACGCCGACCTGGCCGGCGCCGGCGTCCAGCCCGCCACCCGGACCACGATCCTCGGCGCGCCCGCCGCGAAGGCCCGGGCCGACGACCCGATGACCGGGCTCGTGCACTACGCCGCGCTGTCCACCCGTGTCCGGCCGTTCGACAACGTCCACTGCCGGCGCGCCGTCCAGTACGCCGTCGACCGCACGGCGGTCCAGCGCGCCTACGGCGGCCCCACCGCGGGCGTGCCGGCCACCGGCGTCCTGCCGCCCACGGTCACCGGGTACCAGGCCGCCGACCCGTACCCGCACGACGTCGCGCGGGCACGGCAGGAGCTCGCGGCGTGCGGCCACTCGAGCGGGTTCACCACGGGCCTCGCCGTGCGCGGGGACCGGCCGGGCGACGTCGCCGCCGCCCAGGCCCTGCGCCAGGCGCTCGGGCAGATCGGCATCGACGCGCGGGTGACCACCCTGTCGGCGTTCCAGTGGGGCAGCACGGCCGGTTCGCCCGCGTACGCGCACCGGCACGGCCTGGGCGTACTGATCGACTCCTGGGCCGCGAACCGGCCCACCGGGTACGCCTTCCTGCGGCCCCTCACCGGCGCCGTCGCGAAGGTCAACAACCCGAACCTGATGGAACTGCGGGACGCGCGGGTGAACCGGTTCCTCGCCCTGGGAGCGCGGACCCCCGACGCGACGCGCCGCGCGCAGCGGTGGACCGAGGCCGACCGCGCCGTCATGGCGACGGGCGCCTTCGTTCCGCTCCTGACCGAGAAGACCGTGCTGTACCGGCCGCCCGCGCTCGCGAACGCCTACGTCCACCCCGTCTACGGGATGTACGACTACGCCGCGCTCGGCCTCCGGACCAAGGCCCGGACGTCGTCGTCCCGCTGACCGGCGGGGCCGCCCGGCCGGGCAGGGGGACGATGGCGCCGACCTACTCGAAGGCGATGGCCTTGAGGACGTCCATGCGGGAGGCGCGCCAGGCCGGCCACAGCGCCGCCAGGACGCCGATGACCGCGGCCAGTACGAGGTAGCCGATCAGGGTGGCGACCGGCACGCTCAGGACGGTCAGACCCTGGCCGCTGAGCGCCCGCTGGAAGCCGATCCCGGCGACCACGCCGATGGCGATGCCGAGCACCGCGCCGAACGCCGCGATCAGCACCGACTCCAGCCGGATCATCCGCCGCGTCTGCCGGCGGCTCGTGCCGATCGCCCGGAGCAGCCCGATCTCCCGCGTCCGCTCGATCACCGACAGCGCGAGCGTGTTGATGATCCCCAGCGCGGCGATGACGATCGACAGGGCCAGCAGCGCGGTCAGCAGCAGCACGAACTGGTCGACGCTCTGCTGGACGCTCTTCTTCACGTCCGACCGGTCCTGCACCTTGAGGCCGGGATAGGCGCTCAGCGCCTGCTCGACGGCCTTCTTCGTGGCGGTGTCGGCCTTGGTGACGTTGACCATCAGGGCGACGCCCGTGGGGTGGTCCGTGTGCGCCAGGTAGGCCGGCAGCGCCAGCACCCGGGACCCGACCAGGGGGTTCCTGGCGTAGATCCCGGCGACCCGCACCGACGCGGTGCTCCCGTCGGGGAAGCGGACGCCGACCGTCGAACCCACCCGCAGCCGGTCCGAGGTCGCGGTCGGCCGGTCGACCAGGAGGCCGTCCCGGCCCAGGTCCGTCGACCCCGACACCAGCGACAGCCGGGCGGCGCGCTCCAGGTCGGCGGGGCGTTCGGTGGCCACGAACGACCTCGTCCCGCCGCCCGCCGCGAACCGGCCGGAGTACAGGGCCGTGACCTGCTCGACCCCCGGCGCGGCCCGCACCGTTTGAGCCGGCTCCGCCGGGCTGAAGATCCGTTCCGCCGCGGTGACCATGTAGTCGGCGGCGAAGCTCCGGTCGACCTGCCGGGAGATCGACGCCTTCGCCGACGCGCTCACCACGTTGATCCCGCTGACGAGGGCCAGCCCGATCATCAACGCGGAGGCGGTGGCCGCCGTACGGCGCGGGTTGCGCAGGGCGTTCTGCGTCGCCAGGCGTCCCGGCGTCCGGAACAGCCGCGGGTAGGCGACGCCGAGCGCCCGCACGACCGGACGGGCGAGCACCGGCGCGAGCATCGCCACGCCCAGGAACACCAGGGCGAGGCCCACACCCAGCAGCGCCGCGCCGGAACCGCCGAGTCCGAGCCCGCCCAGGACCGCCCCCGCGGCGGTCACCGGCGACCCGGCCACGACCCGGATCCGCAGCGACCGCTGCGGCGTCGCGACGTCGTCGCGCATCGCGGCGACCGGCGGGATCCTCGCCGCCCGGCGGGCGGGGAAGTAGGCGGCCACGACCGTGACGACCATGCCGACGACGTACGACCACAGGACCGGCTTGTAGGTGAACGCCAGCCCGCCACCCAGGTCGGCGCCGAGCGCGTTGAACAGCGTCCGCAGCAGCACCGCCAGGCCCACGCCGGAGCCCAGCCCCACGGTCGAGCCGACGAGGCCGACGCCGACCGCCTCGCCGAGCACGGCGCGGGTGACCTGCCGGCGCGAGGCGCCGACCGCGCGCAGCAGCGCCAGTTCCCGGGACCGCTGGGCGACCAGCATCGAGAACGTGTTGAAGATGATGAACGCGCCGACGAAGACCGAGATGACCGCGAAGATCAGCAAGGCCGTCCGGATGAACGACATGATGGTCGCGACCTGACTCTTGTTCTCCTCGCGCAGCTTCGTACCCGTGATCGCCTCGTAGTCCGGCGACGGGAGCGCCCGCTGGATCCGGTCGCGCAGCGCCGTCTCCGAGACGCCCTTCCGCGCCGCGACCGTGATGTCGCTGAACCGGCCGGGTCGCAGCAGCAGTCGCTGCGCGGTGCCCTGGTCGAAGGCCGTGACGGTCGCGCCCATGAGACTGCCGGAGTCGATGGTCCCCACGACCGTCACCGACTGGGTCGGCCCCTGGACGAGGACACGGGCCCGATCCCCGACCTTCAGACCGGCCTTCTCCGCCGTCTGCCGGTCGATGGCGACCTCGCCCGCGCCGGCCGGGCCGCGCCCGGCCGTGATGGGAAGGTTCCGGTCGCCGGAGTCCCAGCCGACACCCAGTTGCGGCGGTCCGGAACCACCGACCACCTTGCCGTCCTTGCCGACGACCGCGGCGAAGCCCGTCACCCCGCCGTGCGCCCGCGCCACGCCGGGCACCCGGCCGACCATCGCGACCAGGGACGAGGGCAGCGTCGGCGCCGCCGCGCCGTCATCGGACTCGACGACCTTCTTCGGGCGGACCTCGACCGCGACGCCCTTGCCGGTCCGGGAGAACAGCCGGTCGAACTGCCGGCCCATCGTGTCGGTGAACACCAGCGTGCCGGCGACGAACGCCACACCCAGCACCACGGCGAACGCCGTCAGCGCCAGGCGTATCTTGTGCGCCACGAGGTTGCGCACGGTGACCTTGAGCATCACCGGTAGCCGGCCCCCGGCAGCTCGAAGCCCTTCATGCGCTCCAGCACCTTCTCGGCCGTCGGATCCTGCATCCGGTCCACCAGCCGTCCGTCGGCCAGGAACAGCACGAGGTCCGCGTAGGCGGCCGCCACCGGGTCGTGCGTCACCATGACGACCGTCTGCCCCATCTCCCGCACGGAGTTCCGCAGGAACGCCAGGACCTCCGCCCCGGACCGGGAGTCCAGGTTGCCGGTCGGCTCGTCCGCGAAGATGATCTCCGGGCGGCTCACCAGCGCGCGGGCGCACGCCACCCGTTGCTGCTGGCCGCCGGACAGCTCGCTCGGCCGGTGGGACAACCGGTCACGCAGCCCGATCGAGTCGACCACGGTGTCGAGCCACGCCTGGTCCGGCCGCCGGCCGGCGATGTCCAGCGGCAGGGTGATGTTCTCCAGCGCCGTCAGCGTCGGGACCAGGTTGAACGCCTGGAAGATGAAGCCGATCCGGTCTCGCCGCAACCGGGTGAGCCGCTTGTCGTCCAGCCGGGTCAGGTCCACGTCGCCGACGAAGACCCGCCCCGAGTCCACCGAGTCCAGCCCCGCCATGCAGTGCATGAGCGTCGACTTGCCCGAGCCCGACGGCCCCATGATCGCGGTGAACCGGCCGGCGGGCAGATCCACCGACACCTCGTTCAGCGCGATGACCTTCACGTCACCCCGGCCGTACTCCTTGACGAGCCGGTCGGCGCGCGCGGCCGGTGCGACGGAGACCGGCCCGGGAGGCTCGGTCACGGGGGAGGGGATATCAGGCACGGAACAGTACTCCCTGCTCACATACGGTGCTTTGTCTCGCATGAGACTAAAACCCGGGGTGAGCGGTTTCGTCGGCCCAGCGGACGGAGGCCGCTTCCACCCGCAGACGGAGCGTCCGCGCCGTCTCCTCCTAGGGGAGGACGCGGCCCGGGGGGTTTCCGGCAGATCCGGTGATCTGCCGGAAGGCCTCAGCTCTGACCCGGCTGGGTGAGACCCGTCTCGTACGCGAAGACGACGGCCTGCACGCGGTCGCGCAGCCCGAGCTTGGCCAGGAGGTTGCCCACGTGCGTCTTCACGGTCGTCTCACTCACGACGAGCTCCGCCGCGATCTCCGCGTTGGACAGCCCGCGGGCGACGTGCCGCAGCACCTCCAGCTCCCGCTCGGTCAGCATCCGCAGCCCGCGCGGCGGCGCGGTCTCCCGCACGGCCGGCAGCCGCGTCGCGAACTTGTCCAGCAGCCGCCGTGTCACGCTCGGCGCGACGATCGCGTCGCCGTTCGCCACGATCCGGATCGCCGCCACCAGGTCCTCCGGCGGCGCGTCCTTCAGCAGGAACCCGCTGGCCCCCGCCCGCACCGCCTCGACGACGTACTCGTCCAGGTCGAACGTCGTCAGGATCAGCACCCGCGGGTCGTGGGTCGCGGCGCCCTCCCGGACGATCCGGCGCGTCGCCTCGATCCCGTCCACGCCCGGCATCCGGATGTCCATCAGGACCACCTCCGGCAGGAGCGTCCGCGTGAGCTCCACGGCCTGCGCGCCGTCGCCGGCCTCGCCCACCACCGCGATGTCCGGCTCACCCTCCAGGATGAGCCGGAAGCCGGTGCGCAGCAGCGGCTGATCGTCGACGAGGAGCACCCTGATCGTCACCTAGACCTCCAACGGGAAACGGGCGCGGACTTCGAACCCACCACCGGAACGCGGCCCGATCCGCAGATCGCCACCATAGAGGGCGACACGCTCACGCATGCCCACCAGCCCATGCCCACGGCTGCCGTTCTGGCCGAGCCCGGCCGCCAACCCCCGGCCGTCATCCTCGACCTCCACCATGAGCTGCCGGTCCGTGTAGTGGATCCGCACCCAGGCACGCGCCTGCGGACCCGCGTGCTTCAGCGTATTGGTCAGCGCCTCCTGGATCAGCCGGAACGCCGCCAGATCCACGCCCGGCGACAGCGACCGGCTCTCACCCTCGATCCACAGCTGCACCTGCAGCCCCGTCTCCCGCAGGTGATCGACCAGCTCGCCCACGTCGCTCACCCCCGGCTGCGGGGACAGCTCACCGCGTACCGGCTCCGCCTCCGTCCGCAGCACCCCCACCAGCCGCCGCATCTCGCCCAGCGCCGTACGCCCCATCTGCTCGATGGTCGTCAGCGCGTCGCGTACCGCGTCCGGGTCACGCTCCAGGATCCGCCGCGCCGCGCCGGCCTGAACGGTCATCACGCTGACGTGGTGGGCGACCACGTCGTGCAGTTCCCGCGCGATCCGCGACCGCTCCTCCGTACGCGCCGCCCGCGCGTCGGCCTCCCGCGCCCGCTCCAACCGCCGCGCCCGGGCCTCCAGCTCGTTCAGGTAGGCCCGGCGCAGCCGCAGGCTCCGCCCCAGCCACCAGACGCCCACGAACAGGATCGTGTTGCTCACCGCCGGCCAGAAATCGGCGCCCACACCGACCAGCAGCGCGATGAACACCAGCAGCGTCACCACGCCCACGGACAGGCTCGTCGCCAGCCCGCGATGCGCCGCGAGGGTGTACGTGGCGATCAGCACGGCCACGGCGGGCGCCGACATGTCATAGCCCATCGCCGTCAGCAGCACGCAAACACCGACCATGAACGCCAGCACCGAGACGGGCAGCCGCCGCCGCATCGTGAGCGACAGCAGGGCCACGCCGCTGAGGCCCACGCTGAAGACGTCCGGCCCCTTGGGCACGCCGTCGTCTCCCTGCAGCACCATCGCGGTGATGAAGGTCACCGTCAGCAGCACGGACATCAGCGCATCCGTCGCGATCGGATGCGCCTCCAGCCACGCGCGGCGACCACGGATCAGCTCGGACACACCCACACGTTAGGGCGTGTGACCGTGAGTGGTCCCCTCCTGCACGCGGATCCCTTCTCCTCCTCCGGGAGGAGGACACCGCCCCGGGCGGCGGAGAGGTCCTCGGGCCGGGCGGCCGGGAGGTCGTCGCCACGAACGGCCGGGAGACCGTCGCTTCGGGTGGCCGGGAGGTCGCCGCCTCCGGTGGCCGGGAGGTCATCGGGCCGGGGCGCCGTCCCACGCCATCAGGTTCTGCAACAGCTCGGCCTGCTCGACCGCGTCGTCCAGCGCGTGGTGCGTGTGCCGCCGGCGGGACAGCAGATGACGCGGCATCCGACCCTTCACCGACCGGGTCACCGTCTCCCCGGACCGGGCGGCGTACAGCGTCTTCAGGTCGAGGAAACGCGAGTGCCCGAACGGCGACCCCGTCTCGGCGAACCGTACGAAGTACCAGTACAGGAACATCCAGTCGAAGCCCAGCGGATACGCCGCGAACACCGGCTTGCCGCCCTCCGCGCGGCCGGCCGCCTGGACCCACCGGGCCGCCGCCGACATGGCCTCCGCCGGATCACGGCCCTCCCGCAGCAGCCGCTCGCGGTCCAGGCCGCTGACCGCCAGCGCGGCCGCGTCGTACTCGTCACTGATCGGGCGCAGCTCGGCGTAGAACGTCGTGGCCTCCGGATCCCGACGCTCGAACGTCCGGCCGTCGTAGGTCCCCGCCACCGTCAGCCCGAAACTGATCATGGAGTACGGCCCCGGGATCGGGCCGTCGGCCTCCACGTCGGCCGAGATGTACACGTCCGGGGCGGTCCCGCCCGCCGACCGCGGCGTCTCGTTCCGGCTCATATCAGCCGATCATGCCGGTCGCCGGACGCCCGGTCACCTCATTTTCCCGCCGCCCACCAGGCGACGCCGGACCTCACACGTCGTCGCGCGGATCCCGCGGCGAGACCTCGTCCCGCGGTGTCCCCGTCCCGCCGCCCACCACCGGCAGCGGCGGCGGCTCCCCGCCGAACGACGGGCAGCGCTGCTGATGGTCGCACCAGTCGCACAGCCGGCTCTTGCGCGGCCGCCACTCGCCGGAGTCCATCGCCCGGCGGATCGCCTGCCACAGCGCGTCGACCTTCCGCTCGGTCGCGCGCAGATCCGCCTCGTCGGGGGAGTAACGCAGGACCTCGCCGTTGCCGAGGTACATCAGCTGCAGCAACCGGGGCACCGTGCCGTGCAACCGCCACAGCACCAGCGCGTAGAACTTCATCTGGAACAGCGCCCGCGCCTCGAAGTCCGCTCTGGGCGCCTTGCCCGTCTTGTAGTCGACCACCCGGACCTCACCGGTCGGGGCGACGTCCAGCCGGTCGATGTAGCCGCGCAGCTGCAGGCCCGACTCCAGGACCGTCTCCACGTACAGCTCACGGTTCGCCGGCTCCAGCCGCCGCGGGTCCTCCAGCACGAAGTAACGCTCGACCATCGCCCGCGCCTCGGCCAGCCACTCCGCGCGCGCCGCCTCGACGTCCGCGCCGTCGAAGAGGTCCGCCAGCTCCGGCTCCTCGGCCAGCAGCCGCTCCCACTCCGGCCCCAGCAGCTCCAGCGCCGCCGCCGGCGTGCGCTCCGCCGCCGGGATGTCGAACAACCGCTCCAGCACCGCGTGCACGAGCGTGCCGCGCACGGCCGCCGGACTCGGCCGCTCGGGGATCCGGTCGATCACCCGGAAGCGGTACAGCAACGGGCACGTCATGAAATCGCCCGCCCGCGACGGGGACAACGTGCCGATCACGCTGGCACCGCCGGAGGACGCCGCGCCGGTCTCGATGGCCGTCATGACCGCAACCCTAGGGGAGACCGGCGACAGAATCGCGCCGGAACATGCCCGCCCGCCCTCGGGGGGATCGCGCCCGACGCCCTTAGGTCCCCTTGACAGCCGGACGCGTAGCATTCCCCCCGTGGCAGACAGCACCCCCCGCGACAGCGGTCCCTCCCGCCGCCCGGGCATCCTCATGGGACGGCCGTTCGGCATACCGGTGTACGTCTCGCCGACCTGGTTCATCGTCGCGATCATCATCACTGTGATGTTCGAGCCCACCGCGCTGCGCATCGTCGACCGGCCGCAGAGCTTCCTCGTCGCCTTCCTGTACGCGGTGCTGCTCTACGCGTCCGTGCTGGTCCACGAGCTCAGCCACTCCGTCGTCGCCCGCGGGTTCGGCCTGCCCGTACGCGCCATCACCCTGCACGTCCTCGGCGGCGTCTCCGAGATCGAGCAAGAGCCGCGCACCCCCGGCCGCGAGTTCGCCGTCGCGGCCGCCGGTCCCGCGCTGTCCCTCGCGCTCGCCGGCGGCGGCTACGCCGTCCTTCACTTCGCGAGCCTGCCACCGGTCGCCGAACTCCTCGTCGAGGCGCTCACCGTCGCCAACCTCCTCGTCGGCGTCTTCAACCTGCTGCCCGGCCTGCCCCTCGACGGCGGCCGCATCGTCCGCGCCGGCGTGTGGAAGCTCACCGGCCGCCAGCGCGCCGCCACCGTCACCGCCGGCTGGATCGGCCGCGCCGTCGCCATCGCCGTCCTCGCCCTCAGCGCCGCCATGTCCGTCACCGGCGACGACCGCTGGCTCACGGTCCTGTGGGGCGCCCTCGTGGCGTCGTTCATCTGGATGGGCGCCACCGAGGCCATCCGGGTCGCCCAGTTGCGCGAGCGCATCCCGCTCCTGAACGCCCGCACCCTCGCCCGCCGCGCCGTACGCGTCCCGCAGAACCTGCCCCTCGCCGAGGCCGTCCGCCGCGCCCGCGAGGCACGGGCGGGCGCCATCGTCGTCATCGGGCACGAGGGCGACCCGCTCGGCATCGTCAGCGAGAGCGCCGTCAACGCCACCCCGGAGAACCGCCGCCCCTGGGTCGACACCGCCTCCCTCACCCGCACCCTCGACGCCGGCCTCATCCTGCCCGCCGACCTCTCCGGCGAGGACCTCCTGGCCGCCATCCAGCGCACCCCCGCCACCGAGTACCTTCTGGTCGAGCCGACCGGGGAGATGTACGGCGTGCTCGCCGCCGAGGACGTCAGCCGGACCGTCGCGAGGCCGTAGCCTTAGAACATGACCGAACCCTCCATCGCCGGTTCCCGCATGCCCAAGGTCCCGCACGGGCCGTTCCGCCCCGGCGACCGGGTTCAGCTCACCGACCCCAAGGGCCGCATCAACACCGTCACCCTGCAGGCCGGCAAGGTCTACCACAGCCACAAGGGCTCCATCCCGCACGACGAGATCATCGGCAGCCCCGAAGGCAGCGTCTTCCGGTCCTCCGGCGGCACCGAGTACCTCGCCTTCCGCCCCCTCCTCGCCGACCACACCCTCCGCATGCCGCGCGGCGCCGCCGTCGTCTACCCCAAGGACGCCGCCCAGATCCTCGCCGCCGCCGACATCTTCCCCGGCGCGCGCGTCGTCGAGGCCGGCGCCGGGTCCGGCGCGCTCAGCTGCTGGCTCCTGCGCGCCGTCGGCGAGCACGGCACCGTCTCCTCCTACGAGCGCCGCGAGGACTTCGCCGAGGTCGCCCGCGCCAACGTCGAGGGTTACTTCGGCGGCCCGCACCCCGCCTGGCGGCTGACCGTCGGCTCCCTCGAGGACGCCCTCACCGACACCGACGTCGACCGCGTCGTCCTCGACATGCTCGCCCCCTGGGAGTGCCTCGACGCCGTCGCCAAGGCCCTCGTCCCCGGCGGCATGGTCTGCGCCTACGTCGCCACCACCACCCAGCTGTCGCGCGTCGTCGAGGCGCTGCGCGAGCACGGCAACTTCGCCGAGCCGTACGCCTTCGAGACCCTGGTGCGCTCCTGGCACGTCGAAGGCCTCGCCGTCCGGCCCGACCACCGCATGGTCGGCCACACCGGCTTCCTCGCCACCGCCCGCCGGCTCGCCGACGGCGTACGCCCCCCGGCGCGGCGCCGCCGCCCCGCCAAGGGCGCCCACGGCGAGACGGCCGAGACGACGCCCCGGGAACCGGCCGCCGAAGCCGATCTGTCCGGAGAGTGACGAGAATCTCTCCACCCCGCCCGGCCCTGTCCGGACGCCAGAACTTGCGGCGTCAAGCCCCGGCGGCGATCTTTTTGCCCAGGACCGGGGGGCTTCGCCGAAGATCATCAACCTCGGGGACCTGCCACTTCATTGAGAACATGGTTCCCACGCCACGACACGAGTACCCCTGGGCCAGGTTACGGAGGCGCTCGGGATAGGTAGGGTTTCAGGTAGGTCGTCGTCTCTGCCTGAGGAGGTGACGAGCGTGGCCGCTCGTGACGATGCCGGGGCGCGTAAGGCGCAGCACGAAAAGGAGGTCCGCGACCTCCAGACGCAGGTCTCCTTCCTGGAGGAGGAGATCTCCGTGCTGCGCCGCAAGCTCGCGGAGTCCCCCCGACAAGTTCGTGTACTCGAAGAGCGCCTTCACGAGGCGCAGGCAAGTCTGGCCGCGGTTACGGGCCAGAACGAACGTCTCGTGGCGACCCTCAAGGAAGCCCGAGAGCAGATCATCGCCCTCAAGGAGGAGGTCGACCGGCTCGCGCAGCCCCCGTCGGCCTTCGGAACGTTCCTCGCCGCCCGCGAGGACGGCACGGTCGACATCTTCACCGGTGGCCGCAAGCTGCGGGTGAACGTCAGTCCGGGCATCGAGATCGACGAGTTGCAGCGTGGCCAGGAGGTCATGCTCAACGAGGCGCTCAACGTCGTCGCCGCTCTCGAGTTCGAGACGCAGGGCGAGGTCGTGATGCTGAAGGAGGCCTTCGAAGACGGCGAACGCGCCCTCGTGATCGCCCACGCCGACGAAGAACGCGTCGTCAAGCTGGCCGAGCCCCTGCGCGGAGTCCCCCTGCGCGCCGGCGACTCGCTCATGCTGGACACCCGATCCGGATACGCCTACGAGAAGATCCACAAGGCGGAGGTCGAGGAGCTCGTCCTCGAAGAGGTCCCCGACATCTCCTACCAGGAGATCGGCGGCCTCGGCCCGCAGATCGAGCAGATCCGCGACGCCGTCGAGCTGCCCTACCTCCACGCCGACCTGTTCCGCGAGCACCAGCTCCGTCCCCCGAAGGGCGTCCTGCTGTACGGCCCGCCCGGCTGTGGCAAGACCCTCATCGCCAAGGCGGTCGCCAACTCCCTCGCCAAACAGGTCGCCGAGAAGACCGGTGCCGAGGGGAAGAGCTTCTTCCTCAACATCAAGGGCCCGGAGCTGCTCAACAAGTACGTCGGTGAGACCGAGCGGCACATCCGCCTGGTCTTCCAGCGGGCCCGCGAGAAGGCCTCCGCGGGTACCCCCGTGATCGTGTTCTTCGACGAGATGGACTCCATCTTCCGCACCCGCGGATCCGGCGTCTCATCCGACGTCGAGAACACCATCGTCCCCCAGCTGCTGTCGGAGATCGACGGCGTCGAGGGCCTGGAGAACGTCATCGTGATCGGCGCCTCCAACCGGGAGGACATGATCGACCCGGCGATCCTCCGCCCCGGCCGCCTCGACGTGAAGATCAAGATCGAGCGTCCGGACGCCGAGGCCGCCAAGGACATCTTCTCCAAGTACATCCTCACGGACCTGCCGCTCCACCCTGACGACCTGAAGGAGCACGGCAGCTCTCCGGAGGCCACCGTCGACGCGATGATCCAGCGTGTCGTCGAGCGGATGTACAGCGAGACCGAGGAGAACCGCTTCCTCGAGGTCACGTACGCCAACGGCGACAAGGAAGTCCTGTACTTCAAGGACTTCAACTCCGGCGCGATGATCCAGAACATCGTCGACCGGGCCAAGAAGATGGCCATCAAGGACTTCCTCGACAGCGGGCAGAAGGGCCTGAGGGTCACCCACCTTCTCGCCGCCTGCGTCGACGAGTTCAGCGAGAACGAGGACCTGCCCAACACCACCAACCCCGACGACTGGGCCCGCATCTCCGGAAAGAAGGGCGAGCGGATCGTCTACATCCGCACCCTCGTCTCCGGGAAGCAGGGCACCGAGGCCGGGCGTTCGATCGACACCGTCGCGAACACCGGGCAGTACCTCTGACCGACGAAGAAACCCGTGGCGGCCGGAATCCGATTCCGGCCGCCACGCGGCGTTCCGGGATCTTTCCGCCCACGTCCCGCCGCGCTCTGCCGCGTCCCAGGGTGGCCGTACGAGCTCACCACGCCATGACCACGGGTTGACCCGGGTCTTGGTCCGCCCTGCACCGGCCCTTGCCCTGACGGCCGCTGAGGCCGTTCGCGGCCGGATCCGGCCTCTCCGCCCACGCCCGGTTTCGCATCACGATCCCGCCGCGCCGCACAGGACCACGCCCATCGCGCATTAGGCTCAGACCTATGAGCGTGCGGCGGGTGATGGGGATCGAGACCGAGTACGGCATATCCGTGCCCGGTCAGCCAGGGGCCAACGCGATGGTGACCTCCTCGCAGGTCGTCAACGCGTACCTCGCGGCGTCGGCGGCGAAGGCCAGGCGGGCACGGTGGGACTTCGAAGAGGAGAACCCGCTGCGCGACGCCCGCGGCTTCGACCTGGCCCGAGAGGTCGCCGACCCCACCCAGCTGACCGACGAGGATCTCGGGCTGGCCAACGTCATCCTCACCAACGGGGCCCGGCTCTACGTCGACCACGCCCACCCGGAGTACTCCACGCCCGAGTGCACCAACCCCCGGGACGCCGTGATCTGGGACAAGGCCGGAGAGCGCGTCATGGCCGACGCAGCCGCCCGCGCCGCCAGGGTCCCGGGCACCCACCCGATCCAGCTGTACAAGAACAACACCGACAACAAGGGCGCCTCCTACGGCTGCCATGAGAACTACCTCATGCGCCGGGAGACCCCGTTCTCCGACATCGTCCGGCACCTCACGCCGTTCTTCGTCACCCGGCAGGTGGTCTGCGGCGCCGGCCGCGTCGGCATCGGCGTGGACGGCCGCGGCGACGGCTTCCAGATCAGCCAGCGGGCCGACTTCTTCGAAGTCGAGGTCGGTCTCGAGACCACCCTCAAGCGCCCCATCATCAACACCCGCGACGAGCCGCACGCCGACCCGGAGAAGTACCGCCGGCTGCACGTCATCATCGGCGACGCGAACATGAGCGAGGTCTCGACCTACCTCAAGCTCGGCACCACCGCGCTGGTCCTCGCCATGATCGAGGACGGCTTCCTCACCGTCGACCTGTCGGTCGACATGCCCGTCGCGACCCTGCGGGCGATCTCCCACGACCCGAGCTGCAAGCACCTGCTCACGCTGCGCGACGGCCGGAAGATGACCGCGGTCCAGCTCCAGATGGAGTACCTCGAGCAGTCCCGCAAGTACGTCGAGGACCGCTTCGGCGGCGACGCCGACGACCTGACCGTCGAGGTCCTCGACCGCTGGGAGTCGGTCCTGCAGCGGCTCGGCGAGGACCCGATGCAGCTGTCCCGCGAGCTCGACTGGGTCGCCAAGCTCGAGCTGCTCGAGGGCTACCGAACCCGCGACGGCCTCGACTGGTCCCACCCGCGGCTGCAGCTCGTCGACCTGCAGTACTCCGACGTCCGCCCCGACCGCGGCCTGTACAACCGGCTCGCCGCCCGCGGGCGGATGGAGCGGATCGTCAGCGACGCCGAGGTCGACTCGGCGATCGAGGATCCGCCGGAGGACACCCGTGCCTACTTCCGCGGCCGGTGCCTGCGGCAGTACGCCGACTCCGTGGCGGCGGCGTCCTGGGACTCGGTGATCTTCGACGTGCCGGGCCGGGAGTCGCTGCAGCGGGTGCCGACCTTGGAGCCGCTGCGCGGCACCAAGGCGCACGTCGGGAGCCTCCTGGACCGCTGCCGCACCGCCTCCGACCTCGTGGCGGCCCTCACCGGCGAGTGACCCGCACATCCGTCCGTACGCCCTCCTCGGCCGGCGTACGGGCGGACGATCAGGGGGGTGCGACTGTGATCGCTGCACAGTTGTGACGGGTATGACCGTTTCGCGGCGATGGTCACTGGCGATAACGGCGTCAGGAGACCAACCGCCGATCGGCGTGGCGCACGCCCAGTGATCCACTCCGCGTCGGTGGCCGGCGATAGAGTCAAGGTCTCGGCACGAACGGGAGGATCACTCATGGCAACCAGGGACACCGGCGGTCAGCGGCAGACGACCCGGCGCGAGGAAGAGGTCGACGAGACCCAGGCCGCGCCCAGCGAGGACGTCCAGGAGCGCCAGGAGAAGCTCACCGACGACGTCGACGCAATCCTGGACGAAATCGACGAAGTACTAGAAGAGAACGCAGAAGAGTTCGTTCGTAGCTACGTCCAGAAGGGCGGAGAATAATAGGATATGTCCGGATTTGCCTCCGCATCCAAGCTCTGCCCGGACTGCGGGTTAGAAAAGCCTGCGTCAGAGTTCCGGCGGAACGTCAAGCGGCCTGATGGTCTCGGCTTTTACTGTCGAGACTGCGTCTCGCGGCGGGAGAAGGAGGCGTACCGCAAGCGACGAGAGCGGCAGGGTAAGGCGGTCCGGGAGCGGGTGGAAGCACCCGAGGGTCACAAGTGGTGTCCCGGCTGCAAAAGGGTCAGGCCTTTGAATGAGTGGGGGCGTAACAAGCGCAGCCGTGATGGCTACAACTCCTATTGCCGGGAGTGTAAAAACGCGCGGAGCGCTCGTGACTATCTCAGGAAGACGCATCGCCTGACGCCCGAAAGCGTGCAGCGCCTGATCGCTGAGCAAGGCGGTCGCTGTCTCATCTGTATGAAGGCGGCGGCAGAGCATGTCGACCATGACCACGTCACAGGTGAACGCCGTGGGGTCCTCTGCTTCAACTGCAACGTTGCCCTGGGGCAGTTCAAAGACGACCCGTGGGTGCTGAGGCGAGCGATCGAGTACCTCACGGGAGGACTGCTCGGCCTGCGGCCTGGAGCCGACGGAACGCTCGAGGTTGCGGAGGTTCGGCGATCTCAACCATTCCCCAGGGACGACTGGCCGGACCGGGATTTCGCGGTGCTCGGCGCCCGCGTCGGCGACGTGCCGAAGGATCCCTGGGAGACGGATGTGTTCGTGGTGGGTCCGGAACCGTCGCAGGAGCGGTTCCCCGGGCTCGACCTGAGCGACCCCGGGTTTCCAGATCGGGGCGCGTTGCCGCGGGAGCCGTTGGGGCCGCCGGAGTGGGCCTTGACGGCCGCTGACTGACGCGGTCGGGTTCGCCCTGGGCGGACGGGGGCAGGGATCACGCGGTATGCGCCTGACGTCACAGTGACAGTAGGGTCTGAGTTGCGGAGGCGCATCGCATCCGCTGCCTTTGGAAGGAGTCGTGTGACGTCGCAAGGTTCCGCGCCGGGGCGTCTGCCGGGCGCGTTCATGAGCCAGGGCCCCCCGTCGTTCACCGAGTTCCTGTCGTCGTACTCGCCGGGGCTGCTGCCGGGGTCGCGTGAGCTGCCGGCCGGGGTGTCGGCCGGGGACCAGATCCCGCACGGCACGACGATCGTCACGATCACGTTCCCGGGCGGCGTGGTGATGGCGGGCGACCGGCGGGCCACCGCGGGCAACGTGATCGCCCAGCGGGACATCGAGAAGGTCTACCGCGCCGACGAGTACTCCGCCGTCGCGATCGCGGGCACCGCGGGCATCGGCCTTGAGGTGGTGCGCCTGTTCCAGGTGGAGCTGGAGCACTACGAGAAGATGGAGGGCCGCACGCTCTCGCTGGAGGGTAAGGCCAACCGGCTCGCCACGATGGTCCGCGGCAATCTGGGCATGGCCCTGCAGGGCTTGGTCGTCGTGCCGCTGTTCGCCGGCTATGACGAGGATCAGGACAAGGGGCGGATCTTCAGCTACGACCCGGCCGGCGGGCGTTACGAGGAGCACGACTTCCACAGCATCGGCTCGGGGTCGGTGTTCGCCAAGGGCGCGCTGAAGAAGCTGTTCCGGCCGGAGCTGGCGGAGGAGGACGCGGTCGTCGCCTCGATCCAGGCGCTGTACGACGCGGCGGACGACGACTCGGCGACGGGTGGACCGGACCTGACCCGCCGGATCTTCCCGGTGATCGCCGTGGTGACGGCCGACGGGTACCGGCGGTTGCCGGACGAGGAGGTCGGGGGTCTGACGGAGCGGGTCGTCGAGGGGCGGATGCGTTCGCCCGGCGGGCCGTCGGCTCCGCTGCTGTAACGTCCGCGATCTCGAGTAGTGAACGAGTAGTAAGGAACGCCACCGGTGTCCATGCCGTTCTACGTGTCGCCCGAACAGCAGATGAAGGACAAGGCCGACTACGCGCGTAAGGGCATCGCGCGCGGCCGCAGCGTCGTCGTGCTGCAGTACGACGACGGCATCCTGTTCGTGGCGGACAATCCGTCCCGCGCGCTGCACAAGATCAGCGAGATCTACGACCGGATGGCGTTCGCCGCGGTCGGCAAGTACAACGAGTTCGAGAACCTCCGTCAGGCGGGCGTGCGCTACGCCGACGTCAACGGGTACATGTACGACCGCCGGGACGTCACCGCGCGGGGTCTGGCGAATGCCTACGCGACGACGCTGGGCACGGTGTTCACCGAGATGAACAAGCCGTACGAGGTGGAGCTCGTCGTCGCGGAGCTGGGCGAGGACGCCACCTCGGACCAGATCTACCGGCTGACCTTCGACGGGTCGGTCGCCGACGAGCACGGTTACGTCGCGATGGGCGGTCAGGCCGACCAGGTCGCGGCGGGGCTGCAGGAGCACTACGAGGAGGGGCTGTCGCTGGCCCGGGCGCTGCGGCTGGGCGTACGGGCGCTGGAGCGGCAGGACGGCGACCGGCATCTGGAGGCCGAGCAGTTGGAGGTCGCGGTGCTGGACCGGAACCGGACGCACCGGTTGTTCCGGCGGCTGCCGCCGGCCCGGATCCGGGTGCTGCTGGAGGAGGCCGGTGCCGGGAGCGCGCAGGCCGAGTCGGGTGCCGAGTCGGGTGCCGAGTCCGGCGCCGAGCCGGGTGACGCGACCGCGGAGTGACGTCCGCGCCCGTCCGCCGCGCCTGGGAAGGGGCGCGGCGGACGGGCGCCGCTGTTTGTGATCTACAACGTAAAGGCCGGTGCCGTCGTCTGCCGAACCGGTCGTCGATTCGCCGTGGCCGCCGGCGTGCCGACCGGACGCCGGCCCGCCGTACGGTGCCGTCGTGCGGCCGTCGGACGGCCGATCGCGAGGCGGGTCGTCGCATACCGCAACCTGATCTCTACCAACGGCGGCCTTCGGACGCATAGCCTTGCGGATGTGGATAGGCGCATCTTCGGGTTGGAGAACGAGTACGGCGTAACGTGCACCTTTCGCGGGCAGCGACGGTTGTCACCCGACGAGGTGGCCCGGTACCTCTTCCGCAGGGTCGTCTCGTGGGGCCGTAGCAGCAACGTGTTCCTGCGCAACGGGGCACGGCTGTACCTCGATGTCGGCAGTCATCCTGAGTACGCGACGCCCGAGTGCGACAGCGTCGACGAGCTGGTCGTGCACGACAAGGCGGGGGAGCGGATCCTGGAGGGTCTGCTCGTCGACGCCGAGCGGCGCCTCCGTGAGGAGGGCATCGCGGGTGACATCTACCTGTTCAAGAACAACACCGATTCGGCCGGTAACTCCTACGGGTGTCACGAGAACTACCTCGTCGGGCGGCACGGTGAGTTCGGCCGCCTGGCCGACGTGCTGATCCCGTTCCTCGTGACGCGTCAGATCATCTGCGGTGCCGGAAAGGTGCTGCAGACGCCGCGCGGCGCGGTGTACTGCGTGAGCCAGCGCGCCGAGCACATCTGGGAGGGCGTGTCGTCGGCGACGACGCGTTCGCGGCCCATCATCAACACCCGGGACGAGCCGCACGCGGACGCCGAGCGCTTCCGCCGGCTGCACGTCATCGTCGGCGACTCGAACATGAGCGAGACGACGATGCTGCTCAAGGTCGGCGCGACCGACCTGGTGCTGCGCATGGTCGAGGCGGGGGTCGTGATGCGCGACCTGACGCTGGAGAACCCCATCCGGGCGATCCGGGAGGTCAGCCACGACATGACCGGCCGGCGCAAGGTGCGCCTGGCCAACGGCCGGGAGGCCAGCTCGCTGGAGATCCAGAAGGAGTATCTCGACAAGGCGCGGGAGTTCATCGACCGGCGGGGCGCGGACCCGGTGGTGCTGCGCGTGCTCGACCTGTGGGAGCGGACCGTGCGCGCCGTGGAGACGGGCGATCTGGACCTGGTGGCCCGTGAGATCGACTGGGTGACGAAGTACCAGCTGATCGAGCGGTATCGGCACAAGTACGATCTGCCGCTGAGCTCGCCGCGGGTGGCCCAGCTCGACCTCGCGTACCACGACGTGCATCGGGGCCGGGGCCTGTACTACCTGCTGGAGCGCAAGGGCGCCGTCGAGCGGGTGGCCAGGGACCTGGACATCTTCCAGGCCAAGTCGGTGCCGCCGCAGACGACGCGGGCGCGGCTGCGCGGGGAGTTCATCCGCAAGGCGCAGGAGAAGCGGCGCGATTTCACGGTCGACTGGGTGCACCTGAAGCTGAACGACCAGGCGCAGCGGACGGTCCTGTGCAAGGACCCGTTCCGTTCGGTCGATGATCGCGTCGACAAGCTGATCGCGGGAATGTAGCGGCGTTCTCACGCTACCTTTAGATGCCCGCTGACAGGGTGGGGGCCTTGTCGCGATAGTCGTCGAACCGCGGAACGGTGGAGAAGATGTCTGAAGTCAAAGGCCGCGAGCAGACGCGGACGGACGAGCCGCAGGACGCCGAGGGGCGGGACGCCTCCGCGGCGGACGCCACGGCGAGCGGCGAGCCCGGAGCCGCCGAGCGGCCCGAGACGGAGGACGCCGAGGCGGCCGGCGGCGAAGCGGCCGAGCGGTCCGAGGAGGAGGACGCGACGGCGGCCGCGGACGAGGACGACGCCGAGGCCGCCGACGACGACGCCTCGAAGCGGGCCGAGGCCGAGGACGAGGGCGCGAAGGAGACGGTCGGCGAGGCCGCTGGTGCGGCGGAGCCGGCGGACGCCGAGGACACCGAGGTCGACGACGAGCCGAAGAGCCGGTTCGCCCATCCGGATCCGATCAAGCTGAAGATGCCGGCGGCCAAGGAGATCACCCGGACCGAGTTCACGCCGCACGCGCTGGGCGCCAAGGGTCGCGGCGCCCCCCGGTCGGGCACGCGGGCCCAGGCGAAGCGCCGCAGGATCCTGTACACGACGGCGACCGTGGTCCTGGTGGGACTGGTGGCCGGGGCGGCGGTCTGGTACGAGACCCGCCCGGCGCCGGCGGTCAAGGTGTCGGGCGCGTTCGGCAAGGCACCGTCGGTGAAGGTGCCCAAGGACAAGCCGCCCGTCAAGCAGCAGATGAAGGAGGTCGTGTCCGGCTCCGGCAAGGCCGTGGCCAACGGCGACCTCGTCGTCGCGCAGGTGGTCGCCTACAAGTGGGGCGCCAAGGGCGGCGGCAAGGAACTCTTGAACACCTACAGCAAGAAGCAGCCGATCGTGGGTCAGGCCGGTCAGCTGACCGGGCTGACCGCGCTGGACAAGGCGATCACCGGGCGTAAGGCGGGGACGCGGCTGGTGATGACGCTGCCGTACCAGGCGGTCGGTGACCAGATCGCCCAGTCGCTGCAGCTGGCCAAGACCGACGACTTCGTCGTGACGGTCGACGTGCTGAACAGCTTCGGCAAGACCTCTTCGGCGCAGGGCACACCGCAGAAGCTCGACGATCCGAAGCTGCCGGCGGTGACCGGTGGCGCGGGCGCCGCTCCGACCGTCAAGATCCCGTCCGCGGACGCTCCCGGCACGTTGCAGGTCAAGACCCTGATCCAGGGCAACGGCCCGGTGGTGCAGAAGGGGCAGACGCTGATCGCGCAGTACCACGGGGTGCTGTGGCGGGACGGCAAGGTCTTCGACTCGTCGTGGCAGCGCGGCGCGCCCGCGTCGTTCCCGATCGGCGTCGGGCAGGTCATCCCGGGTTGGGACACCGGCCTGGTCGGTCAGAAGGCCGGCAGCCGGGTGCTCCTCGTGGTGCCGCCGAAGGAGGGGTACGGCTCGAAGGGCTCGCCGCAGGGCGGCATCAAGGGCACCGACACCCTGGTGTTCGTCGTCGACGTCCTCGGTTCGTACTGATCGTCCGGTGTTCGGAGGTTCGCGCATGCGGCGTGTCGCCGCGCTGGCCGTGCTTCCCCTCGTCGCCGCCACGGCGTGCAGCGGGGGCGGCCTGCCCGAGGGTCTGAAGGTCGCCGGGGGCGTGGGCCGTCAGCCCACGGTGACGATTCCGGCGTCCGCCCCGTCGGGGAAGCTGAAGGTCGACACGCTGCGGAAGGGGAAGGGCTCGGCGGTCACCGACGGCGACCTGGTGGTCGCCAACTACGTCGGGTACCGCTGGAACGGCGGCGACCACAAACTGGTCGCCAGCAGCTATGAGGCCGGGCGGCCCGCCCTCTTCCCCTACGGTCGCCTGGTCACGGGCCTGAACAAGGCCCTCGAGGGGCAGCGGCCGGGCGGCCGGGTGCTGGCCGTGATCCCGCCGAGTCAGGGGTACGGGTCGAGCGGGTACGCGCCGTGGCAGATCGGCGCCGCCGACTCCATGGTGTTCGTGCTCGACGTGATCGCGACGTACCACAACGGCGCGAGCGCGCAGGGCCGGTCGCTGCCGCAGACCGACGGTGCGCTCCCGCAGGTCACCGCCGGGTCGACGCCGACGATGAAGATCCCCTCGACGGCGCCGCCGAGACAACTGCGGGTAAAGACGATCATCGAGGGCGGTGGGCCACAGGTCCAGGCGCACCAGCTGGTCGTCTTCCACGACCTGGGGCAGATCTGGCGGACGGGCAAGGTCTTCGAGTCCACGCGCGCCCGGGGACGCCCCGACTCGGCGGTGGCCGGAGCCGGTCAGATGATCAAGGGCTGGGACAAGGCCGTGGTCGGGCAGCGGGTCGGCAGCCGGGTGCTCGTCGTGATCCCGTCGAAGGACGGGTACGGGGCGAAGGGGCACGCCGCCTCGGGCATCAAGAAGGACGACACGCTGGCGTTCGTCATCGACGTCCTCGCCGCCTACTGAGCCCCGGCCACGGGGCACCGCGGCCGGGCGCCGTCCCTAGACTCGGGACGTGGACGACGTCGATGCCATCGCGGCCCTGCAGGATCCGGTACGCCGGAGGCTCTACGAGTACGTGGCCGCGCAGGATCACGAGGTGGGCCGGGCGGAGGCCGCGGACGCGGCCGGGATCCAGCGCACTCTGGCCGCCTTCCATCTCGACCGCCTGACCGAGGCGGGCCTCCTCGAGGCGGTCTTCCGGCGGCCCGCCGGGCGAACGGGTCCCGGCGCGGGCCGCCCCGCGAAGCTGTACCGGCGTTCGGTGACGGAACGCGTGGTGAGCGTGCCTCCGAGGGACTACCGCGCCGTGGCGGAACTCCTCGCCGCGGCGGTCGAGGAGGCCGGCGGCGAGGAGATCCTGGAGCGGCTGGCGCGGAGCCGCGGCCGATCCGCCGGCGCGGCCGTCGCCGGACCGTCCGGCGACCCGGGCACACGCTCGTCCGGAGGCGGGAGCGTTCGCCCGCCCGAGGTCCCGACCGTGGAGCCGCCGGCGGATGCGACCGTACGCCCGCCCGAGGACGACGTCGCGGCGGGTGAGCGGGTCGCGGCCGCGCTGCGGGCCAGGGGGTACGAGCCGTATCGCGAGGGCGGCGAGGTGCGGCTGCGCAACTGCCCGTTCCACGCGTTGGCGGTGGAGTTCCCGCCGCTGGTCTGCGGGATGAACCTGGCGCTGCTGGAGGGGCTGCTCGAGGGTCTGGAACCGACCGGGATGGTGGCGCGCATGGATCCGCGGCCGGGGGAGTGCTGCGTCGTGCTCGCTTCTAAAAATAATGATAGTTGACGTAGAGCGCCGGGTGATGATCTGCTGACCGTCATGACGGATCATCACCTCGCGCAGTTCAACGTCGGCCGCCTCCGCGAACCCCTCGACGCGCCGTCCATGGCCGAGTTCCTCGCCCTGTTCGAACCGGTCAACGTCCTGGCCGACTCCGCGCCGGGCTTCGTCTGGCGGTTGACCGACGGAGAAGGCGACGACGCGACCACCATCCGTCCCTACGGCGACGATGTGATCATCAATTTCTCGGTCTGGGAGTCGCGTGCGGCGCTGTGGGACTTCGTCTACCGGTCGGCCCACCTCGACGTGCTGCGCCGGCGCCGCGAATGGTTCCTGCGCATGGCCGAGCCGTACATGGTGATGTGGTGGGTGCCGGCGGGGTCGATCCCGTCGGTGGAGGAGGCGCGGGAGCGCCTGGACCGGGTGCGCCGGCACGGGCCGGGACCCGAGGCGTTCACGTTCCGGGAGTCGTACGACCCGGCCGGTGTCGCGGTATAAAACTTAGCGCTAAGATATATCCGCCTTGTCGCCGAGTGGTGGGAGCGGATCCGGTGTTGGACGTCGCAGATGAGATCCTCGTCGGGGGCCACTGGCGGAAGGGCGGCGGCGAGGTGATCGCGACCCGCGATCCCGCCACCGGAGAGGTCATCGCCCGTGTGCACGGCGCGAACCTTGAGGACGTCGAGCGCGCGGTCGCCGAGGGCGCGCGGGCGGCGGCCGACCCGGGATGGCGCGACCTGCTGCCGCACGAGCGGGCGCGGTACCTCGTCCGGATCGCCGATCTTATCGCCGAGCGGGCCGACGACCTGGCGCGGTTGCAGACCGCGGACACCGGAAAGTCGATCAACGAGACCCGCGCGCTGGTGGCCAGCGCGGCCGGGACGTTCCGCTACTTCGCCGCGGCGCTGGAGACCATGGAGGAGTCGCTGACCCCGCCGCGCGGGCCGTACCTCACCATGAGCCTGCACGAGCCGATCGGCGTCGTCGGCGCGATCACCCCGTGGAACTCCCCGATCGCCAGCGACGCGCAGAAGATCGCGCCGGCGCTGGCCGCCGGGAACGCGGTCGTGCTGAAGCCCGCCGAGTGGACTCCGCTCGTCTCCCTGGCCCTCGGCCGCCTGGTCGCGGACGCCGGGCTGCCGCCCGGGCTGCTGTCGGTGCTGCCCGGCCCGGGGCGTACGACCGGCGACGCCATCGTCCGCCATCCCGGCGTGGGGAAGGTGACCTTCACCGGCGGCACCGTCACCGGCCGGACCATCGGCGCGGTCGCGGCCGAGAAGATCATGCCCGTCTCGCTGGAACTCGGCGGGAAGTCACCGACGATCGTCTTCCCCGACGCCGACCTCGACCAGACGGTGGCCGGAGTGCTCTTCGGGATCTTCTCCTCGTCGGGTCAGAGCTGCATCGCGGGGTCCCGCGTCTTCATTCACGCCGACGTGTACGCCGACGTGCTGGAGCGGCTCGTCCGGCACACCGAAAGGCTGCGCGTCGGGCCGGGCGCGGACCCGGCGACCCAGGTGGCCCCGCTGGTGACGCACGCGCACCGAGACAAGGTCGCGGCGATGGTCGACCGCGCCCGGCAGGAGGGGGCCCGGGTGCGGTGCGGCGGCCGCGCGCCGGACGGGCCCGAGTTCGACCGCGGGGCCTACTACCTGCCGACCGTCCTCGACGGTCTGCCCAACGACTCGGCCACGTGCCAGGAGGAGATCTTCGGGCCGGTGCTCGTGGCGCTGCCGTTCACCGGCGAGGACGACCTGGTCGCGCAGGCCAACGACACGGTGTACGGGCTCGCCTGCGGCATCTGGACCGGCGACCACCGGAGGGCGTGGCGGGTGGCCCGGCGGATCGAGGCCGGCACGGTCTGGATCAACACCTACAAGCAGTTCAGCATCTCCACGCCGTTCAGCGGGATAAAGGCGAGCGGGATCGGGACGGAGAAGGGCCGGGACGGCATCCGCTCCTACACGCGCCAGAAGAGCCTCTACTGGGGGCTGACCGCCGAACCGCTGCCCTGGGCGGGCGTTTGAGGCGGGGCCCGGACACCCCTAGGTCTGGTCCGGGCCGGTCTCGGGCGGTGTCTGCTCGGCCAGTTCCAGGGAGCGCTCCAGCTTCCGGAGCAGCCGGCCGAGCTGGCGCTGTTCGGTGTCGGTGAGCCCGGCCAGCATCCGCTTCTCGTTGGCGAAGTGGGCGGCGGCCACCGTGTTGATCGCTTCGAGTCCCTTGTCCGTCAGCCGGGCGTAGACCACTCGCCGGTCGTCCGGGTCGCGCTCCCGGATGACCAGGCCGGCCTTCTCGAGCCGGTCGAGCCGCAGGGTGATGCCGCCGGTGGTGACCAGCGCGATCTCGGCGAGCTCCCCGGCCGTCTTGCGGTACGGCGCGCCGGAGCGGCGCAGGGCCGCGAGCACATCGAAGGCCGCCATGTTCAGGCCGTAGCGGTCGAACAGGTCGCCGAGCAGGCCCTGGTAGCGGATGAAGCTGCGGTGCAGCCGCCCGAGGACCTCCATGGGGGTGGCGTCGATGGAGGGCAGCTCGCGCTCCCACTGCTCCAAGATCAGGTCGACCGCGTCCGGCCGCCCTGATGATCTGCTCGTCATACGTCGGTCGGGGAGAGGGGCGCGGGCCGTCCTCTCCCTCCTCCTTCCGGTGGGGCCTCTGAGGGGTGTGAAAGCCAGTGCCAAACGTACCGGGAGGCGGAGCGGGGGAAGTGCGGAACCTTGTGCGGGGCGCGCCGCGATGCTAAAAACCTTAGCGATAGTTTGCTTAGCGCTAAGGATCTTCGGGGTGTGCGCGATCGGCTCGACGCGGGCGCCCGGATGAACGGTCAGGAGGCGAAGGGATGCGCGTGCTCCCCGCCGGGCTCGTGGCGCCCACACAGCGCACGATCCCGGATTTTCGACTGCATCGGCCGCGCACGATCGCCGAGGCGGTCCTGGCCGGCTCCGCCGACGGCGCCGTCTACGCCCAGGGCTGCACCGACCTGTTCGCCCGGTTCCGCGAGGGGCTGGACTGCTCCTCCCTCGTCTGGCTGGCGGACCTCGAGGAGCTTGCCCGCATCGACTGGGACGGCACGACGCTGGCGATCGGCGCGGCGGTCGGGCACCACACCGGCTCGGGCGACTCCGCGGTGCGCACCGCGCTGCCCGGCCTCGCGGCCGGCTGGCGACGCATCGCCAACCACCGCATCCGGCTCCGGGCCACCATCGGCGGCAATCTCATGGCCCGGCGCACCCGATACGAGATGTCGATCATGCTCGACGCCCTGGGCGCGGAGCTCCTCTTCGCCGCGCCGGACGGCGGGCGCGCGCTCGCCCCGGCCGACCTGTGGGCCCGGCGCGAGCCGCACGGAGCGCTGCTGCACACCATCCGGATCCCCGAGGTGCCCGGTACGTGGTTCGGCTACGAGCGTTCACTGCGGCCGCTGCTGACGGTGGCCGCCGCCGTGCGCGGGGACACCGTCCGGATGAGCGTGGGCTCGGAGTACACCCGTCCGTACGCCGTCGAGGCGCCGGTCGGCACCGCGCCGGCCGACATCGCCGCGCTGCTGCCGGAGGAGATCGGCGACGCGGCCGGAAGCGCGCGGTACCGGCGGCACGCGGCCGGCGTCCTGCTCGGCCGGCTGCTGGCACGGTTCACCGCCGGAGAGGAGCACGTCGGATGAGCGAGCCGATCACCATCGAGTTCGACCTGGACGGGGAACGGCGGTCCGAGCGGATCGCGCCGAACACGGTCCTGCTCGACCTGTTGCGCGACCGCTGCGGCCGGCTCGGCGTGAAGGCGTCGTGCGAGCGCGGGGTCTGCGGCGCGTGCACGACCCTGATCGACGGCGCGCCCGTCGCGTCCTGCGGCGTCTTCGCCTTCAGCCTGGACGGCGCGTCGGTGGAGACGATCGAGGGCCAGGGCAGCGCGGACGATCTCGGTCCCGTGCAACGGGCCTTCGCCGAGTGCGGCGGATTCCAGTGCGGTTACTGCACGCCGGGCATGGTGATGCTGACGACCGCCCTGCTCCGGGAGCATCCGGAGCCCGACGACGAGCTGATCCGGTCGTGGATCTCCTCCAACGTCTGCCGCTGCACCGGATACCAGATGATCATCGACTCGGTGCGCCGCGCGGCCGAGCTGGCCCGTGAGGAGCGCGGATGAGCGAGGGACACGCCGCCGTCGGCGCCGGGACGGGCCAGAGCGCGGGGCATGCCGCCGTCGGCGCCGGGACGGCGCAGGGTGACGGGCACGCCGTCGTCGGCACCGCGGCGCGCCGCGGTGACGCCGCCCCGAAGGTGACCGGCGGCGCGCGCTACAGCGCCGACGTCCGGCTGCCGGGCATGCTGCACGCCAAGGTGCTGCGGAGCCCGCACGCGCACGCCCGGGTGGTGTCCGTGGACGCGACGCGGGCGCGGGCACTGAACGGTGTGCACGCCGTGCTCACCCGCGACGACCTCGGCGGCCTGTCCCCGACCTACGGGTACTTCGTCAAGGACCAGCCGGTCGTCGCCATCGACCGGGTCCGCTACGTCGGTGACGTGGTGGCGGCGGTCGCCGCCGTGGACGAGAGGGTCGCGCTGCGCGCCCTCGAGCTGATCGACGTGGTGTACGAGCCGCTGCCCGCGGTCCCGGACATCGACGCCGCGCTCGCCGCCGACGCGCCGGAGCTGTTCGAGGAGGCGCCGCCCGGAGTCGTCCCGCCGTACGGCACGGGCGCCTCGGGGCGCCTGCGGCCGCGCCGTAACGTCTGCTACGAGTTCCGGTACGAGACCGGCCCGGAGGACGCCTGGGCCGAGTGCGACCACGTCTTCGAGGACACGTTCGTCTTCTCCCGGATGAACCACTTCCACCTGGAGCCGTTCGTCACCGTCGCCGACGTGCGCGGCGAGCAGATCGAGATCTGGACCTCGACCCAGAACCCGTTCCCGCTGCGCAAGGAGCTGGCCCGGGTCCTGCGGGTCGAGGAGAACCGGATCCGGGTGCACGTGCCGTACGTCGGGGGCGGGTTCGGCGCGAAGCACAACTGCAAGACCGAGCCGATCGCCATCCTCCTGTCCCGCATGGCCGGGCGCCCGGTGCGGTACTGCCTCACGACCGAGGAGGGCTTCCTCACGCTCAGCCAGCACTCGGCCGTGCTGACGGTGCGGACCGGGGTGCTGGCCGACGGCACGTTCGTCGCGCGGGACAGCACGGTGCTGCTGGAGGCGGGCGCCTACTCCGACGGCAGCCCGCTGGTCGCGGAGAAGGCGGCCTACCGGATGCCCGGGCCGTACCGCTGGAAGCGCGTCGAGTCCTCCTGCGAGTGCGTGATGACCACCACGACGCCCACCGGCCCGTTCCGCGGCTTCGGCGCGACGCAGTCGACCTGGGCGAGCGAGAGCCAGGTCGACATGATCGCCCGCCGCCTCGGCATGGACCCCTACGACCTGCGGATGAAGAACCTGAAGGAGCTCGGCGAGCCGTTCGTGCCGGGGGAGAGCGGCATCGACAGCGACCTGGCCGAGGGCCTGGACGTCGTCGCCGACGCGCTGGGGTACCACGCGCGTGCGCGCACGCCGAACCGCGGGATGGGCCTGGCCATCGGGTTCAAGGACGGCGGCGGCGTGAACAAGCCGGCGCAGGCCCGCGTGAAGGTCTCCACGGCCGGCGACGTGTACGTCAACTGCGGGACGGTGGAGATCGGCCAGGGCGCGTCCACCGCGCTGTGCCAGGTCGTCGCGGAGGTGCTGGGCGTCCCGCTCCGGCGGGTGGTCTACGCCCCGATCAACACCGACGTCACCCCCTTCGACCAGGGCACCAACGCGTCCTCGGGGATGACCGTGATGGGGCAGGCGGTGCTGCGCGCCGCCGAGGCGGTCCGCGCGCAGGTGCTGGAGTTCGCGGCGGGGCGGCTCGGCTGCGCGCCGGCCGACCTCACCCTGCGGGACTGGGCGGTGCGGCGTGGGGACGAGGTCACGCCGCTGCCCGGCCTCATCATGGCCGTCTTCGGCGGTACGGGCTTCGAGTTCTCCGGCTCGGGGTTCTTCAAGGCGCCCAACTCGCCTGAGGCGCCGCTGGACGCGCCGTGCGTGTTCTGGGAGATCGGCTGGGCCGGCGCGGAGGTCGAGGTCGATCCGGACACCGGCAAGGTCACCGTGCTGCAACTGGTGGCCAGCGGGGACGTCGGCAAGGCCGTCAACACGCTGATCTGCCGCGGCCAGGACGAGGGCGCGGCGGTGATGGGCCTCGGCCAGGCGCTCTTCGAGGAGATGCGTTTCGACGGCGGCGTCCTGCTGAACGGCGAGGCGCTGGACTACCGGGTGCCGATGGCGGAGGACCTGCCGGAGCGGTTCGTCTCGATCACCCAGGAGCAGGGGCACGGCCCCGGGCCGTTCGGCGCGAAGGGCGCCGGCGAGGGGGCCATGGTCCCGGTGGCCGCGGCCATCGCGAACGCGGTGCACGACGCGACGGGGGCGCGGATCAGCGCGCTGCCGCTGTCACCGGAGCGGGTGTTCGACGCGCTCCGGGCCCGCTAGACCGGGCGGCGGCCGGCTCCCCAAAATTACTTAGTGCTCAGATGCTCATTGAGTGATATCTTTGCGCTAAGGTTTTTTCCCCACGACAACGGAGGTAGAGGGCAGTGAGCGACACACCGACCACCGGCGCGACCGACCTGGAAGCCCTGATCGACTCCTGCATCGCCAGCCGGGACAGCCGGTACGAGGACTGGGACACCCTCGGCTTCCAGGCCAAGGCCGGTGACGAGTTCCGGCGCGCGCAGATCCGCTACGTCGGCTCCGGCGCCACGGGGAACCACGAGACCGACAGCCGCATCATCCCGTCGGGCGGCTTCACCTTCTCCAACATGCGGCTCCCGGCCGGCGCCGTCGGCCCCGAGCACACCCACCACGACGCGGAGGAGGCCTTCTTCGTCCTCGAGGGCACCCTCGAGGTCACCGTCCACGACGTCGAGGACGGCACGAAGACCGCGAGCCGCGTGCTCGGCTACCGGGACCTGATCCGGGTGCCGGCCGGAGTGCCCCGCAGCCTGCGCAACATCGGCGACACCGACGCGCTCTTCTGCGTGATCATCGGCACGCGCAAGCCCCAGGTCCCCACCTACCCGGCGACCTCCCCGATGCACGGCATCACGCGGGACTGACATGCGCGAGCTCCGCCTGACCCAGGTGACCTGGCTGGCCGAGGGCGTCGTGCGGCTCGAGTTCACCGACCCCGGCGGCGCCGAGCTGGCGGCCTGGGAGCCGGGCGCCCACCTGTCCCTGCGCCTGCCGAACGGTCTGACCAGGGAGTACTCCCTGTGCGGCGACCCGGGCGACCGCCGCCGCTACGCGGTGGCGGTGCAGCGGGAGAAGGGCTCGCGCGGCGGGAGCGCCTGCGTGCACGAGAGGCTGCGGGTCGGCGACCTCATCGAGGTGGCCGGGCCGGAGAACCACTTCGCGCTCGAGGACGCCCCGGCGTACCTGCTCGTCGCGGGCGGGATCGGCATCACCCCGATCAAGGCGATGGCGGAGACGCTCGCGGCCCGGGGAGCGCGCTGGCGGCTCTTCCACTGCGGCGGCACCCGTGCCCGGATGGCGTTCACCGACGAGCTGAGCGCCCTCGGCGACGTCGTCATCCACGCCGACGACGAGGCCGGCGGCCCGCCGGACCTCGCCGCCGTACTCGCCGGGACGCCCGCCGACGCCCTGGTCTACTGCTGCGGCCCCGAACCGCTCATCCAGGCGGTCGAGGCGGCCATGGCCGATCCCACGCGGTTGCGCGTCGAGCGGTTCCGCGCGCCCGAGCCACCGAAGACGGGTGGCGACACGGCGTTCACGGTGACGTGCGGCCGGTCCGGGCGCAGCCTCACCGTCGAACCCGGCGTCTCCATCCTCGCGACGCTGCGCACCGTCGGAATGGACCTGCCGTCCTCGTGCGAGGAGGGCATCTGCGGCACCTGCGAGACACGGGTGCTCTCCGGCGAACCGGACCACCGTGACTTCCTGCTCACCGACGCGGAACGGGCGGCGGGCGGCTCGATGATGCTGTGCGTCTCCCGCTCCCGAGGCCCGGAACTCGTCCTGGACCTGTGACGGCGACGGTCCGGCTCGTCCTGGACCCGGCCGTCGTCCGGCCCGCACTGAACCCGGCCACCGCCCGGCCCGCCTTCGCCGGGCGGACGTCCGGCCCGCCGCAATCCCCGAAGGGAGCGTCATGACCCTGACACTGCAGCCGGTCCAGTCCCGGCATCGCGAGCCGACCAGCTACGAGCACGCGCTGGCCGATGAGCTCGAGGCCATCTTCGGCCGGGGCGTGCACGACCTGCCCGGACTGGTCGCCGCCCTCAACGAGACCGGCGTGCGCCCGGCCGGCGGCGCCGACTGGACCGAGGAATCCTTCACCGCCGAGATCGCCCGACTTGGAGCGCCAGAATGACGAGACACCCGGCCAACGCCGCCCTCGACACCGTCGACGGGCTGATCCGGCTCGGCCTGCGCAACCAGTGGTACGCCCTGTGCCGGTCGGACCAGGTACCGGCCGGCGGGCTGGTCCGGCTCGACCGCGTCGGTGAGGAGCTGATGCTCTGGCGCGACGCCGCCGGCGCCGTCCACGTCCAGGAGGACCGCTGTCCGCACCGCGGCGCGCGCCTCACGCAGGGCGTCCACATGGGCGACCGGGTCGCCTGCAACTACCACGGCGTGCAGGTCGACGCCGAGGGCGTCGTGGTGTCCGTTCCCGGAGTGCCCGGCTGCGCCCTGGAGGGGCGGAAGGCCCTGCGCACCTTCCCCGCGCGGGAGCACGGCGGGGCGGTCTTCGCCTGGTTCGGCGACCCCGAGGACGCCGAGCCGCTGCCGTTCGAGGTGCCCGAGCAGCTCACGTCCCCGGAGTGGGACCACTTCCTGGCCTACGTCGAGTGGGACGCGCCGTGGATCTACTCCCTCGACAACCTGATGGACCCCATGCACGGGGCGTTCCTGCACCGCAAGTCCCACACGATGAGCGGCGGCAGGCGCGAGGCGCTGTTCCAGATCCGGGACACCGACACCGGGTTCGTGTTCGAGAAGACCGACCAGGCCGGCGTGAACTTCGACTGGTCGGAGTGGATCGCCGGCGGCACGCCGTGGGTGCGCCTGGAGATCCCCTATCCCGCGACCGCCGGTCCCGGCGGGCCCTTCACCATCGTCTGCACCGCCACCCCGATCAACGAGACCCAGCACGCGGCCTTCTTCTGGCGCTGCCGGAAGGTGACCGGCTGGGAGCGGGACACCTGGCGGTTCCTGTACAAGACACGGCTCGAGGCCCGGCACTGGGCGGTGCTCGAACAGGACCGGCACATGGAGGAGGCGATGCCGCTCGACGCCTGGTCGCGGGAGACCCTCTACCAGCACGACCTGGCGCTCGTACGGCTGCGCCGCGCGATCCGCGCCGAGGCGCAGCGCCAGCTCGCCGCGCGCGAGGAGCGCGTCAAGCAGGGCGCGGAGGTGCGGGCGTGACCGAGAGGCCGCAGGAGCCGATCGCCCGCCTGCGCACCCTGCGCAGCGTCGCCCTGCGCACCCCGGACGCGAGCGCGGCGGCGGAGTTCTACCAGCACGTGTGGGGGCTGTCACGGATCGAGGGCGACGACGGCGTCGCCTGGCTGCGCGGCAGCGGCCCCGAGCACCACATCCTCGAGGTCCGCGAGGCCGAGCGGAACGCCCTCGGCAAGATCGCGTTCGCCGTGGGCACCCCCCGTGAGGTCGACGAGGCGGCCTTCCGCCTCGCGGCCCGCGGCATCCCGCTGGTCACCGAGCCCGGCCTCCTGGACCAGGCCGGCGGCGGGTACGGCCTGCGGTTCGCCGACCCCGAGGGCCGCCTGGTGGAGCTGTCCACCCAGGTCGAGGCGGTGACGCCCCGGGACGTGAACGGTATCGAGGCGCTGCCGCGCAAGCTCGCCCACGTCGTGCTGAACACCACCGACATCGACGCGGCGTGCGCGTTCTACACGGACGTCCTGGGCATGCGCGTGTCGGACTGGTCGGAGCACCAGATGGTCTTCCTGCGGTGCAACAGCGACCACCACGTCATCGCGTTCAACCAGGCCCCGTGGACGTCGCTCAACCACGTCGCGTACGAGATGCCGTCGGTCGACCACTTCATGCGCGGCATCGGCCGGCTGCGGCACCACGGCGTCACGCCCAAGTGGGGGCCGGGCCGGCACGGTCCCGGCAACAACACCTTCTCCTACTTCACCGACCCCGCCGGGCTCGTCTGCGAGTACACCTCCGAGGTCGAGCAGGTCGACGAGGACGCCTGGCTGTGCCGCGTGTGGCGGCGGGTGCCCGAGCTGTCCGACCTGTGGGGGACCGCCGGTCCGCCCTCGAAGGACGTCCGGTCGCGCATGGCGGGCATCCCGGACACCGGACGGTGGTGGGAGAAGTGAGGAGCGTCGCCGTCATCGGCAGGGGCGCCATCGGCGGCGTCGTCATCGGCGCGCTCGAACGCGGCGAGGTGCCGGGCGCGCGGCTGGCCGCCGTCGTCGACCTCGGCGACCCGCTGGAGGACGCGCTCGCCGTGGCGGACCTGGTCGTCGAGTGCGCCGGGCAGGCGGCGCTCGCCGCGCACGGCCCGCGCGTCATCGCGGCAGGCCGCGACCTGCTGGTCGTCTCGATCGGCGCCCTGACCGACGACGCGCTGCACGAGCGGCTGCGCGGCGGGCCGGGCCGGCTGTTCCTGACCTCCGGCGCGGTCGGCGGCCTGGACCTCCTGCGCGCGG
Organism: Actinoallomurus sp. NPDC052308; assembly: GCF_040679195.1. Lineage (NCBI taxonomy): Bacteria > Bacillati > Actinomycetota > Actinomycetes > Streptosporangiales > Thermomonosporaceae > Actinoallomurus > Actinoallomurus sp. NPDC052308. Next base: position 235,510 of record NZ_JBFAUM010000004.1, on the reverse strand, counting down.
CGGCGGCGATGGCGCCGCTGGAGCGGGTGCGGATCGTCACCACCAAGAAGCCCGCCACCCTCGGCGTGCGGGACGCCACCGGGCCGGTGGAGGTCATGCGGGGCCCGGCCCGGCAGATCGCGGCGGCCTTCCCCAAGTCCACGAACGTCGCGGCGGCGGTCGCACTCGCCGTCGGCTCCTTCGACGTCGTCGAGGCGGTCGTCGTCGCCGACCCGGCCGCCACGCTCACCTCCCATGTCATCACCGCGTCGGGGCCGGCCGGGGAGTACCGCTTCGAGATCCGCAACCGGCCCTCGGCGGCGAACCCGGCCAGCAGCCAGATCGTCCCGCACGCTGTGCTGGCCACACTCCGGGACCTGGCCCGATGACGGTCCGTACGGGCGGCGGGGTGCACGTCACCGAGCACGGCGGGTCGGGCGACCCGGTCCTGCTGCTGCACGGGATCGGCGGCAGCGCCGACTCCTTCGCCGGTCAGTTCGCCGCGCTGGCGGCCCGGCACCGGGTGCTCGCCTGGGACGCCCCGGGCTACGCGCGGTCCGCCGAGCCGGCGGACGCCCCCGGCATGGCGGGTTACGCCGCGGCCGCCGCCGCGCTGCTGCGCGAGCGGGGTGCCGCGCCGGCGCACGTCGTCGGCGTCTCCTGGGGCGGCGTCATCGCCACCCGCCTCGCGCTCGACCACCCCGGGCTGGTGCGGACCCTCGTCCTCGCCGACTCGACCCGGGGTTCGGGCCGTACGGAGGAGAAGGCGGCGGCGATGCGCCGGCGCGCCGGCGAACTGGCCGCGATCGGGCCGGAGGCGTTCGCGCGCGCCCGCGCGCCGAAGCTGCTGTCCGCCGACGCGCCCGAAGAGCTGGTGGACCGGGTGGCGACCGCGATGGCGCGGTCGATACGGCTGCCCGGTTACGCCTACGCGGCCGCCTCGATGGCCGAGACCGATCACAACGGGGTGCTCGGTCGGATCTCCGTCCCCGCGCTGGTCGTCGCCGGCGACCGTGACGTCGTCACCGGGGTGGCGGAGAGCGAGGCCATCGCGGCGGCCGTGCCCGGAGCCCGGCTCGAGGTGATCGCGGGCGCCGGGCACCTGTCCAACGTCGAACGCCCCGAGGCGTTCAACCGTCTCCTCCTGGAGTTCCTCACATGAAGGATCGGCTGGTCGTCGTCACCGGTGCGGGCCGCGGCCTCGGCCTGGTGATCGCGCGGGCCGTCGGCGAGGCCGGCGCCCGGATCGTGGTCGCCGAACGCGACCCCGGGCGGGCGGCCGCCGCGCACGCCGAGCTGACCGACGCGGGCGTCACCGTCCACCGGGTCGACACCGACGTCTCCGACCCGGCCTCGGTCGCCGTCCTCGCCGACGCCGTCCGTGACCTCGGCGGCGCGTACGGCCTGGTCAACAACGCGGCCCTCGCCGACGGCGTCGGCGGCAAGCCGTTCCACGAGATCGACGTGGCGGACTGGGACCGGCTGATGGCGGTGAACGTCCGCGGCCCGTGGCTGGTGTCCCGTGCGCTCTTCCCGCACCTGTCGCGGCCCGGCCGGATCGTCAACCTCGCCTCCGACGCCGCGATCTACGGCTCGCCCCGGCTGGCGCACTACGTGACCTCCAAGGGCGCGGTGATGGCGATGACCCGTGCGATGGCCCGCGACGCCGGGCCGCAGGACATCACCGTCAACGCGGTCGCGCCCGGCCTCACCGAGGGGGAGGCGGCCGACCTCATCCCGGCCGAGCGGCACGAGCTGTACCGGATCAACCGGGCGCTGACCCGCCCGCAGCGTCCGGACGACCTGACCGGCGCCGTCCTGTTCCTGCTGTCGGACGCCGCGTCGTACATCACCGGGCAGACGCTCGTGGTGGACGGCGGATTCGTCTTCCACTGATTCGACCGAGAGAGGCGACTTCGATGGATCTCGGCCTGAGCGGCCGCGTCTACCTCGTCACCGGCGCCAGCTCCGGGGTGGGGCTGGCCACGGCGGCGGCACTGCTGCGGGAGGGCGCCTCCGTCGCGGCCTGCGCACGCGACGGGGAACGGCTGCGCCACGCGCTCGACCGGCTCCCGCGCGCCGGCGGGGCACAGGTGCACGCCGGCACGTGCGACGTGGTGGACGGCGCGGCGGTCGCGGACTTCACCGCGGCGGCGCACGCCCGGTTCGGCCGCCTCGACGGGGTGGTCAACAACGCGGGCCGGTCGCTGATGGCGCCGGTGGCGGACACGACCGAGGCGCAGTGGCGCGAGGAGTTCGAGCTGAAGATCTTCAGCGTGCTGAACACCGTCCGCGCGGCCGCGCCGCACCTGCGGGCGTCCGACGCCCCGGCCGTCGTCAACGTCAACGCCATCCTCGCGCGCCAGCCCGAGTCGCGGCTCGGCGCGACCTCGGCCGCCCGCGCGGCGCTGCTGAACCTCACCAAGACCCTGTCGGCCGACCTCGCCCCCATCCGGGTGAACTCGGTCGCCCTCGGCCTGATCGACACCGGTCAGTGGCGGCGGCGCTACGAGGCCGCCGCCGGCGGACGGAGCTACGCGGAGTGGTCCGCGGGCATCGCCGCCGACCGGGGCATCGCGCTCGGCCGGTTCGGCCGGGCCGAGGAGGTCGCCTACCCGATCATCGCGTTGCTGTCCCCGCACGCGTCCTATGTCACCGGCTCGACGCTCGACGTCGGTGGAGGAGTTGCCAGATATGTCTGATGGAGGGGACCTGCTGGTCCAGGTGCTCCGCGAGCACGGCGTCGACACCGTCTTCGGTGTCATCAGCGTGCACAACCTCCCGCTGGTCGAGGCCGTGGACCGCGAGCTGCGGTTCGTCGCGGTCCGCCACGAGGCGGCGGCCGTCAACGCGGCCGACGCGCACGCCCGCGTACGCGGCGGGCTCGGCTGCGCGCTGACCAGCACCGGAACGGGCGCCGGCAACGCGGCCGGCTCGCTGGTCGAGGCGCTCACCGCGGGCAGCCGCGTCCTGCACGTGACCGGGCAGATCGACAGCGGCCATCTCGGCCAGGGCCGGGGCGTGATCCACGAGACCAAGGACCAGCTCGGCATGCTGACGGCGGTCTCGAAGTTCGCCGTCACCGTGCCGTCGGCCGCGGCGGCGCCCGGCGTGCTGCGCGACGCCGCCCGGCGGGCGCTGGCCAAGCCGTACGGGCCGGTCAGCGTGGAGTGGCCGATCGACCTGCAGTACGCCGCGCAGTCGCCCACGGCACCGGACGCGCGGGCGCCGGAACCGGTCCCGGTCCCCGGCGTCGGCGAGGCGGCCCGGCTGGTCGCCGGCGCGCGCAGGCCGGTGATCTGGGCGGGCGGCGGCGCCCGGGAGGCCCGCGCGCAGGTGCGGGAGCTGGCCGAACGCCTCGGCGCGCCGGTGCTGACCTCCAACGCGGGCCGCGGCGTGATCGGGGAGGACCACGAGCTGGTCGTGGGCAACTTCGCGGTCAACCCGGCGGCCGCGCCGCTCCTGGAGGAGGCGGACCTGCTGATCAGCGTGGGGACGCACTTCCGGTCGAACGAGACCCGGCACTACCGTCTCACGCTGCCCGTACGGCACCTGCAGATCGACATCGACCCGGCGGCGATCGGCCGGGTGTATCCGGCGACCGCGGGGCTGTGCGGCGACGCCGCGCCCACCCTGACAGCGCTCCTGGCCGCCCTGGGCGAGCCGGCCGTCGCGGACGAGTGGCGCGAGCGCGCCGTCGCCACGCGGGCGGCGGTCCGCGCGAAGCTGCGCTCCGACATCGGCGAGTACGCCCTGGTCTGCGACGCCATGCGGCGACATCTGCCCGCCGGATCGCCCATCGCGCGGGATGTCACCATCCCGTCGAGTCAGTGGGGCAACCGGCTGCTGCCGATCCTCGACCCGGCGACCAACGTCTTCCCGCTCGGCGGGGGCATCGGACAGGGGCTGGCGATGGGGCTCGGGGCCGCGCTGGCCCGCCAGGACGTCCCGACGCTCGTCATCGCCGGTGACGGCGGACTCGCCGTGCACCTGGGGGAGCTGGCGACGCTGGCCCAGGAGGCCCCCTGGCTGGTGCTCGTGGTGTTCAACGACGGCGGGTACGGCGTGCTGCGCAACATGCAGGAGGCCGGCTCCGGCCGCCGCTCGGGGGTGGACCTCTACACGCCGGACTTCCGTACGCTGGCCGCCTCCCTCGCGCTGCCGTACTCCCTCGTCGCCTCCGCGGACCGCTTCGACGAGGTGTTCGCCGGCGCGGTCGCGGCGCGCGGGCCGTACGTGGTGGAGGTCGACGTGACGGCCATCGGCCCGACGCCGGTGCCGTTCGTGCCGCCGGTGGAGGTGCCGTGAGCCACGGGCACGGGCCCGCCAACCGCGGGCGGAGGGTGCTGGCCATGGCCGCCCCTCTCTTCGTACGCGAACCGGACGGTGAGCCCCGGGGCGGCGCGGTGGTGCTGCACGACGTCTTCGGGGTCACGGAGTACGCCGAGGAGGTCTGCCGCGCGCTGGCCCGCACGGGCCGGCTGGCGGTCTCCCCCTACCTGTACTACCAACGGGGCGGCCCGGCCTTCGACGCCGGCGAGCTGGGCGCCGCACGAGGCCACATGGCGGAGCTGACCGCCGACGACCTGACCGCCGACATCGACGCCGCGCTGAGCTACCTGCGCGCCCGTACGACGGGCCCGGTGCTGGTCGTCGGGTTCAGCATGGGCGCCCACCTGGCGACGTGGGCGGCGGCCCGGCACGAGCTCGCGGCGGCGGTCGCGGTGAGCCCGTCGGGCGTCGGATCGTCGCCGTGGCCGGGCGTGCCTCCCACCGAGCTCCTGGTCGCCGAACGGAGGACGCCGTGGCTGGGCGTCGTCGGCGGCGCGGACGCCAGGGTGGACGCCGGCCTGCTGGAGATGGCGGCGCGGCTGCCCGGCCCGGCGGCCGCCGTGGAGGTGATCGCCGGGGCCGCGCACGGCTTCTACCGCGGCGGCCACCCCGAACATGATCCAGACGCGGCCGCCGAGGCTCGGCGTAGGATCGGGTGCTTCCTCGATACAAAACCTTTGCCCTCATCTATTGACCACTAAGATATCGACTCATAGGGTCGCGGCAACCCGCTGGACGGAAGGAATCCCATGACGACCGTGGCCGCCGGACCCTCCCTCGCATCCATCGCCGCTCGGCTCGAGCGGTTGCCGAACTCCCGCTGGCATCTGAAGGTCCGCAGCCTCATCGGCGCGGTCACCTTCTTCGAGGCGTTCGACCAGTTGCTCGTGTCCTCCGCGCTGCCCGTCCTGATCAAACAGTGGCATCTGAGCACCGGCCAGGCGACGTTCGCCGTCACCAGCGGCTCGGTCGGGATGCTCGCCGGCGCCCTCGCGGCGGGCTGGCTCGGCGACCGGATCGGCCGGGTGCGGACCGTCTCCCTCGGCGTCGCCGTCACCGCGCTGGCCAGCCTGGCACTGGTGTTCTCGCCCGGCTTCGCGTACTTCGCCGCGCTGCGGTTCGTCCAGGGCCTCGGGATCGGCGGCGTGGTCCCGGTCGCGGCGACCTACATCAACGAGATCGCCAAGAGCCGTCACCGCGGCCGGTTCGTGCTGCTGTACGAGCTGATCTTCCCCGCCGGTCTGACGGTGGCCACGCTGGTCGCCGCCTGGGTCGTACCGCACTGGGGCTGGCGGGCGATGTTCCTGATCGGCGCGGCTCCCGCCCTGCTGGTGGCGCTGCTCCAGCGCGGCGTCCCCGAGTCGCCGCGCTGGCTGGCGGCCCGCGGCCGTCTGGAGGAGGCCGGGCGGGTCATCGCCCGGATCGAGGAGGAGGTGACCCGCTCCACCGGCGAGCCGCTGAGCACACCGCAGCCGGCCGCCGAGGCCGGGCCCGTGGCCCGGGGCGGGCTGGGCGACCTCTTCACCGGCCGCTACCTGCGCCGCACCGTGGTGGTCGCGCTCCTGTGGTTCTTCGGCTACTTCGTCAACTACGGCATCACCGCCTGGCTCCCCGCGCTCTACACGAAGGTCTTCAAGCTGGACCTGCAGACGGCGCTGACCTACAACGTCGTCAGCAACGTCGCCGGCCTGCTCGGGTGCCTCATCGTCGCGCTGCTCGTCGACCGGCTGGGACGCCGACCGATCCTGGCCATCGGGCTGGGCGGGGCCGGGGTCGCGCTGCTCGTCCTCGCCGCGTCGGGCGCGGGCTCGGGCGGTCAGGTGGCGGTCTGGGCGTCGATCACGTCGCTGTTCGTCTACGCTACCAACGTCAGCCTCTACCTCTACACGCCGGAGCTGTACCCGACGCAGAACCGCGCCCTGGGCGCCTCGCTCGGCGGCGTGGCCAACCGGCTGGGCGTCATCGTCGGCCCGATCGTCGTCGGAGCGCTCATCAACGGAAGCGAGGGCATCGCCTCGATGTTCGCCGTGCTCGGAGTGGCGTCGCTCGTGGGCGCCCTGGTCGCCGTCGCGGCCGTGGAGACGAAGGGCCGCACACTGGAGCAGCTCAACTCCTGACCACCCGCGTACGACGCGGGGGATCGCGCCGATCACAGTGAGACGCCGGAGCACGTGCTCCGGCGTCTTCGTGTAACGGGTCTCGAATCAGTGCACGATGATGTTCACATTCCGATTGAAGTTCCCTCCATAATCGCCATAGGGATAGAAATGTCCGTAGCGCGAGTAGCCGTAGCGCGGGTAGCCGAAGTGCCGGTATCCGAAGTGCCGATAGCCGAAGCGGCCGCGGTAGAAACGGTGATGCCAGTAGCGGTGGTGCCGGAAGTGGTGGAAGTGACGGAAGTGACGATGGTGGCGCCACCAGCCGTCGCCGAGCGGTGTGCTCGCGCTCGCCCGGGCCACGACCGCGCTGACGTGCGCCGCCGGGATGCTCTGGGCGGATGCGGGCGGAGTGGTGAAGAGCGCGCCGGCCGTGGCGGCGATCGCGACGAGGCCGGCGGAGGCGCTTTTCCTGCTGAGCACGATGATCACCTCGATGCCGGAAGGCGGGAAGGGCGTCAATGGCCCTTCTTGTGATGATCTGTCATCGCCTTCCGCTTTCCAGGATCCTCGCCGGAACTCCCGGTAAAACAATCGAACGGTAACGAGAAGGGTATTTCTCGGCGGCTTGGCGGTTTCTCGACTATCGATCTATGCCGTAAAGGCGTCAGCTTAGAAGTTTCGCGACATGACGTCCGGCCGCGGCGACCGCCAGGAAGCCCGCGAGGTCCTGATCCAGCCCCCGGCCCATGGTCGAGACCCGCACGGGAGAGTCGCGGACGGCCTCCTCCAGGCCGTCGACGGAGACGGTGACGAGTTCGTGCCGCTCGCCGAGAGGCTCGGCCTCGGCCCGTACCCGGTCGCCGAACGCGCCCGGCAGGTCCGGCACCACCACCTGGGCCCGCGCCAGGGCGACGCGACCGTAGGCGGTCAGGCTGTGGTGGGAGATCCCGCGGTGACGCTCCCGTGCGTCGGCCTCGCTGACCCGCAGGGACCCCACGGGACGGCCCTCCAGGACCGCCGCCGCGTTCACCGCCTCGCCCGCCGACACGCCGGAGAACCCCCAGCGGGTGCCCGTGCCGAGGTTCCCCGGACCCTGCGCGACGACGGCGACCTCGGCGTCGAGCACCAGGCGCGCGGCCAGCAGGCCGGTGTGCAGCGTCACCGCCTCCAGGTCGCCGCCGAACGCCTGGCCGACCGTCACGGTCGCGGCCAGCGCGCCCGCCTCCCGCAGCGCCGCCGCGGTCCTGGAGAACCAGGCGGGCAGCGCGCCGCCGTCCGGCATGACGTAGACGACACGGGTGCCGGGGCGGTCCAGGTGCAGCCCGGCGATGATCGCCGGCAGTGCCGAGTGCAGGTCGGCGACGACCACCGGCATCCCGTCGATCGACTCGGCGTCGCGCAGCACCTCGTGATGGGCGGAGTCCTGCTCGTCCGTGCCGAGCACCGTCGCCTGCAGAGGCGTGTAGCGTGCCTTGACCAGATGGCCCGGGCCGGACGGATCCTGCGGGAAACGGTCGGGGACCGCGACCACCATGGCGTACCCTCCGGTGCCGAGCCCCATCGCGAGCGCCGTCGTGTTGAGCAGCACGGCGTCGCCCGGCCGGGGCCGTCCCACCAGGGCCGGATAGGCAAGGGCGCGGGCTTCGCCCTCGTCGTCGATCGTGACGTCGAGTTCGACCGCTCCGGGCCATTCGCGGCGTATCTTGACAACCGTGCCTTTGCGCCATCGGATCACTCGCCAACGGTAGCGTCGGAGGACACGCGGACGGGCCAGAAGGAGTGGACGATGTCGCGCCGCAAGACCGAGCGGCTGCTCAATCTCGTGGTGTGCCTGCTGGCCACCCGGCGGTACCTCACCGCTGAGCAGATCCGGCAGGCCGTGCCGGGCTACCCCGAGGGGGACGAGGCGTTCAAACGCATGTTCGAGCGCGACAAGGAGGAACTGCGCGAGCTCGGCATCCCCATCGAGATGGGCAGCGACGGCGACGAGGAGCCCGGCTACCGCATCCAGCGCCAGGCGTACGAACTGCCGGAGATCCAGGTGGCCCGCGACGAGGCCGCCGTCCTCGGGCTGGCCGCGCGGGTGTGGCAGCGGGCCAGCCTGGCCGAGGCGGCCTCCGGGGCGCTGCTGAAGCTGCGCGCCGCCGGCGTGGACACCGACGAGGCCGCCTCCCTCGGCATCGAGCCCAGGGTCGGCACCGACGACCCCGCCTTCCCCGCCCTGTGGCGCGCGGTCCGGGATCGCCGGCCGGTCGCCTTCGAGTACCAGGGCGTCGGCCGCAGCGCGCCGCAGCGCCGCCACCTGGAGCCGTGGGGAGTGGTCAACAGGCACGGCCGCTGGTACGTCGCCGGCCACGACCGCGACCGCGGTGAGGCGCGGGTCTTCCGCCTCAGCCGGATCAGGGGCGACGTCACCACCGACGGGCCGGCCGGCACGGTGACCGTTCCGGAGGGCGTGGACGTCCGGGAGGTCGTCACCTCGAAGGGGGGAACCGCCCCCGGGCGGCGTACCGCCACCGTGCGCCTGCGGCACGGCGCGGCCGACGGCATCCGGCGCTGGGCGGCGAACATCCGCCGGGACGACGACGAGTGGGATCTGGCGGAGCTGACGTTCGCCGAGGTGGACCAGTTCGCCGACTACCTCGCCGGGTTCGCCGACGACGTGGTCGTGATCGAGCCGCCGGACGTGCGCGACGCGATGATCCAGCATCTGAAGGCGGTGTGCCAGTGAGCTCCTCGGAACGGCTGCGGCGGCTGCTCGCGCTCGTCCCGTACGTCATCAACCGCAGCTCGGTCAGCGTCGAAGAGGCCGCGGCGGCGTTCGGCGTGACCGAAAAGCAGATCATCGACGACCTGAACCTCCTGTGGTGCGTCGAGCTGCGCGCGCCCGACCCGTACTGCCCGATCGACCTGTCCTACGAGGGCGGCGAGATCGTGGTCTGCGAGGCGGAGTCGATCAGCCGGCCGCTGCGGCTCGACGTCGACGAGGCCGCCGCCCTCCTCGTGGCGTTGCGCACGATCGCCGAGCTTCCCGAGCATGGCGACGCCGTGAGCCGGGTGATCGCCAAGCTGGAGGTCGCGGCGGGCACCGCCGCCCGGCCGAGCAGCCAGGTCGCCGTCGAGCTCGACGTCCGCCCGGACGTCCTGGTCCAGGTGCGCTCGGGGCTCGACCAGGGCCGCCGCCTGCGGATGACCTACTACGTGCCGGGCCGGGACGAGAACACCGTGCGCGACGTCGACCCGATGCGGTTGCTCCTCGTCGACGGCTGGTCCTACCTGGAGGGCTGGTGCCGCCGCGCCGAGGCCGTCCGGCTCTTCCGCCTGGACCGCATCGTGGACCTGCGGGTCCTCGACGTCGTCGCCAGCATCCCGGACGAGGCCGAGCCGCTCGACCTGGACGCCGGGCTGTTCCGTCCCTCGCCGGAGGACGTACGGGTGACGCTGGAGCTGTCCCCGGCCGGACGCTGGGTCGCCGACCACTACCCCTGCGAGAGCGCCTCCGAGCTGGGGGAGGGGCGCGTCCGCATCGTGCTGCGCACCCGCGACGTGCGCTGGGTGCGCAGGCTGGCGCTGCGGCTGGCCGGCAGCGGCCGCATCGTCGAGCCCGCCGAGCTGGCCGCCCAGGTACGCGAGGACGCCGCCCGCGCCCTGAAGCTCTACGACGGCTGATCCCGGTCTGACGGCGCGTTGGGCGCCGCGAGCCGCGCTCGCGGAGCGAGCGCCGGCAAACCTCGCTATGGTCGGCGTGTGCCGTGGATGATGCTGTTCGTCGGGCTGGCCTTCGTCGGGCTGGTCGTGCTGAGCGTTTGCACGGTCAAGGTGGGCTTGGCGGTCCGTGGCCTGGGCCGTGAACTGCAGCGGACGAGAGCGCGTCTGGAGCCGAAACAGGAGGCCCTCGCCGGTGAGTTGCAGCGTTTGGAGCGATCAGGGGAGTGAGACATTCGGTCCGACGGCGTACGATCGGACTGAGTATCAGCCACTGCTGAATGAGGACGGACATGCCTGACCTTGGTACGGGGGAAATTCTGATCATCGCGGTGGTCATCCTGATCCTGTTCGGATCGGCGAAGCTGCCGCAGGCCGCTCGTTCGCTCGGCCGGTCGATGCGCATCTTCAAGTCCGAGACCAAGGGCCTGATCACCGACGAGGACGACCAGCCCAAGGCCCGGGCCGAGGCGGAGGACGCCCGCGCCCAGGCCGCCCGTCTGCGGGAGCAGGCGGCCCTCCTCGAGCGTCAGGCCGCGGGTCAGCAGCAGCTGGCCGGTCCGGTGGACGACGGCACGACCGTCAGCGGCGTACCGCTGTCGCAGGCGGAGCACGGCAAGAAGTCCTGACGAAACCGGAATCTCCAACGACATGTCGGCGATGAAGCTGCCCCTGCGGCGCGGGGCCTCGCGGAGCGATGACGGGCGCATGCCGCTCATGGAGCACATTCGTGAGCTGCGCATCCGGATCATCAAGGCCGCCCTCGGGCTGATCGCAGGGGCGATCGTCGGCTGGATCTTCTTCGGCCCCGTCTGGAGCGTGCTGAAGAAGCCCTATGAGAGCCTTCCGCCGGAGCACTGCCTGGACCACCAGTGCAAGCTGGTCGTCCACGGGATCTTCGACGGTTTCTTCATCCACCTGAAGGTGGCGCTGATCGTCGGAGCGGTGCTGTCGTCCCCGATCTGGCTGTACCAGATCTGGGCCTTCGTCGCGCCGGGCCTGTACGCCCGGGAGCGCCGCTGGACCTACATCTTCCTCGGCGCGGCGGCTCCGCTGTTCGCCGTGGGCGCGTGGCTGGCCTACGTCACGCTCGACCGCGGGCTGCGGATCTTCATCGGCCTGGCCCCGGGCAACACGACGGTGCTGGTCGGTATCACCGACTATCTCGGCTACGCCACCGCGATGCTGCTGATCTTCGGGCTCACGTTCGAGCTACCGCTGTTCGTCGTGATCCTGAACGTCGCCGGGGTGCTGACGCACGCCCGGATCAAGAAGTCGCGGCGGCTGCTGATCTTCGGCATCTTCGTGTTCGCCGCGGTCGCGACGCCGAGCCAGGACCCGTTCACCATGCTGGCGCTGGCGCTGCCCACCGTGGTGCTCTTCGAGATCGCCGAGGCCATCGCCTACGTCCACGACCGGCGTAAGGCCGCCCGGCCCGACCCGTACGCGGGCATCTCGGACGACGAGGCATCCCCGCTGGACCTGCCCGAGGACGAGCCGGCGGACGGCGAGCGCGTCTAAGGTCCCGGCCGACGGGGCCGGGAATCCGCGGCGCACCGCCGTTTCGGTCGGCGGCGGTCCGTAGTCTTGAGCCATGACCACCCCCGCGGAGCGCTACGCGGCGCACCGTCAGCGCATGGCGCTCTTCACGCCCGCGCTGACCGAGTTCCAAAGCCTGTACGACTTCGACCTGGACTTCTTCCAGGTCGACGCCTGCCGTGCGCTGGAGGAGGGCCACGGCGTGCTCGTCGCCGCGCCCACCGGGTCGGGCAAGACCGTCGTCGGCGAGTTCGCCGTGCACCTGGCGCTCGCGGGCGGCCGGAAATGCTTCTACACGACGCCGATCAAGGCACTGTCCAACCAGAAGTACGCCGACCTCGTGCGCCGCTACGGGGCGGGCAAGGTCGGCCTGCTGACCGGAGACAACACCATCAACGGCGAGGCGCCGATCGTCGTCATGACGACCGAGGTGCTGCGCAACATGCTGTACGCCGGGTCCCCGACGCTGACCGGGCTGGCGTACGTCGTGATGGACGAGGTGCACTACCTCGCCGACCGGTTCCGGGGCGCGGTCTGGGAAGAGGTGATCATTCATCTTCCCGAGTCGGTGCGGCTCGTGGCGCTGTCGGCGACGGTCAGCAACGCCGAGGAGTTCGGCGAGTGGCTGCAGGAGGTCCGCGGCGAGACCACGGTCATCGTCGACGAGGAGCGGCCGGTTCCGCTGTGGCAGCACATGCTCGCCGGCAACCGGCTGTACGACCTGTTCGTCGACGACGAGCACACGAAGGTCAACCCGGAGCTGCGCCGGTTCGCGCTGGACGACCTGCGGCGCACGAGGATCAACCAGAGCCGCCGCTCCGGGCGGCGGCGTGAGCGCCGCCCCGAGCGCTACCGGCCGCCGTCGCGCGCCGACGTGATCGACCGGCTGGACCGGGCCGGGCTGCTGCCCGCCATCACCTTCATCTTCAGCCGGGCCGGCTGCGACGCCGCGGTCGAGCAGTGCATGTACTCCGGGCTGCGGCTGACCTCGAAGGAGGAGACCGAGGAGATCCGCGCGCACGTCGAGGCACGCACCGCCGACATCCCGCGGGCCGATCTCGACGTCCTCGGGTACGGCACGTGGCTGGCCGGGCTGGAGCGCGGCCTGGCCGCGCACCACGCGGGCATGCTCCCCACCTTCAAAGAGGTCGTCGAGGAGCTGTTCACCGAAGGGCTGATCAAGGCCGTCTTCGCCACCGAGACGCTCGCGCTGGGCATCAACATGCCGGCCCGTACCGTCGTGATCGAGCGTCTCGTGAAGTGGAACGGCGAGATGCACGTCGACCTGACCCCCGGCGAGTACACCCAGCTCACCGGGCGGGCGGGGCGGCGTGGCATCGACGTGGAGGGCCACGCCGTCGTCCTGTGGGCGCCCGGCGTCGACCCTGCGGCGGTGGCCGGGCTGGCGGGCACCCGCACCTACCCGCTCAACTCCAGCTTCCGCCCGTCGTACAACATGGCCGTCAACCTCGTCGGCCAGGTCGGCCGCGAACGCGCCCGTACGCTCCTGGAGGAGTCCTTCGCGCAGTTCCAGGCGGACCGCGCGGTCGTCGGGCTCGCCAAGCAGTTGCGCCGCAACGAGGAGGCACTGGAGGGCTACCTGGAGGCGGCCACCTGCGACCAGGGTGACTTCATGGAGTACGCCGGCCTGCGGCAGCGCCTCACCGAACGCGAGCGGGAGCTGGCCCGGGAGCGGTCCGGCGCACGGCGCGCCGAGGCGGCGCGGTCGCTGGAGCGGCTGCGGTTCGGCGACGTCATCATGGTCCCGCACGGCCGCTTCGCCGGCGCGGCGGTGGTCCTGGAGCCGGGTAGCGCGAAGCGCTCCGACGATCCGTCCCCGCTCGTCCTCACCATCAACCGGCAGGTCAAGCAGCTGGCCCTGGCGGACTTCCGCGGCCCCGTCGAGCCGGTCGAGCGCATCAAGATCCCGCAGTGGTTCAACCGCAGGTCGGCGCAGCACCGCCGCGACCTCGCCTCCACGCTGCGCAACAAGACCGCGGACCTGGACAAGCCCCGTCCGCAGAAGCGCCCGGACCCCACGCGCGAGGACCCGCGGATCGCCGACCTGCGGCGGCGCCTGCGCGAGCACCCGTGCCACGGCTGCGCCGACCGGGAGGACCACGCACGCTGGGCGGAGCGGTACTTCCGGCTGGAGAAGGAGACGACGGCGCTCCGCCGCCGCGTGGAGGGCCGCTCCCAGGTGATCTCCCGGACGTTCGACCGGGTCTGCGCGGTCCTCGACCAGCTCGGCTACCTCGACGGCGAGCGGGTCACCGACGAAGGGCGCCGGCTCGGGCGGATCTACACCGAGCTCGACCTGCTCGCCGCCGAGGGCCTGCGCGACGGGATCTTCGAGGACCTGGGGCCCGCGGAGCTCGCCGCGACCGTGTCCGCGCTGGTGTACGAGTCGCGGGCGCCGGAGGACGGACGGGCGCCCCGGGTGCCGGCCGGGCCGGTGCGCGAGGCGCTCACCGAGATGATCCGGCTGTGGGGCGACCTGCAGGAGGTCGAGAAGGACCACCGGGTGGCGTTCCTGCGCGAGCCGGACCTGGGGTTCGTCTGGGCGGCGTACCGCTGGGCGAGCGGCACCCAGCTCGACGCGGTGCTGGTCGACACCGACCTGACCGCCGGTGACTTCGTGCGCTGGATGAAGCAACTGCTCGACATGCTCGGGCAGATCGCGGACGCCGCCCCGCCGGGCGGCGGCGTGCGGGACGTCGCCGGCCGGGCGATGGACGCGATCCGGCGTGGGGTGGTGGCCTACTCCTCCGTCAGCTGATCGGACACCCCTGCGGGCGGGGACCCGCGGGACGGCGCCGGTGTCCCCGCCAGGGACGGCGGCGCCGCTCCCGTGCCGACCCCGCCGGCGAGGCCGTCCGGCTCACCCGCACGGCCGGTCCGGGTCGGTGTAGGCCGGCCGTCCGGAGTAGGCCGCGCGGAGCAGCCGGGCGAAGGCGGCGTAGTCCACGTCCACCTCGCCGGGCTGGAACGCCGCCGCGCGGAAACAGCGGCGGAACACCTCGCTGAACTCCTGGTACGCCGGGGTCAGCGGGCGTGGGCGCGCCCTGGCGATCGCCTGGCGGATCTGCACGGCGAGCTGGGTCAGGTCGGCCTGGCCGATCGGCTGTTCACCCGGCGGCGAGTCCGTGCAGGGCCGGGGCGCCGCGTACGCCGACTTACGGGTCGGCGCGAACCCCCCACAGTCGAACAACTGGCTCTCCGCCTCCTGGTCCGTCAGGAACTCGACGAGGCGGCGGGCCTGCTTTTGTTTCCGGCTGTACGCGGAGATGGCGAGGTTCTGCCCGCCGAGGACGCTGGGTCCCGGCAGCGGCGACACCCCGAACCGCAGCCGGCCGGCGGCGCGCATCCGCGGGTCGGCGGCCAGGGTGCGGAAGGCGTACGGCCAGTTCCGCATGAACGCGACCCGGCGGGCCTCGAACGCCTGGATGCTGTACTCCTCGGTCGCGTCGCCCGAGGTGCGGTCGATCCCGGCGACCTGGGGCGGCAGGTTGGTGTGCACGGCCGCCAGGGCGGATCTCACCTGGGGGGCGTACGCGTCGATGACGACCCGGTCGCCGCGGACCACGTCACCGCCGAAGCCCCAGATGAGCTCCAGCGCGTTCACCGCGCCGCCCTCGTAGTCGGCGAGCTGCAGGGAGTATCCGGCGGGGAAACCGTGCGCGGTCACCGCCTCGGCGGCCTGACCCAGCAGGTCCGGCAGGCCGACGGGAGCCTGCCGCCGGGCGTCGTTCCAGTAGTACAGCAGGCCGACGTCGGCGTTGAACGGCAGCGCGTACACCGTGCCATGCCAGGTCACCGACTGCCTGAGCTCCCGCAGGAAGTCGCCGTCCCAGCCGTGCGGCAGCGGGAACGGAACGATCGCCTTCCGGGCGGCGAACTCCGCGGTCCAGGGCGCGTCGAGCGTGAGCACGTCATAGTCGCAGCCGTGCGCCTCGGAGGCCGCCGCGAGCTGGCTGCGCTGCAGGTCGGCGACGCTGGAGATCTCGACGATGCGGGCCTGCAGATCCGGGTCGTCCTGATGCTGGGAGTTCCACGTGTTGATCAGCGCCTGACGCTCGGCTCCGGCGCTGACGTCCGTACCGGCGGCCACGACGATGCCCGTGTGCCCCGGGCAGGGCGTACGGCCGGCGGAGTCGTTCCACGGCGCCAGCGGCACGAGGACGGCGGCGATGCCGAACACCAGACCGGCCAGCATGGCGGTGCGGTGCCTCCGGAAGTAGCCTGCACGCATCCGCTTCGCCTTCCTCAGGGCTGCGTCGTCGGGTCGAAGACCGAGGTCACCACGTCGCTCGGCTCCCGGCTGCCCGCGTCCACACAGCGCACCGCCGATCCCAGCGCCTTGATCGCCGTGGTGCCCGCGCACGTGTCGGTCCCCGTCAGGACGATGATCGGCCGGGTCTTGAGCGCCTTGCGCAGGGCCGCGGCGCGGGCGCGCGGATCGGCCGCCTCGGATCCGCCGTCGGTGAGGACGACCACGGTGGCGTCCGGGTACGCCGCGACACGGGCGGCGGCGTCGCCGATCGCGTCGTACAGCGGGATGTCGCTGCCCTGGAGCGTCAGGCCGTCCAGCGCGGAGCCGATCCTGCCCGGCCCCGCGGGTGGCCCCGTGGCGCGGAACGGAGACTGCTTCTGGACCCGGGAGAAGACGTCGAGTTCGACGGTGTCCCTGCCGTCGTGGATCGCGGTCTGCGCTGCGGCGCGGGCGACCTGGACGGCGTAGGTGAAGCGGGAGCCGGGCTGCGGCCGGCCACCGCTCATCGACCCGGACACGTCGAGGGCCATGGCGATGTGCAGCGGCGGCCGGGCCTGCGCGAATCGGGTGAGCGTGTCGTTGATCTGATCGCGCCGGTAGGGCCGCACGGGCATGCGCGGGACCGCGCCGAGGTAGAGACGTCCGTCGGTGGAGTCGGCGATGCCCGGGCGGCCGTCGGTGTCCCGGAACGCCTCGCCCTGCAGCCTGTCGTGCCCGAGCCACCGGCGGAAGTCGTCCACCTGGCGGCTCCGGCGTGTCGACGACTGGCCGTCCCAGGAGACGTGGATGAACGGATAGTCGAAGGTGTGCGCGTCCGAGACCTGGTGGACCGTGAGCTTCGGCCCGCCTCCGCCGGGCGCGGGACAGGCGGTGCCCAGCGCCCGGCCGTTGCCGTAGTCGGCCAGGACCTGTTCCGGGGCGATCACCGCGACCCGCTCGTCGGACGCGGGACGGTGCCGTAACGCGCAGAGCAGCGCGGCGGAATCGCTCAGCGGCAGAGCGGCGTCGCCGAGCGCGCGCTCGGTCGTCCGGGGATCACCGAGGGCGCCGCCGGCGTAGAGGTCGACGCTGGCGAGCGCGCCGATCTCCGAGACGTCCGGGCTGGCGCGGAAGATCCGCTGGACGCCGCTGCGGTGGGCCGCGTCGAGCAGCTCGGCGAGGCGAGGGCGGTCCTGGCCGGGCAGCACGTTGTCCAGGTCGCCGCTCGCGGACGAGGAGATCCCGACCGCGAGCGGGGAACTGCCGACCGACCCTTCGTTCTTCAGCCGTACGCCGGGGTGGGGCGCCGCGAGGAGCCGATCGGCCTCGCCGGACGAGGCCGGGATGAGGACGTCCGGCTGGAGCGCCCCGCGCCCGTTCTCCCCGGCGCCCGGCTCGGAGTACCAGCCGTTCTGGAGCCCGGACGCGACGTTGAGGACGCTGCCGGAGGGCGCGACGGCGATCCGCACCGGCCGGCAGCGGGCGGAGTGGGCGGCGGTGTACTCCGCGGCGGCCCGCTGCAGCGCGGTGAGGTTCTCGGGGGCGGTCAGCACCCGCAGGTCCAGGGGAGGGGAGCAGGATCCGCCCAGCACGCCGATCGCTTCGGTGACGGCCCAGCCGGCCCCGGCGACCGCGGCGGCCGTCAGCACGAAGGCGAGGAGCGCCCGGCCGAGCTTCACGAGCTGCTCCCGGGTGTGCTCGACCCAGGCGAGGAGCCACTCGAGGACCTGGTCCTTCTTACCGGCCAGGACCACGAGGCCGGACAGCGAACTGGCCACCGCGATCGCCCAGGCCAGCGCGATCGAGATCTGCCGCAGGTGCCGTAGGAGGAGTGCCGCGCAGATTCCGGCGGCGGGAGCCAGGAAGACGAGCAGCTGCCAGAAGTTGGTGATGACGTCGAGCGACTCGCGCAGGAACTTCGAACGCCCCGATTCGCCGCCTGACGGTCGATCGCTCGTCATGTGGCGGTGCCGCTCCCCTCGGCGCTGGGGTCATCGGGGTCATGAAGTGTAACGCGGTGCTTCCGCACCGGATGTGTCGAACGACACACACCGGATCCGGGGCGGGCTCACCCGCGATGGATCAGCCGTCCTCGTCGCGCTCGGCGATGTCGTGCAGTGCGTCGAGGCGCAGGATGACGATGCGCATCCGGCGGGTGACCACGATCCCCTCCCGTCGCCAGACCGTGAGCGCCCGCGCGACGGTCTCCCGGGCCCGGCCGATCATGGTGGCGAGTTCCTGCTGGGTGAGCGGAAGCGGCAGCGTCACGGTGCCGCCGCCCGGTACGCCGTAGCGCTCGGCCAGGTCGAGGAGGAGCAGGGCGAGCAGTTTCGGGCCGCTCGTGCCCACCTGGGAGGTCATCCGGCGGTCGGCGTCGTCCATCCGTCCGACCATCACCCGGGCGAGGACCTGCGCCGCGTGCGCGTGGCTGTTCAGGAAGGAGGCGAACTGCTCGGCGGGGATGGCGAGCGCACGGACCCGGCCCAGCGCCTTGACGTTGGCCGACCGTGGCCGGCCGTTCAGCCAGCCGCTCTCGCCGATCGTGTCCGAGGGACCCCGGATGGCGAGCATGACCTCCTGACCGTCCGCCCGGCCCGCCGTCACCTTCACCCAGCCGTCCAGAATGATCAGGACGTGGTCGGGGTCGGCGCCCTGGCTGCACAGCAGCGTGCCGGTCGCATACTCACGAGTCCGCCCGGCCGCGCGCAACGCGGCTCGTTCGGACTCCTGCAACGCCTGCCAAAACCCGTGTCTGTTCGCGAGGATCTCCTGCACCCGTTCTCCGTCTGCGCGATGACGGCAGAGATTCGCTATTGAACCTCATTACCTCCAGTGGACCTAATAGAGGGGAAATCTGTCTAGAGGCCGGCACCCGGGACCACTGGGGAGGGGGCGGAGTTCCAGGCCCCCGGACGCCGGCCGGTCGAAGGGTCTCCTCAGCGACCGGAGGCCAGCGCCACCGCGGCGGCGCTCCAGGCGAGGAACGCCGCGCCGGCGACGTAGGCCCAGGCCAGGGCGGTGCGGGTGAGGATCGCACGGTGACGGGCGGCCGCGGTGAGCAGCCGCAGCCGCCGGAACGCCGGGGCCGCGAACTCCGGCTCGTCCGGCGGGGTCATCGCGATGAACCGGTGGAAGTCCTCCTGCGCGCCGGCGGTGACGTTGTGGGCGCGGGTGAGGAGCACCACGACGTAGCCGAGCGCGGCGGCGACAGGGCCGAGGGCGGCCAGCAGTACCACGCCCCGAGCCGAGCCGGCGAGCGACTGGATCGTGCCCCACTGCAGCACCACGCCCATGGCGCTCATCGTGACCACCCAGCCGGCGAAGGCCGTGGCGTGATTCGAGCGCTGCGTCATGGCGAACATCTCCGTCACGGTCGCGAACGCGACCTCATCGTCCCCGGGCGAGACCGGCGTCCGGCGGCTGACAGTGAACGTCATGGGCAGCCTTCCTCGTACGCGGGCCGCAACTTTCACCGACCCTGTCACTGAAATGAGAACGCCGAATATGCCGCCGTAGTGCGCCAAATGACGCAAGAAATGCAAACAGTCACCCGGCGGTCACCTGCCGGGACCGTCACAGCGGGTCGCTCACCCCTCCGGCGGTGGGCAGTGACCCCGTCCGTGGTCAGTGGCCCCCGTCCGTGGTCATTCACCCCCTCCCGGGGTCATTCACCCCGGGAGGCGGTCACTCGCCCTTCGACCGCGGTCACTCGCCCGCGAGAGCGGCGAGGAGCCGGTTGACCGGCCCGTCGAGGCTCCAGCGGTCGGTCAACGCGACCAGACGCTCGGGATCGCGGGGCTTACGCGGTGCATCCGCCTCGAACGCCGGCAGCGGGATGCGCGTGGCGACCCGGACGACCGTCCGCGCGGCCGCGAGGTAGTCCCGGGCCTTCTCCAGCTTCAGGCGGCTGCCCGCGGGGAACCCCGCCGTCTCGCCCGCGTCGAGGGCCTCCTCGACGCCCTCCAGGGAGCCGAACCGGGTGATCAGCGCGGCCGCGGTCTTGTCTCCGACACCGGGCACACCGGGCAGCCCGTCGCTCGGGTCGCCGCGCAGCGTGGCGAAGTCGGCGTACGCCCGGCCGGGGACGCCGTACTTCGCCGTCACCTCCGCCTCGTCGACGACCTGCAGGGCCTTGATCCCGCGCGCGGTGTACAGCACTCGTACGGGCTTGTCGTCGCGGACGAGCTGGAACAGGTCCCGGTCGCCGGTCACGACGTCGACCTCGCCGTCCTGCGCGGTCGCGAGCGTGCCGATCACGTCGTCCGCCTCGTAGCCGGCGGCGCCGATCCGGGCGATCCCGAACGCGTCGAGGACCTCCTCGATCACCGGGACCTGGGTCGCGAGCGCGTCCGGCGTCTGGTCGCCGCCGTCCGCCGCGACCCGGTGCGCCTTGTAGGACGGCAGCGCCTCGACCCGGAACGCGGGCCGCCAGTCCGCGTCCATGCAGGCGACGAGGGCGTGCGGCGAGCGGTCCCGGACCAGGCGCGCGATCATGTCGAGGAGGCCGCGCACGGCGTTGACCGGCGTGCCATCGGACGCGGTCACCGTCTCGGGCACCCCGAAGAAGGCGCGGAAGTACAGCGACGGCGTATCGAGCAGCATGAGTCCACCCACGCCGTCATCCTCTCAGCTTCCGGCCCGCCGGTGGCCCGTACCGGAGACCCCGCCCGCCGGTCAGACGATCTGGATGGCCACGACGCAGGTGTCGTCGTTGGGGTTCGGCGCGCCGAACGCCGACAGGACGCGGTCCAGGACGGTCTCGGGGTCGTTGCTGCCCGCCGTCTCGGCCACCCGCAGCAGCAGGTCCTGGCCGACCTGCAGGTCGCGGTCCCGTCGTTCGATCAGCCCGTCGGTATAAAGCAGCAGCAGGTCCCCCGACTCCAGAGACGTCGTCGCGACGCCGAACTCCGCGTCGTCGACCGCGCCGAGCAGCATCCCGTCGGGCGGGTCGAGCGTCGTGGCCTTGCCGTCGCGGATCAGCACCGGCGGGAAGTGCCCGCCCTGCGCCCACGTCAGCGTGCGGGTCTCCGGGTCGAACCGGCCGGCCAGCGCCGTCGCGGTCAGCGACGTCGGCCAGTGCAGGGTCAGGCGGTTCAGCCAGGACAGCAGGCGGTCGGGCGGCGCGCCGGTGAACGCGAGCCCGCTCAGGCCGTTGCGGAGCCGGGCCATCGCCGCGGCGGCGGTGCGCCCGTGCCCGGAGACGTCGCCGATCGCCAGGAAGACCCCTTCCCCGTCGATCGCGCTCGTCTCGTACCAGTCGCCGCCGACCCGGGACAGGATCCCGGCCGGAAGGTAACGGATCGCCGCCCGCAGGCCGGGCTTGCCGATGACGCGCTCGGGCAGGGGCAGGATCGAGCGCTGCATGTCGATGGCCTGACGGCGTTCCTCGTCCACTCGTAGCTGCTCCAGTTGCCGGCGTGACGCCGTCAGCGCACGCTCACCGCGCCGCCAGCCCGTGACGTCCTGATAGACGCAGCGGACGGCCATGGGCCGGCCCGCCGCGTCGACCACGGGCTCGCCGATCAGCCGGAGCTCGCGGGTCTCCCCGTCGCGCCGGATGTGGATCTCACTGTCGACGGGCTCCCGGCCGTCGACCAGCGTGCTGACCAGGTGGGCGGTCAACGGGACGTCCTCGGGGACGACGACCGCCGCGAGCCGGTCGAGCGGCACCGGCCCTTCCTCGGGATCACGTCCGAAGATCACATAAACCTGCTCGGACCAGTGGCTCGCGCCGGTCGCCGGCTCCCACGTTCCGCAGCCGAGATTGCCGAGGCGCTGGGCGTGCTCGAACTGCTCGAGCAGGTCGTCGGGGGCGGGCCGGGGGCACACCCCGGGGTCGGCGGGCGATCGGCCCGCCGGAACGGCCGTCGACTGTCGCGGGCCCGCGGCCGACGGCGCGTCCTGACCGGCGTCGGCCGTGGGAGAGGCGTCCTGACCGGCGTCGTCGGCGGGAGAGCGGGGCGCCGGGGGCGACTCGCCGTCGCGCGTCTCCGTGGCGAACAGTAATGCGGCAGCGTCCGACGGCGAGATGCCGCTGTCCCGCGCCAACTGGAGGAGGTGCGTGTAGGCGGCGTCGACGCCGCAGCCCAGGCGCTCGGCCAGCGCGCCCTTGGCCTGCTCGATCGGGGCGGTGGTCCGGAGCCTGTCGCGCAGCTGCTCGAGCTCGGCGCGGAGCTGCTCGATCGTCGTCTCCGACGTGTCCGCCTGCTGCTCTGGGGGCCTGTCGCCCGTGGTGTGAGGGAATCCCATGGAGACCACTTTCGATTGTGATCGTCTTCGGGGGCGATGGTGAATCTGCTTCGCTGAGAAGGTCGTCGTCGATTGATATGTGTGTGACACACGAGGCCAGCGGGGTGTCGCGCTCGCCTTGTGCACGCCCTGAGCGTGTACACCATCGTAGCGATTTTCGCTGTCCGTGATGGGGTTATCGCACACAGCGAGCATCATCCTTCGGGCTTGTGCGCCTCTTGTGCATCGCCGGAGCCGTCCCCGTGGCCCGTCGCGCGCGGCCGGAACCCCCGCCGGGGCGCGCCTCGCCGCCCGGCGGCGACCGGCCTGGTCGCGCGGGGGGTAGATTGCGGCCGACACGTAGATTTCACGAGGAGAGGGAACGGTGTGACCAGCCCGACAGCCCTATTCGAGCCCGACCGCCTCGCCCGGGTGCGCGAGGCGACCGCCGACTCCGGACTCGGCGCGCTCCTGCTGACGCCAGGGCCCGACCTGCGCTACGTCACGGGCTACGACGCCATCCCGCTGGAGCGGCTCACGTGCCTTGTCGTGCCCGCGGCGGACGATCCCTTCCTGATCGTCCCCCGGCTGGAGCTGGCCGCCGCGCAGGCCTCCACGGCCGGTGAGCTCGGCGTGGAGCTGGTGCCCTGGGACGAGACCGAGGACCCGTACGCGCTGGCGGCCGGGCGGCTCCCGCGCGACGTCGGCCGCGTCGGCGTCGCGGACCGGATGTGGGCGGTCATGGCCCTGCGCTTCCGCGCGGCGATGCCGGGCGTGGAGCAGGTCGCGGCCGGCCAGGTCCTGGGGGAGCTGCGCAAGCGCAAGAGCGCGGCCGAGATCGAGGCGCTGCGCGAGGCGGGGGCGGCGATCGACCGGGTGCACGGCATCGTCCCGGCCCTGCTGAAGGCGGGCCGTACGGAGCGTGAAGTGGGCCGCGACATCGCCGAGGCGATCCTGGCCGAGGGGCACGCGACGGTGGACTTCGTCATCGTCGGCTCCGGGCCCAACGGCGCGAGCCCGCACCACGAGCTGTCCGACCGGGTGATCCAGGCCGGTGAGCCCGTCGTCGTCGACATCGGCGGCACGATGCCGAACGGATACTGCTCGGACGAGACCCGCGTGTACGCCGTGGGGGAGGCGCCGGCCGACTTCCACACCTACTACGCGGTGCTGAAGGAGGCGCAGGAGGCCGCCCGCGCCGCCGTCCGTCCCGGCGTCACGCCCGAGGCGGTGGACGCGGCGGCGCGCGAGGTCATCGCGGCCGCCGGGTACGGCGAGTACTTCATCCACCGCACCGGCCACGGCATCGGCCTGGAGACGCACGAGGAGCCCTACATCGTGGCGGGCAACACCGAGCCGCTCGAGCCGGGGATGGCCTTCTCCATCGAGCCGGGGATCTATCCGGGACCGCACGGGGCGCGCATCGAGGACATCGTCGTGTGCACCGCCGACGGCCACGAGAGCGTCAACCACGTCACCCGCGACCTGATCGTGGTCGACGCCTGACCGGTCCGCCGTAGAGGGTCCTCAGACCGTCCCAGGAGCGCGGTACGGGATGGTCTGGGGTCCTCGGGCGGGGGTGGGCGTGGGTGCCCGGCTCCGCCGGGCGAGGGCGCCCGAGGCGTCCCGTACGTCTCCTCCGGGTGATAGCGCCCAGATAGTTGGACGTCCTACTATTTCGGAAGGTGCCCCTCAGCGTGGAGGGGCTCGAGGCCGGAGGCGAGTGGACGATGGGCGCTGATCGTGAACTGCCGACCCCGGAGGCGTACGACCTGCTCGAGCTGACCCGCGACCTGGTCGCCGCGCAGCTCGCCCCGCGGGCCGCCGCCGATGAGGAGGCCGGCCGGTTCCCCCGCGAGGTCTTCCGCACGCTCGGCCGGGCGGGGCTGCTCGGGCTGCCGTATCCGGAGGAGTTCGGCGGCGGTGGTCAGCCGTACGAGGTCTACCTGCAGGTCGTGGAGGAGCTGGCCACGGGCTGGCTCGCGGTCGGCCTCGGAGTCAGTGTGCACACGCTGGCGTGCTTCCCGGTCGCGGGTTTCGGTACGACCGAACAGCGGGAGCGGCTGCTGCCGGACCTGATCGGCGGTGAGCCGCTGGGCGCGTACTGCCTGTCCGAACCCCACTCGGGGTCCGACGCGGCGGCGCTGACCACCAAGGCGTACCACGACGGCGGCGCGTACACCGTCAACGGCACCAAGGCGTGGATCACCCACGGCGGGCACGCCGACTTCTACACCCTCTTCGCCCGTACGGCGGCCGACAAGAGCCGCGGCATCTCGTGCTTCCACGTGCCCGGCGACACCGCGGGTGTCCGCGCCGCCCCGCCGGAGAAGAAGATGGGCCTGCGCTCGTCGCCGACCGCCCAGATCCACTTCGACGACGCCCGTATCCCCGACGACGCCCGGATCGGCGCGGAGGGCCAGGGCTTCCCGATCGCGATGGCGGCGCTGGACGGCGGACGGCTCGGCATCGCCGCCTGTGCCGTCGGCGTCGCCCAGGCGGCGCTGGACACGGCGGTCGCCTACGCGCGCGAACGCCGTCAGTTCGGGCAGCGCGTCGCCGACTTCCAGGGGATGCGGTTCATGCTCGCCGACATGGCCACCGGCGTGGCGGCGGCCCGGGCGCTCTATCTGACCGCGGCCCGCCGCCGCGACGCTGGCCGGCCGTACGGCACGCAGGCGGCGATGGCCAAGCTGTTCGCCACCGACACCGCGATGCGGGTGGCGACCGACGCGGTGCAGGTGCTCGGCGGCTACGGCTACGTCAGCGACTTCCCCGCCGAGCGGTTCATGCGCGAGGCGAAGGTCCTGCAGATCGTGGAGGGGACCAACCAGATCCAGCGCATGGTGATCGGGCGGCACCTCGCCGATCCACGGTGACGCCGGAAGGCGATGTCGTGAGGTGACGGTGCGATCGGCGAGGCGCCGGGCGGAGCGGCCTCCTCAGGTCGTTCCGCCGTGAAACCGTCCATCGCGATAGGTTCTGAGGCGTGGAGGACATCGACCAGCAGATCGTGGGCCTGCTCGCCGAGGACGGCCGTATGAGCTTCACGGACCTGGCGCGTGAGACGGGCCTGTCCGTGTCCGCGGTGCACCAACGGGTGCGGCGGCTGCAGAAGCGTGGCGTGATCAGGGGTTACGCGGCGGTGCTCGACCACGAGGCGGTCGGCCTGCCGCTCACCGCGTTCATCTCGATCAAGCCGATAGACCCGGCGGCTCCGGACGACGCGCCGGAGAAGCTCGCCCACCTGCAGGAGATCGAGGCATGCCACTCGGTCGCCGGTGAGGAGAGCTACATCTTGAAGGTGCGGGTGGCGTCGCCCTTCGCGCTGGAGGAGCTTCTCCAGCAGATCAGGGCCGCCGCCAACGTCTCGACCCGGACCACGGTCGTGCTGAGCACCCCCTACGAGGGCCGCCCGCCCCGCCTGTGAGCCGTGGCCGCCGGTGCCGACTTACTTTGTAAAGGGCGCCGCCGGCATTCCTGCCGGGCCCCGCTCCGCGAAGAATCCGCCGTGATGCCACGGACTCGCCACAACTCTGCCGCGTGGACGCCGTGGGCAGGGAGTTCGTCAACTCGTGGCCATGGGGTCGTCGCCTTCCCGTGGCGGGCTCGCGAGAGTACTCGCCATGTCTACGCGAATGCGCCGGGGCACGGCCTCGGGCACAGGGGATTGGCTGCTCGTGTTCCTCCAGGCGAGGGACGCGCCGCCGCGCCGCTGGCACGGCACGGCGACCGGGCCGGGGGAGTGGCTCCTGGTCTTCCTGGAGGCCGCTCGGGCGGGCCGGCTGCTCAGCGGCGGCCTGGAACCGGTACGCGCGAGGGGGGCCTAGTGGTCACGAGGATGCTCTTCGCCGCCCTGTTCGGCGCCGTCATCGGCGTCGCGGAGCTGGTGGGGCGCTACCAGGACAAGCCCGCGGCGGCGGTGTTCTGCCCGTCCGGCCTGCTGTACATCATCGTCAACGCGTCCGCCTCGACGCTGGCGCTCATCCTGGCCGAGTCGATGGGCTGGCGCTTCGCGCTGCCCGAAGGCGCCCCGCCCATCGGCGCCGACGTCGCCCAGGTGATGGCCGCCGCGATCGGCTCGGCCGCGGTCTTCCGCTCCTCCTTCATGATCGCCCAAGACAAGGGCATCAGCATCGGCCCGATCCTCCTGCTCTCCGGCCTGCTGAAGATCGTCGACGCGGCGATGGACCGCAAACGGGCGCTCAGCCGACTGGCCGGCAACGACCTGAACGGGTTGTCCTTCGCCCGCGACCACGCCGCCCTGGCCGAGCTGTGCAGCCACGCCCTGCGGCGGTACGACCTCGCCGAGGCGCAGCGCCTCGGCGAACTCGCCGCCGACCTGCGGGCGCGCGACGACCTCACCGACGCCGACAAGCTGGACTGCTTCGGCCTGGAGCTGAGCCGCCTCGTCGGCGAGAAGGCGCTGCGCAGGGCCGCCGACCGGCTGCGGGACCGGCCGACCCTCGAGGAGGTGGCGGTGACGGTCGAGGACGTCCAGGAGGTGGAGACCGACTTCACCTCACGCCTGGGGGGAGGGAGACGGCTGGCGCGTCGTTCGGAATACTGAGTCCGGTACGGATCGCGCACGGATGAAGGAGGGCGCATGGGCGGACCGGCGGCACGGGTGGGGGAGTTCGCACAGTCGGTGAAGCCGCGCCTGCGCGGCTGGCTGCACGCCGGCACCTTCCCGGCCGCGCTCATCGGCGGGATCGTCCTGGTCGCGCTGGGCCCGACCCTGTCGGCGCGGCTGGCCGCCGCGGTGTACGCCGTGACGTCGGCGCTGCTGTTCGGCGTCTCGGCGCTGTACCACCGGGGCCACTGGTCCGCGCGCGGCGAGGCGGTGCTGCGCCGGTTCGACCACGCCAACATCTACCTGATCATCGCCGGCACGTACACGCCGTTCGCGCTGCTGGCCCTGCACGGCACGGCGCGCACCGTGGTGCTGTCGGTGATCTGGTCGGGCGCCGGGGCGGGCGTGCTGTTCCGCATCGCGTGGGTGCGCGCGCCGCGCTGGCTGTACACCGCGCTCTACGTCGGCCTCGGCTGGGTGGCGGCGGGCTTCATGCCGCAGCTGCTGGACGGTGCCGGTCCGGCCGCGCTCATCCTGGTGTGCGTGGGCGGTCTGCTCTACAGCCTGGGCGGCCTGGTGTACGGGCTGCGGCGGCCGGACCCCTCACCCCGCTGGTTCGGCTTCCACGAGGTGTTCCACGCCTTCACGATCGCCGCGTACGTCGCCCAGTACATCGCGGTGTCGTTCGTCGTCTACCGCGCGGCCTGAGCGCTGGGCGCGGGTCAGTACACCGCCACGCCGTAGGCGCTGAGCGGCCTGGTGATCGGCTCGAAGTACGACACGCCGCCAGCGGCACAGTCGCCGCTGAAGCCCGACAGGATGCCCACCACCTTGTCGCCGTCGTACACCGGCGCTCCTGACAGGAGCGCCGACGCCGGTTGCCTGACAGTGTGAGCATCCGGTCATACCCCTACAAGCCGGAGGGATGACCGGGTGCGGTCAGACCGCACCGGGCCGCTCCGGACGGGGATGCCGGACGGCGAACGCCGACCCGGCGCGAGCAGGGCCCCGGCCGGGCCGGGACCGTGTCGGCCCGGCCCGCGCAGGGCAATATCGTTACTGCTCATGAGCACTCATTTCGACGTCGTCGTCGTCGGCGCGGGCCCGGGCGGGTACGTCGCCGCGATCCGGTCCGCCCAGCTTGGACTCAAGACGGCGGTCATCGAGGAGAAGTACTGGGGCGGCGTCTGCCTGAACGTCGGCTGCATCCCCTCCAAGGCCCTGCTGCGCAACGCCGAGCTGGCGCACATCTTCACCCGCGAGGCGAAGACGTTCGGCATCCAGGTCGACGGCGAGGTGCGCTTCGACTACGGCGAGGCGTTCCGCCGCAGCCGGACGGTCGCGGACGGCCGCGTCAAGGGCGTCCACTACCTGATGAAGAAGAACGGCATCACCGAGTTCAACGGCCGGGGCACGTTCACCGACCCGAACACCATCCAGGTCAATGGTGAGACGGTGACGTTCGACCACTGCATCCTCGCGACCGGCGCGAGCGCGCGCTTGCTGCCGGGCACGTCGCTGAGCGAGCGGGTCGTGACGTACGAGGAGCAGATCCTCAGCGAGGACCTGCCCGGGAGCATCGTGATCGCGGGCGCCGGAGCGATCGGCGTCGAGTTCGCCTACGTGCTGAGCAACTACGGCGTCAAGGTCACGATCGTGGAGTTCCTCGACCGGATGGTGCCGCTGGAGGACGAGGAGGTCTCCAAGGAGCTGGCCCGGCGCTACCGCAAGCTGGGCATCGACGTGCTGACCTCCACCCGTGTCGAGGGCATCGACGAGTCGGGCGACAAGGTCCGCGTCACCGTCTCCAAGGATGGGCAGCAGCAGGTCATCGAGGCCGACAAGGTGCTGCAGGCGATCGGCTTTCAGCCGAACGTCGAGGGCTACGGTCTGGAGAAGACCGGGGTCCGGCTGACCGAGCGCGGCGCGATCGACGTCGACGGCCGGTGCCGCACGAGCGTCCCGCACATCTTCGCCATCGGCGACGTGACCGCCAAGCTGATGCTCGCGCACGCCGCCGAGTCGATGGGCATCGTCGCCGCCGAGACCATCGCGGAAGCCGAGACGATGGAGCTCGACTACGTGATGATCCCGCGCGCCACCTACTGCCAGCCGCAGATCGCCAGCTTCGGGTGGACCGAGGCGCAGGCGAAGGAGAAGGGCTTCGACGTCCAGGTCGCCAAGTTCCCCTTCACCGCGAACGGCAAGTCGCACGGCCTGGGCGACCCGACCGGCTTCGTGAAGATCCTCAGCGACAAGAAGTACGGCGAGCTGCTCGGCGCGCACCTCATCGGCCCGGACGTCACCGAACTGCTGCCCGAGCTGACCCTCGCCCAGCAGTGGGACCTGACCGTCCACGAGGTCGCCCGGAACGTCCACGCCCATCCGACGCTGGGCGAGGCGGTCAAGGAGGCGATCCACGGCCTGGCCGGCCACATGATCAACTTCTGAGACGCCGCCTGGCGCCTCACGAAGGGCGCCGATGTGGCCGGTCGCGGGCGAGGGACGCTCCTGCGACCGGCCGCGGGCGAGGCGTCCCCTGCGGCCGGCCCTGACCTGCCGCCGGACCGGCCGGGCGGCCGCGTCAGGACCCGGAACGCCGCAGGAAGATCGGATTGGTCAGGGCCGCCATCGGGCCCCACATCAGATTCGGGCCCATCGTGTTGCCCTTGCCGGGGCTGCCGTCGGCCATTGGATGGCGCACCTCCGCGCGCACGTACGCGGCGAGCGACGTGGTGGTCCGCCAGACGACGCTGCCCGAGCCGGAGGAGGGCAGCGACTCCTGATGCATCTGGCCCTCGTCGGTGACGAACCGGACCGTGCCGCCCGGAACGCCCTGCACGTCCAACCGGACGTCGATCGGGGCGTCGGCGCGGGCGGTCAGCGTCCCGCCGATGTCGGCGCGCCGGCCGTTGCCGCCGGCGGTGAAGGCCAGCTGGACCGTTCGTGATTCGGCGATCCAGGACCGGCCCGCCCGCAGACCGCCCACGACGGCATCGGTGGTGAGGTCGTCGGCGTACACGACGTTGTGCGGAAGCCCGATGACCTGGGGATCGCTGTGGGCGTCGCTGTTGCCCATGGCCGGGATCCAGCGTCTGCCCTTGCGCACCGCCTCGCCGAGCATGCCGTCCCAGGTGTCGACGGCGGACTCGTCATCGTAGGTCCACGGACCGTTCCACACCTCGACGAGATCGGCGTCGTCGTAGCCGAACTTCCATTGGCAGGCCACGTAGGGGCAGTACGGATGGGCGGGCACCACCAGACCGCCCGCGCCCCGCACCTTCCGGGCGAAGCGGCCGAAGACATCGTCGCGGGAACGGTACCTCCAGTCGATCCACTCTCCGGCCGGCAGCCCGAGGGCCAGCCAGTGGCCGTTCCGGGTGGTGATCTCCTCACCGGTGATGATCAGCAGATCCTCACCGGCGTACTGTCCCCACACTCCGTGGGACGACGAGGTGTTGTGGTCGGTGGACACCATGAAGTCCAGCCCCGCCGCCCGGGCGCCGGCCGCCACCTCGGCCGGTGTCCTCCGGCCGTCGGAGTGCACCGTGTGCAGGTGCCCGTCACCGCGGTACCACGCGCGGCCACGCCCCTTGGCCCGTTTCGGCGGATGGTCCGGCGTGAAGGCGGGTCCGGACGGCCCGTACGTGAGCGTGATCTGCACCGTGTAGTTCATGCCCTGCGGCGCCACCTGGTACGGCCCCAGGACGACATGCCAGGTGCCGGGCTTGATCGGCCCGGGCAGGTAGCCGGGGGTGGCCTCGCCGTTGCTGATCTCGAACGAGGTGCGGAAGCCACCGGACCAGCCGCGAAAGCCCTTGCCGTCGAGCTTGATGCCCCGCTCGTCGAAGATCCCGACGTCGCAGGAGTTTCCCGGAGTGCCGGCGGGGACCGTCGGCCTGTCGTAGGAGTACTCGACCGCGATCCGCTGTACGCCCGCCGGGATCCGCACCGGGATGTAGACGAAGTCCGCCGCGCCGGTCTCGAGGCGTCCTGTGACGACCCGGGTCTCTTGGCCGTCGCCGGTCGTGGTGGCGCCCGTCACGGCGGCGTCGGCCCGGGCGCGGTTGAAGGAGACAGGGGCGAGCGTGAGGGCGACCCCGGTGGCGGCCGCCATCAGCAACCTGCGGCGGTCGACTCCCTCTGCGTTCGGCTCCGTGACACCCGTCTCGGGCGTCGAAGGAACAGAGCTGTGCTGACAGTGTTCATCACGGCACATGGCGTCCTCGTGGGTCGGGCGAAGGGCGGCTCGGGATACGGCGCCGGGCGGGATTTTTATGGATCGGTCCTAATATCGGGTGATCGTCGCGTGAACTACTTTGGATCATCCGCTTTGGATCATCCGCGTGTGACCGGCTTCGGCCAGGCCGGCCGCACGATCGGCTTCCGCGCCCGGCACGGGCCGCCGGTGGCGCCGCGCCCGGCCGGCGGCCTCTTTCGGTCGCGGGGCCCGCCCATTGCGGTGCCAGATCTTGATACTCTCGATCTCACAGGCCGAGAGGCGCTGCAACGGGCGCACGCCCGCCACGCTCGGCCGTCATCGATGTTCTGCAAGGGCGCCTCCCAACAACGGGAGGTGGTCCAGTGGACAGATCCGCTACCGACGACGGCCGGACCGGTCGGCGAGACGCGACGCAGGCCCTGCGTGACCTCCTCGACCGGCGTATCGCGGTGCTGGACGGCGCCTGGGGCACCATGCTGCAGGGCGCGCGCCTCACCCCGGCGGACTACCGGGGCGACCGGTTCGGCGGCCACCCCCGTGACGTCACCGGCGACCCCGACCTGCTGAACCTGACCCGCCCGGACCTCGTTCTCGACGTGCACCGGCGTTACCTCGCGGCGGGCGCCGACATCACGACCACCAACACGTTCACCGCCACGAGCATCGGCCAGGCCGACTACGGGCTGCAGGCCCACGTGCGGGAGATGAACCTGCGCGGCGCGCAACTGGCCCGCCAGGCCGCCGACGAGGCGGGCGGGCGGTTCGTCGCCGGTTCGATCGGCCCGCTCAACGTGACGCTCTCGCTGTCCCCGCGGGTGGAGGACCCCGCCTACCGGGCCGTGTCCTTCGACGAGGTCCGCGATGCGTACGCCGAGCAGATCCAGGCCCTCGCCGACGGCGGCGTCGACCTGCTGCTGATCGAGACGATCTTCGACACGCTCAACGCCAAGGCCGCGATCACGGCCGCCCGCGAGGTCGCCCCGCACCTGCCGCTGTGGATCTCCGTCACGATCGTCGACCTGAGTGGCCGTACGCTGTCGGGCCAGACCGTCGAGGCGTTCTGGAACTCCATCGAGCACGCCGACCCGCTCGTCGTCGGCGTGAACTGCTCGCTCGGCGCCGCGGAGATGCGCCCGCACGTCACCGATCTGGCGCGCCTGGCCGGCACGTACACCGCGTGCCACCCCAACGCGGGGCTGCCGAACGCGTTCGGCGGCTACGACCAGACGCCGGAGGAGACCGCGCGCCTGCTCGGCGAGTTCGCCGGCGCCGGCTCCGTCAACGTCGTCGGCGGCTGCTGCGGCACCACGCCCGAGCACATCGAGCGGATCGCCGCCGCCGTCTCCGGCCTGCCGCCGCGCGGGGTGCCCGCCCCGGAGAAGCGCACCCGCTTCAGCGGCCTGGAGCCGTTCGAGATCGGCCCGGACACCGGCTTCGTCATGATCGGCGAGCGCACCAACGTGACCGGCTCGGCGCGGTTCCGGCGGCTGATCGAGGCCGACGACCACCAGGCCGCCGTCGACGTGGCGCTGGAGCAGGTACGCGGCGGCGCGAACCTGCTCGACGTCAACATGGACGCCGACCTGCTCGACAGCGAGCGGGCCATGACGACGTTCCTGAACCTCGTCGCGACCGAGCCGGAGGCCGCCCGCATCCCGATCATGGTCGACAGCTCGCGGTGGAGCGTGCTGGAGGCCGGTCTCAAGTGCGTGCAGGGCAAGGCCGTCGTCAACTCCATCAGCCTCAAGGAGGGCGAGGAGCCCTTCCTGGAACAGGCCCGCCGCATCCGCGACTACGGCGCCGGCGTCGTCGTCATGGCCTTCGACGAGCAGGGCCAGGCCGACACGACCGAGCGCAAGGTCGAGATCTGCGGCCGCGCCTACGACCTGCTGACGCGGGAGGCGGGGTTCGCGCCCGAGGACATCGTCTTCGACCCGAACGTCCTGGCCGTCGCCACCGGCATCGCCGAGCACAACGGCTACGCCAAGGCGTTCATCGACGCGCTGCCGCTCATCAAGGAGCGCTGCCCCGGCGCCCGTACCAGCGGAGGCATCTCCAACCTGTCGTTCTCCTTCCGCGGCAACGACGTCGTACGGGAGGCGATGCACTCGGCGTTCCTGTTCCACGCCGTACGCGCCGGGCTGGACATGGGCATCGTCAACGCCGGCCAGCTCGCGGTCTACCAGGACATCCCCGCCGACCTGCTCGAACTCGTCGAGGACGTGCTGTTCGACCGGCGTCCCGACGCCACCGACCGGCTCGTCTCCTTCGCCGAGACGGTCAGCGGGAAGGGCACCCGCCGCACGGTGGACCTGTCCTGGCGGGAGGCCCCCGTCGAGGATCGCCTGGCGCACGCCCTCGTGCACGGCATCGTCGACTTCGTCGAGGAGGACACCGAGGAGGCCCGCCAGCGGGCCGCGCGGCCGCTCGACGTGATCGAGGGCTCGCTGATGGACGGCATGAAGATCGTCGGTGACCTGTTCGGCGCCGGCAAGATGTTCCTGCCGCAGGTCGTCAAGAGCGCCCGGGTGATGAAGCGCGCGGTCGCCTACCTCGAGCCGTTCATGGAGGCCGAGAAGGAACAGGCCCGGCTGGAGGGCCGCCTCGAGGCGGAGCGGGGCAACGGCAAGGTCGTGCTCGCGACCGTCAAGGGCGACGTGCACGACATCGGCAAGAACATCGTCGGCGTCGTCCTCGGCTGCAACAACTACGAGGTCATCGACCTCGGCGTCATGGTCCCCGCCGCCACCATCCTCGACACCGCCGTCGCCGAGAACGCCGACGCCGTCGGGCTGTCCGGCCTGATCACCCCCTCGCTCGACGAGATGGTCGCCGTCGCCGCCGAGATGGACCGCCGCGGGCTGAAGATCCCGCTGCTGATCGGCGGCGCCACCACCTCACGCCAGCACACCGCGGTCCGGATCGCCCCCGCGTACGACGCCACCACGGTCCACGTGCTCGACGCCTCCCGCGTCGTCGGTGTCGTCTCGGATCTGCTCGACCCCGACCGGGCGGAGGCCCTGGACGCGAGCAACCGCGCCGAGCAGGACCGGCTGCGCGCCCAGCACGAGACCCGGCAGCGCAGCCCCCTGCTCACCCTCGAGCGGGCCCGCGCCAACCCCGAGCGTGTCTCGTACGACGACCTGCCCGTCCCGGCCTTCACCGGCGTACGGTCCGTCGAACCGGACCTGACGGACCTCCGCGCGATGATCGACTGGCAGTTCCTCTTCCTCGCCTGGGAGCTCAAGGGCAAGTACCCGGCGATCCTGGAGCAGCCGGTGGCGCGCGAACTGTTCGACGACGCCAACACGCTGCTCGACCAGATCATCGCGGACGGGTCGCTGCGCGCCCAGGGACTGTACGGCTTCTGGCCCGCCCACTCCGAGGGCGACGACATCGTGCTCGACGACGGCGTACGGTTCCCGATGTTGCGCCAGCAGACGGTGAAGCCGGAGGGCCGTCCCAACCGCAGTCTGGCGGACTACCTCGCCCCGTCCGGCGACCACCTCGGCGGCTTCGCGGTCGCGATCCACGGCGCCGACGACCTCGCCGCGACGTACGAGGCGGCCGGTGACGACTACCGGGCCATCATGGTGAAGGCCCTCGCGGACCGTCTCGCCGAGGCGTTCGCCGAGTACCTGCACCTGAAGGCGCGGCGCGAGTGGTACGAGCCGGACGCCGACCCCGCCATCGAGGACCTGCACGCCGAACGCTTCCGCGGCATCCGCCCGGCGCTCGGCTACCCGGCCAGCCCGGACCACAGCGAGAAGCGCACGCTGTTCGACCTGCTCGGCTCGGAGCGGATCGGCATGGACCTGACCGAGTCGTTCGCCATGACGCCGGCGGCGAGCGTCAGCGGCCTGCTGTTCGCGCACCCGGCGTCCCGGTACTTCACCGTGGGCCGGATCGGCCGCGACCAGGCCGAGGACTACGCCCGCCGCCGCGGTATCCCTCTCGGCGACGTCGAACGCTGGCTCCGCCCGAATCTCGCCTACGACCCGGAGTGAGGTCCTGCCCGGAGATCAGCCCTTCAGGCGACGTACACCGGTAACGCGTGGTTTGTCGGGATAAGTGGCCTTGGCTACTCGTTCGTCACCTGGCCGGGGTTGAGTGCGACACGACGGTCCCTCGCACGTCGGAGTGAGCGGAAGGGCGGTCGCGCCGCCGAGTCGCCGTGATCGGCTACTATCGGAGTAGTAGCCGATCGGGTGCAGCCGTTCCGTCGGATCAGGCGATGAGGCTCGGGCGGAGGTGAGGCCGGCGTGGAGCACTCCGGGCGTACGGCAGAGGCCGCGAGCGTCGCCGACACGGCGGCCGGGTACCAGGAACGGGCCGCCCGTGCCGCGATCGTCCCTTCGTCGGTGGTGCGGCTGCTGCTGGGGGCCGGCGTCGCCGTGGCCGTCGTCGTCCTCGGTGTCACGCACCGCGCGGCCGTCGACGCCGGTGGGGACAGTCTGGCCGGCGCGGACGGGGAGTGGCTCGCGCTGGCCGTGCTCGCCACCGTGGCGATGTGGATCGCCGGCACGGTGTCGCTGTTCGGGGTGATGCCGGTGCGTCCTCCGGTGGGGCGGGTGTTCGCGGTGCAGTTCGCGGCGTCGTTCGTAAACCACCTGCTGCCCGCCGGGTCCGGGGCGATGGCGGTCAACGTGCGTTTCATGCAGCGCTACGGGGTGTCACGGGGCGCCGCCGTCGGTGCGGTCGGCCTGAACTCCCTGGCCACCGGTGTCACCCACCTCGCGCTGCTGGCGGGCGCCCTGGTGCTCGCCCCGTCCGTGCTCGACCGGGCGCGCCCGCCGGGGCGGCCGCCGAGTGGCCACGCGGTGACCGGGCCGCTGGCGTACGGCGGTCTCGGCATTCTCGTGCCGGCCGGGATTATCGGCGTGCTGGTCCTGTCGGCGCTGGCCTTCCGCCGTCCGCGGAGTTGGGTGGCCCGCCGTGCCCGCGAGGCCGCGTCGGCGGTCGCGCGGATGGTACGGGAGATGGGACAGCTGACCGCGGTGCTGCGGCATCCGGGCCGGGCGGCGGCGCTCTGGCTGGGCTCGGCGAGCCTGCCGCTGTTCCACGCGCTCGTGCTGTTCGCGATACTGCGCAGTCTCGGGGTCTCGCTCACGATCGGGACCGTCTTGGTGCTCTATGTCGGGGTGTCGGCGCTGACCGCCGTCCTTCCGTCGCCAGGGGCGATCGGCGGGCTCGACGTGGCGCTGATCGCGGGGCTGACCGCCACCGGTGCGTCGTCCGCGGTGGCGGTCGGAGCCGTCCTGGGGTATCGGCTGATCACGGTGTGGCTGCCCCTGTTGCCCGCCGCCTGCACGTTCGCGGTGGTGCTGCGCCGCCAGATCATCTGACCGCGCCGGCGCCCCGCGGCCCTGCCCGCCCTTCGTGAGGGCGGACAGGGCACCGACCGAAATACGTGCTGTGACGAGTTCGCCGCGCCGGCCTATGGGTGACGGCCGATTCGGGCCTCCCGCGTGCCCGCGGTCAGCGGGAGCGGGGACTAGTCGTCATCCCCCCCGAAGCCCCCAAGCCCGAGGCCGCCGAACCCGTCGAACCTGCCGTCGCGCCGGAACTCACGCTGCCGCTCGGAC
The DNA here is from genome assembly GCF_040679195.1 of Actinoallomurus sp. NPDC052308. Classification (NCBI taxonomy): domain Bacteria; kingdom Bacillati; phylum Actinomycetota; class Actinomycetes; order Streptosporangiales; family Thermomonosporaceae; genus Actinoallomurus; species Actinoallomurus sp. NPDC052308. Next base: position 198,996 of record NZ_JBFAUM010000004.1, on the reverse strand, counting down.
TGCGCCTGGTTGTTCCTGGCGATGGCGATGTTGTTGTTCCGGTTACGGATGCGGATCGGGATGTGGTTGAAGACCTCGTTGTTGTTGAAGTTGGTGTTCCGGTGGCGCGAGTGGAATCGGAAATGGTGCGAGAAGTGGCTGCAGCAGCCGCCGCCCCAGCCGCCGCCACCCCACGTGGGGACCTGCGCGGACGCGGGTGAGCTCGTCACCAGAGCGCCCGCAGCGGCGGCAAGCGCCAGAACGCCGGTAGCGCATGTCTTCTTCAGCACGTCAGTCTCCTTCTATGTCGGAACCGAACGATAGCCGTCACGCTGGCGCTTTCCTGATTTTCAGGTCCGCGCCGTGATTTGTAACATTCCCCGGCAGATTCCGGACAAGACAAGTGCTGGGTAACTTGGTAACAAAGACGCAGTTCGTGAAATCGGACGTATCGGTAAGTGTCCGAATATTCCCAGCGGTGGCCCTGCCCGCTTTTTCCGGTGCGGGCAGGTGCCGGCCGGTGATAAGCCGCTGAGATGAGGTCTTTGTCCGGCCTGGGTGACGACCGATCGGCCTCGCGACGGCTCAGGACCGGTGGAAGCGAGGGCTAGTCGTCATCGAACCCGAATCCCCCGTCGAGCAGGCCGTCGCCCCCGAAGAACCCGCCGTCGCGTCCCCGGCCGTTCGTGGCGATGGCGACGTTGTTGTTGCGGTTGCTGACGTTGACGCTGGTGTGGTTGAAGATCCGGTTGCTGTTCCAGTTGCTGTTCCCGCAGCAGCCGCCGCCCCAACCGCCACCCCAGCCGCCGCCCCACGTCGGGGTCTGCGCGGACGCGGGTGAGCTCGTGAGCAGAGCGCCCGCGGCCGCGGCGAGTGCCAGGAGGCCGGTGGCGCATGTCTTTTTCAGCACGTCGCTCTCCTTCTTGTTGGAACCGCACGAAACAGGTGCAGGCGGCACTTTCCCGATTCTCTGGTCTGTACCGCGACTTATACCATTCCCTGCGTCATTCCGGACAAGACAAGCCTCGAGTAAGGTGGCAATAAAGACGTAGAGCCTAGAATCGGACTTATCGGCTTGTATGCTGATATAACGAGTGATCGCCTCGACAGGCAGTTACTGTCACCCGGGCGCGGCGGCCTGTTCCCCGAAGCCGGCGCGGAGGCGGTCGTGGGCCTCGGGAGGGGCGCCGGTGGCGTCGAGGCCGAGAAGGGCCGCGCCCAGGAGCGGAGGAGCCTCGACGACCATGAGCTCGGCCCGCGGGGCGACCTCCGCGAGCCCGGCCTCGATCGCGGTCATCAGCTGCGGGTGCCGGGCGGCCAGGACGCCGCCGCCGAGCACGACCTCCACGGAAGTGTCGAGCAGGTCCAGGCGGCGCAGCGCGACGGCGGCGAGCGCGACGACCTCCTCGGCCTGACGGTCGACCAGGCCGCGGGCGACCGGGTCGCCGTCGGCCGCGACGGCGAACAGCACCGGGGACAGCTCGCCCAGCCGCCCCTCGTGAACCTCCCCGAAGTGGATCGCCAGCCCCACCTCGCTCGCGCTGTCGCGGCCGAAGTGGGCGGCGACGGCGGCCGCCAGGGCGGTACGCGGGCCGCGGCCGTCCTCGGCGCGGACGCCGTGCCACAACGCCTCCTCGCCGAGGTGGTGCCCGCCGCCCCAGTCGCCGGTCACCCTGCCGATCGAGGGAAATCGCGCCACCCGCCCGTCCGGGGCGACCCCGACGCAGTTGATGCCCGCCCCGCACACCACCGCGACGCCCCAGCGTTCGGTCGTGCCGGCCCGCAGCAGCGCGAACGTGTCGTTGCCGACCCGCACGCTACGGCCCCACCCGCGCTCGGCGAACAGCCGGTGGAACCGCTCTTCCTCCACCGGCAGGTCCACGTTGGCCAGGTAGGCCGAGACATGGTCCACGGGAGAGACCGCCCCGGCCGACGACAGCGCGCGCGTCACCGCGTCGACGACCGTGTCCACCGCCCGCCCCACACCGTCGGCGACCGGGCGGAAGCCGCCGCCCCGCGCGGTGGCCAGGACCTCGCCCCGGCCGGTCAGCACGGCGACGTCGGTCTTGCTGTTGCCGCCGTCGATCGCGAGGATCACGCGGTCACCGCCCAGGGCAGGTGGGCGGCGTTCGCGGCGACCAGGCGACGGGCGAGCTCGTCGGCGGTGCTCGCCTGGCCGATGAGGGGATGGGCGAGCAGCGCGTCCGCGACCCGGTCGACACCGCCCTTCAGCGCCGCCTCCAGGGCCAGCTCCTCGTACGCGGAGACGTGCGCGATCAGCCCGGCGTACAGCGGCTCGACCGGGTCCACCGGCAGCGGATCCGGCCCGGCGGAGCCGATCCGCGCCGGGACCTCGATCACCGCCTCCTCCGGCAGGAACGGCAGCCGGCCGCCGTTGCGGACGTTGACGACCTGGACGTCGCCGCGGTCCCCGGCCAGGGACGCGACCAGGTCGACGGCGGCCTCGGAGTAGTACGCGCCGCCGCGCTCCTCCAGCAGCGCCGGCTTCTCGTCCAGCGCCGGGTCGGCGTACATCTCCAGCAGTCCCTCCTCGATCGCCGTGACCTGCTCCGCCCGCGACGGGGCGTGCAACTGCTCGGCCACGATCGCGTCGTGCTCGTAGAAGTAACGCAGGTAGTACGACGGGACCACGCCGAGGCGGCGGATGAGAGTGGTGGGCAGCCCGAGGTCGGCGGCGATGTCCTCGGCGTGGTCGGCGAGCAGCCGCGGCAGCACGTCCTGTCCGTCGACGTGCACCGCGCGTTCCCACGTCAGGTGGTTCAGGCCGACGTGACCGAGCCGTACGCGGTCCGGCGGCACACCGAGCAGGGCGGCGAAGCGGCGCTGGAAGCCGATCGCGACGTTGCACAGGCCGACCGCGCGGTGCCCGGCGTCCAGGAGCGCGCGGGTGACGATGCCGACCGGGTTGGTGAAGTCGACGATCCAGGCGTCCGGCGCCAGCGCCGCCGCCCGCTCGGCGATCCTCAGTACGACCGGCACGGTCCGCAGGGCCTTGGCCAGCCCGCCCGCGCCGGTCGTCTCCTGACCGACGCAGCCGCAGTCCAGCGGCAGCGTCTCGTCGACGTGGCGGGCCGCCTGCCCGCCGACGCGCAGTTGCAGCAGCACGGCCGACGCGCCGTCGACGCCCTCGTCCAGGTCGGACGTCGTACGGATCACGCCGGGGTGGCCCTGCCGGGCGAAGATGCGTCGCGACAGGCCGCCCACCAGGTCCAGGCGGCGCTGGTCGGGGTCGACCAGCGCGAGCTCCGAGACCGGCAGGGTCGCGCGCAGCCGCGCGATGCCGTCCACGAGCTCCGGCGTGTACGTCGAGCCGCCGCCGACCACACAGATCTTCACCCCTTCACCCCCGTCAAGGTCACGCCCTGGATGAACACCCGCTGGGCCAGGAAGAACACGATGATGACCGGCAGCACGGTCAGGAGGGTCGCGGCCATCGTGAGGTTCCACTCGACGTGGTGGGCGGCGCGGAAGGTCGACAGGCCGACCGCGAGCGTCCACGTCTCCGGCTTGGTGTAGATGAGCGGGCCGAAGTAGTCGTTCCAAGCGTAGAAGAACTGGAACAGCGCCACCGCGGCGATCGCCGGCCGGGCCATCGGCAGCACCACTCGCAGCATCGCGGCGATCTCGCCGCAGCCGTCGACGCGGGCGGCGTCGGCGTACTCACGCGGGATCGTCATGAGGAACTGCCGCAGCAGGAAGATCGAGAACGCGTCGCCGAACAGCATGGGGATGATCAGCGGCCACAGCGTGCCGGTCAGGTGGAACCGCGCCCAGACGATGTACATCGGCACGATCGTGACCTGCGGCGGCAGCATCATCGTCGTGATGACCAGGACGAACGCCGTCTTCCGGCCGCGGAAGCGGAACCGCGCCAGCGCGTACGCGACGGGGATGCTGGAGAGCAGCATGAACACGGTGGCCAGGACCGCGTAGATCAGCGTGTTGACGAGCCAGCGCACCATCACGCCGTGGTCGGTGGTCAGCGCCCTGCCGAAGTTCTCCCAGTGCCACGAGCTCGGCCACAGGGCGCCGGTGAGCGTCTGGTTCGCGCTCATCACCGCGGTGAGGAACATGAACACCAGCGGCGCCAGGAACATGATCGCCAGTGCGATCGCGATCGCGTGGGTGGCGGTCCAGTACAGGAACCGCCGCCCGCGTCCGCCGGCGGCGGCCGGGCGCCGCGGCGCGCCGACGGCGGAGGGCCGGGCCGCGAGGGTCGTCGTGCCGGTCAAGGTCGCCTCCTCTCAGTCGTCGTCGGCGAAGGCATGGAAGCGGCGGAGCAGGATCAGGGTGAAGACCATCGCGACGGCGAACAGCACGAGGGCGAGCACGCAGGCGTAGCCCATGTTGAACTGCTGGAAGCCCTCGTTGTAGAGGTCCTGCGGGAACGTCAGCGACGCGCCGTCGGGGTAGCCGGGCGCCGTGGTGGTGCCCGCCTGGTCGGCGTTGCCCTGCGAGGCGTTGGCCGCGACCATCGCCTGGGTGAAGTACTGCAGCGTCTGGATCACCCCGGTGACGACCGAGAACATCAGGACGGGGGAGATGGTCGGCAGGGTGATCCGGCGGAACTGCTGCCAGGCGTTCGCCCCGTCGATCGCCGCCGCCTCGTACAGCGTCTTCGGCACGTCGAGCAGCGCCGCCAGCAGGATGATCATGACGTCGCCGATGCCCCACAGCGCCAGCAGGGTCAGGCCCGGTTTGGTCCAGGCCGGGTCGTTGAACCAGTCCGGCAGGTGGATGCCGACCTTGGCCGCGATGCCGTTGACCGGCCCGGTGCCGGGGTTGACGACGAAGACGAACGCCACGGTCGCGGCGACCGGGGGGATCAGGAACGGCAGGTAGAAGATCGAGCGCAGGAGGTTCCCGCCACGCCTGACCCTCGTCAGCAACTGGGCGAGGCCGAGGCCGAACAGCACCCGCAGCGGCACCATCACCACGACCAGCCACAGCGTGTTCTTGATCGCCTTCCACGCGTACGGGTCCTTGAACAGGAACCGGTAGTTCGTCAGCCCGACCGGCCGCAGCTGGAACAGGTTGTAGCGGTAGAAGGAGAAGTAGACCGTCGCGGCGAGCGGGTACGCGAAGAAGAACGCGAACCCGATCAGCCAGGGCGACATGAAGGCCAGCACCCGGAGCCGGTGACGGCCACGGGAGTGATTCAGCGCGGCCAGCGCCACCTCAGCCTCCGGCCAGCTTCAGCGCGTTGTCGACCTGTGTGTCCAGTTGCGCCAGGCCCTGCTGGAGGTCGGGGAGCTTGCCGGGCTCCCACTGGTCCCGCACGAAGCTCTGGAACTTCACGATGAAGTCCCCGCCGTTGACCGTCGAGGGGATCGTCGTGCTGTTGGGGTTTTTGAAGACGTCGAGGAAGGTGCGGAACTGCGGCGGCAGGCTCAGCTTGGGCGAGGCCAGGGCCGGGATCGTGCTGGGGACGTTGCCGAGGCCGTTGGCGAAGGTCACCAGCGCGTCCGTGTTCGTGGTCAGGTACTTCACGAAATCCCAGGACGCCTGCGGGTGCCGGGCGCCGCGCGGGATCCCGATGACGGTGCCGGTGATGAAGCCCCCGCCGAAGGTGTTCTGCCGGTCGTCGTTCACCGGTACGGGCGTCGTGTCGTACTGCACCTTGGGCGCCTCCTCCTGGAGGAACTTCACGCGCCACTCGCCGTCGACGGCCATGGCGACCTTGCCCTTCTCGAAGGGGTTGGACGCCTCGAACTCCTGGCCCATGCTGTGCACGAACTTCTTGACGTTGTCGTAGCCGTACCAGTCGATCAGGCTCTTCTCCCACTTCAGGTACTTGGCGAAGCCCGGGTCGGCGGCGAAGTTCGCCCGTCCCTGCGCGTTCAGCCAGGTGACTCCGAAGCTCGGAGCGATGTGCTCGGGCACGTGCTCGTAGTAGGTGATCGATGGCAGGAAGCCGGCGATCTTGATGGTGCCGTCCGGGTTGCGGACCGTCAGCTTCTTGGCCAGCGCGGTGAGCTGGCTGATCGTCTTCGGCGGCTGCTGGCCCTTCATCAGCGCCTTGTTCGTGTAGAGGGCGTAGTCGTCGGCCAGCAGCGGCAGCGTGCAGCGGACGCCCTTGTACTGGGTGTAGGACTGCACCGCCTTCGGGAACATGTCCAGGTCGACGTCGTCCTTCCGCAGGAAGGGCGTCAGGTCCTGCAGCGCGCCGCTGGAGCAGAACTGGCCGACGTTGTTGGTGGAGAACGAGGAGACCACGTCGGGCGGGTTGCCGCTGCGCACCGCGTTGAGGATCTTGGTGTCGTCCTGTCCCTTCACCAGCTTGACGGTGATGTTGGGGTGCAGGCGGCGGAAGCCGGCGATGGCGTCGTCGAACGCCTTGACCTCGTGCGGGGCGCTCCAGCCGTGCCAGACCTCGATGGTCTGGCGCGCCTCGGCCTTGGGCCCGGCGTCGGTGGGGGATTTGCCGCCGCCCGCGGTACAGGCGGTGGTGACGGTGAGGGCGGCGATGAGGGCGGTTACGAGCCGCCGGGGGCGTGGGGACACTCCTGTTCTCCTTCGGGCATCGGCCGGGGGAACGGTCGGGGAGGACTCAGCGGACGGTGTTGGAGAAGATGTGTTCGCGGGTCTCGCCGAGGGCGAGGTGCAGCGCGCCGGCCAGGACGGGGTCGCCGCCGACCGAGCTGAGCCGCAGCGGGGGACGGGGGATGGTCATCGTGTACAGCTCGCGTTCGATGAGACGGCGCAGCGGTTCCCCGCCGGCGATGGGGATGTCGCCGGCGAGGACGATCAGTTCGGGGTCCAGGACGCTGACGATCGCGGCCAGACCGGTCGCCAGCCGGGCCGCGAGCTCGCCGAGCCCGGCGGCGGCCCGCTCGTCGCCGGCCTCCAGCGCCGTACGGGCCCGGCCGACGATCTGCCCGGCGTCCCCGCCCCGGAGGCCGTGGGCGCGCAGCAGCTTGAGCACGGCCGGCGCGCCCGCGACGGCCTGCAGGCCGCCGGTGTTGGCGCGGCCCGGGCCCCGGATGATGGGCGCGGCGGCGACCGGCATGTAGCCGACCTCGCCGGCGCCGCCGGTCGCGCCGCGCACCAGGGAGCCACCGAGGACGATCGCCATGCCGATGCCCGCGCTGACCCACAGGAGCACGAAGTCGCGTGAGCCGGCGGCCTGCCCGTGGGCGAGCTCGGCCATCGCGACGAGGTTGACGTCGTTCTCGACGGCGACGGGCCGGCCGAGGCCGTCCCGCAGCCGGCTGAGCAGGTCGGGGACGTGCCAGCCGGGCAGGTGCGAGGCGTACCCGAGCCGCTCGGTGCGCGGGTCGAGGGCGCCGGGCAGGCCGATGACGACCCGGTGGATCCGGTCGGGGCTCAGGCCGGCGTCGGCGGCGGCGCCCTCGACGGCGGAGCGGGCCCGGTCCACCGCGTCGCCCGCGGCCTGTCCCGGCGTGGCCAGCTCGAAGGTTCCGGTGACCGTGCCGGTCAGGTCGGCGACGGCGGCGCGGACGCGGGCGCGCCGGACGTCGAGCGCCGCGACGTACCCGGCCTCCGGGTTGATGCGGTACACCTCCGCCGTGCGCCCGGGGCCGCCCTCGCGGATCCCGTCGAGGACGACCAGGCCGGCCTCACGCAGCCGGGTGAGGAGCTGTGAGGCGGTGGGCTTGGACAGGCCGGTGATCGCCCCGATCTCGGGCCGGGTCAGCGGGCCGCGGGCCAGCAGCGCCTCCAGCGCGGCGCGGTCGTTGATGGCCCGCAGCAGGCTCGGTGTTCCGGGCGTCGAGGTGGTCACGGCGTCTCCGATACACGTGGTTAGGAAACTTTCCTAACGCGTTCTGCGGAACCTACGACCGTGCGGGCGGCGCGTCAAGACGATGCGATCGAGTCGTTATGCGCCGTGCTCATCCGGCGTGGCGGCACGAGCGCCGGCGGTGTTCCTTCGCGGGGGAGCTCCGGCCGGAAGAGGCGTCCGCGTCCCCGGTCAGCCGACGGTGAGGATGAACCGCTGCCGACCGAAGGCGATCTCGTCGCCCGGGCGTACGCGCGTCGGGCCGGCGATGCGGTAGCCGTTGACCCGGGTGCCGTTCATCGAGCCCAGGTCCGACAGCAGCCAGGTGTTGCCGGTCCGGCGCAGCTCGGCGTGCATCCGGGAGACGGACAGGTCGGTGACGACGAACTCGCAGGTCGGCGCGCGCCCGATGACCAGGCGCGCCCGGTCGAGGCCGGGCAGGGTGAACCGGGGGAGCCGCGGCGCCCGCCAGGCCGCCTCGATGCGGGCGGTCATCGCCGACAGTGAGGCGACCGCGCCGGTCAGGCCGCGCAGGACGCGGTTGCCCGCCGGCAGGTCGTCGACGAGGAGGGACAGCTCCGCCTGGGTGCGAGCGCGCAGCGCGGAGTCGACGCGGCGCTCGAACGTCTCGTGCGACAGCCGTCCCTCGGCGGCGCGGTCACGGAGCACGCGAAGGACACGGTCGCGGTCCTGGTCCGACGCGCGTACCGGTAGCCCCTCCATGACTGGCAAGTATCAGGTCCGAAAAGTCCGTTGTCCAGCGAAGCACGTCGCGGCCCGCAGTATTTGATCTACATTGTAAAGGTGGTCGGTCGTCACAGACCTCTTCCGGCGACAGGCGTCCAGGCGACCTCCAACGCGGGCGGCTTCCGGAAGACCAGACCTCGGGGCGTCGCCGGGCCGGCGAGCCGCAGATCCGGCAGGCGAAGCAGGGCTCGCAGCATGGTGATGGTCTCGAGCCGGGCCAGGTGGGCGCCGAAACAGAAGTGCGGGCCGTGCGCGAACGACAGGTGACGGTCGGCGTTCGCCCGCCGGGGGTCGTAGCGGTCCGGGTCGGCGAAGACGGCCGGGTCGCGGTTGGCGGCCGCGATGGAGACCCGGACCAGATCGCCCTTGGCGATCTGGGCACCGCCGAGCGCGACGTCCTCGGTGGCGTACCGGTCCACCACCGACGCGGCGGGCTCCAGGCGGACCGACTCCTCCACGGCCGGCGCTAGCAGGTCCGGCTCGGCGCGTACCGCTGTGAGCCGGTCCGGCCGCTCCAGCAGGTGCAGGACGGCGTTGGTGATCATGCCCTCGGTGGTGTCGATGCCGCCGAACATCAGGACCGCCGCGTTCGCCACCACCTCGTCAGTGGTCAGGTGACGCGCGGCGGCAGCCAGCAGGGTGTCGTCCGCCGCGCGCTCGTCGAGGGCCGCTTCGACCTTGGCCCGCAGCCGGTCGTAGGCGTCCCCGGCGTTCGCCGGGCGGCCCGCCGTGATGGCCGAGACCGCCTCGACGAACGCGTCGTACCACGAGCGGATCGTGGCCGGCGTGACGTCCCGCAGGCCGAGCGCCTCGGTGACCACGGCGACGGCGAGGGGCCCCGCCAGGTCGGCGCGGACCTCGGCGCGCCCGCGCGGTGCGACGGCGCCGACCAGCCGGTCGACCTCGGCACGGACGAACTCGGTGAACCGGGCGCGGGTCTCGGCCGGGCGGAACCGGCGCGCGAACGCGTCGCGGTGCCGGGTGTGCTCGGCCCCGTCCAGGGAGAGCATGCTGGTCCCGACGACCTGGGCCGTCGAGAAACGCGGGTCGTCGACGGTGTACCGGGTGTCGCGCAGGACGCGCACCGCCAGATCGTGGCGGGTGACGAGCCATCCGCCGAGGGCGGGGATCCAGGACACCGGCTCGGCCGCGCGCAACCGGGCCAGGAGCGGATGCGGATCGGCGTCCAGTTCCTCGATGGTGGCGCTCTCGCCGACAGGAAACTTCACCTATGCGACATTAGGGCCTTTTCTTCCCATTGGATCCCCGTACCCCCGACGGACCCGGGTCAGTGCAGGAACTTCAGTCCCACGACGCCGGCGATGATCAGTGTCAGGCAGACGAGACGGGCCGTGGTGGCCGGCTCGCCGAGGACGGTCATGCCGTACAAGGCCGTGCAGGCGGCCCCGATGCCGACCCATATCGCGTACCCGGTGCCGACCGGAACGGCGCGCAGGGCATAGGCCAGGCCGACCATGCTCAGGAGCAGCGCGACCACGAACAGCACGCTGGGCCAGAGGCGGGAGAGGCCGTGCGAGGCCGACAGGGCGGCGGCCCAGACGGTTTCCATGAGGCCCGAGATGATGAGGACGATCCACGTCACGACGATGTCTCCGCAGGTAAGACGGTCATGTCTACGTCGTCTTGTCCTGCCGGGTACGACGTGCTCGTCCGGGACCGGCCCGAGGAACGGCATCATCGGGCAGCCGAATCCGACGTTAGCACGCGGACCGGAATCGGCGGTGACCGCGAGGCGTCTTCGGTTAGGCTCGCGCCTCATGTCGATCGTCTCCCGCCGCAGCCTCCTCATCGCCGGGATCGGCGGAGCCGCCGCCCTCGCCGGCGCGGGCACGGCGTACGGTCTCGTCGAGGCGGACGTGCTGCCCGGGCGCTACCGCCTGGCGCCGTACCTGGGGAAGTGCGGGGAGATGCCGCCGCTGCCCAAGGTCGCGCCCGGGGCGGTCGAGCAGGCGGAGTTCCGCTCGCCGGCCGGCACCGCGCGCGTCGTGCTCGGTTATCCGGCCGCCGTCACGAAGAGACTGCCGGTCGTCGTGATGCTGCACGGCTCGGACGGCGACGCCCGTACCCCCTTCGACACGTACGGCGTGCAGTACCACCTCGCCGACGCCGCGCGCCGGGGCATCGCCCCGTTCGCCGTCGCCGCGATCGACGACTGGGCGGACGCCGAGTGGCGGCCGTCGCCCGTCATCACCCGGAACCTGCTGCCCTTCCTGCGCGACCACGGACTGTCGACGACCCGGATCGGCCTTCTCGGCTGGTCGATCGGCGGCCGGGGCGCTCTGCTGCTGGCGTCCGCCCTGGGGCCCGGTCGTGTCGCCGCCGTCGCGGCGGCCTCGCCCGCGCTGTCGGGAGCGGACGTGACGACGCTGGCCCGTACGCTCGGCGGCGTTCCGGCGTCACTGACCTGCGGCCGCGACGACCCGTTCGCGTCGCCGACGAGGGATCTGCTGGCCCGGCTCCGCGCCGCCCGCCGGGCCGATGTCACGGGCGGGATCCACCCCGGCTGCCACGACGCCGCGTTCCGCCGCCGGATGCTGCCGGACCAGGTCGCGTTCCTCGGCCGTCATCTGTCCCGGGCGTGACGGGTCAGAGCCGGGTGCGGAGGGCGTGGATGGCGGCGAGGACCTCGTCGCGGTTGCCCGCCGCCTTGATCCACGCGGGGAGGTGCTCGACGAGGCTGCCCGAACCGGTGTACGGGTGGCGTTCGCGCAGCCGCGCGCTCACGTAGCCCTCCAGCAGGTCCAGGTGGGCGGCGTTGTAGGCCCACAGGACCCGTCCGCGGCACCGGTGACGCAGCCACAGCGGCAGCCCGAAGAACGGGTCCTCCGGCCCGGTCATGCGGGGCACGGCCAGCGGGGGGCCTCCGGCGAAGAACAGGTCGCCGTCCCCCTTGCGCGCCCGGCGTGGCGTCCACGCGTCGGTGTGCCCGCAGCCGGGGCAGCTCAGCCGATGCGGGGCCATGACCTTGTCATGCGGGCCGTGGTCGCAGTCCCGGTGGTCGGGGTGGACGACCACGACGGCCCGGCCGCCGCAGCGGGGGCACACGACCAGGATCTCCCGCGCCAGCATCCAGAGGCGTTCGCCGGTGTCGCGGAACCGTTCGCTCACACCTCATGATCCCAGTCGTGCGCCCGCCGGCGCGCGGCGTCATTCGGAGAGCAGGGCCTCGGAGGCGTTGCGGCTGGCGGCGGCCAGGTCGGCGGCCCTGCCGGGCACCTCGGCGGCGTGCTCGTGCCACCAGGCCTGTCCCTCCTCGGACAGCATGTGGATCGGGTCGTAGTACTCGTAGCGGCGGTTCAGCGCGTCCGGGTCGTCCCTCTCCAGGGCGGTCCGGTAGTTCTTCGTCCAGTAGGAGATGCCGCGCTCGGTGTCGTACTCGGCGACCTGGTGCACCCAGCGCTTGCCGACGTACGGGACGTCGCAGACGATCCGCGGCGTGGCGAACCCGGGCAGGTAGCCCATGATCCCGTGCTGGAGCCGCTGCGCCTCGCCCAGCGACAGCCGCCAGTGCTCGCTGAAGGGGATCATGTCGCACAGGTAGAAGTAGTAGGGCAGCACGCCGTTGTCCTGCAGCGCGAAGCACAGGTCGAGGAGCTGCTCGACGGTGGTGTTGACGCCGCGCAGCAGCACGCCCTGGTTGCGGACGTCCCGGACGCCGGCGTCCAGCATCGCCCGTGCCGCCTTGGCGACCAGCGGGGTCATCGACTGGGCGGCGTTGACGTGCGTGTGGATGGCCAGCTGCGCGCCGCGCGAGCGTGCCTTGGTCGCCAGGCGCTCCACGCCGGCGCGTACGTCGTCCTGCAGCCAGTGCTGCGGCAGGCCCATCAGCGCCTTGGTGGCCAGCCGGATGTCACGGATGTTGTCGATGTCCAGGAGCTGGTCGACGAACGACTCGAGCCGCGCCCACGGCATGTTCGCCACGTCACCGCCGGAGACGACCACGTCGCGCACCTGCGGGGTGCGGCGCATGTAGTCCAGCATGGTCTGGACCCGGTCCGGCTGCTTCAGCGTGAACTTGTGCTTGTCGATCTGCGGGGTGGAGTTGCCGACCAGGTCCATGCGGGTGCAGTGGCCGCAGTACTGCGGACAGGTGGGCAGCAGTTCGGCGAGGACCTTGGTGGGGTAGCGGTGCGTCAGGCCCTCCACCGCCCACATCTCCGCCTCGTGCAGCGAGTCGCGGCTGGCGACCGGATGGGACGGCCAGTCGGTGCGCCGGTCGCTGAACACGGGAAGCATGTAACGGCGCACCGGATCGGCGTAGAACGCCGCCGTCGAACTCACGTCCATCGTGTTCAGCATCTGCGGCGGGACCAACATCGACATGGTCGCCCGCTCGCGCTGGTCACGCTCGAGGTCGGCGTAGAAGTCCTCGCTCAGCAGGTCGCCCATCACCTGGCGGAGCTGGCGGAGGTTCTTCACACAGTGCGCGCGCTGCCACTGCGCCGACTCCCAATCCGCCGTCGTGACGTCACGCCAGCCGGGGAACCGCCGCCAGTCGGGCTCGACGAGCTCGCGGTGGCGGTAGGCGTACGGCTGCGGGTGCGCGGGCACCGGCACGGACTCCTCGGCGACAGCGGTCACGGCGTCCTCCAGGATGAACTCTTGCATTAGCCTGACGATACGAGAAATATTCTGCTAGAGCCAAGACTAACCGTAAGATTTTGCGCCAGCGAGGTGAGGGATGAGAAGTTCTCCGGTCGGTCTGCACCGCGTCGCCGAGCCGCCGGGAGTGCTGCCACAGGCGGCCGACCGCCTCGACACCGATCCGCGCGTCCGTGACGACGAGGTACGGATCCGGGTCGAGCGGCTCAACCTGGACGCCGCCTCGTACCGGCAGCTGCACACCAGGCACGGCGGCGATCCGGAGCGGATCCGCGCCGAGGTCGTCGAGATCATCGAGACGCGCGGGAAGATGCACAACCCGGTGACCGGCTCGGGCGGCATGCTCATCGGCGTCGTCGAGGAGGTCGGCCCCCGCTCCCCGCTCGGCCTGCGACCCGGGATGCGCGTGGCCACCCTGGTCTCCCTCACCCTGACCCCGCTGCGGATCACCGACGGCCTCGCCCGCTGGGACGGGCGGAGCGAGCAGGTGCCCGCCGACGGGCACGCGATCCTGTTCGCGCGCTCGATCGCGGCCGAGCTGCCCGCCGATCTGCCGCCGGAGCTGTCGCTGGCCGTGCTCGACGTGTGCGGCGCGCCCGCCCTCACCTCCCGCGTCGTCGCCTCGTACGCCTCCCCGGTCGTGGCGGTGCTGGGCGGCGCGGGCAAGAGCGGCTCGCTGTCGCTGGCCGCCGCCCGCCGCGCCGGCGCCAAGCGGACCGTCGGCGTGGTGCCGAACGAGGCCGAGGCCGCGCGGCTGCGCGCCTCCGGCCTCGCCGACGAGGTCGTGCTCGCCGACGCCCGCGACCCGATCGCGCTCGCCGAGGCCGTCGGCGGGACCGGCGCCGACGTCACGGTGGTGTGCGTGGACGTGCCCGGCTGCGAGCACGGCGCGATCCTGGCCACCGCCACGGGCGGCACCGTGATCTTCTTCTCGATGGCCACGTCGTTCTCGGCGGCGGCCCTCGGCGCCGAGGGACTGGCCGCCGACGTGACCATGCTGATCGGAAACGGGTACGTCCCCGGTCACGCGGAGCTGGCCCTGGACCTGCTTCGTACCGAGCCGAGCCTGCGCAAACTCTTCCAGGACCGGGTGGAGACGGAATGACGAAACTGGATTTGGACTCTTCGGTGGTCCGCAAGGCACGGCTGCTCGCCGAGCGCGCCGCCCAGCCGGTGATCGAGATGGCCCGCACCCACACGACCGTGTCGGTCGAGCGGGCGCAACTGCGGCTGGCCGGTCTGACCGGCGCCGACTCCGACGGTCTGCCATGGGTGAACCACCTCGTCGACGCCGTACGCGACCAGGTGGGCCTGGAGCACGGGGTCGCGCTGCCGGTCTTCGACGCGTTGGCGCGCGAGCCGTACGCCGACCTGGGCGACCTGGCGCGGGCGGCGTCCCTGGGCGCGGTGACGTTCCGCCTGCCGACCGGCGGCGACGCCGACGCGGCGGCCGAGCTGGCCCGCCACGCGGCCCGGCAGGGCATCGGCCGCGTCGACGCGCGCCGCGCCGAACGCGACGCGATGCTGCGCCTGACCGGCGACCCGCGCCAGCCCTGGATCTACCTGATCGTCGCCACCGGCGACATCTACGAGGACATCCCCCAGGCGCAGGCCGCCGCGCGCGAGGGCGCCGACGTCGTCGCGGTGATCCGCTCGACCGGGCAGTCGCTGCTGGACTACGTGCCCGAGGGCGCCACCCGCGAGGGCTACGCCGGGACGTACGCCACCCAGGAGAACTTCCGGCTGATGCGGGCCGCGCTCGACGACGTCTCGCGCGAGCTCGGCCGGTACGTGCGGCTCACCAACTACGCGTCGGGGCTGTGCATGCCCGAGATCGCCACGCTGGCCGGCCTGGAACGCCTCGACATGATGCTGAACGACTGCATGTACGGCATCATCTTCCGCGACATCAACCCGCGGCGGACCTTCATCGACCAGCGGTTCTCCCGGCAGATCCACGCCCGCGCCGGCATCGTGATCAACACCGGCGAGGACAACTACCTCACTACCGCCGACGCCGTCGACGCCGCCCACACCGTCATCGTCAGCCAGTTGCTGAACGAGCGGTTCGGCAAGGAGGCGGGCCTGGCGGACTGGCAGCTCGGCCTCGGCCACGCGTTCGAGATCAACCCGGCGATCCCCGAGTCGTTCCGGCTCGAGCTCGCCCACGCCCAGCTCGTACGGGAGCTGTTCCCGGACGCGCCGCTGAAGTACATGCCGCCGACCAAGCACATGACCGGCAACATCTTCGCCGGGTACCTCCTGGACGCCTTCTTCAACCTCGCCGGCGTGATGACCGGCCAGTCGATCATCCTGATCGGGATGATGACCGAGGGCATCCACACCCCGTGGCTGTCCGACCGCGACCTCGCCCTGGAGAACGTCCGGTACGTCCGCGACGCCTGCGGCGCCCTCGCCGAGGACTTCGTCCCGCGCCCGGACGGGTTCATCGTCCACCGGGCCCGGCAGGTGCTGTCGGAGTCCGTCGACCTGCTCGAGCGGATCTGTGACGACACGCTCCTGAAGGCGATCGCCGACGGGACGTTCGGCGTGACCCGGCGGCCCGCCGACGGCGGCAAGGGGCTGGACGGCGTGGTCGAGCGCGCCGACGGCTACTTCAACCCCGTCACCGAGATCCTCGAGTCGGAGGACCCGCACGCCACCGCCGTGCCCACGCCCGCAGGGAGCGCCGAATGAGACCGCAGGACTCCGCCACCACCGACCGGACCGCGCCCCAGGACCTGCCCTCGATCATCCGGCCGTACGGCGACACGACCGGCGACGCGATGGTGCAGCTGTCCTTCAGCCTGCCCGTGCCCGCCGGAAAACGCGCCGAGCTGGCCGCGCTGCAACTGGCCGGCAAGATGGGCCTGGAGCCGGCCAGCGTGGTGCATTCAAAGGCGATGGGGCCGAACTTCACGTTCTTCATCGTGTACGGCAAGGTGAACCACCTCATCGACTACGCCGGCATCGAGGTCCCGGAGGGCCGGGAGTACCCCCTGCTGTCGGGCAAGGAGATCGACCTGGCGATCCGCACCGTCCTGAGCCGCCGCATGGTCGTCGTCGGAGCCTGCATCGGCACCGACGCGCACACGGTCGGCATCGACGCGATCCTCAACGTCAAGGGCTTCGCGGGGGAGAAGGGCCTGGAGTACCACCGCGAGATCCAGGTGATCAATATGGGCGCCCAGGTCACCGTCGAGGAGCTGGTCGAGCGGGCCAAGGCCGAGAACGCCGACGCCGTCCTCGTCTCCCAGGTCGTCACCCAGAAGAACGCCCACATCCACAACACCAAGCAGATGGCCGCGGCCTTCCACGCCGCCTACCCGACCGCGGTCGGGCCGGGCATGGGACGGCCGCTGCTCATCGCGGGCGGCCCCCGCTTCGACACGGTCACCGAGCGGGAGCTCGGCGTCGACCGCATCTTCGGCAAGGGCACCACTCCGCGCGAGGTCGCCAGCTACCTCGTGCACGCCCTGCTGCCCAGCTGGACCCCCGAGGACCCCGCGGAGAGCGAACGATGACCACTCGACCCGAGAACGACGACCCGCGCGTCGGGCTGAGCGTCACGCACCGCCGCTACGTCCCGTACGCGCACGCACATTATGGCGGGAACCTCGTCGACGGCGCGTACGTCCTCGGGATGTTCGGCGACGTCGCCACCGAGGTGTGCATCCGCGACGGCGGCGACGAGGGCCTGTTCGCCTCCTACGACGACGTGCAGTTCCGCGCCCCCGTGCACGCGGGGGACGTCCTCGAGGCGACCGCGACGGTCGTCCGGGCCGGGCGCCGCAGCCGTACGCTGGCGTTCGAGGCGCGGGTGGTCTGCCGGGCGCGACCGGACAAGGGGCCGTCGGCCGCCGAGGTGCTGGATGAGCCCATCGTCGCCGTCACCGCGACCGGAACCGTCGTCCTACCGCACGCCGATACCTGACGGGCGGATCGACACGCGATGAACGACGACGATCACAAGGATTTCCGGGGGGTGTCATTGGCGCGCTGACCTGCGGCGATGCGGCAATCCGCAGGTCGTGGCCGCCTTGACATCGCTACGGATCTCGATAGGTTGCCTGAACGTCCACCGCAGGACTGACCGGTCGGCTGACCGGGGCGCCGCGAATCTTGCGTCGCGACGGGGGTTGCGAGCACGCGCCGGCTCAGGCGCCCATCCGTCCATGCCAGACGCACGATGAAGCGCCCGCCCGAGGCCGGAGCACCCCGGCCGGCGGGGGGTGGAACTCGGTAAGGGCCTGGGCACCCATCAGACAACGGACTACGCGCTCGCCGCCGACGAGACGGGTCCGGTACGAAGGGAGCGCCCGGGTCCTCTTCCGTTTCCGGGCCCTGCCCGGGTCCGGTCGCGTCGCCGCTCTCGCAGGGGCCGCTCAGGCTCCGGTCTCCCGCCCGGACGCCACCCGGTGTCTCGCCTCTCCCGGTCCGTGCGACTTGGCGCTGGAAGTGGGATCATCCGTACAAAGCGGCCTGCCCGTATTCGTCCGGTCCCCACCGGCGGGTAGCGTTCCGTCGACGGTCGGATCGGATGAGGAGTGCTGGTGGCGCAGGAGATGCTCGCCCAGAAGACGCCTGACGTCGCCAAGGGCGACCGGGCGTCGCGGGTTCCGGCCTGGCTGCCGCGTCCGGCGGGTGTGGTGGTGGCCGGCCTGCTGCTGGCCGCGGCGTTCCCGCCGATCGGCTGGTGGCCGTTGGCGCCGGTGGCGACCGCGCTGCTCACGCTGCTACTGCGCGGCCGGACCTGGGGCCGTGGCGCCGGCCTCGGCATGCTGTTCGGTCTGGCCTTCTGCTTCCCGACCTTCGAGGGCCTGCGGCCCGTCGGTATGGACGCGTGGATCGCGCTGAGCATCTTCGAGGCGCTCTACTTCGCGGTGCTGGGCATCGGCCTCGTCCTGGTGACCCGCCTGCCCGGCTGGCCCGTGTGGACGGCCGCGGCGTGGATCGCCGAGGAGCTCATTCGCGGCCGGGTGCCCTTCGGCGGCTTCCCCTGGGCCCGGCTGGCGTTCAGCCAGACCGCCTCGCCCTTCACCGGCTACGCCTCCATCGGCGGCGCGCCCCTGGTCGGCTTCGTGACCGCGCTCAGCGGCGGGCTGCTCGCCGCGGCGGTCCTGCTCCTGTGGCGTCGGCGGAACGCCGACGCGGTCCCGGATCCGGGCCCCGACTCGGACCCGACCGCTGAGGAGACCTCCGAGCCCGACGCCGCGGGTCGCGCGCCGGGCGCGGTGACGCGACGTCCGGCCCGCTGGGCAGCCTTGGCGCTGGCCGGCGTGCTCGTGCTCGGGGTGGTCGGGGTGCTCGTGCCCCGTCCGACCGGCGGTCGCTCGATCACCGTCGCGGTCATCCAGGGCAACGTGCCCCGCGCCGGCCTGGACTTCCTCGGCCAGCGGCAGGCCGTCCTGAACAACCACGCCCGGCAGACCCACCGGCTGGCCGCGCAGGTCCGCGCCGGCCAGGTGGCCAAGCCCGACCTGGTGATCTGGCCGGAGAACTCCAGCGACCTGGACCCCTACGCCGACGAGCAGGCCCGCGAGGTGATCGACGCGGCGGTCAAGGACATCGGCGTTCCGGTGCTGGTCGGCGCCGTGATCGACGCGGGCGACGGCGAGCACGTGGAGAACCGCGGGATCGTGTGGGACCCCGCCAAGGGCCCTGGCGCGTACTACGTCAAGCGCCATCCGCTGCCGTTCGGCGAGTACATCCCGATCTTCCGCGGCCTGCTGCTGAAGCTCATCACGCGTTTCGACCGGGTTGGCGAGTTCGTCAAGGGCCGTTCACGCGGATCCCTTCAGCTCGGTCCGGTGAAAATCGGAGACGTCATCTGTTTTGAAGTCGCCTACGACGGGATCGTGCGGGATGTGGCCGACGCCCCGCTGCTCGTCGTGCAGACCAACAACGCGACCTTCGGGCGCACGAGCCTTCCCCCGCAGCAGTTCGCGATGTCGCGGATGCGCGCGGTCGAGCACGGGCGCAGCGTCCTCGTCGCCTCCACGAGCGGGATCAGCGGCATCATCGCGCCGGACGGCCGGGTTCTCACGCAGTCAAAGGAATTCACCCCGGACATCCAGGTCCGCCGCGTGCCGCTGCGTACCTCGCGTACCCTTACTGATCACCTGGGTGCCGCTCCCGAGTGGGCGCTGGCGCTGCTGGGACTCGCGGCCGCGGTGGCCGCCGCCTGGAGGACACGGAAGACGAGCAGGGGGGCCTGACCGGTGCAGAACACGGACGACATCGGGCGGGTGCTCGTGATCATCCCGACGTACAACGAGCGGGAGAACATCGAGAGCATCGTCGCCCGGGTGCGCGCGGCCGTGCCCGAGGCCGACATCCTGGTCGCCGACGACAACAGCCCCGACGGCACCGGGAAGATCGCCGACGGGCTGGCCGCCGAGGACGAGCGGGTACACGTGCTGCACCGGGCCGGCAAGGAGGGGCTCGGCGCCGCGTACATCGCGGGCTTCCACTGGGGGATGGACCACGGCTTCGACGTCCTCGTCGAGATGGACGCCGACGGATCCCACCAGCCCGAGGAGCTGGGCCGGCTGCTCAGCGCGCTCGGCGAGGCGGACCTGGTCATCGGCTCGCGGTGGGTGCGCGGCGGCAAAGTGGAGAACTGGCCGATCAACCGCGAGATCCTGTCGCGGGGCGCCAACATCTACGCGCGACTCATGCTGGGCATCCCGGTGCGCGACTCGACCGGCGGGTACCGCGCCTACCGCGCGACGACCCTGCAGAAGATCGAGATCGACGACGTCGCGTCGCAGGGCTACTGCTTCCAGGTCGACCTGACGCTGCGGACCGTACGGGCCGGCCTGCGGGTCGCCGAGGTCCCGATCCGGTTCGTCGAGCGCACCCACGGCGCCAGCAAGATGAGCCGCGCGATCATGGTCGAGGCGTTCCGTCGGATCGCCGGTTGGGGCGTCACGTACTGGCTGGGCCGCCTCACCGGACGCGAGCGACACTGACCATGACCGCGGCGCACCGAATGCTCGGAGAAGCGCCCCCGCACCCGGCGGTATGCCGGGAACGCCGGTAGGAGGGAAGGCCTTACCCGGGCCTTGCGCTCCTCCATCCGCTCGATGAGCTCTCGCGACAGCTCTTCGTCCAGGGAGACCGTGAGCAACGTCGCGAGGTCTGAGACGGTGTCCTCCATGACTCTCAGCGTCGGTGTGATCGGTGCCGGAATCGTCGGCCTCTCGGTGGCTCGTCGGCTTGCCCGGTGGGACTACGAGGTCACGGTCTTCGAGAAGGAGGCCGAGGTCGCGCTGCATCAGACGGGACACAACTCCGGGGTCGTCCACGCCGGCGTCTACTACCCGCCCGGTTCGTTGAAGAGCCGCCTGTGCCGGGACGGCGCGCGCAGGATCAAGGAGTTCTGCGCCGAGCACGACCTGCCGTACGAGGAGATCGGAAAGGTGATCGTCGCGCGGTCGGCGGACGAGGCGGGGCGGCTCCGCGACATCGAGGACCGGGCGCGGGCGGCCGGCGTGCCGGGACTGCGCCGCCTTGACGCGGCCGAACTCGCGGAGTTGGAGCCGCACGTACGGGGGTTCGCCGCGCTGCACTCACCGACGACCGCCATCGTCGACTACCGGCTGATCGCCCGAGCGCTGGCCCACGACGCACGCACGGCCGGCACCCAGGTGCTCCTCGGCCATGAGGTGACCGCGCTGGAGCGTACGGGCGCGCGGGTCGTCGTGCACACCGCCGCGGGCGCCACCACCGTCGACCGGCTCGTGATCTGCGCGGGCCTGCAGTCCGACCGCGTCGCGGCGCTCGCCGGGGACGAGCCGGCGCCCGCGATCGTCCCGTTCCGCGGCGAGTACCACCGGCTCGCCCCGCACCGCAGGGAACTGGTCAAGGGCCTGGTGTATCCCGTGCCCGACCCGGCGTATCCGTTCCTGGGCGTGCACTTCACCCCACGGGTGGACGGCACCGTCGACATCGGACCGAACGCGGTGCTCGCCACGGCACGGGAGGGCTACCGGCGCCGTGACGTGGACCTCGCCGACCTGCGCGACATCCTCAGGTGGGGCGGATTCCGGCGCCTCGCGCGGGCCCACTGGCGCGCCGGCGTCCGGGAGGTGCTGACCTCGGTGTCCAGCCGGCGGTTCATCGCCGAGGCCCGCGCGTACGTGCCGGAGTTGACGGCCGGGGACGTGCTGCCGGCCCCCGCCGGGGTGCGCGCGCAGGCCATCGACCGTGACGGGAGCCTCGTGGACGACTTCGCCATTCACCACCTTGGCCCGGTCGTGAGTGTCCGCAACGCGCCCTCGCCCGCCGCGACGTCCGCGTTGGCCATCGCCGACCACATCGCCGACCAGGTACGGGCCCCGGCGAGCGACTGAGCCTCGGCGGCCCGACCAAGTGAACGTCCTCTGCTACATCGACGACCGCGACGTGCTGTCAGCGCCGGCGACGAGGCGAGTCCGCGCCGATCCGTCCGCGGGGGTGTGCGTGAGGACGAAGGCGTCTGCGGACGCGACCGGCCGTAGCAGCGAAAGCGTCATCGAGACGCCGCGTATCTTCAGGGTGGTCGGCGCGAAGTCCGACACCGACCGGCACTGCCACCAGTGCGCGAGGTCGGGGCGTTCGGCGGCCAGCAACCGGCGGATGTCGCCTACACGAGGATCATCCGGCAGCCGGTCGGTGCCCGAGCGGAACTGACCGTACATGCCACGAACGAGACGCGGCCAGTCCGCGATCGCGTCCCGGAGTTCACCGACGAGCAGGAGCAGAAGGTTACGCCGCTCCGATGCGACCGATGACGGATCGAGGACCACGTCGCGATACGCGGAGTTCCAGCCGGTGATGTCGAGACGTTGGTCAAGGAGCAAGGCCGGGGTGGTGGGCCAGGCGTCGATGAGCCGCCGTAGGTCGTCCAGGCCGGCCGATGGCGCCGTCTCGCCATGGAACCCGGCCAGTTCCAGGGCGTGACGGCGGGCCCTGGCGTCCATGCGCAGGACCCCGCACACCGAATCGAGCACCTGCCGTGACACCGTGACGCGCCCCTGTTCGAGCCACGTGTACCAGGCGATGCTCACGCCGGACAACGTCGCCACCTCCTCCCGGCGCAGGCCCGGCGTACGGCGCCGCGCGCCCGGGCTCAGTCCGACGTCCGCGGGTGCGGTGTGCTCACGGACCGCACGGAGGAACCCGCCGAGTTCACGGCGGATCGGATCAGGGGACATGCGGCCAGCCTATGACTCCTGCTAACAGGACATTCCGTGTACTGCCACCAGCGCGGAGCACGGGTCAGGCTGACCGTCATGACAGAACAACGGATCTGGCTCCGTGACCCCGACTCGTCCCACCGGAAGGAGCCCCGTGTCCTCATCCGGGTCTTCGTCGAGCCGGGCGAACTGGAGGAGGCCATCGGCTTCTACGAGGAACTGCAGGGCACGGACGCCGACATGCGGATGCCCTATCCCGAAATGAACCTCGCGCTCGCCGCCGTCGGCGCGTTTTTGATCATCGAGGGGAGTGAGGAGTCCCTGCGCCCGTTCCGCGCTACGACCGGGACGCTCCTCGTCGATCACGTCGAGCCCTACTACGAACGGCTGCGGGAGGCCGGAGCCGAGGTGGTCGCACCGCTCCACGAGGTGCCCGTCGGCGCGGGCTTCACCGTCCGGCACCCCGACGGGACGGTGGTGGAGTACGTCCACCACCGTCCGATCACCGGCTGACGACGCGGGCGCGGAGCACTAGCCGGCGTAGGCGCGGCAGGAGACGTTCTGGTCGGTGCCCAGACTGATGACGGTCACGTGGTGCGGCGACTTCACGCCCTTGATCAGCAGGGTGTGCTGCATGTCACCGCCCTTGAAGGCGTAGGTGACGCTGGAGGTGGCCGGGTCGCCGGTCACGGGGTTGTCGTCGGCGTCGTCGGCCTCGAAGTTCAGGGTGATGGGGGTCTTGCCGACCTTCGCGGTGACCTCGACGCCCGTACCGGTGGCCCGGTAGGTGACCGTCGTGCACGTGGGGGCGTCGGCGTCGCCCTTGGGGGACGCGCTGGGCAGCGGCTGGCCCGCCGCCGCACCGCTCGCGGGCGCGGACGAGGCGGATTTGTCCTGATTCGCGGATCCGCTGCCACCGCTGCCACCGCAGCCCGCCAGGCCGAGCCCGGCCACGGCGACGAGAACGAGCACACGCTTGCGCACGACGAGACTCCAAAGCATGAGGGATCAGTGACGACCGGCGATCCGCGGGCCCGGTCGGACGTCCGGCGGGGAACCGGATCGCGACCGGACGGGACGCCGGGGCAACTCTGCTGCCGTCACCATGATCCCGCAAATGGACACGCCGGAAGAACGGTGCGACCCCGGCGGTTCGTCGCGCATCGCCGAACTCGTCACCCCGGGTCCTCGCGGTGGACGTCCTCGGGCCGCTTGTCGGTGCGGAGCCCCCGCCAGCTGGGGTGCCGCAGGATCCCGTCCGGGGTCCACTCGCCGAACGCCACCTCGCCCACCAGCTCGGGCTGGACCCACCGTGCCCGGCGCGCGACGTCGCGGGGCACCGGCGGGGCGAAGGGGTCCTCGTCCCGCGCCAGCGGCGCCAGCTGCACGGCGAGGTCCCGCAGGTCCGCCTCGGTGAAACCCGTTCCCACGTTGCCGGCGTACCGCAGCGGCCCGTCGTCGTGGACGCCGAGCACCAGAGACCCGATCATGTCGGCGCGGCGGCCCGCCCCGGGCATCCAGCCGGCGACGACGACCTCCTGATGGCGGACGTTCTTCACCTTGATCCAGGGGCCGCGCCGCCCTGGGTGGTAGCGGGATCGCAGCGGCTTGCCGACGACGCCCTCCAGACCCTGGGCCTGGCCCACGGAGAAGACGGTCTCGCCGTCGCCACGCCACCAGGGTGGGACGCGCACCGGCGCCCGGTCGACGCCGAGCCCGTCGAGGCGGTCCCGCCGTTCGGTGTACGGGCGGGCCAGCAGCGACTCATCGCCCAGGTGCAGGAGATCGAACAGGTAGTACTGGACCGGCACGGCGGCGACCAGCCGCGTACCGGGGTGCTGAACGTGCATTCGGCCCTGCAGGGTCGCGAAGCTCGGGCGGCCGTCGCGCAGCGCGACGATCTCACCGTCGAGGATGGCGG
Source organism: Actinoallomurus sp. NPDC052308 (assembly GCF_040679195.1). Lineage (NCBI taxonomy): Bacteria > Bacillati > Actinomycetota > Actinomycetes > Streptosporangiales > Thermomonosporaceae > Actinoallomurus > Actinoallomurus sp. NPDC052308. The sequence goes on along the minus strand of NZ_JBFAUM010000004.1, from coordinate 174,782 downwards.
GGCGGGGCAGCATCCGGGCCAGGGCGGCCAGTTCCGGGTAGGAGCGGGTGATGTCCTTGTCGTTGCGGGACATCAGCCGCAGGCTCCCACGCTCGACGTAGGCGATCGCCCGGACGCCGTCCCACTTCAGCTCCCACCCGTACGCGTCCTGATCCGGCGGCAGCGACCGTCTCAGCAGGGCCGCCATGGGCCGGATGAGCCGTGGCAGCTCGGCCAACCGGGGCTCCGGGTGCTCTTCCCCGGGGCGTACCAGGGGTCTCAGCTGACCGGCATCGCCTCACGGGCCCGGCGCTTCATCCGCTCGGCTCCCTCGTGCTCCATCTCCTCGCCGTACTCCTCCTCCATCCGCAACGCGACGCCGAGTGCGAAGAAGGTCGGCGCCCACTCACCGACGAAGATCCCCCAGCGGTCCGCCCGGTCTATTCCGGCGTGCTCCTCCGCACGCATCGAAATCGCCCAGCTGGCGAACGACGCCAGGACCGATCCAAAGCCCGCGATGTACATCATGTCGGACGTGATCCCGGCGCGGCGCATCAGCCTTATCATCGTTAACCCCCCGTTGACCTGCGCATTTTCCTCGATATGGACCGGTACCCGAGGGTCGGTGCGCCATGCCGTTCACGGTGTTCAAATCACCGCCAACTGCCACCACAGCCCCTTACATCAAAGAGACGGACGGTCCACGGCCGGCGACCGGACGGACGGGCCGAGCGGCGGGGAGCGGCGCCGTACGTGAACACTCCCGACGGCAGGCCACAATGGAGACATGCTCCCTGTGGCGCTCTTCCTCGCGTTCCTGCTGCTGCCCGTGCTGGAGATCTACGTCATCATCCAGGTCGGGGAGCTGATCGGCGGCTGGCCCACGGTGGCGCTGCTGCTGGCCGAGAGCATCCTGGGCGCCTGGATCATCCGGTACGAGGGTCGGCGAGCGTGGCGCGCGCTGAAGGAGGCGTTCGGCGGCGGTGGGATGCCCGACCGGGAACTGGCCGACGCCGGGCTGGTCCTGGTCGGCGGGGTGCTGCTACTGACGCCCGGTTTCGTGACGGATCTCTTCGGATTCCTGTTCGTGCTGCCGTTCACCCGGCCGCTGGTACGCCTCCTTCTGTCGCGGTACGTCGCGCGGCGGGTGTCCACGGCGCGACGCCGCGCGACCCTGCGGTTCGGCGATCTGGGCGGCGTGTACGGCCCCGGGCCGGGTGAGCCGGAGCCGGAACCGGAGCATCGCGTGGTGCGCGGAGAGGTCATCGAGGAGGACCGGGAGACGGACCGGCGCTGAAGAACAACGCACGGGCCGTGCCGTCGAGGGGCTGACGGCACGGCCCGTATGCGTTCGGTGTTCTGTTATGCGGTCCTTCTGCGCTGTGCGCGCAGCACGGCCAATCGCTCGGCCAGGACCTCCTCCAGATCTTCGATCGTGCGGCGCTCCATGAGCATGTCCCAGTGCGTGCGGGGCGGTTTACCCTTCTTGGACTGGGGCATCTCGCCATTGACCATCAGGGCGGTCGCGCCGCAGCTCCGGCACTCCCAGGTCATCGGCACCTCGGCCTCCGCGGCCAAGATGACGGTGAACCGGTGGCCCTTCGGGCAGTCGTACATGACCTCCTGCCGCGGGGCCAGGTCGGTGTTTCGATCGTTCTCGTAGCTCGTGGCTCCGAGTCGGGTGCCGCGAAGTGCGCGCTCGGCCATCGTGACGTGCCTCCCAGACGGCGTGCGTTCTCCTAGACGTGAACGCTGGATACCGTCACAAGATTCCCGCCTTGGCCTGGATCCAACCCTGGGAAGACCGATCGTTTCCCAAGGTCGCCCCGCTCCTACCACCTGAACAGCGCAGATAGTCTATCAGCGCAGGCCCGAGAAGGTACGGACCGGTACGGATCATCCAGGCGAGTCGGTCCAGTCCAGGCTGGTTCGGGGTCAAAAACGTAACGGTTACTTCATTAGCGTGACGCTCCGTGCAGAGCGAGGCTGAGGTCCATCTCGCCTCCTTGACCCACGGGAGAGGTCCAGGCTCTCAGCGTTTCCGATGGGCGCGTGCGGGTCGGTTGGATCAAGCAGAGTGTCGCCCCCGGGCCTGCAACCGCGCATCGCGGAGTCGTAGGCCGGCGGAACATCGCCGCCGTCCGGTGACCTGACCGCAAAGTGGTGGGGGATCTTGTTCGCGCTGCATACCGGGATTCGGTGTGAGTTCCTGCCCCAAGCACTACGGTTCGGCGCTGGGGTGACGTGCTGGCACCGCCTGCGGGGCTGGTCGAGGCGGGGGCGTAAGACTGGTGGCACTAGGAGTCGCCGGTCTAGCGGCGGCCGGCCGCCTGGATAGGTTCCCGGGCGGTGATCGACGGCTCGCACCTGCGGGTGCTCAAGGGCGGCCCAGAGGCGGGCCGTGCCCGATCGACCGCGCGCGAACGGACTTGAAACACCATGTCCTGATCAAGGGCACGGGATCCCGCTCGCGGTGTTGGGGACCGGCAGCACCTGTAACGATGCCACCCGGGCTGATCGGCAAGGTCCCGTCGGCGCGACCTGGCGCAGACCCGTCCGGATCTTTCTGTTGCGACCTCTTAGTTTCCGACGGTCTCGGCGGCCTTGATCGACTGGGACTCGATGATCGCCGCTGACGGTTGTGCGGTCCGGCTCTCGCGCGGCCAGATCCGATCGCAAGGATCCGCTGTGGTGGGGCCCGTCAACGTGGCGACGGTCGATAAGACTGACGCCTTGCTGACCCGCAACTGATTCTTCTCGGTAGCATACTTCTACTACTGGGTCTTCGCTCTGGCCACTTGAATGGGTGTGGAGCCATGGCGTCTAAGTATCCTCGGAGACCTCCTGAACCGGATCCGAGCCTATACCTCACCGAAGAACGTCTCGCGGAGCGATTTGGCTGCCATCGCGACTCTTTGTATGAACTTCGCCGCCAAGGTCGAATCCCGTTTATGCGCATCTCTAATCGCATCGTGTACAGGATTAAGGACATTGACCGCATTGAGGCGGCCTTCCTCAATGAGGTGGCAGAGTGAGTGCTGCAAGGCGCGTGACGGGCGGCCGTCGACCTCATCAGCGTGTTACCTGACGTGGAGCCGTCTAGGACTGGGTGGAAGATCATTGATTCGGTGCGGAGATGGCAAGTGATGCGCCAATGAGATCGAAGTCGAGTTCCAGGCCGGTGTCCAGGATCGTTGAGACGTCCGCGTGGTCGGCCGATCGTACGAGTCGTTCTCCAGAGAAGACACCGATGGGTGCGGGCTCGGGGGAGCCGGGGACAGGCGCAAGGGAAAGCGCATCGGCGCCAGTGGTCGTCTCGCTGTTCTCAAGGTTGATGTCGATGCGGGCGGTGGCGTTCTCGAGGAGAGTGCGTAGGAGGCTGCGGTGGCGTGTACGGGTGAGGTCGAGCAGATCGAGTATTTCTGAGGTTGAGGCGGTGAAGCGCTGTCGCCATTCGGAGATGGTCATCGTCGTCAGCCACTCGCGGGGTCGGTGCCGCCTGGCTGATCGTCTTCGGGGATCTGCCGGGCGATCTCGTGGGCGAGGCGTCGGGATCGCAGACCCTGCATCATCAGTGACAGGGCGCGGGCGTCACTGACGCCGTAGCGGATGTAGGGACCCAGCTCAGGGCAGAGCCGGTGGTCGCTTTCGGCATCGGCGAGGTAAAGGTTCACGAGTTCGACCAGTGCACCTACGGTCCAGGCCAGGAAGTGCTCGAAGCGGTGGGTAACGGCGTCCACCATTGCCTCGATACGTCGGGCGGCGTCGGTCATCTGCGCGAGGTGGGTTTCGGCGAGCTGCGCGTAGGAGCGGCCGTTTAGCCAGTCGGCGAGGACGGCGGATATGGAGACGTCGAAGCTTGCTCCCTTGGGCGTCGTCCGGAAGTCCCATGCGGCGGTGTTTTCGGGCAGCGCGAGCAGGGCACTGATCGCGCCGGTCCTGGCGAGGAGCTCGAGCGTGGGGCCGGCCCGGTTGAGAATGTCGGCTTCTGGGGGGTCTTGTTGACTGATCAGCTTGGCGAGCTGCCGGGCGCGAGCGTCGATGACCTGTGCTGACCCGATGCTGGTGCCGGTGCGAGGCCAGCGGCGTCGGGCGGTCGGATCGGTACGCATGTACTGGCGTTGCACGGTGTGGGCGACCGCCGAGAACGTTGGCACGTGCTCGGGTGCCTGTGCCGCGGCGAGCAGTTCATCGATGAATACGTCGAGGTCCACCTGATCAGGATCGATACCGCGGGCTTCCTCATCGGCGAGGTAGAACCATAGGAATGCGACGAAGTCGGCGGCCGCACCGCCGGCTCGGCGCAGGACAGCGTCATCGGCTTCCCTGGCGATGTGCTCCAGGTCAGCGATGGCCCGCAGGGCACTGGTGGCGGCGATGGAGGAGGAAAAAGTGAGTTCCTCGGCCGTCGGGGCCAGATCAGCGAAGTCGGCAGCGGACGGGGCGGCTGCCCGGACGAGCACGATCCATCCTTCGGTCTCTTTGCCGGCCCGGCCGGCGCGGCCGACGGCGTTGACCATGCGCGGGCCTTGCAGCCGGGCGTCCTCAGGCATGCCGTCGTAGGTCTCGTCGTAGATGACGACGGTGTGGACGGGCAGGTTGACGCCGTCGGTGAGGGTGGAGGTGCAGGTCAGGTGTGGCAGTGTTTCGGCGCGGAGTGCGTCTTCGAGTGCTTCGAGGACTTCGATCGGGAGTCCGGCGTGGTGGAATCCGACGCCGCAGGCGAGCGTGCGGGTGAGGGGGTGCTCGTCTCCAAGCTGGGTGCGGACGAAGTCGGCGAGGCTGTGCGCGGCAGGGTGGTCGGGGCAGCATATTCGCCAGGGCGAGGGCGATGCGTTGTGTTGTCGCTCGGGTCGGACAGACCGTCAGGGCGGTGCCCGCGTGTCCGATGAGGGCGATCATCTTCGCCGCGATGACGTAGTTGGGGTCGGACTTCGCGGTGTCCTTTTTTCTGCCTTCGGTTTGATCGGGGTCGTCGGCTTTGAGCACGAGGGTACCGACGGGTTCCCTGGTGATGAGTTTGACTTTGGTGCCCGGGGCGGTCAGCATCGCCAGGTAACGCGGTCCGTGCTCGGCGAGTTGATCGGCGGCGCGTTTGATAGTGGCCGAGATGTGGGTCGTGGCAGCGTGTTTCTTGATTTCCCATAGCTGGAAGACCAATGTGCCGTCGGTGACCTCATAGACCACCAGGCCGTCGGCGCCGGTCCCGGTCGGATCGGCCTTGACCTCCTCGGCGTGGACCAAGGTCCGGCCATCGGCGGTCACGGTGCGATCGCGGATGAGGCGGTTCCACAACAGTTCTGCGACGAATCCCTCCAGGTGGTTCCGGATCTTTTCCATCGCCGTCGTGTCGTAGGTAGGCAGCCCGAAGGCCGGCTGTACGAAGACCTCTACCGCGCGCTTGTCCAATCGCTGTAGTCGTGTTCGCCGTCGCGTCTGGCGCGCCACTTGCCCAGCACTGGGGATTCGCCGCAGCGGATTCGCATGGCGTCGAGCCATGCGCGGCGGTGCGTTCGCTCGTCACGCTCGCTCAGTTTCGCCGGCGGGGGATGGCGGGCCTGAATTGCTGTGAATCGTCATGTTTGTTCCGTGCTCCCAGAGTTCAGAATGCGGTGCGTTCGGCCTGACTTGTTGGCGGAATCCTCTGATAGGTCTCGACAATCGGCAAGCGGGTGGGCTGGCTCCGTAACCGGATGTTGATCGTGGGGAAGAGTCGTAGAGCCGTGCCCACGCCGGCGATCATGGTCAGCTACGAGCCTGTCTTGCGGTCCCGGGGCGGGGAATTGTCCGTAGGAGGTTCACAGGCCCTTGAGGGCAGACCGAACGGCCAGTGGAGGGGGCCGCGACTGGCCGTTCCCCGCAGCGGGAGGGTGATCTGGAGCAGGTCGGGACGGCGGAACGCTTCTTGGTTCCGATCTGCTCCAGACGAGGCCCTCCAGTTCGCGCGTGCGAAAGCGCGCCGTCGGGAGGTACGAGGAGATAGGCGAGTGCGTCGTCGCCTACGGTGTCGAAGGGTAACCATCTACTGGGGCTGGAGTGCGGCACTTCGTCCGGTGCGGAACGGCCCAGGAGTCTCCGCAGTTACCGGCCCGAGCAGCTGATACGTGGCGGGGTACTACTCGGACAGGGACTGCACAAGGCGGTCCAGCACGCCGTTGTGTCTCGGGGGATCGACTCCGTCCTCGTGCGCTCGGGGTGCTCGCCCATTGCACAACCGGAGTGAACATGGCCACCACGAACGACAGCCTCCATGCCGATCTCCTCGTCATCGGCTTCGGCAAGGGCGGCAAGACGGTCGCCGCGAAGATGGGGAGTCTCGGCAAGCGCGTCCTGCTCGTCGAGCGGTCGGACCGGATGTACGGCGGCACCTGCCCCAACGTGGGTTGTGTGCCGACCAAGGCCCTGGTCCACCATTCCCGCAAACGCCGGCCGGAGGACTCACCGCAGGAGTGGTACGAGCGGTCCATCGGGCAGGTCCAGGCACTCACGAAGCTCTTCCGCGGCGCCAACTACGAGGGCTTGAACGGTATGGACACCGTCACGGTCATCACCGGTAAGGCCGCCTTCATCGATCCGCACACCGTGGGCGTCGATACGGGCGACGGCCGCCTCACGATCACCGCCGAGACGATCCTCCTCAACACCGGCTCGGAGCCGGTCATCCCGGGCATCCCCGGGTTGCGAGAGAGCCAGTACACCGTCACCAGCGCCGATCTGATCCAGACGACCGTCCTGGCGGCTCGCGATCATCGGCGGCGGATACCTCGGCTTGGAGTTCGCCTCGATCTACCGGCAGTTCGGCTCGCAGGTCACCGTCTTCGAAGCCGCGCCGAAGATCCTGGGCCACTTGGACGATGACGTCGCCGCCGTCGCCCAGAGCATCCTCGCCGCCGAGGGCACCGACATCATCGCGGGCGCGCACGTCACGCAGGTCCGCGACGGTGACACCGGCGCCACCGTCGTCTTCGAGAAGGACGGCCGGCAGCACAGTGTCGAAGCCGACGCCATCCTCGCCGCCGCCGGCCGCGCTCCGGCGACCCGGGACCTCGGCCTCGACGCCGCCGGGGTGCGCACCTCCGAAAACGGAGCGGTGGAGGTCGACGAACACCTGCGTACGAGCCGGCGGCACATCTACGCACTCGGCGACGTCAACGGCGGACCACAGTTCACCTACACCTCTCTCGACGACAGCCGCATCGTCCTCGATCAGCTCATCGGCGAGGGCACGCGGACGACGGCGGATCGCGTCGCCATCCCCCACACCGTGTTCATCACGCCGCCGCTGGCCACCGTCGGAATCACCGAGGAGGCCCGTGCCGCCGGTCACCGGGTGAAGATCGCCGGCCAGCCGGTCGCCGAGATCGTGGCGATGCCCCGCGCGTACATCGTCGAGGACACGCGCGGAGTCATGAAGTTCGTGATCGACGCCGACACCGACGAGATCCTCGGCGCCGCCATCCTGAGCGTCGACGCCCAGGAGGTCATCAACACCGTCGCGCTCGCCATGCGGCACGGCGTCAAGGCTGCCGAACTCCGCGACGCGGTGTACAACCACCCGACCTCGACCGAGGCCTTCAACGACGTGCTCGCCACGATCGTGCGAACCGACGAGCCCGAAGCCGGGCAAGGGTAGCCGTCCGCCCCGCACCGTCCGCGACTCCGGTACGGCGACGGTCAGCAGCCGGTCGCGGGTTCGGCGATCTCCACGTACACCTTGATGGCCCCGGGTTCGCCGAGGGCGGTGAGGGCGTCGTCGTAGTGCTCCAGGCCCGGGATCGGGTGGGTGAGGAGACGCGACAGCCAGCCGGGGTGCCGCGCCTCGGCGACGGCGAGGTCGCGGACGCCCTCCTCGAAGTGCTCGCGGTTGGCGTTGACGGTGCCGAACATGACCTTGTTGCCGAGGACGAAGTCCAGGTTGATCGCATCGGAGGGGACCTCGGTGCGCCGCATACCGCCGGTGACGCTGGACAGGATCAGCACGCCGTTGCGGGCGAGCAGGCTGCACATGGCGTCAAAGACGATCGGGGAGTATCCGGTCGCCTCGAACACCAGGTCGTAGCCGCCGCCTTCGGCGGCCGCCTGCCGCAGCGAGGTCCGCCTGGTGCTGAGGTAGGTCGCGCCGATGGCGCCGACCAGGTCGGAATTGAGGTACGGCGGCTCATCGAGCCCGAAGGTGGTGACCTCCAGGCCGCGGTTGCGCAGGATCATGGTGGCGAGAAGCCCGATGGTGCCCGCGCCGAGGACCGCCGCGCGGCGCGGTCGCCAGACCTTGAGTCGGCGTTGGATGTCGTAGGCCTCCATGATGCCCTTCTCGGCCACGCTCGTCGGTTCCAGCAACACGGCGACGTCGTGGAGTCGTTCGGGGACGTGGATGAGGTAGCGGGGCTCTTCGACGTAGTACTCGGTCAGGAAGCCGTGGACGCGGCTGATGCCGTGCTCGTAGTAGGCGTCGTCGGTCGTCATGTCGGGCGTGTCGATGAGGTCGTACAGGCTCTCTCCGGCCCGGCGGACCCGGGCGACGACGTAGTCGCCGGGCTCGACCTCGGTCACGGCCGGCCCGACCTCCTCGACGACGCCGAGGCTCTCGTGTCCGGTGATGAGGATGTCCTGTCCGGCGGGCGCGGCGCCGTACTCGCCGGCGTTGATCTCCTTGTCCGTGCCGTCCAGGCCCAGGCGCAGCATCCGTACGAGGACGCCCCTGCCACCGGGCACATCCGTCACCTTGGGCTTCGGCACCTCGGCCAGATGGGTGGTGTGGGCCTTTCCGGGGTATACGGCGACTGCTTTCATGATCGCCCCCTTGTCGCGAATGGTTCATGACGGAACGGCCGCGCGTGGATGCGCATCGCGGGCGGCGAGTAGCGGCAATCGAGGAACCGGCACGCGTACGCGCTGTCGTGGATGAGCTTGCCGCAGGCCACGGTGCCGCGATACCGCCGGTACAGCAGTGCCGCGGCGAGGGCGCCGAGCGGCGGCCCGGTCAGATAGACCCACAGTCCGGTCCAGAGCACGCCGACGAGTGCGGGCCCGAAGCTACGGGCCGGGTTGAGGCTGGTCCCGGACACCGGCGCCTCGGTGAAGATCAGCACCGCCGTCAGAAGACCGGCCGCCGCCGGGGTGAAGGGCATGAGGCGCGGCCGGTCGACGAAATTCAGGATCAGCGTGACCAGCAGGAAGGTCATGACGGTCTCCACGCCCAGGGACGCCGCCGGACCCCCCATCGCCGGGACGGTGGCCCCGAGACGGACGTCGGCGGCGTAGCGGCCCCAGACGAACAGGGCCAGCAGCGCACCGGTGACCGCTCCGGCGAACTGCGCGCCGGCGTACGCGGCGGCCGAGCGCGCGGTGAGCTTGCCGAGCAGGAAGAAGGCCAGGGTGACGGCCGGGTTGATGTGGCCGCCGCTGGTCCGGCCGAACGGTGAGTAGACGATGAGCGTGGCGGCACCCGCGGTCAGGATCCCCGTCAGCATCCGCCGCAGGTCGTGGCTGGGAACGGCCGTGACGACGGGCGAGCCGGTCGCCAACCCCGCGACGGCCACGCTGATGACCAGCGCCAGCAGGATCGCCATGCCGGCGAACTCCGCGGTGATCTCTCGCCATCCGGCCATGTCACCTCACTCGATTCGGCCGGCTTCACGTCGTTCGGACTGGGCGATGGCCCAGGCGGCGTTGACCAGCCCGATGTGGCTGAACGCCTGGGGGAAGTTCCCGAGCAACTCGCCGCTGGACGGATCGACCTCCTCGGCAAGCAGGCCCAGGTCGTTGACGTAGGCGGCGGCGCGTTCGAAGACCGTACGGGCGCGTTCGGCCCGGCCGGCCAGGGCGAGCGCCTGGGCGAGCCAGAAGGTGCACAGCAGGAACGTGCCCTCCTCGCCGGCGAGACCGTCGACGCCGGCCTGCGCGCGGTAGCGGTACACCAGGCCGGCGTCGTCGGTGAGCCGTTGTTCGATGGCCTCGATGGTGGCCAGCATGCGCGGGTCGTCGGCGGGTAGGAACCCGACCATCGCCATCATCAGGGCGGAGGCGTCCAGGTCCTGCGACCCGAAGTACTGGGTGAACGCCCCGGCGCGCTCGTTCCAGCCCTCTGACAGCACGGTCGTCCGGATCTCCTCCCGGGTCCGTTTCCAGAACTCGACGTGGTCCTCGGCGCGCAGCCGCTCCGCCAGGCCGATGGCACGGTCCAGCGCCGCCCAGCACATGACCTTCGAGTACAGGAAGTGCCGCGGTTCGCCGCGTACCTCCCAGATGCCCTGGTCCTTCTCGGTCCAGCGTTCGGCGGCGATGTCGGCGCAGGCGATCAGGAAGCACCGGACGTCTTCGTCGACGTCGCCGATCTGGTCGGCGAGACGGTGGGCCGCGTCGAGCAGTTCGCCGTACACGTCGATCTGCCGCTGCTTCCATGCGCCGTTGCCCACGCGGACCGGGCGGCTGTCACGCCAGCCGTGCAGGTGCGGCATGGTGCGTTCGCTGAGGTCGTGCTCGCCGCCGACCCCGAACATGATCTGCAGGACGCGGTCCTTGCTCAGCGAGGGGGCGGCCGTGGTGAGGAAGGCGAAGAAGTCGTTCGCCTCATCGGGACAGGCGGCGACCCACAGGGCGGCCATGGTCAGGGACGCGTCCCTGACCCACGCGTAGCGGTAGTCCCAGTTCCGCTCGCCCCCGACGCCTTCGGGCAGCGAGGTGGTCGCGGCCGCCACGATCGCGCCGCTCGGCTGGAAAGACAGCGCCTGCAGCACCCGTCCGCTGCCGTGCACCAGTTCGCGCCAGGGCCCCTCGTACGCCTGGTGCAGCGCGGACCACGACCGCCAGGCGGCGATCGTCGCGTCCAGGCGGGAGGACAGCTCATCCTGGGGCCAGACCCGCGCCGGGGTCTCCTCGAGCGTCGAGCGGTGCAGTCCGAAATGCAGCGTCTCGCCCGCGCGTACGGTGCCGGTGCCCCGGCCGGCGGAGTCACTGACATCCATCGGGATCGGCGTGGTCAGCACTAGCCATTCGGCGCCACCTCGCGAGGTCACACCGCCGTCCGCGGCCGTCAGGATCGGGAAGATCAGCCCGTACTCCGGCCGCGGGCGGTACTCGATCTCCACGGGCACCTGCCCCTCGATGCCGGCGAGTCGGCGTGCCAGTACCCGGGGGACGCCGACGCCGAGCCGGTGACCTCCGTTGTCTGGACCGACCAGGAGGGCGTCGGTGAGCACGGCGACCCCCGTCTCGGTCCGGAAGGTCGTCTCCAGCACCATCGTCCGCGCCACGTATCGCCGGGAGACCCGGTAGGGGACGGACGGGTGAATCGACCAGTGGCCGGCCCCGTCGTCCAGGAGGCGGCCGAAGACGGACGGGCTGTCGAACCGGGGGAAGCACAGCCAGTCGACCGAGCCATCGCGGCTGATCAATGCCGCGGAGTGGCGATCGGAGACCAAGGCGTAATCGGCGATCGGCGTAGCGCTCACGGCAGCTCCCACACGCAAGTACCTCATATCAATGCAGTGCTGCCGGAGCGACCATCGTCAACCCTTTTACGGAATGACTTGGCAAAGTCGGGTCCGAATCCCTCCGGTGGCCGGGCGCCGCCTCAATTGATCATTCTGTTAGGAATTCTAAGGCCTCAATGTCCTGTTTCTCCGGCTCGCCGACCGGCCAGCCGACGCCGCTGCCGGAATGATGCTTGACCGCCACCTCGCACTCGAACCTAAGCACGTCGTCTTGTACGTCCGGCTCGGCCTGACCGTCGTCGACCTCGCGACCCAGCACAGCGACGTTCCGCGACTCGCTGACGTAATGGTGCGAGAGGCCGTCGAGTCCGGTGACGCCTACGCCGCCAAAGAGGTCCTAGCGCACGAGACCTGCCGTTCGTACACGCCAGTGGCGCTGACCGAGACGATGCAGGGCGCTTGGCTCGGCCGCCGCGGTTCCCGCTGCGCCCCTGGAAACCTTGACCGCCTCCACCGACGCGAGCGAAGCGACGATCGCCACGGTCCTCGCAGACCGGGCGGCACGCTCACGGGACGGGTCTACCGTAAGACCGTGACCGAACGGGACGGAGAATACGCGCGCTGACGAATCCCCGAGGGCCGCAGCCACGACAGGTCAGGGGCAGCGGCAGCGGCTCGTCGACGACCAAAGGTTCACCGTGGAAGGGCTCGGGTCTGCCCCAGCGACTCTCCGGTTCCAGCTGTTCACCGCGCCCGGCCACCGGCCGGTGGCGGTTGTGACGCAGATGATAGGCGAAGGCCCGCCTCTGACAAGCAGTGCGGAGACCTACGTCTCCGCCTTCTGACGTCGCCACCTTCCCGACGCGACGGAGCCGCCCATCTGGATCCAGCGGCAGATCCTCCCGGAAACCGAGTCCTACTTCGAACGAGTCACCTTCGAGCACGCCGACCCGGCGTCGTACACCGTCACCGGCCCGGGATGGGTCACACTCACCGACGAGGAGGTGACCCGGCTCGTTGGCGCCTTCGTCGACCCGACACGCGGTGACGGATACCAGCCCCGTCCACCAGAGCGGGAGCGCCAGCCCCGCCTCGTCATCAAGTGGGTGGCCCGGTTTCCCCGACCGTCCCCCCGGCCGGGCACCGGCCTGCATGCCGGCCAGAACCGGTTGGTGGCGTCGCTTCCGCCGCCAACTCGTTCCGCGCCGCGAAAGCCGGGACTGCTGCTGGTACCACCGGGGCGATTGGCGCCGCGTCTGCCGCCTCGAACCCCTCGTAGAGGGGCGCGAGGCGGAGGCGCAGGCGGATCGGATAGATCTTGCGTTCGTTTCAGCCCAGCCATGGGTAAATTGGACCCAACAGTCCATCCTGAGTCAGTCGATCGTACCGGGATCGACCTGCCTCGAAGCGGCTTGAACTCGGCCGTTCCGATCGGTCGAATGGCTCGCTGTGTAGCCCTGGAAGGGGTATGAGCAGGCTCACTGATCCGCGGACCTCGACCCTTCTGCATCCACTGCATCCAGTGCGGCCGCCCCGGTCTACCTGGGGTTGCCTAGGAAATTTTTGGACTGTATGGTCCTTCTGTACGGTGCTCCGGTTGCGAAGAGATCGGGAACTCGGCGCCGACTGAGTCACCCCTCGCGATACGGGTCACCAGGCGTCCCGCGCAGACGACGCCATCGGCCAGGTCGCAGCCAGGGCGGCTAAGGCCTGCGGCGGAGCTCTGAAGCACTAAGAGTCCGACGTGAGCTCACCGACGACCACTCACATCCCGACCGGAGGTCGATTCGCTGTGTCACGACTGAACGTTCCCCCTGATGTACCCGCCAGCGCGCAGCGGATACTGGACAACGTTGGCGCGCAGCTTGGTTTCGTCCCGAACATGCTCAAGACCATCGCGTCGAACTCGGCCGTTCTCGAGGCCGTCACGACTCTGCAAGGCACCTTGAGCCGGGTTCTGGATGCGAAGACCCGGCACAGCATCGCGCTGGCCGTGTCGCAAGCCAATGGCTGCAGTTACTGCCTGGCCATACACACCTACGTCGCGACCGAATTCGGCGGCATGTCAGCCGACGACCTCAGGCTCGGCCGCCTCGGGAGCTCGGTCGATCCCAAACGCGCCGCGGCCGCTCGCTTCGCGCAACAGGTGGTCGACAGCCGCGGGCGGGTCAGCGACGCGGAACTCGCGGGTGTGCGAGGTGCGGGGTACACCGACGCGCAGATCCTGGCGATCGTCGCGCTGGCAGTGCGATTCCTGCTCACCAACTTCATCAACAACGTCAACCAGACCGACCTCGACATTCCGGCCGTCGGCTCGGTCGATGCGGCTGTGGCCCAGTGAACCCGCACCCGGAGCCGACGGCCCGACGCGGCGAGCGAGAGCGCGATCGAGCACGTGTTCCGCGCCTGGCACGAAGCCGTGCCGGCCCGGGACGCGGACAAGGTCGTCGACCTCTATGCGGCAGACGGCGTCAAGGCGCTTCTCGCGGGCGATCTGCCTCGGCGGCGCGGCAAGAACTAGCTCCAACCCTACAAAGCACCGCTCCTCACCTACTGGTCGCAAGAAGAAGGAAGATTGACGTGGATCTCGACAAGCTTATGAACAAGCACCTCACCAGGGCTTTCGACCCTAGTAAAACCATCCCAGAAGGAACCCTTCAGAAATTGTTGAGGTTTCTGCGGTCTACGCCGACATCGACGAACATTCAGCCCAACCACTACTACGTACTCGCCACGGCCGAAGGCAAAGAGCGCCTCGTGGCCCACCTGGGGGAACGATTCCAAGACAACAGCGAGAAGATCCTGAACGCGTCGCACACCATCATCCTCACCACCCGGGCAGATCTACCCGACAGCCACCTCAAAGAGGTGTTCGACAAGGAGACCGCCGACGGTCGCTTCCCCGACCCGGCGAAGCGCGCGCTGTGGCAGTCAATGACCCGCGACTTCCTCAACCTGCGCAACTACGGCTACAAGGACCTGAACCACTGGATGGAAAAACAGACCTACATGGCGCTGGGCATGACCATGATGGCGGCCGCTGAACTCGGCGTCGAAGCCATGCCGCTCGAAGGGTTCGACCCGACCAGCGTCGACAAGGGGTTCAAGATTCGCGAGACCGGACACACCACGACAGTGCTGCTGGCGCTCGGTTACCCCGATCCGGCGAGGGTGTACGGCGACCCGATTTCACGCTTCGAAGCCGACCGGCTGTTCACCTTCGTCTGAATATCCCGGCATCGGAACGTGGTACCTGTGATCAAGCAGGTCGGCCGGGGCGGAATCGCTCCGGCCGGCTTTCTCATCTGCGGTGGCCCCTGGCGGCCGCGTTCGTCGCGGTGGGCTCGACGATCCCGCTTTTCAACATCTACCGGGCCGAGGAGAGGTTCACCAACGCCGATATCTCGATGACCGTCGTCGCCTACTCCGCTGCCACGCTCACCACACTGTTGGTGATGGGACGGCTATCCAATCACCTGGGCCGCCGGCCCACCTCGATCGCGAGCCTCGGACTGCTCGTGCTGGGCTGTCTGCTGCTGCTGAACGTGCACAACTCCGGCACCCTGATCGCCGGTCGGCTCCTGATGGGCTTCGGGGCCGGGCTTGCCGGCACCAGCCTCACCTCCTACATCGTCGATGCCGCACCGGCCAGGCCGGCCTGGTTGGCCTCCGTCGCCTCCAGCCAGACAGTCATGCTGGGTCTTGCCGTCGGCGCCATCGCGTCCGGAGCCTTGATCCAGTTCGGCCCATGGCCACGCGAGCTTATCTACTTGATTGCCATCGGCCTCCTCCTCCTGTCTTCCGTGCTTATCGCCATCAGCTTGGAGACTGAAACTCCGTCGCCGGGCGCTTGGCGATCACTGCGACCCGACGTCCGCGTACCGGCCCGGGGCAGGCGTCTTCTCCCTGTCGCGGCCGCGGTGTTCCTGGCCACCTGGGCGACCGGGGCCTTCTACCAAGCCTTCGTGCCCGCACTGGTCGAAGATCAACTTCACACCCGCAGCCCGCTCGTCCTCGGACTGGTGTTCGCCGCCTACATGGCACCCAGCGCTCTCGCTGCTCCCATCGAGGGCCGGTTCACACCCGCGGCAGCCCGACGCATCGGCGTGATCATCTTCCTGATCGGATGGATCGGCATCATCACCGCGACCGCCACCGGCACACTGGCGTTGTTCATCGCCGCAACCATCGTCACCGGCGCCAGCCAAGGCATCGCTATCAGCGCAGCCACGCGCGGCCTGCTGCATGGCAGCACCCTGGCCGACCGGGCATCGATCTTCGGCGTCATCTACCTCATCTGTTACAGCGCCGCCACATTCCCCAGCCTCATCTCCGGCCAGCTCTCCAACAGCTTCTCGCTACCGCAGATCGCCCTCGGATACGGCGCACTCGCCCTCCTCGCGACGCTGTTCGCTGTTTCGCTGCACGTAACCCATGCACCGACACGAGCGGGAGCAGCCAGCTCGGTGAGTGGTCATGACGAACCTCACCGTCATCCGGATCTCACTCGACCAGGAGCAGGTCGCCGCCGGCACTCGTCGACGCTCGTGCTGACTCGGCAGCAGCAGGATTGGAGTGTCGGGCGTCGATCAGATCGGCATCGGTGGCGTTCGCGAGAGGTCGTCGGCCACGAAGGAGCAGATTGCGGTGATCGTGCCCTCGCGGGCGCGGATCTCGTCGAGCACTCGCCGCACCGTCGCGCCTGCCACGCCTTGGCGTTGATGACTCGACTCCACCTCGGCGTGCAGTAGGGCGTACCGGTTGGGCTTCAGGTAAGGGTAGTAAAGCCAGCCGATTGCGGTCTTAGTCTGCCGGAGATACCCAGGTGGCGTTCGAGATCTACGGGACCGGGGAACCGCCAAGGCGGTCGGCAGGCGACAGCCTGTGCGTGACCTCGCCGAGATGCGGGAACTGGTCCGAGACTGGGATCTGCAGTCGTCGCGGAGCCCTGTGCCACAGGGTCTGTGGGCAGTGGAGGCGGCCGACGACGGCCAGTTTCTCGGCGGCGCGACCCTGCTTCCCCTGAGTCCGCGCACACGCCGTCACGCCGTGAGGAACGACTTCACGTGGTCAAGTGCCATATCGAGGGCGATCTCCATGGGCTTGATGTCACGCGCTGTCTCAGCGAGGAGGTACCCGCCTTGCAAGGCGGCCATCAAACCCGTGGCAAGTTTCTCCGGGTCGGCATCCGGCTTGAACGCGCCGCTGTCCCGCATCCGCCGCAGGCCGGCGGCGAGCAGCCCTTCCCATTCCGCGAACGACTCGGCGAGCGTGGCGCGGGCCTGGTCGTCCTGGTCGGCGAGCTCGCCGGCCAGCGAGCCGAGCGCACAGCCGTAGGCGCCGTTCCGCAACGCGTTTCGCTGCACGAGCGCATCGCGCCAGCGGACCAGACCGCGGAACGACTTCAAGCGCTGAAGGTAGCCGCGTTCACGTTCGAGGACCTGCTCGGTACGCGCTGCTACGACGGCGCGGACCAGTTCTTCCTTGTCGGGGAAGTGGTTGTAGAGCTGGGATTTGCTGGTATTGCTCGCAGCCCGGACGTCGTCCAGCGTGGTCGCGTTCACGCCTTTCACGTACATCAGCTCGGCAGCGGCCGCCACGATGCGGGCGCGGGTGGCGGCCCCACGCGGCGTCAGCCTCCGCCCCGGCTGTGCATTCTCCGGCCTGCTCACAGGCCTCAGGCTACCCTTTTTGCGCACAGCTGCCGCCGCACGGCTACATCGTCCCCGTGGCCACGGGTCTGCCATCCAGCCCCTTCGTCGTCATCTTAAGTGGACGATAGACGCATTCGTATTAAGGAACGTGGTCGGTGGATGCGCGTTCGAATCGACATGACGATGGACACTTCGCTGGGCGGCTTACTCTCGTCGCCGACCACGGTGAAACTGCCCGGTATCTGGTGGCCCACCCGCCGCGGGAACGACCCAGCCCCTGGACCCGCCTGGCGGGCGTCGGGTTTCGCGGAAAGCGAGCGGTACTGACCAGGCGGGAGATCGGTGTCGTCACGTCCGCGGCCGCCGGAACCACGCGTGATCACCGCCATGCGGCCCTCTTCATGTGGCAGGACGGCCGCAACCCCACCGCCACCCACTTCCACTCGGCCTGTCCCTCCCGACGTGGTACCCGCCCACGGCGACGTCGACGCCGGCGAGGGTTCTGGTGATGGTTCCTCTGCGATGAGGGCGTAGTCGCACACAGGAGAAACTGGACTATTTTGTCCAAAATGCCGTAGCATTCATCGGCGAGCCTCCACTGCCTGGTGGCCTGGTGTCGCGAGTTTAAGCCGGTGCTGCCGTATGTCCCCGTCTGGGCAGCTGCCTGTATGCTGGAGCATCAATGGACAATATAGTCCATAGGCCATTGCGCAGAGCGTTGGCTGCGAGGACTGGATGCAGGGAGTGCCGGATGAAGGCGATCGTGGTGACGGACCAGGCTGCGGGAACGGCCGGGATGACGCTGGTGGAGCGGCCCGAGCCGCCGGCAGCGATCAACGACGTCGTCGTGCAGGTTCGTGCGTCGGGGTTCGTCCCGACTGAGATGGCGTGGCCCTCGACCTGGGTCGATCGCACCGGCCGTGACCGGACGCCGTCGATCCCCGGGCACGAGGTGGCCGGAGTGGTCGCCGCTGTCGGCTATGGCACGACGGGGGTGTCGGTGGGACAGCGGGTGTTCGGCCTCACGGACTGGCATCGCGACGGCACCCTGGCGGAGTATGTGGCCGTCGAGGCGCGCAACCTCGCGCCGCTGCCGGGCGACGTCGACTTCACGGTGGGCGCGAGCCTGCCGATCTCGGGCTTGACCGCATGGCAAGGGCTGTTCGAGCATGGCCGTCTTCAGGCGGGGCAGAGCGTCCTCGTGCACGGCGCGGCCGGCTCAGTCGGGTCGGTGGTGACGCAACTCGCACGTGAGTTCGGCGCCTACGTCATCGGCACCGGACGCGCGGCCGACCGTCAGAAGACGCTCGACTTCGGCGCACAAGAGTTCGTCGACCTTGAGAACGACGCGCTGGAAGACGTCGGCGGCGTCGACCTGGTGTTCGACGTCATCGGCGGCGACATACAGACGCGGTCCGCAGGCCTGATTCGAGCCGGAGGCACGCTCGTGTCCGTCGTCGGGCCGACCGAGGCGCGCCCCACCGACGGCCTGGCGGTCGACTTCGTCGTCGAGTCCGATCGTGGCCAACTGGGCGAGATCGCGCAGCGGATACGGGACGGACGACTGCGCACGAACATCGGCGACATCGCGACCCTCGACAACGCCGTCGCGGCCCTCAACCCGACCGAGCGCCGCAAGGGAAAGACGATCATCAACGTTCGCCCATAAGGAGAGCGTCTTCGAGAAGGTCGGGCCATCAGTGGACGTGGTCAGGGGGCCGGATTCCGCGACGCTCGGCACGGCTCTTCTCGGTCGTGTCGGTGTGCGGGTTGCGTGCAGCGAGGTTGGTGAACAGGGCGGCGTCGATGGCGAGTCCGCCATAGCCGAGGGCGATCTGTGGTAGCGAGAAGGCGTTGGCCGGTGATCTTCTCGCACGGCTGAGCATCGAGCAGTTGCCGTAGAACCGTGTCGGCCGCGGGTCGACGGCGTCCCACCGACTCGCGTTCCCTGCGCGTAGCCGCACCCGGCGGCGTCCGTGGGTCATTCTTCGATCCGCACGCCCGCCTTGGCTAAGCGACGGGCGTCGCCAGTGGGATCCGCCCGGCCGGCTGTTGGCAAAACGCCGCCGCCACCAAGCCGCGCACCGGAACGGGCGGCCGACCGTCGGTCGCACCATGACGGCCGCGCCGACCACTGGGATCGATGGGCTTCTTCCTTAGCCGCCCGCTCAGGCGTTCGTGTTCAACACTCTGACCCTGTGTCAGGCCCAGAGGCGCCCAGTGGGCTCATCGGCGTCGGCGGGCACGGTCGTCGCACGCCGGACGACCGGCGATCCACCCGGGGACGGTAACGGATCCAAGGTGGTCCATAATCACCGCATCGCCCATTGGAGCAGGTCTTGTACGCCGGTCGGCGGCGTGGAGGGGGATTACGGCTTCTCCGGCAGAACAGCTTCCTTCGCTTCCGGATGTTCCCAGGGGCCGATGAACTCGCGACTGCGCAGCTGAGCCTGACCCTTAGGATCCCGATGGTCTCGGGCGGGTCACCGCCCGGTCAGGATCACGGAATCAGTGCCTGAGCCGGCACCGGGATTCCATTGATACATGTGCCGCCTATGACCTGTGTGTCGCCTACGATCTCTGGGCTGGACCGCGGCTCGCGCATCCTGCACGGATGGGTGATGCGGAGGTCGTGGCCTCTTAGCAGTATCTAGTCATCGCCGCTTGTAGCTCGCGGTGACGGTGACCGATCGAGCTGGGGCCGCAATGGGGGCGGCGCTCAGATCGTCGGCCAGGCCGACCGATGGTCGTGGTGATGTCGCCGCTCGGAGCTCGCGGTGACGGCGTACCGGCCGGGCCCAGGTTCAGGGGGCTGGGCCCGGCCGGTGCACCGGAAGACCATGCTTGACGGCAACGTGGATACGTCACCGCGGGGTGCCGTATGCGCTGCGGCACTCACCGGTCCGCAGGTCAACGAGGTGGTGAGGGTCTCAACCGGGTAGGCTCTTGGCGTGTCTGACGGAAATCCGCCGGGCGTGTGGCCGTCGGTTCCAGACACCTCGGCCCGAGTCGATTTCGGGCGATGTTCGCGGCGTGGCTGGCGTGGCCGGGACTGCGAGTGGCAGGTCATTTCGGGTCTGCTGCGGGCGGCCGGGAGCGGCCGCGGTGGGGTGTTGCTGGTCGAGGGTGAGTCGGGCGTGGGCAAGAGCCGCCTGCTCGCCGAGGCGGTCGAGGCCGCGGCGGGATTGGGGTTCGTGCTCGCCCGGGGTACGGCGGATGAGTCAACCCAGTTGGCGCCGCTGAAGCCGCTGATGTCAGCGTTCGGGGAGTCCACTCAGACCTTGCTTGCCTCCGGGGGGGTTACGCCTGCGGACATGCGGTTGCGGCTGGTGGATGAGTTGCAGGCCCGGCTGGAGAACCGGGTCGCGGATGGCCCGCATCTGGTCACGCTGGATGATCTGCAGTGGGCCGATCCGATGACGTTGCTGGCGTTGCGCTCGTTGATACCCGAGTTGGCGTCGTACCCGCTGGTGTGGATTTTGTCTCGTACGATCGGCAGTGGCGGTTCGGGGCTGGACCGGTTGTATGAGGTTCTCGAACGCGATGGTGCGACGCGGCTGGTGCTGGAGGCGCTGGGCGACCAGGCCGTGGCCGAGGTCATTACCGACATGCTCGATGTGGAACCGGATTCGGAGTTGCTCGCGCAGGCGGCTGGGGCGGGAGGCAATCCGTTCTTGCTCATGGAATGGCTTGACGGACTTCGCGACGAGGGCGCGGTCGAGATCAGCGACGGTCAGGCGCGTCTGGTCTCCCGGCGGCTGCCGCGCCGGGTGCAGGAGATCGTGCGTAGGCACTGTGCGGGTTTGTCCTCACCTACTCGCCATCTGCTGCAGGTTGCGGCCATCTTGGGCCGCTGCTTCGACGCGAACGACCTCGCGGACATGCTCGGCGAGCCGCCCAGCCGGCTGCTGCCGGCGCTGGAGGAGGCCGAAGCGGCTAGATTCGTGGTGCCGGCAGGGGGTCAGCTGGCCTTTAGGCATGATCTACTGTGGCGGGCCGTGGCCGAGACCGTTACTGTGTCGATGCGCCAAGCCTTGCATCGTCAGGCAGCGCAGATGCTATTGGAGCGTGGGGGGTCGGCCATTCCCGCCGCAGCGCACCTGATGCGTAGCATGCGTCCGGGGGACAGAGCTGCTCTGGAGGGCCTTGACCGGGCGGTAGGTGAGGTGTTGCCGTCTTCCCCACAGACTGCGGCCGATCTGGCCGTCCGGGCGCTCGACCTCACCGCGCCGTCGGCTCCCGGCCGCTTCGACCGTGCGGTAACCGCCGTCTACGCTCTTGCGGCGGCCGGGCGGCTGGCCCAGGCGGCGGAGCTCGCTCGCACCGCGCTGAGCCAGACCACGCTGCCTGAGCAGACCTCCCAGTTGCGCTACGTACTGGCCTACGTCCTGATGCTGGCCGGCCGACCCGAGGATGCGGTGGCCCAGGCGCGGTCGGCGCTCAGCCAACCGGACCTTTCCGGTGAGCTACGGGGCCTCACCGAACAAGTGCTGTTCCAAGGGCTGTTCGCCAGCCGCGACCGTCGACGAGGGCGAGAGCGGGCGCAGACCATCGTGGCCGCCGCCGAACGCCACGACCCTCCCGCCCGGGTCGGGGCTCACATACTGCTCGCCGGGATCGGCTGGGCGGAGGGACGGGCCGCCGATGCGATCGGTCATCTCCGCGAGGCGGTACGCATCGCGAGCGGCGGGCCGATCCAAGCCCAGCACGCGCACCCGCGCCTGCTCCTGGCCAACGCACTTACGTCCATGCGGCAGTTGGGGGAGGCCGATACCGTGATCCAGGCCGTCGACCAGGAGATCACAGCGCTCGGCCACACCGCATATGCCGCCAGTCCCGCGATCTGCCGAGCCCGGCTGCGGCTCGCCTCCGGCCGGCTTGACGACGCCGCGGCCGAGGCCGAAGCCGGGCTGGCCATGGCCGACCAGCTGGGCATGCATGCATTCGATTTTTTGGGGCTCGCAGTGCTCGCCATCGTCGCAGCGTGCCGCGGCGACATCGAGACCGCCGTCAGGCACGCCGAGCTTTACAGGTCTCGACGTCAGGCAGGTCAAGGCGAGCTGTACGGACGCGTTTGGTGCGAGTGGGGTATGGCGCTGGTGACCGAGGCCCGAGCCGGCCCGGATAAGGCGATCGACGCGCTCAGCGACACAATCGCCATTGCCACGGAACGACAGTGGCTGCTCATGACCGAACCCAGCGCCGCAGGCTGGCTGACCCGGACCCTGCTCGCCGCCGGCGACCGCTCCGCCGCCGAGACCATCGCGGTCACCGCCGAACGTCTCGCCGAAGACAACCCCGACTTCCCCACGCTTGCCGCCTCGGCCGCCCACGCTCGCGGCATCCTCGACCGCGACCTCGCCGCCCTGGCCCGGGCCGCCGCCACCCACGTGGGTCCGTGGACCCGTGCCTCGGCCGCCGAAGATCTGGGCGTCCTGCACGCTCATGCGCCTGGCGGCTCCGGCCACGACGCGGCGATCCACCGCCTGGACCAGGCGCTTCAGGACTACCAGCGAACCGGCGCACTGCGCGATGCAGCCCGCGTCCGCGCCAGGCTACGCAAGCTCGGCATAAGACGCCGCCACTGGCGTCAACCCGAACGCCCGGTCTCCGGATGGGACAGCCTCACCGACACCGAACGCAACGTCGCAACACTGGCCGCCCAAGGACTCACCAACCCCCAGATCGCCACCCAGATGTTCATCTCCCCACACACGGTCAAGTTCCACCTCCGCCAAGTCTTCCGCAAACTCGACGTCGGCTCCCGCGTCGAACTCGCCAGGCTCGCCGCCGACCAGACCTCGGACCTGTGATTGAGGCGATCGGACTCGGCCTCACCACGGCGCATCACCATCCCCTCTGCGGACCTCGTTCTGGAGAGCCTGTCGAACCGGATGAGACGTCAGGCCACCTGCGCGGTTCATGGAGCAGGGTGGCGATCCGGCGGCCCTGGATCACCGCGGCGGTGCCGTAGTGGCCTTGTCCTGCTCGGGAGACGGCGCCGACTCGCTCCGTCGCTTTCGGCGCTGGAATCCGTACCTCCACCGGTGGCGGGAACGACCGCGTGGGCTCGCCACATCCTCTGCCCGATTGGGTGATACGGAGGTCACGGCCTTCTGCGCAGTATTCAGGTGTCGCCGCTGGGAGCTCGTGGTGACGGCGACCCGACCAGCTGGGCCCGTATGGGGCGGTGCTCAGATCGTCGGGCAGGCCGGCCGATGTTCGCGCGGATGTCGCCGCTTCGAGCTCGCGGTGCGGGGGCGGCCGGGCCCCAGCCCAGGTTCGGGGGGTGGGCTGGGGCCCGGTCGGCTCGTCGGCGACAACAAGGCAAAGAGGGGCCTCTGCCGTGTCGCACGGACATTCATGACGACCGTCGGGATATGCGGGCCCGGATACCAAGCCGGAGGAGTCCGCTATGTCCGAACACGATCCCGCGCCCGTCTTGGAACCGGAGGCCGCCGCCTTCGCCAAGGCCATGTCCAAGCCGCCGTTCCTTTTCGACCTCGGCCCCGTCAAGGCCCGCAAGGCCGTCGATCTGCTGCAGGCGGGTGCCGTCAGCAAGCCCAAGGTCGCCGAGGAGTGGGTGAGCGTCCCTGGCGGGCCCACCGGAGCCGTCCGTACGCGGGTGATCAAGCCGGCAGGAGCCGACGGGCCGCTGCCGGTGGTGCTGTACATCCACGGTGGCGGAGTCTTCGGTAACGCCCACACACACGACCGGCTGGTACGGGAGCTGGCCGTTGGTGCCGGAGCGGCCCTGGTCTTCCCCGAATACACCCTGTCGCCGGAGGCGCGCTACCCGGTCGCGATCGAGCAAAATTATGCGGTCTCCCGCTGGATCGTCACCAACGGCGCCGACGAGGGGCTCGACGCTACGCGGCTGGCGGTTGCCGGTGATTCCGTCGGCGGCAACATGGCCGCCGCGCTGACCCTGATGGCCAAGGAACGTCGCAACGTTCCCTTGGTGCAGCAGGTGCTGTTCTATCCGGCCACCGACGCGAACTGCGACACCGGCTCCTTCCACCGGTTCGCCGAGGGCTACTTCGTGCGCCGCGAAGAACCGCAGTGGTTCTGGGACCAGTACACCACCAGCGAGGACCAGCGCGCCGAGATCACCGCTTCACCGCTGCGCGCCACCATCGGACAACTCGCCGGCCTGCCCCCGGCTCTGATCATTACCGCTGAGGCCGACGTATTGCGTGACCAGGGCGAGGCCTACGGCAACAAACTCCGCGCCGCCAACGTCCCCGTCACCGCTGTCCGCTACCAGGGCACCGTCCACCACTTCATGATGCTGAACGCGCTGCGAGGGACCTACGCCGCCGAAGCCGCAACCACCCAGGCCATCACCGTGTTGGGGAGGGCCCTCGAGATCGCATGAGCGCGGCAGCGCGGTGAGGCCCGGTTGGTCGCCGCGACACCACACCCGCCCGGGGCGCACGCCGCCGGCATCGCTCCGGTGACCGGCGCCGCTACCGGGGACCTCGGAGCTGCACCCGCCGTCCCTGCGACGGCCGAGCCCGGCGACCCGACGGCGACGCGTCATGAACCGCCCATCCCGCCTGGCAACGCGCGCGGCTGGTGTCGCCTTGGCCGTCGGGTGCGCCAGCGTCGCCCACCTGCGCAGGCTGGGCGTGGTCGACACCCGCTACCGTGACGCGGTCCACCTGTCCTTTCACGCGCGGACGCCGGCCCTCGCGGTCCAGCGGGCCACCGAGGACGCGCTGATCGCGATGCGGCGGGCCGATCCCGAAATGATCGTCGGACGCAGGCGGCGTTGGTACGGTCTGTCCGCCGACCCGCCCGCCACCAGGCCCTCCGCCGGCCCTACGGCCGTGGGGGAGCGCGGGCCGCGCGGAGGCGCGCCCCGCACCGCCGCGCTCGCCGGCGCCGCGACCGTGACCTGGCGGCACGTCAGCGTACGGTCGGCGTGGTTCCTCAGCAGCGTGCGCGGCGCGGTCGCGCTGGCCGCGGCGATCGCCGTGGCCGACGCGACGGGCGTACAGCACGGCTTCTGGGTGGTGCCGGGCACGCTGTCGGTGCTGCGGACGAGCGCCGCATCGACCGGCGCGACGGCGCTGCGTGCCCTGGCCGGCACGGTCGCCGGATTCGTCGTCGGCGCGCTGCTCCTGCTGACGATCGGTACAGGCCCGACCGCACTGTGGGTGGCGCTTCCGGTCGCGATCGTCGTGGCCTCGTACGCGCCGGGAACGGCGCCCTTCGCGGTCGGCCAGGCGGCCTTCACGATCACGGTCTCGTTGCTGTACAACCTGGTGGCGCCGGCCGGGTGGCGGGTCGGCATGCTGCGCCTGGAGGACGTGGCCATCGGCTGTGCGGTCAGTCTCGTGGTCGGCGTGCTGCTGTGGCCGCGCGGGGCGAGCGCGGTGGTCGGAGACGCGCTCGCGGACGCGTTCCGGCGTGGCGGCGACTACCTGTGCCAGTCGGTCGCCTGGGCGCTCGGGGTCCGGTCGTCGCCGCCCGACGCGGCGCCGGCCGTCACGGCGGGACTCCGGCTCGACGACGCGCTTCGCGGCTTCCTGGCCGAGCGGGGCACGAAACACGTGCCCAAGGAGGACCTGTGGCGGCTCGTCGGGGGAACGGTGCGACTGCGTCTGACGGGCCTCTCGTTGGCGGGGCTGCCCAGCCCGGACGCCGAGCCCGATCCGGCGAGCCGCGCGCTCAGCGCGCAGGCAACTCGGCTGACCGGCTGGTTCGACGAGGTCGCCGGGCATCTCGGCCCGCCCAGCGGCCGGCCGTTCATTCCGCTGCGGCCGCCCTCTCCAGAGTCACTGCGACTGGCCCGGTCCGCGCTCGACGCGTCGGATCGGAACATCGCCTGCACGCTGTGGGTGGCCCAGCACCTCGAGCACATCGTGCCGTACCTGGACGACCTGACCAACCCGGCCGACCAGATCGCACGGCTCCGGCGGGCACCCTGGTGGCGCTGACCGGCTCATAGAAGCGGGCTCTCGTCAGGGTGGCGGTTCCCGGAGGAACCTTCCTCCGCATCGACGACGTCTTACCTGGCATGTTCGCGACATTGACCGGGCTTGGTCTGTCCGCATCGGCCGGTCTGAACGCCTATATCCCGATCCTGGTGGTCGGCCTGCTCGCCCGCTTCACCGACGTGATCGTGCTGCCGCACCAGTTCGCGTGGATGTGCAACGGATGGGCGCTCACGGCCGTGGCGGTCCTGCTCGCCGCGGAAGTCGTTCTCGACAAGGTCGCCGTCGTCGACCATGTCAACGACGCGATACAGACATTCGTACGGCCTGCGGCCGGCGGTGCCGCCTTCGCGGCCTCGGACGCGGCCGCGCGGATCGACCACTCCGGGTGGATGGCCGATCACCCCTGGGTGGGCTGGGCGCTGGGCATCGTCGTCGCGCTGTGCGTGCACCTCACCAAGGCCGGCGTGCGTCCCGTCATCAACGTCGGCACGGTCGGCGTCGGAACGCCCTTCGTGAGCGCGGCGGAAGACGCGATGTCACTGGTGGTGAGCCTTGTGGCGCTCCTGGTCCCAGCGGTCGTCATCGTGTTCCTGATCGTGTTCGTCCTGATCGGATGGCGGTTGACGCGAATGGTTCGGAAGCGGCGTAAGCGAAAGAAGTCGATGAGCGGAACGCCCAGCGGAGCCGTCGACAGCTGATCCATGAGCGCTGGGATCGCCGCCCAGCCTGGATGGGCGCTCCGCCTGAGTCACCCGCGCGCGCCGATCTCGGGCGCGGCCCCGCTGTTTAACCTGGCGTGAACACCGCAGGCGCGATCATTGCGTCGCAGGCGGGCGGCGATCGTGCCGACCGCCGCCACGATGGCGGGGGCCCGCCTCGGCGGGCCCTTGTGCGGCGGGTCCCACCGGCCCCTTCTCCGTGGCCAGAGTGTGGCTCCCGCGCCATCCGCGCGCGCCGTTCGACCAGACAGACAGAGGGAGAGCGAATGCCTTCCAGCCGCCGTGCCGTGCTCGCGGCCATGGCAGCAGGCGCGCTCGCCGGATGCGCGGGCCCGGCGAGGACCAGGGACGGCGCGTCCGCCTCCGGTCGGCCTGGCGCCGGGACCGGAAGCGGTACACCGAGCCGTACCCCGCGCATCACCGGCTCGGCGGCGGCGCCCGCGGTGACACGTGCCGACATCGTGGCTCGCTACGACCGTCGCAAGCCGCGTACCTGGGGTTTCGACGCGCCCGGCGTGGTGCACGCGCTGCCCACCACCCAGCGCGTCATCGCGCTGACCTTCGATGCCTGCGGCGGGCCAGGCGGCAGTGGCTACGATCGCAAGCTGATCGACTTCCTCCGCAGGCGAGGGATACCGGCGACCCTCTTCCTCAACTCCCGCTGGATCGACGCCAACCCCGCGATCTTCCGCCGGCTGGCCGCCGAACCGCTGTTCGAAATCGCCAATCACGGCACCCGGCACCGCCCGCTGTCGGTCACCGGGCGGTCCGCCTACGGCATCGCCGGCACGCGCAACGCCGGAGAGGTGTACGACGAAGTCGCCGGGAACCACGTGAAGCTCAGCCGCCTCTTGGGCGCCCCGCCGCGGTTCTTCCGGTCCGGCACCGCGTACTGCGACGACATCGCGGCACGTATCGTCACCGACCTGGGGGAGCGCTTCGCCGGCTTCACCGTCAACGGCGACGCGGGCGCCACCTTCACCCCCGAAGAAGTCCGTCGAACCGTTACCGCCGCCCGCGGCGGCTCCATCGTGATCTGCCACATGAATCAGCCGACGGGTGGGACGGCCCGGGGCATCGCGGCGGCCGTTCCGCACCTGCTGGCCTCCGGGTACCGCTTCGTCCGTCTCTCCGACGAACTGCACTGACCGGCCACCGACTCCCCGCCACGCGGCACGAGCCATCATCGATACCCGAACGCCGCTGACGTCTTCCCGCGCGGAGCGTCATGCGGCCGAGGCGAGGAATCGGTCGATCTCGTCGCGGTCGGGCGCCGTCGCCGGGCCCTGCCGCGTCACGGCGATCGCGGACGCGGCGTTGGCCCGTCGCGCGGCCTGTACCGGCGGCAGGCCGTCCGCCAGCGCGGCGACGAACACGCCGACGTGCGCGTCGCCGGCGCCGTTGCTGTCGATGGCTGCTACTTCGAAGGCGGGGATGTGCCGGATGCCGGAGCCGGGGGTGTTGAGAAGGCAACCGTCCGGGCCCATGCGGACCACCACACCGGCTCGGCCGGTGCGCCCGGCCAAGGCGATGGCCGCCGGCTCCGGGTCGGCCTCGCCGGTCATGGCCATGGCCTCATGGAGATTGCAGCTCCACCAGTCGGTGCGTGCGAGCACCGGCTCGAGGACGGCGGCGGGGATGTCGGCGACGAGCGGGCCGGGATCGACGACCACGGTCGCGTCGTCGGGCAGTGTGCCGAGCCAGCGCGCCAGGGCGGTGCGGTTGGCCGGGAAGACCAGCCCGTAACCGGAGACGTAGATCGCGTCGGTCGCGTCGACGCGTATCCCGGCGAGTTGTTCGTAGGTCAAGGTGGCCTCCGCCCCGACACTGGTGGCGAACGTTCGTTCCCCGCCGCCGTCGACGAGCGCGACGTCGAAACCGGTGTCGACGCCGGCGGTCGGCTCCTGGAGGATCGAGACGCCGGCCTCGGCGAGGCGTGCGCGGGTGAGTTCACCGAACGGTCCGCTGCCGTGCGCGCCGCCGTACGCGACGGGCAGGCGCTGGCGGGCGGCCGCGACCATGACGTTGTACCCGCCTCCAGGCGTGACCTGACTGGAGGTGGCGAGGACGTCTCCGCCGGCCTGCGGCAGCGCGGGGATGTTCATGACCAGGTCGATCAGCACGTTACCGACGTGAACCAGCCGCTCGATCGGGGAGTTCACGAGGCGGCCCCGCTCACGGACCGGGCCGGTTCGGTCACCCGTGCGGCGCGGGCGGATCCCCTCGCGACGTGAAGGAGGAGGTAGATGGCGGCGGCGACGGCGAAGGAGATCAGCCAGCCCAGGCCGTTGCGGGCGGGCCAGGTCTTCGACAGCGGTCCGGCGAACCACACGTCGGTGTCGGACGTCTCGGCGACGGTGAACAGCAGGCCGGTGGCGATGCCCGCGACCCACGCGACGAAGGCGGACCATGCCACACCGCCACGGTTCCAGTAGACGCCGGCGCGGGTGGTGTCCATCAGTCCGGCGGGGTCGTAGTCGCGCCGGTTGATCATGTCCACGAGGAAGACGGCGACCCAGGAGGTGATGGCGACGGCGAGCAGTGAGATGAAGGTGATGAACGGACCGTAGAAGTTCTTGGCGATGAGCATCAGGTAGACGCCCCCGGCCAGGGTCAGCACGACGTCGATGCCGACGGCGACGGTGCGACGGAGCCGGACGCCCAAGGTGATCATCGTGAGGCCGGCCGAGTACACGGACAGGTGGTTGGACAGCAGCAGGCCGCCGAAGGCCGCGAGCAGGTACGGGATGGCCATCCAGGACGGCAGCATCGCCTGGATCGCCGCGACGGGGTCGGAGGCGGCGGCGAGCGTGTGGTCGCCGGTCGACAGCAGCCCGCCCAGCGTGATGAGAAGGACCAGCGGGATGCCGGCGCCGGCCGAGGCGGCCGCCACGATCCGGCCGCCGGAGACTCGGCGGGGCTGATAGCGCGCCATGTCGGCGCCGGCGTTCGCCCAGCCGATGCCCGTGCCGCCGGCGATGATCCCGATTCCGGCGATCATGGCGCTGGCCGGTGCGGCGTGGGCGTGCAGGACCGCGTGCCAGTGCACCTTGGTGACGAGGAACCCGGCGACGACCAGGTTGAGGGCGCCGAAGACGTACGTCGCCTTTTGCTGGATCCACACCAGGGTGGCGTGGCCGAGGCCGGACACCAGAAGGGTGAGGGCCACGAAGGCGAGCAGGCAGACGATGGTGAGCGCCCAGTTCGCCCCGACTCCGAAGGCGATGTGCAGGATGGCGAGCAGCGCGTACGCGGCGGTGGTCGTGTTCACCACCTCCCAGCCGACCCGCGACAGCCAGGACACCAGCGTCGGGCCCCGGTTGCCCCGGGGGCCGAAGACGGCACGCGACAGGGTCATGCTCGGCGCCCCGCCCCATTTGCCGGCGACGCTGATCAGACCCACCAGGGCGAACGAGCCGAAGGAGCCGATGGCGCCGACGAGCAGCGCCTGCCAGATGTTCAGGCCACGCAGGGCGACCAGGGTCGCGCCGAGCGGCAGCGCGAGGATGGAGATGTTCGCGGCGAACCACACCCAGAAGAGTTGAAGCGGGTTACCGCGGCGTTCGTCGTTCGGTACCGGTTCGATGCCGCGGGTTTCGACGGCACCGACCTTGTTGTCGCTGGCGCTTGGCATGGGAGGACCCTTTTCTTGGCGCTGTGTGGGGGAGGGGCCGGTCACGGACGCAGCGCGAGCAGCCGACCCGCGAGGTCGTCGAGTGGGAGCGCGTTCACCGCGCGGATCGTGTCGATGGCGTCGCTGGGAAGGCACTCGACGCCGTGGCACGCGCCGGCGATGGCGCCGGCGATCGCCGCGATGGTGTCGCAATCACCGCCGAGGGACGCCGCCCACAGGCACGCCTGCCATGGGTCGTCCGGGTACACGGCCAGGACCGCGAACGCGGCCGGCACCGACTCCTGGGTGGCCAGGCTCGTGCCGACGAGGCGATAGATGTCGTCGGCGGCGGCCTCCGCGGGCCGGCCGGCGACGAGCTCGGTGGCCCACCGTATGCGGGAGGCGATGTCGGCGGCGGCCACCCAATGACCGCGGCGGACGCCGACCGTGGCGGCCTCCGCCGCGTAACGGGTGGCCTCCTTCACGTCGGCTCCGTCGATTCCCGCGCTGACCGCCGCCGCGACGGCCGCCGCACCGGCCAGCGCGACGCTCGTGTTGTGGGTCACCGAACTCGCCTCGACGACACTGTCGACGAGCGCGGTCAGGTCGCTCCCGGCCGTGATCCCGACCGGTGCGATCCGCATGGCGGCACCGTTGGTGTCGCCATAGCGGCCGGCCTCCTCGACCGGCGCGCCCGCCGCGACGGCGGCCACCGCGCGCTTCGTCGATGGGCCGAGCAGGTCCAGCGATCCGCGGCGGCGCATCTCCTCCTCCCATTCCAGGAGGGATCGGGCCAGCACGACGGGGTCCACATGGCCGGCGCCGTCGATCAGCAGTCGTGCGAGGAGAAGGGCCTGCTCGGTGTCGTCGGTGACGGATCCCGCGGGCATGCCGGCCGCGAGGGGGTGATCGGGTGCCGCGGGAAGGAACCCGGTGAGCACGCCGTAGGCGTCCTTCACCTGTTGCCGGGAGAGCGACTGCGTCGGCATGCCGAGTGCGTCGCCGATCGCCAGGCCGTACAGGGTCCCGCTCGCACGTTCCTCGGCCCGCGTCACGAT
This sequence comes from Actinoallomurus sp. NPDC052308, assembly GCF_040679195.1. NCBI lineage: Bacteria > Bacillati > Actinomycetota > Actinomycetes > Streptosporangiales > Thermomonosporaceae > Actinoallomurus > Actinoallomurus sp. NPDC052308. The sequence goes on along the minus strand of NZ_JBFAUM010000004.1, from coordinate 143,382 downwards.
TCGCTCCCGAACCGCACGTGCAGTTGGAACCGCAGCGGGTCGAGCAGGCTTTCGACGTGTTCCACGAGTTCCCCTGTCGCGGTCCAGGAGACGCGGCGGGCCGTCAGGAACCACTCACCGGCCGGGCGTCCCAGTTCGGCGGCGTCCGTCTCGTCCAGGGGCCCGGCCGACACCCATTCCTCGCCGCGATCGGCGAGGAGGCCGACGGAGGCCAGGGTGGCGGTCAGCGATCCGCCGATCAGGCCGTGGGCGGGCAGGTCGAGCAGACCGTCGACGCCGGGGATCCTGCTGCGCTCCAGCGACACCGCCGGCCCATGTGTCAGCGTGCGTACGCGGTCGATGGCGAAGAACGACGGCGAGTCCACGCCCAGCCGCTCGGCGAGCTCCGGATCGTCCACCCGCTCCAGGCGCAACAGCTTCGTCTCGGTGGACACGCCCTGGTCGGCCAGTGCTCTGGCCCAGCCCAGGCGGTCGTCGAGCGGCCGCCCGTCGAAGGTGACGAACGAGCCCCTCCCGGAGTGGGTGGCGATGAGGCCTTCCCTGCTCAGCTCGGTCAACGCGGAGCGGATCGTGTTGCGACTGACCGAGAACCGGGCCGCCAGCGCGTGCTCGCCGGGCAGTCGGCTGCCGCGCTTCAGCCGGCCCGTACGGATCTCACGCGCCAGAGTCTCCGCGATGCTCTGGTGCTTGAGTACATGCACGTCGTCGGCCATGTTCACCCCTGTTCTAAAACCTGTCCAAACATGTTCAGCGCAGGCTACGCTCAAGAAGCCGGTTCGACAAGGGGCCGGCGCCGGGGCCAGTCCCTGATCCGGGACCGGCTCGCCGCCATCGCCGAACCCGGCCGCTTCGAAATGTGCCGTCACCTGCTCGGCGAGCCGATCACGACATCCGAGCTGGCCGTCCGGATGGGCATCTCCGAGCCTCAGGTCTCCGGCATCTGAAGCGCCTGCGCCAGGTCGGTCTGGTCACCTCACGCCGTGAGGGCCGCATGATCTACCACCGCCTGCACGCCCAGCTGCTTCTGGGACTGGGCTCCGACGTACTGACGACGATCATGCGTTGACGTCGCGCGGACGCGGCGAGGCGGCGCCGCCGAAGCCCCGGGGGACGCTACATCAGCCCCGCATCGTGCCGGCCGTCCCATGAGACATGGAGCACGGTGACGTCGCCATGAGGCCATGGGTGACCATGGTCGGCGGGCACCACTTGCAGGTCGTTACGAAGGTGATCGTGCAGGCGGCCGGAGTTCAGGATGTCGGGCGAGAGCCGGGCTCCGTCGCTGCTGACGACGATCTCCTCGACCGGGCCGAATTCCCCCGAGGCCGGATTCAGTTCGGCGAACGCCCCCACGGACGGGTTGTTCCACGCGTCGGGCGAGCCGAGAAGCGCCTCCTGCGCGGACCAGCGCTCACGGTCACCCGCACCTGGATGTTCGCGTAGCCAGCCGTCCCAGTCGCGTCGTGCCGCCGGTGTCAGCGCGTCGCCCGTCACGGAGCGCCAGGAGCGCTCACGGAGCCATACCTCGCTGTCCGCGCTGATGACCCATCGTCCGGATGGAGAGGTCATCGACAGATCGACGACCGCGCACGTCGCCATGGGCTGCCGGAACGGACCGTGTGAGGGAACGTGCAACCGGCGATGAGCCGCTTCGATGCCGTCCAGGGCGCTCGGGCGGCGCCGGAGTTCGGCCGCGAGGGTGTCAACGGCGTGGTGTCCCATTTCGGCGGCGTCCGCGCCGTTGTTCGCGTTCACCGCCGCGTCCATCACCGCGACGCGGAGCATCGTGTTCGGTAGAGGAGAGACAACATAGTGGTCCAAGCTGGATGCGCCCGGGTGGATCGGCTCAGCCCACACGGATATCCGCCAGGGACCGTAACGCAGTTCTCCACGCACGGGTGACCACCCCGGCACCTTACGCATGTCGTGGACCGCCACCAGCGCACGCTGTGCCGTCATGGCCATGTGATCCTCACCTTCCCTCGGCATGAACACCAGGTGACTACTGTCCGGCCGGGAGGTATATGGGCACACGACCGTCCGGGAAGCCTCGGCGCGCGGCTGGAAAAGCGTCTACCGCCATAGGCGCATGGCCAGGATTCGACCCTTCGTCGAGGCGCGTCTGGCGCGGCTCGGCGCCGCCGCGGTCAGGCGAGGAGGCGGTCCACGGCGGCGTGCAGGTCGGCCGGCGTGATGACGCCCACGGCTCGGACGATGTTGCGCTCATCGACGAGCACGTTCGTCGGGACTCCGCGGATACCGACCCGGGCCGCGTACGTGCCGGTCTCGTCCAGCAGCACGGTTCCTTCGATGCCCCACACGCTCGCGAAGTGGTGTGCTTCACGGCGGGCGTCCCGGCTCTCCCACACGTTGATGCAAATGATCTCCAGCCCCGACCGGGCCGTACGGCGGCGCAGTTCCTCCAGAACCGGTGCCTCCGCGTTGCAGGGGCCTCACCAACTCGCGAAAAAGTTGATCACGTATTTCTTCTCCGCCCACTCCCGGGTGGTGCGGATCCGCCCGGTGCGCAGGTCGGGCAGCGCGAAGTGGGGGAGTGCGCACCCGATGGCCGCGTGCCTCGTCGGTGGCGCCGGTCCGGGCAGCCACGGCCGGTCCACGATGGTGAGCGTGCCGCTCCCCGCGTTGGACACCAGCAGGCGGCCCGTGCCGGCTTCCACGACGCAGTCGCCGGGCCCGTATTCGACCTGGATCCGGTGGGTCTCGGTGCCGGTTTCGGTGTCGAGCACGCTGATCGTGCCGGCCCCCCGGTTGCACGCGTACACCCGGCGGCCGTCGCGGGAGGCGGCCAGGCCCACGGGAGCCCGCTCGACCGGGAACCGCCCGCCGATCCGCCCGTCGGTGAGTGAGAGCAGCGTGACCGTGTTGTCCAGCGAGTTCGCCACGTACAGCCGGTCGAACGCCGTGTCGACGATGACCTTGCAGGGTCCACGTCCCACGGGGATCCGACCGAGCGGGCGCAGGGTGGTCGCGTCGAAGACGGTGAGCGACGCGGCCATGAAGTTCGCGCAGTATCCACGGCCGCGCCGCAGGTCGATCGCGATGCTGCCGGCACCGAGTTCGGCGGGGATGGAACCGACCGGCTCGAGGCGATCGGCGTCGATCACGCTGACCGTGGATCCGGCGGTGTCGCCACAGAAGATCCGCCGCAGACCGGGATGGTGTCCCAGACCCGCCGGATAGGACCCGACACCGATCTCCGTGAGCCGGTCCCCGGTCCGCGCGTCCAGCACGGTGACGGTGTCGGACCGGGCGTCGGCGGTGAACAGCCGGCCGGTCGGAGCGTCGAACACGATCGGGATGGGTTCCCGCCCGACGCCTGCGTGCCATATCGGCGTCACCCGGTCGAGGTCGATGGCGGTCACGGCGTTGCTTCGTGAACACGCCACGAACGCACGCCCTTGCCCGTCGACCGCGATGGCCTCCGGTCCCATGCCGACTCGCAGGTGCGCCAGGACGCGGTGAGTGCGATCGAGCCCGCACGACGCGCCTGCCACCGGCTCCCCGGCGTCCATAGGGCTACGCGTAGCCCGCCGAGCGGCACCGAAACAGGGCCGCACGCAAAAAGAAGGACGATCGTCGGCGACGCGCCGTGTCCGGCCCGGCGCCAAGGAAGCGGATCCGGTCGCGCGTTCGGCGTCCTTCACGGTGTTCCGGGAAGAACGATGACGGCCGGCCGCCGGTGGGGGCTGATGCCACTCGGGGCCGGCCGTCACGGTTGAACCGGCGGGCCGGTCAGGCGGTGGCCTCCACCAGGGCGTTGACCTCCGGGAGGACGGCGTCCGAGACCTGGATCCGTCGTTCGATCAGCCCGTTGGCGTAGAACAGGTCGGCGGCCCGCTGCTGTTCGGCGATGAAACCGTCGTCGACGGGGCGCAGCCCCCATGGCCGGGTGCGGAGCGCGTGCTCCCAGGCATCCAGATCCCCGCCGTCGTCGGCGGCGAACAGTTCGGCCGCGGCACGCGGGTTCTCGCTGGTCCAGGCGTCGGCCTCCTGGAGCGCGGCGACGATCGCGGCGAGTTCGTCCCCCCGCTCGGTGGCGAAGGACCGGCTCGTGAACCAGAGCGATCGGTGGCTGAACAGCCCGTCCGTCTCGATCACCGTACGGACCGGTGCCCGCTCCTCGACCTCGGTGAGGTACGGGTAGGAGCCGACCCAGGCGTCGACCTTCCCGTTCAGGAAGAGCTCCGCGGCGTTGCCGTAGGCGTCGACCGGCTCGATGTCACTCCACGTCAGCCCGGCCTGTTCCAGGGCGAACAACAGCAGTGTGGTCTGCCAGGAACCGTGGCCGAGCGCGACCCGGCGGCCCTTGAGGTCGCGCGGTGTGGTGATCGGTGAGTCCGCCGGCACGACGAGCCGGCCGTTCTCGACGCGCGGTCCGGAGACGGCGACATAGACGACGTCGTGGCCCTTGGCCTGGGCGGTGACGGGCGGTGTCGATCCGGTACCGATGAAGTCGTACCCGCCGTCGAACAGGTGGTCGCCGTGGGCCGAGGGCAGGCCCTCGGTGGGCGCCGGTCGCTCGCCGGCGGGCAGGGACCGCAGGTCGACCCACTGGACGTCGGGGATGGCACGTTCCAGGATGCCGCGGTGCCGTAGCACCCACAGCGAGTTGTTCTGCGGGAAGAAGCCGACGCGCAGGCTCATGACAGTCGTCCTTTCAGCAGGGGCAGTACGTGACGGCCCACCCGGCGGGCCTCTTCCAGATGGGGCACTCCGGCGAGGATGAAGGCGTCCACGCCGAGGCCGATCAGTTCGTCCAGACGCTCGGCGACCTGGTGATAATCGCCGACGAGCCCGAACAGCGGACCGGGCCGGAGCCGGTTGAAACCGCCCCAGACGTTGGGCTGGACCTCCAGGTCGCGGAAGGAGTCACCGGCTCCGGCGGTGAAGGCCTGGCCGCGCCGCCAGCCGACCGACTCGCTCGCCTGCGGTGTCCGCTCGGCCTCGCCGATCCGCTCCCACCCATGGCGGATCTCCTCCCATGCCTCCTCCTCGGTCTCCCGGGCCAGGACGTCGACCCGTACCGCGAATTTCGGCGGCGTGTCGGCGTGCCTGCGGACGAGGTCGAACTTCTCGGCCAGGGCGTCGAACGGTTCCAGCCAGGACAGGTAGTGGTCGGCGTGGCGCCCGGCCGCGGCGATGGCGGCCGGCGAGGAACCGGAGAAGTAGATCTCCGGGAACGGCTGGCCGCGCAGTTCCTCGGGCAGCACCGCGCCCTCGACCCGGTAGAAGCGGCCGTCGTGGTCGTACGGGCCGTTCCACACGCCCTTGAGGACGTCCAGGAACTCCGAGGTCCGGGCGTAGCGATCGTCGTGCTCGACCTTGTCGCCCCACCAGAGCTGCTGGGGCCCGCCACCGCCGGAGATGATGTTGTAGACCACCCGGCCACCGGTGGCGGCCTGCAGGCTCGCCGACATCCGGGCCGCCTGCACGGGGTGCAGGAACCCGGGCTGGAAAGCGATCATGAAGCGGTACGCGCGGGTCTCCCGGGCGAGCGCGGCCGCCGCGGCCCACGGATCGTCCGTCTGCGGGAAGGACGGCATGAGGCCACCGACGAACCCGGACTGTTCGGTCGCCCACGCGACCTCGGACATGTAGTCCAGTGGCCCGTACCCGTCCGGCCCGCCCTCCCGCCTGCCGGGACCGAGGCTGCCCGGCAGGTACGGCCCGAAGCCGCCGCGGGTGATGTCGCCCAGCCGCAGGGCCGGGGCGTCGCCCTCCATGGCGATCCGCCAGTAGATGTCAACCGGCATGCTCGATCTCCTTCTCCAGCAGCGGCAGCACGCGCTGCCCCAACCGGTAGGTGTCCTCTGCGGGAGCGGCCAGGTCGAGGAGGAACTCGGTGATGCCGCGTTCGCGATGGCGCCGGATCTCGTCGGCGAGTTCGCGTTCGGCCCGGTCGGTGGCGGCGAGCGGGGCGGGAACCGTGAGGCGTACGGCGGGTGCGACGCCCTCGGGGACCAGGGCCGGATCGTCCCCGGGGTCGAAGATGTGAACGTCGGCGTGGCGGGCCGACAGTTCCAGGGCCGGCGCGGACCTGCCGGACAGGTACACGCGTGGGAACGGCCGCGGCGTCCGCGAAGGGGGCAGCCCGCCGTCGAGCACCTGGAAGTACTCGCCCTCGTAGGTGTATCCCTGCCGGTCCCAGACGCCCTTGGCGGTGGTGAGGAACTCGTCGGCGCGCGCGTAGCGTGCCGGTCCTTCGAGGAAGTCGCCGTGGGCGCGGGCCACCGCGGGGTCCAGGTCGACGAGGAGCCGCCACCCGAGCCGTGCGCCGGTGTACCGCTGCAGCGAGGCCGACAGCTTCGCCGCGTAGACCGGGGTCGCGATCGCGGGATGGAACTCGGCGATCACCTCGATGTGCCGTGAGTCGCGCAGCAGTTCGGCCGCCACGATCAGCGAGTCGCGACCGCCGGGGTCGAACGGCACCAGCGCCCCGTCCCATCCGGCCAGTTCCGCGCCGCGGCCGACCAGGTGGTGTTCGCCCTGATGGCCGGGCGGACGCAGGTCGGTCACGACCTCGGGCAGCACCACCGGGGTGCGGCGACGGGTCGGCACGACCACGTGGAAGCGGGTCATCTCACTGCTCCTTCCGAGGCCGTCGGCATCGGCCGGTGATCCGATTCGCCGTGTCGTTCGGGTGGCACTCCGCCGCCCTCCGGCGCCGCCGCCTCGCGAACGCCGAGATCGGCGAGCAGCCGGCGGCGCAGCGCCGTGAAGGACGGGTCGGTGACGTCCCGGGGCCGGTCCCCGGTGACCGTCTCGTCCGTGACGAGGCTTCCGTCCTTGAGCACGGCGACCCGGTCGGCGAGCCGGACCGCCTCCTCCACGTCGTGGGTCACCAGCAGCACGGCCGGCCGGTGGGTGCGGACGAGCTCGCCGACGAGGTCCTGCATCCGCAGCCGGGTCAGCGCGTCCAGGGCGGCGAACGGCTCGTCGAGCAGCAGCAGTTCGGGCTCCCTGACCAGGGCACGCGCCAGCGCCACGCGCTGGGCCTCCCCGCCGGACAGAGTGTGCGGCCAGGCCCGCGCGTGCTCGGCCAGGCCGACCTCGGCCAGGGCCCGCAGCCCCCGGTCCCTGACCTCCGCCGTACGCTTCAGGCCGACGAGCACGTTCCCGAGAACGCGCTTGGACGGGATCAGCCGGGGTTCCTGGAAGACGATGGTGCGGACCTTCGGCACCAGCACGGTCCCGGAATCCGGGCGTTCCAGCGCGCCGAGGATCCTGAGCAGCGTCGTCTTTCCCGTTCCGCTGGCGCCCAGCAGCGCCACGAACTCTCCCCGCCGGATGTCGAGGTCCAGGCCGTCCAGCACCGAGCGCGAGCCGAAGGTCCGGCGCAGCCCCTCGACGTGCACCGCGACGCTCATCGTGCCTCCCCTCGCGGGCGCCAGGGCATCAGCACCCGTTCGGCGCCGCGTGCGACCAGGTCGGCGACCAGCCCGAGCAGCCCGTAGATCAGGACGCAGACCGACAGGATGTCCGTGCGCGAGAAGCTCTGCGCCTGGGTCATCAGGTAACCGAGTCCGGAGGTCGAGTTGATCTCCTCGGCGGCGATGAGGGCGATCACGCTGAGCGTCATGGACAGCCGGAATCCGGCCAGCAGTGACGGCAGCGCCCCGGGCAGCACGACCTCCCGTACGGTCGCCCAGCGGCCGAGCCCGAAGGAGTCCATCGCCTCCACCAGCCGCCGGTCGACGGACCGTACGCCGCTCGCCGCGGACACGTACATCGGGAACGTGGTGGCGACCGCGATGAGGATCACGCGGGCCGTCTCGCCGATGCCGAACCAGACCATGAACAGCGGCACCAGCGACAGGAACGGCAGCGCCCGCAGCAGTTGCAGCGGCGAGTCGAGCAGTTCCTCTCCCAGCCGGGAGAAGCCGGTGATCACCCCCAGGACGAGTCCGGCGGTGAGTCCGCAGGCCAGGCCCAGCACGGCTCTGGTGAGGGAGACCCGGAGCGCGGCGGTGAGCTGACCGTCGGCCCACAGTTCCCGGGCCGCCTTGGCGACGGTCGCCGGCGAGGCCAGTACGTCCGCGCTCAGCACCCCGGTGGCCGAGGCGATCCACCACGCGGCGACCAGCGCCACCGGCCCGGTGACGCGCAGGCCGAGCGTCAGGCCGCGCCGGCGTGGCCGCGAAAGGCGGGGCCGCGGCGCGACCAGTCCGGGGTAGGCGACGCTCACGACCCGCTCCCGGCGAGGGACAGGACGTGGGGCTGTACGTCCACCGTCGTCGGGATGATCTTCTGCTCGGCGAAGAAGCGAGCGACCTCTCCGAAGTCGGTCACGTTCGACGAGCCGATCCGGTCCGGCGCGGCGGTCTGCGCGAGATCCTGGAGGGTCAGTTGGCGCGCGGTGCCGCTGACCGCCTGCGGCCCCGCGTCGGTGAAGACGTTGACGTAGGAGGCCGGGTTCTGGGCCTGCCGCCCCCCGGCGTCGTGCAGGTACTGGTAGAACGCCTGGACGACGGCGGGATGCGCGTCGGCGAAGCCGTTGCGCACGGCCCAGACCGAGTAATTCTGGGAGCCGATCTGCCCGCCGCTGACCAGGAAACGCGCGCCGGTCGAGGCGATCTCGGGGATGGAGTAGGTGGACCATACGGCCCACGCGTCGACCTGACCGGAGTTGAAGACCGGTGCCGTCTGCGCCGGGTTCAGGTAGACACGGGTCACCCGGTCGGCCGGAACCCCCGCCGAGGCCAGCGCCTTCAGCAGCAGGTACTCGGCGGTGCCGCCCTTGTTGACCGCCACCTTCTTACCGGCGAGGTCGCGCACCGAGGCGATCGGCGAGCCCTTGCGGACCAGGATCCCCTCTCCGGTCTTGTTCGGGGCGATCTGCGCGAACAGCTTGAAACCCGGATGCTGAGCGAGCGCGGCGATCGCCGAGGTGATCGAACCCTGCGCGACGTCGAGCTTGCCGGCGTCGAGTTCCTGCGCGGCGGGTGCGAACGGACCGGAGCTGCCGGTCCAGGCGACCTTGGTGTGCGCGGCGGCGAGCGCCTTGGCCAGGCTGCCGTCCTTCTTGCCCAGCGCCAGCACCCCCGCGTTGCCGGGGTCGGGGATCCTGATGGTGACGGTCGAGTCGCTCGCCGAGTCGTGCTTCGACGAGCCGCCGCACCCGACGGCGGTCAGCAGGAGGGCGAGGGCTCCGGCCAGCGGGGCGGCGAAGAGGCGTGTCATGGCTGTTCCTCGGTGATGAAGGGGAGGCGGGCGGTGAGCGCGCGCGCCTCGGTCAGGGGTGCGGGGTCGGCCCAGGCGGTGACGTCCACCGGGGCGTCGTGGAATCCGTGGCGGCGCAGGAAGTCCTCTTGCTCGGCCAGCAGGGCGAGGCGGTCGTCGTCGAGGGTCGCGTGCAGGTGGCGGTGGTAGTCGCCGCGGTAGGCGGCGGCCACTCCGACCGGTCCCGAGCCGGTCTCCGCCTGCAGGATCCGCCCGACCTCGGCCGCGTGGTCCTTGGCCCAGTCGGCGGCCCCCAGCAGTACGGCGAGGAACCGGACGACCAGCTCCGGATGGTCGTCCAGCAACCGCTGGTCGACCGTGATCGGGCGAGGGGTGCCGTTGTTGATCCGCGACCGGGGATCCGGGAGCGCGTCCAGATCGATGGCCACCTCGGCGCCGTATCGCGCGGCGGTCTCCACGGCCACCGCGCCCTTGGTGTAGACGGCGTCCACTCGCCCGTCGCGCAGCGCGGCCAGCTCGGTCTCCCATTGACCGGGCCGGTCGCCTGCGAGTTCGACCAGCTCACAGTCGTCCAGGCTCAGCCCGGCCTGCCCGAGGGCGCCGTCGAAGCCGCGCAGCGCCATCGCCCGCCAGAAGTCGATCTCTATCGCGCGGCGCGGGACGGCCAGCCGGCGCCCCTTGAGGTCCGCCGGGCCCTCGATCCCCGAATCGGGCCGCCCCACGATGACCTGCCGTTCCTCGATCCACGTCAGGCCGATGAGCCGGGTCGGCGCGCCGTTCGAGCGGGCCCAGAGCGCGGGGACGTTGCCGCCCTCCCGGATCAGGGTGGCGAGGCGATGCCGGAAATGCTCGCCGCGTACGCCCTCGGCGTCGGCCTCCTGCAGGGAGCGGACGGTGACGCCGTCCCGGGCGAACTCGGCGGTGAGCCAGCCGCGGTCGGCGGCGATTCCGGTGGCCGTGGGCACGGGACAGCGGGTGAACCAGAGCGTGGTGGGAGGAGCGGTGACCATGACCGCGAGGATTCACCACTTTTCCTACCTATTCAACATAGATCCCATGATGTGGGAAGATCTCTCCTAAGTCTCGTGAGTACGCGCACCGTGTCGCCGGGACATGAGGAGATGGTTGCTGTGATGTGGGCAGGTCGCCGATGCCCGTGACCAAAGGATCCACGGGCGCTCAGGCGGTGCACCGGGCCCTCAACGTGCTCGAGTGCTTCCGCGACAACGCGCAGGCGATCAGCGCCTCCGACATCGCCCGCCGGCTCGGTCTCAGTTCCTCCACCGCGCACCGTCTCGCGCAGGCCCTCGCCGGAGCCGGCTTCCTCGAACGGGACCTGCTCACCGCGCGGTACCGGCTGGGGCCGGCCGTCCTCGAACTCGGCCTGCTCTCCTACCACCAGCGCGGGCTGCATCAGGTCCTGCCGGAGCTGGACCATCTGTCGGAGCTCACCGGTGCCACCGTCGACCTGGCCATCCGCAGCGGGCGACACGCCGTCCTGGTCGCCGGCGGCACCGTGCGGCGGAGTTCCGCCGGCGTCGGACTGCGCCGCCCGCTGTACTCCACCGCGCTGGGCAAGGTGCTCCTGGCCTGGGCGCGTCCCGGCGACGACGACATGTCCGACGTCGGCCCGCTCCGCCCGCTGACCGACCGCACCATCGTCGACCCGGCCCGGCTGCGCGCCGAGATCGACCGAGTACGGGCGCGCGGTTATGCCCTCAACGACGGGGAGTCCGCCGAAGGCGTTCGCACGGTCGCCGTTCCGCTGCTCGACCGCACCGGGTACGTCCGCTTCGCCCTCGCCGTACGCTCGACCCCCGAGGTGATCAGCGACGCCCGCATCCCATGGCTCCTCACCAGGGCCAGAGCCTGCGTCCGGGCCCTGGAGGTGCTCCTGCTCACCCCCGCCGAACGCGGCCACGCCGACCCGGAGCCGACGCCCTGAGCGGGGAGACCGCGGATCCCGGATCGCCCGGCCATGATCAGGTACGGATCGTCAACGGACCTGGCAAAAGCCCCTGAGGCGCGGCCGTACGGCGGGGTGGACGTGATGACGTCGATCTCTGAGTCGAACTCACAAGGAGCTCAGATGATCAAATCGCTCGGCCGATGCGCCGCCGCCGTCGCGACGGCGGTGCTCGCGGCCGGTGGCCTCGGCGCCGCATGGCAGACGACCGCGCGGGCCGCCGCGTTCTCCGCGGCGTTCACCTGCAACATCGGCGACCTCGGGCAGACCGCGGCCGTCCTCAACGGCTGGCTGACCCCGCCCGGGAACACCTACGACGGGCCGGCGCGCTTCTGGCTGCACATCTCGAATCTGAACCTGCAGGCGCCGTTCCCGATCGACTCGTGGAGCGGCGCCGCCTGGGTCAACGTCACCGGCACCGAGAACACGACCTTCCAGGTGGCCGGCTCCGGGGGCGCGGTCCCGGAGCAGGGCGCGCTGGCCGGCGACCTGGCCGGTGACTGGGCGCCGGCCGTGGCCGGAACCCACCTGCTGAGCGTCGGCGGCCTCGAGATCACCGCCAACAGCTCGCAGGCCGGCAGCGTCGCCGTCCAGTGCGTGCCGAACGGCACACCGATGGCCGAGGTCCTCCAGGTCGCCGCTCCGTACCGCGGGCAGTGGGTCCGCCCGCCGGCTCCGCTCTTCCACGTCGGACCGTGGTATCGCCCGGGCATGATCCTCCAGCGCCCCGTGTGGGTCCGGCCGGGCGGGAATCGTCCCGACTGGAACGGCCCCGGCTGGTACCACCCGCCGGTGTACAACCGGCCGGTCGGCCCGGGAGGCGGCTGGTACCACCCCGGCCCGATCCACCACGGCGGCTGGTCGCGCCACCGCTAGTCCGAGGTCTCCGGGTCTCCTCGGCGACAAGATCTTTTATGCTCGGCTCGCGGTGCCGTAGCAGTCGCCGAGGATCGGACAGGAGCGGACATTGGCCAAGACCTATCGCGTAGGAGCCGGCACGAGGTTGGTGAACCTCGTCTTCCGGGCGATGACCCGCCTCGGGTTGGGCAAGGGCTATCGGCACGTGCTGACCGTGCGGGGCAGGAAGACCGGCCAACCGTATTCCATTCCGGTCGACGTCATGCGGAACGGCGACCAACGATGGCTGGTGGCCGCATACGGCATCGCCAACTGGGTGCACAATGCCCGTGCGGCAGGGGAGGTGCAGATCGCCAGAGGCCGTTATCGAGAGACCCTGCGGGTCGCCGAGCTGGCTCCCGAGGACAGCGTTCCGGTTCTCCGGCAGTACCTGCGCGAGGTGCCCGTCACCCGGGCGTACTTCGACGTCACGCTCGACTCGACCGACGAGCAGTTCGCCGCCGAGGCGGCTCACCATCCGGTGTTCCGGCTACTACGACCTGGCGACGGATCCGTACCGGCTGACCAATAAGCTCGACCGGGCACCGTGCGTACGCGGGCGGGCCGCGATCACTCAGCCGAGCGGAAAGAGCCATGTCCCATTCATGCTGCGCCCCCGGCCGCGAGCCGGAGCAGACCCATGTGATCGCGGTTGAGCGGTCGCCGGTGCCACGCCACCGGCGAATGATCGGACTTCCCGGCGGCTCCTTCCTCATGGGCACCGACGACCGGGAGGGCTTCCCGGCCGATGGTGAGGGCCCGGTCCGCCGAATCGAGCTGAGCTCCTTCCACATCGACGCCACAGCGGTGACGAACGCGCAGTTCGCCGGGTTCGTCAAGGCGACCGGATACGTCACCGACGCCGAGCGCTTCGGATCCTCCTTCGTCTTCGAAGGCTTCCTGAACGCGGACCTGAAACGCGTTTCACCGTTGGTCGACGCCGCTCCCTGGTGGCGCGCCGTCACCGGCGCGTTCTGGAAGCATCCTGAGGGGCCCGGCTCGTCCATCACCGCCAGACAGCACCACCCCGTGGTGCACGTCTCCTGGAACGACGCGCAGGCCTACTGCGCCTGGTCGGACACCCGGCTGCCCACCGAAGCGGAATGGGAGTACGCGGCGCGGGGCGGCCTGGAGCAGCGCCGCTATCCGTGGGGGGACGAGCTGTCACCCGGAGGACGGCACCTGTGCAACATCTGGCAGGGCGACTTCCCGATCCTCAACACCGGCGAGGACGGCTACCTCGGCACCGCGCCGGCGAAGTCCTTTCCGCCCAACGGTCATGGCCTGTACAACGTCGTCGGCAACGTCTGGGAATGGTGCGCCGACTGGTTCAGCGTCGGCTTTCACCGCACCGGCCCGCGCAGGGACCCCGCCGGACCACCCGACGGCTCCGACAAGGTGATGCGCGGCGGCTCGCACATGTGCCACGCGTCGTACTGCAACCGGTACCGCGTGGCGGCCCGTTCCGCCAACACTCCGGACAGTTCCGCGGGGAACATCGGCTTCCGCGTCGCACGTGGCCGACCGCAGGTCCTCGCCTCCGCCGGCGCCGAACCCTCATGGCCGACCGGGCGGTGAGAGCCGCCATCGCCTCATGAACCCGGCCGGTGGCGCAGGAGGCCACCGGCCGGAGCGGCGGTTCAGTCGCGGTAGGTGTGGAGGTAGTCGAACCGGGCGACGGCACCAGGCGTGTTCATCGAGACCAGGCCGATCCTGAGCCTGCCCTTGATCGGCAGTGTCCATACGCCGTTCTGGACCCAGTGTTCGCCGTCCCTGCTGGTCGCGGCGCGTACCTCGTTCTCGTCGTGCGTCACGTCGGCGTGGTACGAGAGCCGCAGCCACATGGTGTCGGCGGTGGGACCGCCGAACATGGGAGCGTTGGCCACGGCGGTCGGCGGGGTGGTCGTGGGCTGCTCGCCCTCTTTGCCGAACTCGCTCACCTGGAGAACCGCGCCGTTTCCGTTCTGCAGCGGGAGCGCCGAATGCACCATCTTGAACCAGCGATCGTCGTTCTCGTACAGCACGATGCCCGCCTGCTGGGCCGGCCGGTCCGGCGCGAACCGGATCTTCGTCTCGACGGTGTAGTCGCCGGCCGGCGCGTCGCGCAGCAGGACCGACGCGCGGTTGTCGCCGAGGTACAGGTCCCCGTCCTGACTCGGCCACGACAGCGTGCCATCCGTCATGGTGATCCCGGCGGCGGGGCCGCGCACCCACTGCCACGGCGAGCCGCCGGTCGTGCCGGGGACGGTCGTCCCGTCGAACTCGTCGCTGTAGGCCGGGAGCAGCGCCCCGGGTGCCGGTTCGGGTACCCGCCGCGTCACCGGCGTGTACAGCGCCGTCGCGCCCACATTGTCGGCGGCCGCGCCGTCGCCGCGCGCGGCCGCGCCCACCGCGCCGGGCCGCACCGCGGCTTTGGGCAGGTCGCGACTCTGCCGGGCCGACGCGTCGCGCAGCCGGTCGCCGCTCACCTGCACGGTCATCCGGGTGCCGCGCACCTCGACCGTCACGTTGTGCCACGTGTCGAACCGGAAGCCGGCCGGCAGGGGCGTCACCGACTCACCACGGCTCCTGCCGCCGATCACCACATCGGTCACCAACGCGCCGCGGCTCGCGTCGAGCCACGCGACGACGTGGTTCTCGCGGTTGACGTAGCCGATCGTCAGCCCGGCCGCGCCGGTTCCCGAGGTCACCCGCAGGTCCGCCTCCGCGCGCAGCCGGGCGGGTGCCCGGCCGGCCGACACCAGGTACGCGTCGCCGTCGTGGGCCGCGCGCCCGTGCCCGTCCGGGGCCGCGTCGTGGGTCGCGTACCCGTGCCCGTCCGGGGCGTCGGCGAGCCGCCAGCCGGCCGTTCCGGCCCCCTCGGCGTGCCAGCCCGCGAGGGAGCCGTCGTTGAACGCGCCGCCGGCGCTCCAGGTCGTCACCGGTCCGGGCTGGTCGCCTTCGGACGGTCCGGCTCCGGCCCGGACCACCGGCCAGCCGTCGATCCAGTCCAGCCGGTCGATCAGCATCGGCCGTCTGGTCAGCTTGAGGGTGCCCTGCGCGGCCGGTTTCAGGTCGGGATCGTCGGACGGTATCCCGTGGTAGACCAGCCAGTCCTGGCCGGACAGGTCGGTCTGGATCCCGTTGTGGCCCGGTCCGATCCATCGGTTGCCGTTCGCCCCCACCACGATGCCGCCCTTGGTGGTCAGGGACATGAGGTCGACGCCTTCGGGGTCGGTGAACGGTCCCGTCGGGCTGGTGGCGCGGCCGACCTTGACCTGGTAGCCGCTGTAGGCGCCGGAGCAGCACCCGGCGTCGGAGTAGAACAGGTAGTAATAGCCGTCTCGCTCGACGACGTATCCGCCCTCGACCCGGCGCCCCCGGGCGACCTGTGTGACCGGGCCTTCGACGCGGGTCAGCGCGGCGTTCATCTTCGCCACGCAGATCGTGTCGTAGCTGCCCCAGTACATGTACGGGGTGCCGTCGGTGTCGGTGAACTGGGCCTCGTCGATGTTGCCGGTGGGGCAGCCGCTCGGCGAGGGAAGCACGGCTCCCTCGTCGCTCCACGGTCCGGTGGGGGTGGGCGCCGTCACCAGACCCACGGTGTTCCGGCCGGGCACCGCGAAGTAGAGGTAGTACCGGCCGTCGACGTAGCGGATGTCCGGAGCCCACAGCCGCGAGTGATCCTGCCAGGCGGGCTGGGTGGCCGGGGTGAAGACCTCACCGGCGTACTGCCAGTGCGTCATGTCACTGGAGCGCAGGATCGGCAGCATGCGCTCACCGTCCTCGCCCTTGCTCTGGAAGACGGGGTTCTGCGTGCCGTACGCGTACCAGAGCCCGTCCTTGCCGTGGATCATCGTCGGGTCGGGGAAGGTGTCGACCACGCCTGCCGTCACCGGGTTGGCGTAGGTGCCGGCCGGGGCTCGCGTCGCCTGCGTGGCCGGGGCCACCGCACCGGCCGGAGGCGCCGGTGTGGTGGTGAGCAAGCCGACGAGAACGGTGGCCAGGCCCAGCCCGGCGGTGAATCTGCCCGTCATGTGGTCGTTCCCTCCGTTTCGAAGGCGCTCAACGTGGGGTCGTAGTCCGAGGCGCCGATGTCGTACATCGGCGTCATCCAGTGGTAGAAGTTGTCGCCGCGCTCGCGGAGGAGGTCGTACAGCCTGCGCATCAGGAGCCGCCGGACCGGGTGCAGCTCCGGATGCGCGTACCGGTTGACGAGCTCGTGCGGATCGGCCACCAGGTCGTACAGCTCGTTGACCGACTCGGGATTGACGACGAGCTTGTAGCGCTCGTCGCGGATCATCCGCTGCGGGTGGGGGAAGTGGTGGCCGTGGAACTCGGCGGTCAGCTCGGTCCGCCAGGCGGGGTGCCCGCCGCGCACCAGCGGCAGCAGGCTGCGGCTGTCCACGGCGGGGGAGGGGTCACAGCCCGCGAGCTCCAGGATCGTCGCCGTGCAGTCGGTGAGTGTGACGAACTCGTTCCTGACCTGCGGTGTCTCGCCCGGGACGCGCACGATGCCGGGGATGCGGTAGATGTCCTCGTACATGGCGGGCCCCTTGTCGTGCAGCCGGTGCGCGCCGGTGAACTCCCCATGGTCGGCGGTGAAGAAGACCGATGTCCGGTCGGTGAGGCCGAGTTCGTCCAGCCGGGTGAGTATCCGGCCGATCTGCTCGTCGATCAACGTGACATAGCCCCAGTAGACCGCGATCAGCTTGCGCGTCACCTCGATCGGCATCGTGTCGAACGTCCAGTGCGCGCTGTAGTTGCGCTGTACCGGCGGCTTGCCCTCGAAGGTCTCGGCGATCGACGGGGGAAGCTCCACGAGGCCCGGGTCATAGCGGTCGAAATAGTCATCGGGCAGCAGGTACGGCAGGTGCGGCCCGAAGAAGTGGGTGGCGAGGAAGAAGGGTCTACCGTCCTCGGCGTACCGCTCCAGGTGCTCGATCGCCCGGGTCGCCAGGTAGTGCTCGAACGTCGCCTCCACCGGCTGGTGCAGCCGTGCGGCCAGCAGGTTGCCCGGATTGCCGTTGGGCGTCGTTCCCCGGATCGGATCGGAGATGCGGTACGGCGGAAGGTCGCGTTCTCGCAGGTAGTCGAGGTATTCAGGGTGGTCGACCGGGTTGTGCCAGCCGGGCAGGTCGGGCCCGTCGAAACCGTACGACGCGGCGTTGCGGCGGGTGCCCGCGTGCCACTTGCCGATCAGGCCGAGCTGGTAGCCCCTCGCCCGCAGCGCGGCCGGGAAGGTGAACGCGTCCGCGCGGAGGTCCTCCAGGTAGCCGACGTTGCGTTCCTGGTTGGCGAGCACCCGGTGCCGGAACGGCGACTGCCCGGTGAGCAGGCTGGCCCGCGCCGGCGTGCAGATGGCCGTCGGTGTGTAGCACCGGTCGAACCGGGTGCCGGTCGCGGCCAGCCGGTCCAGGTTCGGCGTGGCCACATGCGGGTTGCCGTACGCGCCCAGCGTGTCCACGCGGTGCTGGTCGGTCATCAGGAACAGGAGGTTCACCGCCCGGCCGCCTTGGTGTAGAGGTCGCCGGTGTAGTAGGTGGCCGGGTCGGGAGCGGACTTGAGCTGGCCGGTGCCGACGAAGAAGTTCGCCAGTCCGTTCAGCCACTTGGTGACGGTGCCGTCCTTGGTCTTGGCGACGAGGTCGGCGGTCGTCATGGTCTGCACGTTGGCGGCGTCGGCTTTGACCTTGGCCTGGTCGACTTTCAGCAGGCCGGCGGCCTCGGAGATAGCCTGGTCCGGATGCGCCGCGCGCCAGTCGTTGGCCTGCTGCAGCACCGTGAGCACCTTGTCGGTCAGCGCGGTCTTGGTCTTGGTGCCGGACACGAACGCGGTCGGGAAGGAGGTGTCCGGGAAGTCCTTCTCCCCCGCGAGCTCCACCAGGCCCGGCACCTTCGTCTTGATCGTGCCGAGCAACGGGTACCAGATCCCCGCGCCGTCGATCTGACCCGAGGCGAACGCGGTGACGATGGTGGCCGGATCCATCGGTACCTCGCGGATGTCCTTGGCCGTCATGTTCGCCTTGCGCAGCGCGAGGTTGAGCACCATGTCGCCCGAGGTGCCCTTGGGCACCCCGACCTTCTTGCCCCGCAGTCCCTCGATGGAGGTGATGCCCGGGCGGGCGATGACCCGGTCGGCCGTGGTGAGCGTGTTGATCGCGACGACCTTGGCCTTGCCGGAGGCGGGCAGCCACATCGCGCCCGGGCCGATGTAACCGAAGTCGAGGTCGCCCGCGCCGAGCGCCGTGATCTGCAGCGGTCCGTTGGTGAAGACCTTCACCTCTGGAGTGAGCCCCTGCTTCTTCCACAGCCCCTGCTTGGCGGCGATCGCCAGGAGGCTCGCGCCGTTGTAGTCGGCGATGTAGCCGAACCGGACCTTCGTCCCGTTGTCGGAGCACGCGGTCACGGACGGTGCCAGCATGGTCACCGCGACGACCGGCATGAGGGCGCGACGTACTACACGCATGATGAAGAGGTCCTTTCCCGGAAGGTCAGGCGGCGGGCGCCTGGTGATAGACGGAGTGCCAGACCGCGTTGCGGATCCGGCCGAACTCGGGGGAGAACCGCATCTCCTCGGTCCGCGGATAGGGGAGGTCCACATCGACGACCGTGTGGACGCGGCCCGGCCGGGACGCCATGACGACCACGCGCCCGGCGAGGTAGACGGCCTCATCGACGTCGTGCGTGATGAACATGACCGTGCGCCGCATGCGGCTCCAGGTGTGCAGCAACTGGTCCTGCAGTTGTACGCGGGTCAGCGCGTCGAGGGCGCCGAACGGCTCGTCCATGAGCAGCACCTGCGGGTCCACCGCGTACGCGCGGGCGATCGCGCAGCGCTGCCGCATCCCACCGGACAGGGTCTTGGGCAGCGCGTCGGCGAAGTCGGACAGCCCGACGAGCTCGATCGCCTGTTCGGCGCGCCGCCTGCGCTCCTCGGCCGGCAGGCCGGTCAGCTTGAGTCCGAACTCGACGTTCCCGCGCACCGTCAGCCACGGGAACAACGCGTACTGCTGGAAGATGACCCCCCGGTCCGGCCCCGGTCCGGTGACCGGCACGCCGTCCACCAGGACCTCGCCCGCGGTGGGCTCGGCGAGGCCGGCGGCCATGTTCAGCAGCGTGCTCTTCCCACAGCCCGACGGCCCGACGACGGTGACGAACTCCTGGTCGGCCACGTCGAGGGAGACCCGGTCGAGCGCGGTGAAGGTGGTGTCCTTCATCGGGTAGGTCTTGACGACCTCCCGGAAGGAGATCTTGGCGGTCAACGGCGCTCCTGCCAGCCGGTGAGGCGTCGCTCGGCGAGCAGCAGGAGCCGGTCCATCGCCAGCCCGAGGACGCCGATCGTGATCAGCCCCACGAAGATCGTCGGAAGGTCGTAGTAGAGCTGGGCCTGCTGCATGCGGTAGCCCAGGCCCTGCGTGGCCGCGATCAGCTCCGCGGCGACGAGCGTGCCCCAGGCCGAGCCGAGCCCGACCCGCATCCCGACCAGGATGAACGGCGTCGAGGCCGGGATGACGACCTTGAGGAAGATGGTGCGGTCGGACGCCCCGAGCACCCGCGCGGCGTTGATCAGCGTGCGGTCCACGTCGACGACGCCCTGCAGGGTCGCCACCACGCTGGACAGGAACGCCGCCAGGAAGATGACGAAGATCTTGGGGACCTCGCCGATACCCAGCAGCACGACCGCCAGCGGGATGAGCGCCAGGGGCGGGATGGTGCGGAAGAACTGGATGTATGGCTCCAGCAGGGCGCGCGCCGTAGGGTACCAGCCCATGAGGAACCCGACCGGGACGGCCAGCAGGGTGCCGAGGGCGAAGCCGAGCAGGACCCGGCGCAGGCTGGCCAGCGCGTCCTGGAGCAGTGTGCCGTCGGCGATCAACCGGCCCGCTTTCGCGGCCACCTGGAGCGGGTTCGGCAGCGACTGGACGCCGGCCAGAGCAAGAAGCGTCCACACCAGCAGCCCGAACAGGACCGCCGCCAGGCCGAGCAGGAGCGTACGGGGGGAACGGCGGGTGCGCCGGGTGGCCTGCCGTTCGGCGGGGGGCGCGACCACGGTCATGGTCGCCTCGAATGGTTCATCGGTCTCTCCTCCGGATCCGGCTCCGCCGGGTACCGGGATAGCAGTGGGGACTCATGGAGCACGAGGGCGATGCCGCCGAGGGCGCCGCCCGCGTCGCCGAGCGTCGCCCGGCGCAGGCCGACCCGGTGCCGGGAGATGCGCATGACGTGTGCGGCCAGTGCCTCCTCGATCGGCTCGATGAGCGGCGCGCCCAGCCGGGTGAGCTCGCCGCCGACCACGATCACCTCGGGGCCGATCGCGTTGCTGAGTCCGGCCAGAACCGTGCCGATCAGGGCGCCGACCTCCCGGAGCACACCGAGTGCGAGCGTGTCACCGGCCTGGACCGCGGCCGCCAGGTCCGGCAGGTCTTCGGCCTGACCGCCCGCCGCCCGGTAGGTGGCGAGCACGGCATTGACCGAGGCCACGGTCTCCAGGCATCCGACGCCGCCGCATTCGCAGCGAGCCCCGTCGGCCGGGTGGACCGGGATGTGCCCGAACTCGCCCGACAGCCCGTACGCGCCGCGGTGCAGCGACCCGCCGGTGACGAGGCCACCGCCGACGCCGTGGGAGAGCCGCAGGTACAGCACGTCCTGGTGGTCGGCGGCCGCGCCCCAGATCGACTCGGCGAGCGCGGCCAGCCGGGTGTTGTTGTCCACCAGCACCGGCATGCCGAAGCGCTCGCGCAGCAGGTTCTCCAGGGGTGGGGAACCGGCGGTCTCGTCCGGCGGCCCGACCACCGGACCCACGATGCCCACGCCCATCGCGGTCAGTGTGCTCAGCCGCAGCGGGCCGCCGGTGAGCGTGCCGATGAGACGCGCCGCGATGGTCACGCGCTCGGGCCATGGCAGGTCCGCCGGGTGGGGTTCGCCGGCCGAGCCGACGATCTCATGCGCCACGTTGACGGCGGCGACGTGCACGGCGCGCCGGGCGAAGTCGATGCCGATGGCCTGGCCGGCGGCGGGGTTGAGGGCCAGCGTCTCGGCCGGCCGCCCGCGTCGGCGCGGCGTCGCGTCCGCCCCGATGCCGGGTCCGGCCTCCCGCGTGACCACGACGCCGTCCGCGAGCAACCCGGCGAGGATGTCGTACAGCGTCGTGCGGGACAGCCCGCAACGCTTGCCGAGCTCGCCCCGGCTGAGCGGGCCGTGCGCGCGCAGCAGGCCGAGCACCAGCTCCTGGTGCCCGCGCCGGAGCCGGACGAGCGGGCTCCCTTGTCGCGTTGCGGCGTTCACGCGGCAAAGTCTGCATACCTGGTAGGTTTTATGTCAATACTCCGGAAAAAACCCGCGCCGCCCCCGGTCGGCCGTGAAATGCCCGGTGAAGGGCCTGGTGAGAAGGGGCGATGTGGCCGGCCGCAGCCTCCTCTCGCTCGGCCCCATCGGCGTCGCGGCCGGCGCCGTCGTCCTCGACCCTGAGCGGCCGGAGCCCGGCTGCGCCTGGCCCGACGGCTCACACGACCTTCGCCTGGGTCGGTGGCCCCCTGACGGAATCCCTATTCATCCGGTAGACATTGACAGGGATGAGTACGTCCCCGCCCGCCACGACCGTCATGGAGGCCCGCACAGTGAGCATCCCCACCGCCGATCGTCCGGGCGACGCCGGGGCCGTGCCGCCACCGACCGGAGTCGAGTCCCCGCATCCGCTCGACAATCCCGTGCTCGCCTCGTTGACCGGTCCGCACACGCGTTTCGGCGAGCGCCGCGGCGACGTCGTGCGCTATCCGACCGACGTCTCCCCCTTCCTCGCGCTTCCGGTGCGGCCTACCGACCAGGATTGGCGCGATGCCGCCGCCCTCGCCGGACCTGGCGCGCTGGTCTCCCTCGCCGGAGTGGAGGCGCCGCCGCGCGGCTGGGACGTGGAGGCCCGCATCGCCGGCGTTCAGCTGGTCGACGACGGCCTCGATGAGGCGCCCGATGACGGGGCCGTCCGGCTCACAGCGGCCGACGTGCCCGAGATGCTGGCTCTGACCGAACGCACCAAGCCCGGACCGTTCCTGCCACGGACCATCGAGCTCGGCGCCTACCTCGGCATCCGGCGGGACGGGAGACTGGTCGCGATGGCCGGTGAGCGGTTGCGTCCTCCGGGGTGGACCGAGATCAGCGCGGTGTGCACCGACGCCGCCCACCAGAGGCAGGGCCTGGCCACCAGGCTGGTGCGGGCGGTCGCCGACGGCATTCGCCGGCGCGGCGAGACGCCGTTCATGCACGCGGCCGCGAGCAATACCAACGCCATTCGCCTCTACGAGGCGCTCGGCTTCCGGCTGCGCCGCACCACGCCCTTCCTCGCCGTCCGGGTGCCGGACGACCTCACGTCCGAGTGAGCGGGAGCGCGGGCGGCCACCGCGGGATGCCCTCGGCTGTGTCCGTCCCCCTGCGACGGTCAGCCTCCGGGGCGGGGCTCGACAAGGCGGTACCGGCCCGGCCGGACGCGACGGGCGCGGAGGCGCACCGTCGACGGCGTCGTGCGCCGTGCGGGCGTGCGGCGTCACCTTCACAGCCCGAAGGTCTTGCCGATGATGTCGCGCTGGATCTCGCTGGTCCCGCCGTACACGGTCGACACGACGGTGGACCGCAGCAGACGTTCCATGCCGTACTCGGTCGCGTAGCCGTAGCCGCCCATCATCTGCATGCCGTCCAGCGCCATGGCCTTGGCGAACTCGGTGGCCTTGAGCTTGGCCATGGACGCCTCCCGGGGGAACATCCGGCCCGGTTCCGCGTCGATCCTGCGGGCGACGTCGTGGACCAGCAGCCGCGTGCACTCCAGCTCGGTCGCGTGGTCGGCGAGCCGGTGCCGCAGCGCCTGGAAGCTGCCCACCGGCCGGCCGAACTGCCGGCGTTCGCGTACGTAGGACACCGTGTCGTCGAAGGCCCGGCGCGCGGTGCCGAGCATCATCGCCGCCAGGATCATCCGTTCGAGGTTCAGCCCCGCCATCAGCTGCCGCCAGCCCTGGCCGACCTCTCCGACGACGGCGTCCTCCGGGAGGAGGCAGTCGGTGAAGTACAGGTCGTTGACCTCGCGCCCGCCCATCGTCTCGATGCCGTGGACGGCCAGCCCCTCGACGCCGGCGGGGACGGAGAACATGGTCAGGCCATCGTGCTTGTCGCCTGAGTTCGACGTGCGCGCGACGAGCAGGACGTGCTCGGCGATGTGGGCGTTGGAGCACCAGGTCTTCTGACCGTTGATCACCCATCCGCCGGCACGCTGTTCGGCCTTGCAGGTCAGTGCGCCCACGTCCGAGCCGGCGCCCGGCTCGGACATCGACACCGCCAGCACCTCGCCGCGCAGGAAGTCGCCGAGCACCCGGCGTTTCTGCTCCTCGGTGCCGAACCGCTCGTACGACGCCGCGGTGATCGCGGAGGTGGCGAATCCGCCGATCGGCGCCTGCCAGTAGCCGGTGGTCTCCAGGAACAGGACCAGGTCGGTCATGCCCTGACCCGCGCCGCCGTACTCCTCCGGCACGGCGATCCCGAGCCAGCCCAGGTCGGCCATCTTCTCGTACAGTTTCGCGCTGTGCGGCGCGCGGCCGCCGTCGGTGTGCTCGAGCCACTTCTCCCGGGTACCGACCTCGCGCCGGCAGAGGTCCTCGACGGCGGCGACGAAGTCGCGCTGCTCATCGGTCAAGATCATGAGGTTCGCCCTTCCGCGTAGAGCTCGTCGATCTCGGAGGCGTATCGCTCTTCGATCACGCGTCGCTTGAGCTTGAGCGTCGGCGTGAGTTCCCCGCTGTCCGGACCCCATGGGTGGCCGAGCACGCGGAACGCCTTGATCTGTTCGGGCCGGGACAGCACGCCGTTGGCCCGCTGGACCGCGGCGGTGAGTTCCCGGCGGATCAGCGGGTCGGCGGCGAGCGTCGCGAGGTCCATCGTCGCCAGACCTCGCGCCTCGGCCCAGGCCGGCGCGGCCTCCTCGTCCAGCACCAGCAGCGCCGTCACGTACGGGCGGCGATCGCCGATCACCACGGCGTGGCCGATCAGCGGGTGTCCGCACAGCAGGGACTCCGCGACGCTCGGGGCGATGTTCTTGCCGCTGGAGGTGATGATCAGCTCCTTCTTGCGGCCGGTGATCCGCAGCATGCCGTCGGCGTCGAACGCGCCGAGGTCGCCGGTGGCCAGCCAGCCGTCGGAGTCCACGGGGGATTCGATCCGCCCGTCCGGCCGCAGGTAGCCGAGGAACACCAGTGGTCCGCGGACCTCGATCTCACCGTCGGCGGCCAGGCGTACCTCCATCCCCGGCAGGGGCAGGCCGACGGTGCCCGGCCGGTAACGGTCGGGGTAGGTGGTGGTCGCCGCTCCCGTGGTCTCGGACAGGCCCCACACCTCGGTGATCGTCAGGCCGAGACCGCCGAAGAACTCCAGCGCCTCGGCCGAGATCGGAGCGGATCCGCTGCCCGTGCGGATCGCCTCGGCGAGCCCGAGCCGTTCCCGCAGCGGGCGGAGCACCGTCCGGTCGGCCTCCGCGTGCGCTCGGGCGAGTTCTCCGGGCAGGTCTCCGCCGTCGGCCCGGATCCGGTACACCTCGCCGGCGAGCTCGCGGGCCCGCTCGATCACGGCTCGCGTCCCCTTGTCCAGGCCGGACAACTGGTGCTGGACGCCTGCGGCGAACTTCTCCCACACGCGTGGCACACCGAAGAACCCGTGCGGCCGCACCGTTCTCAGCATCTCGGGAAGCCGGCCGGCGTCCTGGCAGATCGTCACGTGCCCCGCGGTGTAGACCGGCAGGTACATGCCGAGCACCCGCTCGGCCACATGCGCCAGCGGGAGGTAGGCGACCTGCCGCGGATGGCGGGGACCGGGCTGCATCAGCTGCTGCGCGGCGCACTGGTAGAGCACGTTGCGGTGGGAGAGCACCACGCCCTTCGGGTCGCCGGTCGTGCCGGAGGTGTAGATCATCGCCACGGGGTCATCCGGCTCGACCCGTTCGGAGACGTCCGCCGCACGAGGCGTCGCCGCCAGTTCGGCGTAGGGGATGAGGCGATCACGGGCGCCCTCGAGCACGACGACCGCCTTCAGCCAGGGCATCGCGGCCAGCGCCGACTTCCACCGGTCCAGCTCGGCGGCGCCCTCCAGGACCACGACCGTCGCGGCGCTGTGCCGTGCGATGTGACGAATCTGCTCAGGACTCAGCGTGGCGTACGTGGTGCACGGGATGGCGCCGAGCTCGGCCGCGGCGAAGTCGACGACCCAGTGCTCCGGGCGGCTGGACATGTCGATGAGCATCCGGTCGCCGCGCCGCAGCCCGAGCGCGCGCAGCCCGCTCGCCACGGCCAGGACCTGGTCGCCCAGCCGCTGCCAGGTCCAGGTGCGCCCGTCCGCTCCGGTGATGGCGGGGAGGTCGCCGTACTCGGTGGCGTTGCGCCGCAGCAGCCGGGGGACCGTCTGCGCCCCCATCGCCGCGTCCACGTCGGCAGCCGTGATCATCCGTCGCTCCCTTCACCGGGTGCTCCGCGCGAACCCATCACAGACCCGAACGAGGTTCAGTGTCAATAGATGACCCGAACGACCACTTACTTAATTCGTCGTCTCCCCAGGTAGAAGCATTTGAGCGCCGCGCGAGGCGACGATTTCGTTCTTGCGTCGGTCGTTACACTCGCCTCATGCCGAGTCAGCGCCGAAGGCCGAAGGACCGCAAGGCGGCGATCGCCCTCATCGCCGCGGAGCGCTTCTGCGCCCGCGGTTACCACAACGTCGCGCTGGAGGACATCGCCAAGGAGGTCGGCATCACCGGCCCGGCCATATACCGGCACTTCCCGACCAAGCAGACGCTGCTCGCCGCAGCGGTCGAGGAGCTCGGCGCGCACTTCGCGGAATGCGTCGAGGCCGGTGCCGAGGGAGACGCCCCGGCCGACCGCCTGGACGCCGCGTTGAGGGCGCTGGTGCGCTTCAGCTTCGACCGGCGCACGATGGCCCGCCTCTACCAGTGGGAGAGCCGCTACCTCGATTCCGGCCGGCAGGCCGCGCTCGCCGGGCCGTTCGCGAACGCCGTGCGCGCGCTGCGCGAGATGCTGTGCGGCGCCCGGCCCGGGCTGCCGAGACGCGACGCCGCGACGCTGGTCACCGCGGCGCTCAGCGTGATCGCGAGTCCCTCCACCCACCGGGCGAGCCTGGCCCGGGGCAGAGCCGAACGCGCCGTCCTCGAGTGCGCCACCGCCGTGATCACGACGAACCTTCCCCCCGCGCCGTCGCGGCGGACACCGCCGCCACATTCCCGCGCGGACCGGTTCGCGCTGCTGCCCCGCCGGGAGCGGCTGCTCGTCGAGGCCGTACGCCTGTTCCACGAGCGCGGTTACCACCGGGTCAGCATGTCCGAGATCGGGGAGGCCGCCGGAATCAACGCCTCGAGCGTGTACTCCCATTTCGCGAGCAAGACCGATCTGCTGGCCGCCGCCTACTACCGGGCCACCGGCCGCCTGGAGCAGGCCGTCGCCGAGGCGCTGGGCGACGCCGCCACGCCGGCCCAGGCGCTGCGCCGGCTGATCGACATCTATGTCAGGAGCACGTTCGAACAGGCGGACCTCGCCGGGGTCTACCTCTCCGAGCGGGAGAATCTGGCCCCGGCCGACCGCCGGCGGCTGCAGGCCGCCCAGCGACGGCACGTGGACACCTGGATCGGTCTGGTGGCCGAACTGCGCCCGGAGGAGGAACCCGCCGCGATCCGCTACCGCGTGCACGCGGCGTTGAACGTGGTGACCGACCTCGCCCGGTCGGCGAGCCCGTCGGCGACCGAGGCGAGGACCATCGCGTTGCTCCGCCCGATCCTGGAACCGTCGGGCGGCGGGGTCAGCCGGACGTTCGAGGCTCCCGGTCGGCGAGCGCGGTGAAGATGTGCGCGCACTCGGCGACGAGCTCGTCCTCGCTCATCGCGAGCGTGCCGGACAGCCAGGCGGTCAGCGTCTGCGCCAGGCCGCCGACGACGAACTGGGCGGCGAGGTCGAGTCGTGGACCGTCGGGGATCCCGTAGGACCGGCGGGCCTGTCCGCTGAGCAGCCGTGCGAAGAACCTGGAGGACTCCAGGCGTCGCCTCGCGAGCACGGGATCCGTCAGAGTCACGGACCCCACAGCACCGTCCGGTCGGCGTCCAGGCCGAGTTCCGCCGCGCGCAGGCGCAGCCCCGCCAGGGCGCCGGTGAGGTCGTCGAGCTGGGCGGGATGGACGGCTTCGCCGCTGAGCCGGTAGTCGGGACACGCGACGGCGAAACCGGCCCGGACGAGGCGGGCGAAGGGGCCGGGACTCCAGGCGCGGAACCGGGGCCCGAGATCCTCGCGCAGGCCGGTACGCCAGGCACCGCCGTGCACGAAGACGACGACCGGAACCGGTCCGGACGCCTCCCGCGGCAGCCAGAGGTCCAGCTCCAGCGGCCGGCTGCCCTCGCGCGCGGCGGCGGGCAGGCCGAGCTCCTCCGCCGGGGTGCCCAGGGCCTCGAAGAACCGCTCGAACGTGCCGCCCGGGCCCGCGGCGACGCCGACGATCACGGAGTGGTGTCGTTCGATGCGGTAGGCGTGCGGGCAGTTCTTCGGCACGAAGCCGAAGTCGCCGGAGGTCAGCAGCCTCTCGTGCTGCTCGCCCGCGAGGTCCTCCACGAACACCCGCACGGCCCCGCCGGTGACGTAGAAGACCTCGTAGGTGTCGGGGTGGGAGTGGGACGGGATGAGCGAGCGGGACCGGTACTTGGTGGCATGGTCATGCGGAACGTCCGGCCGCGTCGGATCCTGATCCGCACCACTGACGAGGGGCGGCGTGTCCACGAGCGCGCGCAGGCCACCATCGCGGTCATCGAATCGGTCCTCGCCGAGCGCATCGGGCAGGCGGGCATCGACTCATTGCGGCAGGCCCTGACCGTCGGCTGGGGCGAGCCGCCGCTCGTCGCCGCCCCTTGGGGGGACGGGCCGGGCGGGGGAGGCCGGGTTCACGCCTGGTCGAGGGTGACCAGTCGTTCGATGCCGCGGGCGGCCAGGTAGGCGGTGTCGGCGCTGCGGCTACGGAGGACCACCGCGGGGCGCGTGCCCGCGGCGACGAGCTTCATGAAGGGCTCGAAGAATCCGCCGTAGTCGGCCGCCGGAATCATGTCGTCGGGCAGCACGAGCGCGGTCGTCCGGACTCGCGGCGCCGGCGGGTGGGCGTCGAACTCGGCGATGACCTTGCGAATGGTCCTGCCGATCGGCTTGATCCTGCGGTCGTTGGTGAACAGGCCGAGGTCGTATTCCAGGTCGACGTACCCGCTGAGCTTCGGGTTCAGGTCGTGGGAGTCCCACCAGGTGATGCCGAACAGGTGATCGCAGTCGGCCATCGAGCGGATCGAGCGCTCGGTCCAGGACGGGATGTCGGCCGCGTTCATCCACACGGTCGACACTCCGGTCTCCTCGATCCAGACTTTGCGGTCGAGGTCGGTGTGGAACGCCTTGATCAGTTCGATGAAGAACTCGGAGTAGTGCGTGGACGCGGTGGACAGCGACCCGTATCGCTGGATCACCTGAGTCCAGCCGGCCCAGGTGTGGTTGGCGGTCATCGTGCCGGCGGTCGCGAGTCCGTGGCGGGTCCAGTAGGCGTTGTTCTGCCAGGGCCAGTGGTCGATGCCCGAGACGTGGATCCTGCCCGGCGCGACCTTCTCGCAGGTGTCGAACAGGGCGGTGTGCCAGGCGTCGCCCTGTGCCTGGGTCGCCGTCATGCCCAGCGGGATGGCGAACCAGTGAATTTCGTTGGACAGGTCGAAGCCCATGAATCGGCGGTGCCGCCCGATTCGTTCGGCGATCCGGCCGAGCACCCACTGCTCTCGCTCGATCGCGACCGGATCGGTCAGGACGTTACGGATCTTTCCGTTGCCGTTGTCGATGAGGTACGGCGGGACGAAGAGGACTCCGCTCACCGCGCCGTTGAGAACGGTCACCTGGACGTCCAGGTGCCGATCGTCGGCGAGGTCGAGCAGCTCCTCCAGCCGGTCGAGCTGCTCACCGCGCACGTAGGTGGCGTTGGGCTGGAGCTCCGACCAGAGAAGCATGATCCGGATGTGGTCCATCCCCAGGGAGGCGATGTCGTCGAGGTCGGCCGCGATCGACGCCCGCTTCCAGTCCGACCAGGAGAACCACCAGTTCTCGCTCGGTACGTAGTTCACGCCGAACCGGACCGGACGGTGTAGGCCGCGGTCGGCGGGCGCCGGGACGCCGGTGCGCGTCGCGGCCGCGGCGCTCGCCGTGGCCGGGTTCAGCAGCGTGGAGATCGCGGCGGCGCCCGCCGTCGCGCCGAGGAATCTCCTGCGGGCCATCGACGGCCGGTCATCAGCGGATGCGGAGGGGAGTTCGGGCACGGGGGACTCCTTCGGACATCAGCGACTAAACCGGTTTAGCACAACAGGGAAGTCCCATATCAGTCAAGCGCCGGTCAGCTCGAAGGAATGCGCGTCGGCGCCCGGACCCACCCGCTCTTTCTCGCGACAAATCCGAATCCGCGCGGTACGCGGTCGCATCGCGGCGGAAGCGGCGAGCGGCGACCGGTCCCGCTCGCCGGTCTCGTCGAACCGGTGACCGCGCCCGTCGGCGGGCCCTCGCGGCGGGGACGCGCCGGTCCCGGGGTCGGCCGGTCCTGGGATCGGCGGTGGGAGGAGGCGGCACCGACCGGCAGGCGGAATCGGATGTCCGAAATCTTCTCGTAACACCCGTTGACATCGCCGAAACGGCGAGTACGGTGTGATCTCAACGATCACGTGAACGTTAATGTTCGCCTCCCACGCCACCGATTCGGCGCGCCCGGCAGTCGACGCGGCCGCCGGACCCCCGGCCGATCCCCTCCGTTCCGACCACACCCCGCCCTACGCGAACGTCCGCCCGAAGGGAACGTCCTGTTGACGACCACGCCCTATGCCGATCCACGGCTGCTCGACCCGAGACTGGCCAAGTTCAACCCGCTGCGCCGGATCCTCGTGCACGACGACTTCAACAGCGGCACCCACGGATGGGTCGAGCTGATCGGCAACCACGATGAGCACGGCGACCTCGACACCGTCGACGAGCACATGTCCGACTTCCGGCCGCCGCAGCTCAGTTCCTGCAGCTTCTTCGACGTCGGCACCCACGGAGCCATGTCGGGCACGTACGCGCTGAAGGTCGCGACCCGGCCCGTCACCGGGCACACCGGAGTCGCGATCCGCAGGCTCACCATGTCGGGTCGCGGCAAGGTGCAGTTCGAGACGTACCTGGCGTACAAGGCCGAGGCGGCCTCGGCCGAGAACGGCGCCGCGACCGCGCCCGGGGGCGGGCGGTGGGACGCGAACAACCATCCCTCGGAACAGCAGTTCGGCGCGTTCACCGTCGCGACCGACATCTGTGACGGTGTGCGCTACCACAACGTGGTGCGGTACCTGAACACCGATCTGGACCACCGGGTGCGGCACCAGTGGGTGTATCCCACCGTCCCCGAGCCGACCCCGCGCGAGCACTTCGAAGGCAAGCTCAAGCTCGAGCGGACCGCGGACTTCACCGCTCCGAACCCCGACGACTGGAAGCCGTTCGGCGAGCAGGACATGTGCTTCAACGAGGTCCCGACCAAGGTCAACTGGCACTACCTGCGCTGGGTGATCGACACGAGCACCCGCAAGAACGTCGAGCTCCAGGTCAACGACGTCGTCCACGACATGTCCGATGTGCCGGTTCCGCCGTACGACGAGGAGTACGGGTCGCTGCAGAACCTGCTGAACTTCTACGTCTCCGTCCGTACGCACACCGATGTCCGGAACTTCCTCTATCTGGACTCGGTGCTGATCTCGGTGGACTGGTAAGGAACGAACGACAATGCGACAGTCACTCACCGCGGTCATCGAGCGCAACACGACGCTGACCGGCGAGTTCACCACCGAGCCCTACGAGGCGGCCTGGGCCGGCGAGGCCCGCTGGTTCGTGCGCGTGCTCGACTCCACCGGGCATTCCCCTCGTCTTCTCATGCGTACGCAGATCTCCCCCGACGGCCTGCACTGGTGCGACCTGGACGGGGTCGACCAGATCGTCACGCCCGGGGACGGACCGCTGCACAGCTGGCCGGCGGCCGGCTTCGGCGGTTGGCTCAGGCTGCGCGGCACCGTCGTCGGCGAGCAGGCCCCGGAGGACGGCTCGCGGGACGAGGCCGCGGGCGTCAAGGTCCTGATCTACCTGGCGCTCAAGGCATGACCGGGGCGGCGACATGAGGAGAGCGGACAGGCCGGAGACCGGCGCGCGCATCGGGCGCCGGGACTTCCTCGCCATGGCGGGGCTCGGATCCACGGCGGTGCTCCTCTCGGGCTGCGGCATCGGAAGCGGCGGCGGTGGCGCCCCGAAGGGGGCGCTGCGCGCCGCGTTCGGCCAGCCGGTCACCGATCTGGATCCCTACAACGCCGCGACGGCGGTCGATGAGGCGTCACTGATCGTCAAACGTCTGGTGTTCGACACGCTCGTCCGGCGTCAGGGCGACCGGCTGGTCCCCGGGCTGGCGAGCGGCTGGAAGCGTGCGGACGACACCACGTGGGTGTTCACGCTGCGCGGCGGCGCCCGGTTCCACGACGGGACGCCCGTCACCGCGGCCGACGTCGTGGCCTGCCTGAAGCGCACGAAGTCGGTCGCGTCCGCGCAGACCCCGCTGTGGGCGTCGGTCACCGGTGCCGAGGCCCGGGACGACCGCACGGTGGTCTTCCACACCGACGGCCCGCTCGGCTCGCTCCCGGTCAACCTCACCCTGCTCTTCGTCGTCCCGGCCGCCCGGGTCGCCGACCCGGAGCAGAAGCGCCGTCCGATCGGCTCCGGACCGTTCCGCGTCACCGGGTTCACCCCGTCGACGTCCGTCGAACTGGCGCGGTTCGACGGTTACTGGGGCGGCCGGGCCGATCTGCCCGGGATCTCGATGCCGTACATCGCCGAGACCTCATCGGCGATCACCGCCCTGCGCAACGGCGACGTCGACCTGCTCTGGCCGATCCCGCCGGACCAGTTGCCCGAGGTCACCGGGGTGGGCGGCGTGACTGTCGAGTCCGTTCCCTCATGGACGTACTTCCTCAACTGGTTCAACTGCTCGCGCCCACCGTTCAACGACCCCAACGTCCGCCGGGCGATGTGCCAGGCCGTCGACCTGCCGCAGATCGTGCGGTCGCTCTTCGGCCGTGGGGGACAGCAGATGCGCGCGCCGATCCCGTCGACGGTCGCCGGGTACGCCGCGCAGGAGCCCTGGAAGCACGATCCGGCCGCCGCGAGGCGCCTGCTCGCCGACGCCGGGCTCGGCAGGGGCTTCACCACCTCCATGATGTGGTTCGACGCCACGGGTCCGCTCGCCCGTGAGCTCGCCGAGTCGATGATCTCCTCGTGGGCGGAGATCGGGGTCACGGTCCGCCCGCAGAGCATCGAGAAGGCCCAGTGGCTGGAGCGCCTGAACAGCCTCGACTGGGACATGAACCTGCAGACGAACACGGTGACCACGGGCGACGCCGCGTTCACCGTCGGGCGGCTGTACACGTCGAAGGCCCACCGGATGGGCTACAAGAACCCGGCCCTCGACCAGATCCTCGCCCGCGCCGCGGCGGCCCCCTACGGCCCCGACCGCGACGCTCTCTACGGCGAGGCGTGCAAGGTCATCTGGTCCGACGCCGTCGGGCTGTTCCCCGTGACCCTCGTCACCGGGTACGGGCGCTCGGGCCGGCTCACCGGCTTCACCCCGGCCCCGAACAACCAGCCCGACCTCGCGGCGGTGGGGCGCCGATGACACCGTGCCGGAGGATCCGATGAGCCCACGACGCCGTACGACGCTGCGCGACATCGCCACGGCGCTCGACCTGTCCGTCAACACCGTCTCCCGGGCGCTCGCCGACAAGGACGCGGTCAGCGTGGAGACACGGCGACGCGTCAAGGCCGAGGCCGAGCGACTCGGCTATGTGCCCAACACGATGGCCCGATCTCTGGTCCTGCAGAACGCGATGACCCTCGGGCTGGTCATCACGAACCCGTCCAACCCGTTCTACGCCCGCCTGATCTCCGCGATCGAGGAACGCGGCCGCACCCGCGGCTACTCGCTCATGCTGATGGTCACCGAGGACTCGATCGACAACGAGCGCCGCGCCGCCGAGGAGCTGATGCGCTGGGGCGTCGACGGGGTGCTGGCCATCCCGGTCCAGCACGGTGCCGAGCACTGGGAGGGGCTCCGCAAGTCCGGTATCCCCCTCGTCCTGCTCAACCGTCATCTGCCAGGCCTCGACGTCGACCTCGTCGGCGTGGACTACTACGCGGGTGCCCGCGCGGCGACCGAGCACGTGCTGAGCACCGGCGCCACCGAGCTGTACCTCGCCGAGGAGAACCTCGACATCTCACCGGTCTCGGAACGCATCCGGGGATTCCACGACACGCTCGCGGCCCACGGTCTCAGCGCTCCCGACGACGCGGTCGTACGCGTCGACTCACCCGGAGGGGGCGGCGTCTCGGTCCCGTTCGATCCCGGCCCCGCGTACGAGATCGGCGCCGCCCTCGCCCGGAGGGCCGGTCCCGGCGCCGTCGTGCTGGCGGGCAACGACTATCACGCCCTGGGTCTGTACCGCGCGTTCACCGAGCACGGTCTGCGGGTCGGCGTCGACGTGGGCGTCGTCGGCCACGGCGACCATCCCTTCTCGGCGTACCTCGACCCGCCGCTGACCTCGGTCCGGCTGCCCGCCGCCGAGGTGGGGCGGGCCGGCGTCGACCGGCTGCTCGAACGAGTCGAGATCGCCGGGCAGGCAGAGGGCGGCGAGGCCGCCCCGGCGCACACGCTGCTGCCTCCCGAGCTCGTCGTGCGCGCGTCCGTGCCCCGGTCCGACGGAGGTGAGCACTGATGGGAGTGTTCGTGGCCAAGCGTCTCGCCCAGGCCGTGGTGGTCGCCTGGGGCGCGCTGACGCTGGTCTTCATCATCGTCCGGGTCGTGCCCGGCGACCCCGCGAAGCTCATCCTCGGGCCCGACGCCTCGGCCGACCAGGTCAAGAACGTGCGGGCGGACTTCGGCCTCGACCATTCGCTGGGGCAGCAGTACCTGGAGCACCTCGGCGGAGTCCTGCACGGCGACCTCGGCGACTCCTGGCGGCTCGGCGGGTCCGCGCTCGGCGACACCCTGGCACGCTTCCCCGCGACCCTCACCCTGTCCCTGGTCGCGCTCGTGCTGACCGTGCTGATCGGCTTCCCGCTCGGCATGCTGTGCGCGCGCCGGCCCGGAAAGGTGCTCGACCTTCTGGTGTCCACCGGGTCGCTGGTCGGGCAGGCCGTCCCGTCGTTCTGGCTCGGCATCGTCCTGATCCTGCTGTTCGCCCGCGAACTCGGATGGCTGCCCGCGACCGCGGACGGGTCGTTCGCCGGGGTCCTGCTCCCGGCGTTCACCCTCGCGCTGCCGTTCATCGGCTGGCTCGCCCGCCTGGTCCGCAACGGCGCGCTGGAAGAGGGCGCCAAGGACTACGTGCGTACGGCCCGCGCCAAGGGCGTATCGGAGGGATTGGTCCAGTACGTGCACGTGGGCCGGAACATCGCGGTCCCGGTCGTCACCGTGCTCGGCCTCCTGATGGGCAACTTCATCGCCAACGCGGTCATCATCGAGGTCGTCTTCTCCTGGCCGGGCATCGGGTCGCTGATGGTCGACGCGATCACGAATCGCGACTACGCCGTCGTCGAGGCCGCGGTCCTCACGATGACGCTGTCCTACATCGTCCTGAACCTGCTGGTGGACGTCGTCTACTTCGCCCTCGACCCGCGCCTCACCCCGGAGACCACATGAGCGAGCGCAGCGAGCGAATCGATAGCACAGTGCCTCTGGTCACTCTTCCGACGAAGGAGGACGCATGACCAGTATGAGTATCCCGGCCGGTGGAGTGGCCGCGGAATCGCGCACCGCCCGGCGCCGCGTCCCGGCGCGGGTCTGGGTCGGCATCGCGGTGCTGGCGGTGTTCGTCCTCGCCGCGCTCGTGGGCCCGCTCCTGCGGCCGTACGACCCGGTCGCGACGGATCTGCCGAACCGGCTCCTCGCCCCCGGCTCGCATACCCACGAGGGCGGGATCGCCTGGCTGGGCACCGACCAGGTGGGTCGCGACCTGCTCGCCAACCTGCTCGCCGGGGCCCGCATCACGCTCCTCGTCGCCGGTGCCACGGTCATCGTGGGGGGAGCCGTCGGTCTCGTCGTCGGGCTGATCTCGGGGTACTTCGGCGGGCCGTTGGACACGATCCTGTCGCGCATCGGTGACGTGCAGCTCGCCTTCCCCTCGATCCTCCTGGCGATCCTGCTCGCCGGCGTCCTCGGCCCGAGCATCACGAACATCGTCATCACGCTCGCGATCACCCGCTGGGTCATCTTCGCCCGCGTCGTTCGCGCGTCGGCCATGTCGACGCGGCGGCTCGAGTTCGTCGACTCCGCGCGGGTACTGGGCTGCGGGCATCTCCGCATCCTCGTCCGGCACGTGCTGCCGTCCTGCTGGCAGCCGCTGCTCGTCGCGGCGACGGTCCAGGTCGGCCTGGTGATGGTCGCCGAGGCGTCGCTGAGCTTCCTCGGCCTCGGGGTGCCGGTCGACACGGCCTCCTGGGGCGCGACGGTCTCGCTCGGGCGCGACTACCTGGGGTCGGCGTGGTGGATCTCCACGGTGCCGGCCGCCGCCCTCGCACTCGTCGTCACCGCGGTCGGCGTGGTCGGCGACGGCTTCCGTGATCTGTCCGACCCCCGGTCCCAGATCTGAACGAGAGGAGCGACCCGATGCCTTCCACCATCGACGAGGTCGCCGGGGCCACCGACGCGCCCCCGGTCGCGCGGCTGCGCGACGTCCACATCGGCTTCGGCGCCCACGGGAGGGAACGCCCGGTCATCCGGGGCGTCGAACTCGACCTCGTGCCGGGACGGGTCACCGCTCTGGTCGGGGAGTCCGGCAGCGGCAAGTCCATGACGACCCTCGCCCTCATGGGCCTGCTGCCCAAGGGCGCGCGCGTCAGCGCCGGGTCGGTCGAGATCGACGGCCAGGACACGGCCGGGTTCACCGACGCGCAGTGGAGGCGGCTCCGGGGCCCGAAGATCGCGATGGTCTTCCAGGACCCGATGGCCGCCCTGAACCCGTCCTTCACGGTCGGGTGGCAGGTGGCCGAGACGTTCCGGCGCCACCGGGGCGCCTCCCGCCGGACCGCCCGGGACCATGCGGTCGCGCTCATGCGGACCGTCGGCATCCCCGACGCCGAGCACAAGTACGACGCCTACCCGCACGAGTTCTCCGGCGGGATGCGCCAGCGCGCGGTGATCGCCATGGCGCTGGCCCTGGAGCCCGAGATCCTGCTGGCGGACGAGCCCACGACGGCCCTCGACGTCACGGTGCAGGCGCAGATCCTGCGGCTGCTCACGACCCGGCAGGCGGAGGCGCGGATGGCGATGCTGCTCGTCTCGCACGACCTGGGGGTGGTCGCCAGCGTCGCGCAGCACGTGGCGGTGATGTACGCCGGCCGGATCGTCGAGGCCGGGCCCCTCGACGAGGTCTACACCCATCCGGCGCACCCGTACACGCGCGGGCTGCTCGACGCCATGCCGGACCCCGGCCGGCCCGGCCGGCTCATGCCCATCGGCGGGCAGCCTCCCGTCCCCGGCACCGTACGGGCCGGCTGCGCCTTCGCGCCACGCTGTCGCTTCGCCACCGAGGTGTGCCGGACCGACGACCCCGAGCCGGTGCCCGTCGCCGGGACCGGCCCGGCGACCTCCACCGGCCACACCGCCGAATGTCACCACACCGCCCGAGTCCTGGGGGCGCAATCATGAACACCGTGCAGGCGAGCCTGCCCGAGGCCGAGACCGCCCTCCTGCGAATCCGCGGGCTGCGCGCCGGATATGCCACGAGAGGCCGCTCCGGGTTCGGCCGGCGTCGCGTCGACGCGGTCGCCGGCGTCGACCTGACGGTCCGGGCGGGTCAGACCGTCTGCGTCGTGGGGGAGTCCGGATGCGGCAAGTCGACGCTGGCCCGATCGATCGTGGGGCTGCTGGACCCGTTCGGCGGGACGATCTCCTTCGAGGACGTCGACCTGTCCGCGGCCGGGCGACGTAAGCGGCACCGGATCGCCCGTGACCTGCAGATGGTCTTCCAGGACCCGTACACCTCCCTGAACCCGCGGATGCGCGTCGCCGACGTCATCGCCGAGGGCTGGCGCGTGCACCGGGGTGTGCTGGCCGCCCGCGAGCACGCCGCCGAGATCGACCGCCTGCTCGCACTCGTCGAACTGGACTCCTCCTATGCCGGACGCCGGTTGCACGAGTTGTCGGGAGGGCAGTGTCAGCGGGTGAGCATCGCGCGGGCACTGGCCCTGCGGCCGAAGCTGATCGTGTGCGACGAGGCCGTCTCCGCCCTCGACGTGTCGGTGCGCGCGCAGATCCTCAACCTGCTCATGGAGCTCCAGGAGGAGCTGGGGATCGCCTACCTGTTCATCTCCCACGACCTCGACGTCGTCCGCCACATCGCGGACGAGGTGGCGGTGATGTACCTCGGCACCATCGTCGAGCACGGTACGGCCGCGCAGGTCTTCGAGAACCCGCGGCACCCCTACACCCGGGCGTTGCTGTCGGCGGCGCCGTCGATCCACGACCGCCCGGGTGACACGGGCGAGCCCGCCCTGATCGGCGAGGTCCCGTCGCCGACGGCGCCGCCGTCGGGGTGCCGGTTCCGGACCCGGTGCCCGATCGCGGCCGACGTCTGCGCCACCGACGTGCCCGAGTTGCGGGTCCACGACGACGGCGACCACGCGGCGGCGTGCCATTTCGCCGGCGAGGGCTCCGGAGCCGCCTCGTGAAGCCGTAGGCCCTCTCAGTCCACGGCCGCCGGGCCGGGTTCTCCGGCGTTGGCAGGGTCTTCGGGCGCGGTGGCCAGCCGGAAGGTCTTGATGGCCAGGTGCAGCAGGAGACGGTCCGCTCCGGAGTCCAGGTCGAGGCCGGTCAGCGTCTTGATCCTGGACAGCCGGTAGTACAGGGTCTGCCGGTGTACGGAGAGGGCCTCGGCGGTGCGCTGGGCATGACCGGCGTGGTCCAGGTAGGTCTCGGCGGTGCGCAGCAGGTCGGCGCGCGCGGGCTCCAGGAGGGGGAGCAGGGCCGGGTCGGCGGGCGGCGCCGTCGGTGTCGCCATCGGGGGCGCGGCGATCAGCCGGTAGGCACCCAAACCGTCCCAGCAGGCCACGGGGCCCAACCGGGGTTCGGCGCGCGTCGCCCGTACCGCCAGCCGGGCCTCCCGCCATGAGTGCCGGGCGTCGGGCAGGTCCGTCCTGGCGCCGCCCACGCCCGCGAGCGTCCGGTCGGAGCCGGCGATCGAATCGAGGAGTCCGGCGGCGATCGTCCGGGCGGGGGCGGTCTCGGCGGGGTCCGGCAGCGGCACGAGAAGCGCCAGGCCACCCGGGCTCCGCCGGGTCAGCACGCCGCCCGGGAGCCGGATCGGGGTGGCTTGCGGGGCGGGGCTCACCCAGACCACGGTGACGGACGCGGAGGCCGACACCGGATGCCGCAGCGCGCCGAGGGTCCGGGCGGCCTCGGCGCGGTCCGCGGCCGAGCCCGACAGCAGCCGCGCGAAGGCCCGCGGCGCGGCCTCCGCCTGCCAGATGTCGGCGGCCAGCAGCCGTCCGGCCCGGGTCGCCAGGGTCATCACCCGGGTCATGCGGGGATCGGCGGGGTCGACGGCGCCGTCGTCCAGGAGCCACAGGTAGCCGTAGACGGCGCCCTCGTGCCGGGCGGGCAGGCACAGCCGCGCGCGGATCCCGGCCGCGGGGTCGGCGGGAGTACGGGTCGGGCCGGTCGCGCGGGCGATCCCGAAGCCCTCGAACCAGGCACGGACCGCCGGGGAGGAGCGGCGGCGCAGGATCGAGCGGGTGCGCACCGGGTCGAGGTCGTCGTCGTGGGAGCTGAAGGCGATGAGGGTGAACTCGCGGTCCTCCAGCGTCACCGGTGCCTGAAGGAGCGCCGACACCTCGTCGACCAGGCTCTGGTAGTCGCTCATTTCATACAAATGTACAAGGCGTGGTGGCCAGGGTCGTGACCGCTGTCGATGGCGGCCGCACCGCCCGGCTCGTACCTTCGAGAGCATCGATGATCCCCGCTTTGACCTGGGAGGTTGCCAGTGCTGGGCCCTGTATTGCTCGCCGCCTCGCGCAGTGACCGGATCCATCGGATCGTCAGTCGAGCCCCCGTGACCCGGCCCGTCGTCGACCGTTTCATCGCCGGGAACGGGCTGCCCGAGGCGCTGGAGGTCGTCGACGCGCTGACCGCCGACGGCATCGAGGTCACCCTCGACCACCTGGGCGAGGACATCACCGACGCCGCCCAGGCCCGTCGCAACCGCGACGCCTACCTCGCGCTGCTGGACGCGCTCGGCGGCAAGGGGCTGGGCGGGCGCGCCGAGGTCTCGGTGAAGCTGTCGGCGTTCGGCCAGGGCCTGCCCGGCGGCCACGACCTGGCCCTGGCGGGCGCGCGCCGGGTCTGCGAGGCGGCCGCGGCGATCGGCACCACCGTCACGCTCGACATGGAGGACCACACCACCGTCGACTCCACCTTGGCGATCCTCGCCGAGCTGCGCCGCGACTTCCCGCGGACGGGCGCCGTCCTGCAGGCGTACCTGTCGCGCACCGAGGACGACGCACGGGCACTGGCCGTCGAAGGGTCGCGGGTGCGCCTGGTCAAGGGCGCCTACAAGGAGCCCGCCTCCGTGGCCTACCAGAGCAAGCGGGACGTGGACCTGGCCTACGCGCGCTGCCTGCGGATCCTGATGGCCGGAGACGGCTACCCCATGATCGGCTCGCACGACCCCCGGATGATCGAGCTGGCCCTCCGGCTCGCCGAGAGGTACGGCCGCTCGCCCGACACGTACGAGTTCCAGATGCTCTACGGCATCCGCGACGCCGAGCAGCGCCGGCTGGCCGCCGAGGGGCGGCGGATCCGCGCCTACGTGCCCTACGGCGCCGACTGGTACGGCTACTTCATGCGCCGCCTGGCCGAGCGGCCGGCGAACCTCGCCTTCTTCCTGCGCTCGTTCACCACCCGCCACTGACCCCCAGGAGGTTCCCATGGACGCCATCACCCGCGTGCCCGCGCCGGTCAACGAGCCGGTGCACGACTACCGGCCCGGCAGCCCCGAGCGCGCCCGGCTGGAGTCCGAGCTGGCCGCGCTGTCAGGCGGCGATGCCGAGCTGACCTGCACGATCGACGGCAAGGAGCGGATGGGCGGCGGCGAGCGGATCCCGGTCGTCCAGCCGCACAGCCACCGTGAGGTGCTGGGCACCACCGCCAACGCCGACCACGCCGACGCGCGGGCCGCCCTGGACGCCGCCCGCCGGGCCGCCCCCGGCTGGCGGGCCCTCGACTTCGACGACCGGGCGGCGATCCTGCTGCGCGCCGCCGACCTGCTGTCGGGGCCCTGGCGGGAGAGGATCGCCGCCGCCACGATGCTGGGCCAGTCCAAGACCGCCCAGCAGGCCGAGATCGACGCGCCCTGCGAGCTGGCCGACTTCTGGCGGTTCAACGTGCACTTCGCCCGCGAGATCCTGGCCGAACAGCCCGTCTCGTCGCCCGGCGTCTGGAACCGCGCCGACCACCGGCCCCTGGAGGGCTTCGTCTACGCGGTCACCCCGTTCAACTTCACCGCGATCGCCGCGAACCTGCCGACCGCGCCCGCCCTCATGGGCAACACGGTGATCTGGAAGCCCTCACCCACCCAGCAGTTCGCCGCGCACTTCACCCTGCGGCTGCTGGAGGAGGCCGGACTGCCGCCCGGCGTGATCAACATGGTCACCGGGGACGGCCGCGCCGTCTCCGACGTCGTGCTGACCGACCCCGACCTGGCGGGCGTCCACTTCACCGGCTCGACCGCGAC
Organism: Actinoallomurus sp. NPDC052308; assembly: GCF_040679195.1. Classification (NCBI taxonomy): domain Bacteria; kingdom Bacillati; phylum Actinomycetota; class Actinomycetes; order Streptosporangiales; family Thermomonosporaceae; genus Actinoallomurus; species Actinoallomurus sp. NPDC052308. Next base: position 102,467 of record NZ_JBFAUM010000004.1, on the reverse strand, counting down.
CTTCCAGCACCTGTGGCGCACCGTCGGGGAACACCTCACCGGCTATCGCTCCTACCCGCGCCTGGTCGGCGAGACCGGCGGCAAGGACTTCGTCGTCGCGCATTCCTCCGCGGACCCGGCGACGCTGGTCACGGCGCTGATCCGCGGCGCGTTCGAATACCAGGGGCAGAAGTGCTCGGCCGCCTCCCGCGCCTACGTGCCGCGCTCCCTGTGGGGGCAGATCAGGGACGAACTGGTCGCCGAGACCGAGGCGCTGACCATGGGGGATGTACGCGACCTTCGCAACTTCGGCGGCGCGGTGATCGACGCTCGGTCCTACGGCCGGCTCGAGGACGTCCTGGAGCGCGCCGCCAAGGACCCGTCCATCGACGTCCTGGCGGGCGGGACCTGTGACGACGAGGTGGGCTACTTCGTCCGCCCGACCGTCCTGGTCTGCGACGACCCGGGCCACGAGGTGTTCCGCACCGAGTTCTTCGGCCCCATCCTCGCCGTCCACGTCTACGACGACGCCGACTACGAGCCGATGCTCGCCCAGCTGGAGTCGGTCAGCCCCTACGCGCTGACCGGGGCGGTCTTCGCCCGGGACCGGGTCGCCATCGCCCGCGCCACCGAGGTGCTGCGGTTCGCCGCCGGCAACTTCTACATCAACGACAAGCCCACCGGCGCGGTCGTCGGCCAGCAGCCCTTCGGCGGCGGACGCGCCTCGGGCACGAACGACAAGGCCGGCTCCGCCCAGAACCTGCTGCGCTGGACGTCCACCCGGACCATCAAGGAGACCTTCGTCCCGCCGGCCGGCCACCGCTACCCGCACATGGGCTGACCCGCCCCATGAGCCACCGGCCCCGCACAACGGCGTGCGGGGCCGGTGCCGGCCGCCCTGGACCGTACGGCGATGCCACGACGACCTCGCTTTCGGGTCTACAGTCACGTAGCGAAGCGGGCGAGGAGTGAAGGGTGTGGCATGGGGGGACTGCAGTCCGGAGGCGGAACGAGTGCCGTCGCCGCGTCGGCGCACGCCGGGTGCGAGCGGTTCCGGCTGACCGATCCGTTCATCACCCGCAGGACCCGCAAGGCGCTGGCCACGCGCATCGGCCACCCCGACACCGGCGCCGGGATCCCCGAGGCACGCTGGACGCGGGCGATGACCTTCGAAAGCCTCGTGCACTCCGAACTCTTCGTCTCCGCACTGCTCACCCAGGCGGTCGGACGGCTCGGCCTCGCCCGCCCCGAGGCCGTCCGCCGGCGCGACTGCCACGGCGACCTCGCCGACACGGCCGACGAACTCGCCCGGTCCCACCGCGAGGCGGAGTCCTCCGGTGCGGCGACCATGCTGACCGCGCTCGCCGTCCCGTACCTCGACCTCGAGTCCGTCCCCGACGCGACCCCCGTCCAACCGGACTTCGCGATCGTCTGCCCCCGGGAGGAGGACGGCCGTACGGTCGGCTCCTGGCTGATCATGGGCGACGCCAAGGACTACGAACGGGTCCGCTCGCGCATCGACGACGGCCGGATGCTCAAGGGCTTCCTGCAGGTCGCGCTGGGTGCCGAGTCCGCCGCCGCCTGGAGCGGGCTGCCGACCGGCATGCGCGTGCACCGCCACGGTGCGCTGGCCGTACCGCGCAACGCCTTCTTGCAGCCCGAGGTCGTCGTGGAGCTGCTGGACGACCACCGGATCGAGGTCCGCACGAGGGCCGATGAGCGGCTGAAGGCCAAGGCCGAGCTCGGCACCGGGTTCCCGGCGGAAGCGGAACTCGTCCCGTACGTCGCCGGGCTGACCGCGGACTTCGATCCGCGCGGCTGCGTGACCTGCAACCTCTTCTCGTACTGCCGGTCGGAGCTGCGCGAGTCCGACGACCCGCGCGCCGTCCTCGCCGAGATCGGGGTCGACCGTCTCCGGCGTCCCGCCGTGGCGGGGCTCGTGACCGGTGAGAGCACCGACGGGCCCGCGCCGCGAAGCATCGTCGACCAGGTGCGCGCCACCGTCACGGGCCTGCCGTCCTGGACCGGGCGGCTGCGCGTCGACCCGTGCGGCCTGCCGGGCACCGTCGACCTCGTCCTCGTGAAGTCGGACGCGTCGGCTCTGGGAGTGCACGGTGTGGCCGTGCGGAAGGTAGGGGCCGACGGACCGGCCGCCTGGGCGCGGCGGGTGTTCCCCGACCCGCAGTCCCCGTTCACCCGCCGGGCCGTGATGCGGATCCTCGGCGCGGCCGTCCGCGAGCTCCGGGAGGCGGGGGTCGGACCGGTTCACCTGGTCGTCCCGGACCGGTCCACCGCCGACCTGCTGGCCACCGCCGCGGACTCCCTGGCCGGGGTCGAACTCAGCCGCCTCCGTTGGCAGCACGACCTGGACAGCGGCCGCCCGGCCCTCACCTTCGACGGGGAGCCGGCCACACTGCCGGAGCCGCTGCACGACGACGAGCGGCTCGCGGTCAGCTTCCTCCTGGAGGAGGACCGGGCCCGCGCCATGAGCCTGCGCACGCCCATCGTCGACGTACGGGCCGTGCTCGCCACCCACGTGACGCCCGGTGGCCCGGCCGTCGACGCCGGCCGCCTGGACTACCTCCTCACCTGGGCGGAGGCCACCGACCCGCTGGACCACCGCGAGGTCTCCGACGTCATCGCGCAGCAACCGGAGACCCCCGGCGCCCGGCTGTCCAACGTCGCGTCCGACGCGATCGACAAGGCGCGGCGCGAGGAGGACCCGGAGGCGTACAAGGCGCTCGTCGGCGCGGCTCTGGACTACCGCGTCCAGGTGCTCGAGAGGGCGCAGCGCGTGCTCGGGGGAGTGGGGGTCTCCCGGCTGCGTGAGGTGCACCGCGTCCTGGAGGCCGACGCGCAGGAGGTCTGGGGCCGCCGTGTCGCACTGCAGGCCTCCGACCTCGTCCGCTTCTCCCGGATGTACTCGCACTGGCGCAACGCCCATGTCGACCTGCTGGACGCCGATCGCAAGTGCTTCGACCAGCTCACCTGTCTGGTCGACACCTCGGTCGCACGCGACAGGGCGGCCGACGCCGGGATCCGCGAACTGGCCCTGGCGACCGTGATCGGCCTCGACCCCATCCGGCTCAACGTGCAGTCCCGGCGTCTGGGCGACGGGTCGGAGGTCGTCGCCCTGCACGTGGGCGACCGTGCCGTCGTCGAGCAGCCGGCCACGACCTTCAAGATTCAGCGAGGGTCTTTCAAGCTCGGCGGGTTGCCGATCGGGGCGCTCAGGCGTCTCGACGGCGTCGAGGGACTCCTCTGGGACCCCGAGGTCGTCCCCGACCTGATGGTCGGCGACACCCTGGTCCTGGCGGACGCCACCTGGTTCACGCGGTTCAAGTCAGGCCATGAGCTCGCGGTGAAGCGGCCGTCCCCGGACGACCGGTCCGCTCCGAAGGTCACCTGCACCCCGGAGGCCTACGCCGAGGACCCGGAAGAGCACCAATGGTGCTGCCGGCCGCACACGGTCGCCGAGGCGGAATGGGCGGACACGCTCGCGGAGCGCCGATCCCTCGGTGAGCTCAACCCGGAGGTCTGGCCGCCGCTGGTCGACGAAGAACGGTTCGACGTCAGACCGCCTGAGGAAGTACCGCTCCTCGTGGTGCCCATGCCCGTCCCCGACGAGCTGACCATCGACGACCTGGACTGAACGGGAATGACGATCACCTTCTCGGCCCCCGCCGTACCGCCTGAGGACGCGCTCCACCACGAGTCCGCGGCCGAGGGCAACATCGAGGCCGCGCAGCGAGCCATCTCCGCGCTGCTGTCGGCCCTCGAGGGCACCGCCGACTACGACAGGATCCTGCTGCGCGCCGCCGCCGGCGCCGGGAAGTCCTACGCGCTCGTCCGTATGGTCCGCGAAGCCCTCGCCCATGAGAACTGCGCCAGGGTGGGCGTCACCGCGTTCGCGAACAAGCAGGTGTTCCCGCTCGCCGGCGAACTGGGCAGAGAGCTGGGCGCCTCCCGGGTCTGCCTGTTCGTGGCCAAGGACAGGCTGCCCGAGGTGCCGCAGGACGTGCTGGACCGGGTCTCCGTCGCGACCTCCGCCGGCGGTGTCCCCGACACGTGCGACGTGGTCCTCGGAACCTCCCACAAGATGGGAGCGTGGGGGGAGCCCCAGCGGTTGCTCGACCGCCTCGGTCCCGGCGTCAACGCCACGCTGCCGTTCGACGTGCTGTTCGTCGACGAGGCCTGGCAGCTCCCCCTCCACCGCTACGCGACCGTGCAAGGACTCGCTCCGCTGTCCGTCGGGGTCGGCGACGTCGGCCAGCTGCCGCCGATCGACCCCGGCCAGAACCCCTGGCGCGGCGACCCCGGTTACAACCCCTACCGGGCCTGGCCGACCGCGTACGAGAACGACGAGAAGACCTTCGCCGTGGACCTCCCCGCGGTATGGCGCCCGACGGCCGCGCAGCTTCCCCTCTGGCGCGCCTTCTACGGTGACTGGGACCGGCTGGACTGCGTGGCGGCCCCGGGCGACCGGACCGTCGAACCGCCGGCCATGACCGGACCCGCCGCCGCGGTCTGGGAGTCCGTCGCCACCGGGACGCCGACCCTGCTCGAGGTCGAGGGCCTGCCGGATCCCGAGGCGCCGGACATCGACCCGGACCTGCTCGGGGTGGTCGAGCAGGTGCTCATGCCCTTCCTGGAGGGCGGGTTCGCGATCACGCGTCGACGGTACGACGGCGTCGGCAGGCCCCTGAACGAGGAGCGGATCACCTCCGGCGCGCCGTCCGGGGACCCTCTGATCGTCGTCCTCGCCACGCGCAACCAGGCCGTGGACGACGCGACCGCGATGGTCGAACGCCTCACCGACAAGTACGGTCTGCCGGAGGGCGTGCTGCTCGCGTCGACGGTGGACTCCTGGCAGGGGCAGACCAACGCCATCACCGTCGCCGTCCACCCGCTGTCCGGCGCCGACCGGCTGGACGAGTTCAACTCGGCGTTCGGCCGGCTCGCCGTCACCTGCACCCGGGCCACCCACGGACTCCTGATGGTGTCCCGGGCCGGCCTGGACGACCTGCTGGGCGAGGCTCCGGCCCGGCCGGGTACGCCTCTGGGCGAGCCCGGAAACCGGTCTCTTCCCCGCCAGACCCACCAGCGGATCCTCACGACCTTCAGCCGCGCGACGCTGCGCCTCGGCCCCGCGTCATCGTGAACGCCGGTCGAACGTCGCATCTCCGTCGGCGGGAGTGTGAGAGGCAGGCGATCTGCGGGTCGATCACCTGGTGACGTGCGCCGGGGTGAACGTGACGGGTAGGGCGGTCAGGCCGCGCATCTGCATGGACGGCCGCCAGCGAAGTTCGTCGGGGGAGACGGTGAGCCTGACGTCGGGGAGCCGGTCCAGGAGCACTTCGACGGCCGTTTGGGCGATGATCTCGGCGATCTCCGGTGCCGGGTGCGGGCATCCGTGTTCACCATGGGCGAAGGCCATGTGGGCGTGGTTTCCGAGCGCACCGGCGGAGGACTCCGGCCGCACCTGCGGGTCGGCGTTCGCGCCTGCCAGGCCGAGGACGATGCCGTCACCGGCCTTGATGAGCCGGCCGCCCAGGTGCGTGTCCTGGGTCGCCCATCTGCCCAGGCTGTTCTGCCCAGGGGTGTCCTCCCAGAGCACCTCGTTCAGTGCCTGACCGGCGCTGCGGCGCCCACCGGACAGGGTCACTGCGAACCGGTCGTCGGTGAGCATGAGCCGCAGGGTGTTGCCGATCCAGTTGGCCATGGCGTCCTGGCCGGCGGTCATGGTGATGATGAGGTCGTGGGTGAGTTCTTCGTCGGTGAGCCCCGCGGGGTGGTCCAGCAGGCGTGAGGGGATGTCCGGACCGGGCCGCTCTCGCTTGGCCGCCAGCAGCCGCAACATCGCCGCGGCGAACCGCTGGTAGGCCTCGATGGCTCCGTCACCGCCGTTCATCGCCGCCATCACGTCGCGCGCGAGGTCGGGTGCCTCGGTCTTCGGCAGGCCGAACAGCTCGGCCGAGACGAGGACCGGCATCGGGTGGGCGTACCTCGCCATCAGGTCCGCCTCGCCGCGGGCGGCGAAGGAGTCGATCAGTTCGTCGGCGATCCGCTCGCACTGCGACCTGAGCTCGAACTGGTCGACCGCGGCGAGGGCGGCACTGATCGCCGCGGAATGCCGCTGGTGCTCGGGCCCATCGGTGAACAGCACCGATGGCTGGTAGGCGATGAACGCCATCAAGGGCCAGTCGGGCGGGATGCGGTCCCAGGCGTTCCAGCGGCGGGAGTCACGCACGAACAGCTTCGGGTTGGACAGCACGTGGTAGAGCTCCCGATACCCGATCACCAGCCATGCGGGCACGTCGCCTTCGAGCAGGACCGGCACGACCGGACCATGCGTCCTCCGCATCTCCCGGTACAGCTCGGTCGGGTTCTCCTGATACTGCGGGCCGTACAACCGAACGGCGTCCGCGTGCGCGAGGTGTTCCGCCGGCGGGGTGCCGGCGGGGCGCGCTTCATCGGCCGGCGACTGAGCGTCGGTCATCATGTCCCTCCACGAAGGTCCGTTCGGTGCCGCTGACCGGCTGGCGCTGCGTCTTCGACGGGTTTCAGTCGAAGACAAGCCGTCCCACCTTGTTGGCGGTCAGCTCGGCGAACCAGATCGAGCCGGGCTGCTCGTTGTTGATGTCGCAGGGACTGGACAACGAGGAGGGAGTCGCATAGGACTCGGCCTGGTGCGTCACGGGATCGAAGCTGCCCATCTTGTTGCCCAGGCCGACGCTGCCGGCGAAGTTCAGTGAGAAGTACAGCCTCCCGTCGCTGCCGGTCACGATCGGCCCGGGGATGGGGAGGGGGTTGCCGATACCGCCGCCGTCGAACAGGCTGCCGAGCAGGCCGCCGAGCCCGAACAACGGGAACTCCTGGATCCGCCCGGTCTCCGGGTCGATACGAGCCAGCTTCATGGCCAGTTCCTCGGTCACCCAGATCGCGCCGTCGGGACCGGTCGTGACACCGAGCGGGAACGATCCCGGTGTGGGCATTCTGTACTCGGTGACCGCCTTGGTATCCACGTTGATCGAGAAGACCTTGTTCTCCAGCGGCAGGTCGGTCACCACGGTGCGCCCCGGCCCTGGCTTGATGATCCCGAACAACGCCTGTTGTGCTCCGGTGGCCGTGGGCAAGGGGTACTTGGTCATCTGGTGGGTCGCCATGTCGATGCGGCCGACCGAGTTCAGCCCGCCGAGCGTGAACCACATCGCGCCATCGGCACCCTTGGTGATGTCGTTCGCCAAGCCGAGCCCGGTGTGCAGGGGAAGTTCCAGCCCGGACGTGTTCAAGGCGCCGGCCCAGGGAAGCGGTATTTCCTGCATGGCGCCGGTGTCGGGGTCGATCCGTAGCAGGCTGTTGCCCGTCACCTCGGTGGACCAGATGGCGTCGTCCTGCCCGATCTCCTCGCCGCCCGGGACGGACAACGGCATGGGCGTGCGGAACTCCGCGAAGTGCCCGGTGGCCGGATCGAAGCGGGTGAACTGCCCGGCCAGGTACTGCTCGACCCAGAGCCGGCCGTTGCCGTCGAATTCGACCTCACACGCCCCCGACAGCGGCCCGGTCGGCAACGGACCGTACTCGACGACATGAGGCACCGCCGCCCGTGCGGCGGTGGCGGGGACGACCGCCGCGGCAGTAGTGATGACGGCGGCGCACAGCCGGCCGATCAGCCGACAGGTGGCGCGCGGCGCACGCTCGCGCGGACCACGAGGTGAACGTGTGGTAGCCGGTGGCATCACTACATCCTTCCGATCGAACGGTCGGTCCGCCCGGGAAGAAGTACCGCAACGGCCGGGCGAGCGGACCAGAGCCTAAAGGAGAGATGCATCCACATACGAGCTCAGCACCACATTGAGTCGTATTTGCCAGCAATATGCGTATTGTCGTTCTTGTGATTTTTGTGCCCGTGATCGAAGTTTCCGATTATGGCCGACGGTCGACTCGCCCAGCTTGGCTGACAGCCCGGCGCCTCGACCCGCGGGCAGGACGATCTGGGACATCGCGGAAGCGTTACTATCGGCCGTCACCTCGTTGATCAGCGTCTGTGGAGGAAGGGCCCCCTCGGGGAACCTCAGGTCGTCCCGGCGAACGCCGGCCAGAGGGAAGGGCACGTCGCCGTGTGCTTTCTCGCGGACGTGGGATGGCCGATATAGGCGACCCACCGGCAAAGCCGAAGCCCTCGCCGGCGCGCGGCCGGCGAGGGCTTGCGGTCGCCGCCCGTGTGTTCGGGTAACCAGCCCGAGAGCGGCGAATGTGTCCTAACCAGGCAAGGTTGAAGGACGTCTTTCAGCCTAGACGGTACTGCGGGGCTTGAGCCGGCTCACGCGATGCCGGAGGAACCGGGCCGTGCGGGTGACGGCAAGAGCGGCCTCCCTGCTCGGCCGAGGGGAGGCCGGTCATCTTGGACGGTCGCCCGGTCGGTGACGTCGACCGGCAGGGCCAGCGCGGTCCCGCCGGCCGCGGTGATGTCGGCCGCCGGCGCAGTGATCTTGTCCTTACGGCGCGCCAGGAGGGCGACGCCGGCCCCCAGCTGGGCGAGTCGCCGGGCTGTGGCCGCGCCCGTCCCGCTTGAGGCGCCGGTGACCACGGCGATGGGCTGTTGTGCTCGCCCCACAGGGTGGCGGCGGACGAACTTTTCGTCGTAGACGCAGAAGCCGCCCATGTCGTCGCGGTCGTCGCGGATCTCCTCCGGCAGCGTCACCACCCGGGTGGCCTGGTCGGTGTCGGGGTCGACCTCCACCATCACCGGCATGACGTAGCGCACCCATCGGTGCCTTTGCGGGCTGTCCCGGTCCTCGATGACGACGAGCTGGTCGACGGCGTCGTCCAAGGCCGGGGAGCTGCTGCTGTGGTTCGTTCATGCGCGGCAGAGTGGGCCCACCACTCGGGTCCGTGTGCCAGACGCACAGCCGCGCCAGTTCGGGCTGGGGACACGTTCGGGAAAAGGACGCCTACTCCTGTGGCTGACCGTCTGGGCGAGGCTGCCACCAGCCCTCTGACTTCTGTGACCAGTGCCACTTTGACCTGTCGTCTGTGGAGCCTGCCATGTGCCGGGTCGCGCCGACAGTCTTCGTCCGTGGCGTTCAAAAGAGCGCCGCGGAAGACCACACAACCGAGAGGAACAACAATGTCCGATATTTCGGGCACGGGCGGAGCTGACTCCGCACGAGGGGGACCGCCAGGCAGCGATCCTGAAGCGGCTCAGCCGGATCTGAACCCGTTCCGCTCGCTGCGGAACCGCAACTACCGGCTGCTCACGACAGGTCAGGGCGTCTCCAGTATCGGCAGTTGGATGCAGTTAACCGCCCAGGACTGGCTGGTGCTGGACCTGACGCACGGCAGCAGCGCCGCGCTCGGCATCACGGCCGGCCTGCAGCTATTGCCGACGGCCCTGTTCAGCCTGTACGGCAGCGTCCTGGCCGACCGGTACCGCAAACGGCGCGTCCTCATGATCACCCAGGCGGTGATGGGCGCGCTCGCGCTGGTGCTCGGCCTGCTCACCGTCACCGGCTCCGCCAGCGTGTGGGATGTGTACGCTCTGGCGTTCGGCCTCGGCCTGGCCATAACGGTGGACAGCCCGGCCCAGATGGCGTTCGCGGTCGAGGTGGCGGGACCCCGTGACGTGTCCAGCGCCATCGGCCTGACCAGCGCGTTATTCAACACGACGAAAATTCTCGGCCCAGCCGTCGCCGGCGTACTGATCGCCGCCGTCGGCACTGGTCCGGTCTTCCTCATCAATGCCGCGTCGTTCGGCGCCATGGAACTCGGGCTCTACCTCATGCGTGAGGATGAGCTGTACGTCAAGGATCCGGTGCCACGGGCAAAGGGCCAGCTGCGCGAGGGCTTGCGCTACGTCCAGGAGCGCCGCGACCTGGTGATGCTGATGATCATCGTGCTGTTCGTCTCCGCGTTCGGCATGAACTTCACGGTGACGGATGCGCTGATGAGCCGGGAGGTCTTCCATGCCGGAGCCTCGTCGTTCGGCCTTGTCTCGGCGATGATGGCCATCGGTGGGCTGGTCGGCTCGCTGCTCTCCGCGCGCCGGAGTCAGCCGAGTATGCGGGTCATGCTGGCCGCAGCGGCAGTCTTCGGGCCACTCGAGACCGTGGCCGGACTCGTGCCGGACTATTGGGCGTTCGTGGCCATGCAGTTGCCTTTGGGCATGGCGTTGATCATGTTCAGCACAACGGCCTACTCGCTCGCGCAGCTGAGTGTTCCGGAGGAGATGCGCGGCAGAGTGATGGGCCTGTACCTGCTGGTGATCGCCGTGAGCGCCCCGATCGGCTATCCCCTGATCGGCTGGCTGGCCGAGATATTCGGGCCACGCTCGACCCTGATCATCGGCGGACTCGCGTCCCTGGCCTCAGTGGTGGGCACCGTCGCCTTCATGGCGCCGGTGGCCGCAACGCTGATCGCTCGCGGAACGGCGACGCGGGCCTGAACAACACGGTCGGCACACAGTGCCGGCTCAGCTCACACTCAACGAGTGCTCCAACGCAGGGCCCGGCGTCAGCCGGGCCCTGCCCATGGGATGACTGGAGAGAAATCGCAGGATTCGGAGTTCCGCGTCCCGACCTGGTGGCCGACGACGACAAACGCGCCGTGATCCTGTTTGCTCGTCGTTTGCTCGTATGTCGCGACACGGTTCGGCAGCACCCGGTACGGACTCGGGCTGGTCCGCCTGAGTTGGGGCGGCGAAGGTGGACTTAAACGGCACGTAGCGGCAGCGGGCGGGGGCCAGGCCCCTGGCAGGCGTGGATGTCGGTGGCTTGGCGTTTAATCGGGGGGTGGACGTAGGGGAGCGCATCGCTGAGCTGGTCGCTGAGGTCAAGCGGCTGAACGACCTGTATTACGGCACGGGTGATAGCCCACTGCCAGATGCCGATTACGACGCGTTGAAGGATGAGCTTTCGGCGCTCGTCGCTGAGCATCCGGAGCTGGAGCCGGCCGATAGCCCGCTCGGTGAGGTCAACGCGCCGTCGGAGTTGACCGGTCCGACGGTGCGGCACGCGCGTCCGATGCTCTCGCTGGCGAAGGCGACGAGCGAGGAGCAGATCCGCGTGTTCTGCGAGCGCTTCGGCGGCCAGGTCTTCCGTGTGTCGGAGAAGCTCGACGGGCTTTCGCTCAGCGTGGTCTACGTCGACGGGAGCCTGGACCATGTCGCTACACGCGGCACGGGCACGGTCGGTGAGCTGGTGACCGAGAAGGTGCGCCATGTGATTCCCGGTCTGCCGGTCAGGATCGAGGCGCCTGGGCGGGTGGAGGTCCGTGGCGAGGCGGTGATGTTGCGGTCGGTGTGGGCTGCCTACAACGAGGCGCACCCGGACCGGACGCTGACCAATCCGCGGTCGGGCGCGGCGGGGACGCTGGTGCTGAAGGATCCTGTGGCGGCGGCGAACGCCAAGCGGCTGCTGCGGTTCTTCGCGTTCGGTGCCGATCGTGATGGCGCCGCGCTGGAGATCCCGGCGGATTTCGAACCGGTAGCCCAGTACGTGTGCGCGAGCGTCGCGGACGTGATGGAGGCGATCGATGAGATCGGTCGTCGCCGAGACGGCCTGGATTACGACATCGACGGTGCGGTCGTACGGTTGCATGAGCCGGCGGCGTTCGACGCGGCGGGATTCAACAGCGCCGAGCCGCGTGGGGCGATCGCGTTCAAGTATCCGCCGGAGGAGAAGCTGACGAGACTGCTGTCGGTCGAGTGGCCGGTGGGCAAGATCGGCCGGGTTGCGCCGCGCGCGAGGGTCGCACCGGTGTTCGTCGGCGGAGTGACGGTGGAGAACATCACGCTCCACAACCCGAGGTTGATCCGCGAGCGCGACCTGCGGATCGGAGACACCGTGGCGGTCGTGCGGCGCGGCGACGTGATCCCGTTCGCAGGCCGCTCGCTGCCGGAGGAACGCGACGGGACCGAGGTCGAGATCGTCCCGCCGACGCACTGCCCGTCGTGCGGCTCGGAGTTGCAGGTCCGTGGCACCGGTGAGGAGCGCTGGTGCGTGAACCTGCAGTGCCCGGCGCAGGCGACGCGTCGGCTGATGCACTGGGCCTCACGGCAGGCGGCAGACATGGAGGGCGTCGGCGACGTCTGGATTGAGAGGCTCGCCGAAGACGGTGTGCTCAAGCGCCGCAGCGACTTTTATGACCTGACGGCCGAGCAGTTGCTCGGCTATGAGCGGATGGGCGAGGTCAGCGCTAAGAACATGGTCGACTCGATCACGTCCTCCAAGGGTATGGGGCTGCGGCGCGCATTGATCGGGCTGGCGATCCCGATGGCTTCCGAGGGCACCGCCAAGCGCCTGTGCCTGGCCGGCTACGAGCGCATCGAGGACATCATGGCGGCGACGGTCGAGGACCTGGTGGCGATCCGTGACATCGGCCCGAAGGTCGCCGAAAGCGTCGTCGCCTTCTTCGCTCGCCCGCAGGTCCAGGAGGAGATCGCCATGCTGCGTGAGCGCGGCGTGGACCTCGACGTCCTGGATGAGGACCGGCCGGTCGACGCCGCGGCCGCGGGCGACTCGCCGCTGAAGGGCAGGTCGGTCGTGATCACCGGCGCGTTCACCGACCCACGCTCGGGCGCGAAGATCAGCCGCCCGGACGTCACCCGCCTGGTCGAGCAGGCGGCGGCCACGACCGCCTCGTCGGTCTCGGCCACCACCGACTACCTGCTCGCCGGCGAGAACGTCGGCGCGTCCAAGACCGGCAAGGCCGACAAGCTCGGCGTCACGATCGTCCGGCAGGACGAGCTGTGGCAGTGGCTGGCCGAGGCCGGCGTGCTTTAACGCGTGAGTCGGCTCCTCTCGGTACGGGGAGGTCTACGGGTGCGACGCGCCCGCGTGGGCCGCAGCCGGGCGGTGCGCGGGACCCGTCAGGTCAGCCGGGCCCGCCGCACCTCGTTCCGCAACTCGCCCAGTCGGCTGACCCGGGTGACGATCACATCGCCGTCTTTCAGGAAGATCTGCGGCTCGTGCGCGCTGCCGATCCCGCTCGGCGTACCGGTGAGGACCACGTCCCCGGCGCGCAGGGTCATGCCCCTGCTCAGCTCGGCGATGACCTGGGCGAACGAGAAGGCCATCTGAGCGCTGGAGGCGTTCTGCAGCAGAACGCCGTTGACCTCACACTGCACCCGCAGGCCTTCGAGATCGTCGATCTCGTCGGCGGTCGTGAGCCATGGGCCGAGCGGCATCGTGCCGTCGATGCTCTTGCCCTTGAGCCATTGGCCGCCGTGCGCCCGCTGCAGATCGCGCTGGGAGACGTCGTTGGCCACGAGGTAGCCGAAGACGTGCTCGAGCGCCTTCTCCTCCGGGATCGACCGGCCGTCGCGGCCGATGACGAGGGCGATCTCGGCCTCGTAGTCCCACTTGGCGGACAGTTCGGGGTCGGAGGCGATCTCGTCGGCGGGCCCGATGACGGTGCCGGGGCCCTTGGTGAAGAACGCGGGGTGCTCCGGGCGCTGGGGTGGGTCCTGACCCTCTCGCATGCCCTGGGACTCCTCGAAGTGGTCCCAGTAGTTCCACCCGGTGCACAGGATGTCGCGGTTGAAGGGGTGCAGCGGCGACTCCAGGCGTACCTCGCGGAGCGGCACGGGGCGGGCGTCGGCGAGCGCGGCCCGTACCGCGTCGAGCGCCGCCGGGCCGCCGCGCACGATGTCGTCGACCGTGCCGATGGCGGAGGGCAGCAGTGCCACCATGCCTTCGGCCTCGTTCACGGCTCCGGCTCGCCGTGTGCCGTCGACGGTGACAGAGGCGAGTCTCATTTCCGCGGCCCCTCGGGACCCGGTTCGGGCAGCGGCGCCGGTGGTACGAGCCGGTGTTCCGGGATCACGGCCACGCCCAGGATCTCGATCATGGCCTCCGGCTGCCACAGGGCGGTGCAGCCGATCCCGGCCATGGCCGGGTAGACGGGACCGGCGAGCTCGCGCCAGACCCGGCCGATCTCCTTGCCGTGAGCCTGGTAGTCGGGGATGTCGGTGAGGTAGAGCGTGATGCTCACCAGGTCCTCGGGTTCGCCTCCCACCGCGCGGAGCGTGGTCAGCACATTGCCGAACGCCTGGCGGAACTGCTCGACGATGCCGCCAGGAACGATCTCCATGTCGGCGTTCAGGGCGGTCTGTCCGCCCAGGTAGAGCGTGTTTCCGGTGAGGGTTCCATGCGAGTATCCGCTTGGCGCTGGCAGGGCACTCGGGTTCACGGCGACGGGCGTCATACGGCCTCCCGTTGGGATGGGTCGAGCTCCGGTTCGTCCGCGGAGCGGTATTGACAATAAATGACGGTCGTGAAAAATACGACATGTCACGAGCACGCTCCGACACAGCGATCCGCCGACAGCCGTCCCTGGCACCGGTCTCGCACCTCGACCGGCCGGCGCCTCCCCCCACGCGATTGAAACGGAGCCATTCCGATGGAGCCCGACTTCAGCAAGTACCGCCTCGAGGGTGACAACTCGATGTATCGGCTCCCCAGCGGTCTCGTCCAACCCGTGGTGACGCGCGGCGGCCTGGAGGACGCCGGTACGGCCGACTCCGGGGGAGCGGTGCGGATCTCGGGGGTCAGCATCCAGCACACCCCGGCCACGAGGCTGTGGTTCGGCAAGGTCAGCAACGAGCCGGGCTACCGGTCGGTCTCTCACCACCACGGCGAGGCCGAGACCGGCGGCTACGTCCTGTCGGGGCGGGCGCGCATCTACTTCGGCGACAAGTTCGAGGACTACGTCGACATGGAGGAGGGCGACTGGGTCTTCGTGCCGCCGTTCATGCCGCACGTCGAGTGCAATCTCTCGCGCACCAGGCCCCTGGTATGGATGACCACCCGTACGCCGGAGAACATCGTCGTCAACCTGCCCGACGTCGCCGACACCGACCTGCGGGACTGGCTGAACCGATGACGACTCAGGCCCTGGAGACCTCGGCGGCCTTCACCGCCGCCGTCACGCTGACGCCCGCGGAGACCGAGTACTTCGACGTCGCCTTCACCGCCATCACCCAGCCCTGCCCCTGGCCGAAGGCCTACGGCGGTGATCTGGTCGCCCAGGCCGCGGCCGCGGCCATGCGGTCGGTGACCGACGGCAAGACGCTGCACTCGATGCACGGCTATTTCCTGCGCCCGGCCGACATCGGGGCGCAGGTGCGCTATGAGGTGGAGCTGCTCCGGGACGGACGTGGCTACAGCACCCGGCAGGTACGCGGTTACCAGCACGGCAAGCCGATCTACGTCTGCCTGGCCAACTTCGCCGCCGGTGAGCCCGGCGGGACGTTCCACGCCGAGCCGCCCGAGGCCGTCCCCGATCCGGAGGAACTGCCCAGTTCCGCGACGTACCTCGCGCACCGGACCGGCGGCACGATGACCGATGAGTCGAAGGCCTACTGGTCCGGCGGCCGCAGCTTCGACATGCGGCACGTGCCCGGGCCGGTCTACCTGACCATCGAGGGACGGCGGGCGCCGCACCAGGCGGTGTGGATCAAGCCGTTCGACCCGCTCCGGCCGGTCGAGGGACTGAGCGACCCGCAGCGGGACATGGCCGCGCTCGCCTATGTCTGCGACTACACCATCCTCGAGCCCGTGCTGCGTGTGCTCGACCTGCCCTGGGCCAGGCCCGGGCTGATCACCGCCAGTCTCGATCACGCCATGTGGTTCCACCGGCCCGGACCGGTCGACGACTGGCTCCTCTACGTCCAGGAAGCGGTCGCCGCCGACACGGGCCGCGGCCTCGGCACCGGCCGCTTCTTCACCCGCGATCGCCGGCACCTCGCCACCGTTGCCCAGGAGGGCATGATCCGCGCCGTTTGACCCGTCGTCCCCTCGCCGGCGGCTCCCGGAAGGCATCCCCCATTGTCTCTTTCGCCATCAGCCCACCTGGACACCTTCACCCGAGACCACCTGCCGCCGGCGCATCTGTGGCCGACACTCGAGTTCACCTTGCCGGAGCTGCGGTATCCGGACCGGCTCAACGCCGCCACAGAGATCATCGACAAGGCGGTCGCGACGTTCGGAGCCGACCGGTCGGCGCTTCGTACGCCGGACGGGGAGATCTGGTCCTACGGCCTGTTGCGGACACGGGCGAACCAGGTCGCCCAGGTGCTCACCGAGGACCTGGGCCTGGTTCCCGGACAGCGCGTGCTGCTGCGCGCCCCGAACAATCCATGGACCGTCGCGGCCTGGCTCGGCGTGCTCAAGGCCGGAGGCGTCGTCGTGACCACCATGGCCGCGCTGCGCGCCCGCGAGGTCGCCCCGATCGTCGAACGGACCCGGCCGTCCATCGCGCTGGTGGACCACCGGTTCGCCGAGGACGTCCACGTCGTCAAGGACACGACGATGCCGTCCATGACGGTCGTGGAGTACGGAGGCGCCGGCGCGGACGATCTCATCGAACGTGCCCTGGTCAAGTCCGGGCGGTTCAGTGACGTGGCGACCGCCGCGGACGACGTCGCGCTCCTGGGGCCGACGTCCGGCAGCACCGGTGCCCCGAAGATCACCATGCATTTCCACCGTGATCTGCTGTCCATCGACCGCACCTTCGGCCGCCCCGTGCTCGGGCTGACCCCGGACGACACGGTCGCCTGCTCCGCGCCCCTCGCGTTCACGTTCGGCCTCGGCATGCTCGTGGTCTTCCCGCTGCTGGCCGGCGCCTGCGCGCTGCTGACCGAGTCCGTCACCCCGCCACAGCTCGCCGACATCGTCCAGCGACACGGCGTCACGGTACTCGCGACCGCTCCGACGGCCTTCAAGGCGATCCTGCGTGAAGGCCGGGAGGAGAAGCTGGCCGGGTTGCGGACCGGGGTGTCGGCCGGCGAACACCTTCCGCGGACCACGTGGGAGGGGCTACGCGACAGGCTCGGGCTGCGGGTCATCGATGGCATCGGCGCCACCGAGATGCTGCACATCTTCATCGCGGCCGCCGGTGACGACATTCGGCCCGGCGCCACCGGGAGGCCGGTGCCCGGCTACCGCGCCACGATCCTCGGCCCGGACGGCGAAGAGCTCGGGCCCGGTGAGTCCGGACGGCTCGCCGTCATCGGCCCGGTCGGTTGCCGCTATCTGAACGCCGCCCGCCAGACGGACTACGTCGTCGACGGCTGGAACGTCACCGGCGACGTCTTCTACCGGGATGAGGACGGCTACTTCTTCTACCAGGCCCGCAGTGACAACATGATCGTCTCGTCCGGGTACAACATCGGCGGGCCCGAGGTCGAGGCCGCCATCGACACCCATCCCGACGTGCTGGAGTCCGGTGTCGTCGGCCGTCCCGACGCCCAGCGCGGCTCCGTCGTGTGCGCCTTCGTCGTGCTTCGGGACGGCGTGGTCGGCGACGCGGCCAAGGCGAAGGAGATCCAGGATCACGTCAAGCGGGTCCTGGCCCCCTACAAGTACCCGCGCGACGTGCGGTTCTGCGACTCGCTGCCGCGCAACAGCAGCGGCAAACTCCAGCGTTTCGCTCTTCGCAGGGTCATCGACGACGAGCAGGCCGCCATGCCTGTCGCCGAGCAGTGAGAGGAACTTCGGTGAAGATCGCGATTGTCGGCGGTGGCCCCGGCGGCCTGTACCTCGCCGCCTTGATGAAGCAGCTCGACCCCGGCCATGACATCACCGTCTGGGAGCGGAACGCCGCGGACGACACGTTCGGCTTCGGTGTGGTGTTCTCGGATGAGACGCTCGGCGGCATCGAGAGCGCCGACACCGAGTTCGCCGACGCCATGGCGAGGCGGTTCGCCCGGTGGACCGACATCGACATCCACTTCCGGGGCGAAAGCCATACCGTCGGCGGGCAGGGCTTCGCCGCCATGAGCCGCAAGGAACTGTTGCGCCTGCTGCAGGAGCGCTGCCGCGGCCTCGGCGTCGTCACGCACTTCTCCACGCTCGCCCCCGCCGTCGGCGACCTCATCGCGTCCTACGATCTGGTGGTCGGGGCCGACGGACTCAATTCGCAGGTCAGGCAGGCATACGCGGACGTTTTCCGCCCCACGCTGGACCGGCGGCCCAACAAGTACATGTGGCTCGGCACGGATCGTGTCTTCGAAGCCTTCCAGTTCTTCATCAAGCAGACCGAGTGGGGGACCATGCAGGTCCACGGCTACCCCTACTCCGACGGCGGCTCCACCTTCATCGTCGAGATGCACGAGGACGTCTGGCGCCGTGCCGGTTTCGACGTCACCGAGGGAGTCGAGTTCCCGCCGGGCGTCTCCGACGACCAGGCCATCGAGCGGCTCCGAGAGTTGTTCGCCGATGAGCTCGGCGGTCACCAGGTCTTCGCCAACAACTCCAAGTGGCTGAACTTCACCACCGTGCGCAACGAGCGGTGGCATCACGGCAACCTCGTCCTCATCGGCGACGCGGCGCACACCGCGCACTTCTCGATCGGGTCGGGCACCAAGCTCGCCATGGAGGACGCGCTCGCCCTCGCGGCCTGCCTGCACGAGAACCCGGATGCCGAGGCCGCGCTGACGGCCTACGAGAGTGAGCGACGACCCGTCGTCGAATCCACCCAGCGGGCGGCCCAGGCGTCCCTGGAGTGGTTCGAGAACATCGGCATGTACGTTCACCAGGAGCCGACCCAGTTCTGCTTCAACCTGCTGACCCGGTCGCGCCGCATCACCTACGACAACCTGCGCACCCGCGACCGGGATTTCGCCGACCGCGTCGACGCCGCCTTCGCCGCCTCGCAGGGCCTGGACGGAGTCGCGCCGGCGATGTTCCAGCCCTTCCGGCTGGGGCGGCTCGAGCTGAAGAACCGGGTCGTCGTCTCTCCGATGGACATGTACTCCGCCGTCGACGGCGTGCCCGGCGACTTCCATCTCGTCCACCTCGGCTCGAAGGCCATGGGCGGGGCGGGACTGGTGATGACCGAGATGGTCTGCGTCTCGCCGGACGGCCGGATCACCCCCGGCTGCGCGGGGCTGTGGACCGACGAGCAGCGTGACTCCTGGGCCCGGATCGTGTCCTTCGTGCACGACCGGACCACCGCCCGCATCGGTCTTCAGCTCGGCCATTCCGGCAGGAAGGGGTCGACCAAGCTGATGTGGGAGGGCATGGACGACCCGCTGGAGCAGGGGAACTGGGAGGTCGTCGGCCCGTCACCGCTGCCGTACGGTCCGGGCTCGCCCGTTCCGCGCGAGGTCACCCGCGCCGACATGGGCGAGATCGTCGCGGACTTCGTCGCGGCCGCCCGCCGAGGTGCCGAAGCCGGATTCGACCTGCTCGAGCTGCACTGCGCTCACGGCTACCTGCTGTCCTCCTTCCTGTCGCCCATCTCCAATCGCCGCACCGATGAGTACGGCGGCTCGCTTGAGAACCGCCTCCGCTTCCCCTTGGAGGTGTTCGAGGCGGTACGCGCCGCCTGGCCCGCCGAGCGGCCGATGAGCGTGCGGATCTCCGCGACGGACTGGGCTCCGGACGGCAACACCGAGAAGGACGCCGTCGAGATCGCCCGGGCCTTCATCGCCCACGGGGCCGACGCCATCGACGTCTCGTCAGGACAGGTCACCAAGGACGAGCGTCCCGCGTTCGGCCGTTCGTACCAGACGCCGTTCGCCGACCGGGTCCGGCAGGAGATCGCGGCCGCCACCGGCACGGCCGTCATCGCCGTCGGCGCCATCGCCTCCTACGACGACGTGAACTCGATCCTGCTGGCCGGGCGCGCCGACCTGTGCGCCGTCGGTCGTACGCATCTCTACGACCCGCACTGGACGCTGCACGCGGCGGCCGAGCAGGAGTATCGAGGTGCGGCCGCGGAATGGCCCGTTCAGTTCGCGGCAGGTCGCCGCAAGCCGCCGACGGCGCGCACCGACGCGGTGCGCCCCCGCCTGTCTCTCCTGCGCGCCGACACCACCGACCAGAACGTCCACCTGCGCTGGACCCCGCACCGGGACCCGGCACCCGTCTCCTGATCGGTGGGCGGCCCGGACCTCGTCGCGAGGATCAGCGTGATCGTTGGTATCGTGGCCTGGTGACGGCCGTGTCAGACCCGAGTGAGACCGACGCCGACGCGCCGACGCGCAGTGCGCAGCCGAGGCATCTGATCGTCACCGTCTACGGCCTGTACTCCCGGTCGGACGGCGGCTGGCTGTCGGTCGCCTCGCTGATCGCGCTGCTCGCCGACCTCGGAGTCGACGAGCCCGCCGTCCGCTCGTCGATCTCACGGCTCAAGCGGCGCGGGATCCTGCGAGCGCACCGGCACGACGGCGCGGCCGGCTACGAGCTGTCCGATGAGGCGCTGGCCATCCTGCGCGAAGGGGACGACCGTATCTTCCAGCGCCAGCGTGCGACGCTCACCGATGGGTGGATGCTCGCCGTCTTCTCGGTGCCCGAGTCCGAACGCCACAAGCGGCATGTCCTGCGTTCCGAGCTGACCAGGCTCGGCTTCGGCACCGCCGCGCCGGGCGTGTGGATCGCACCGGCGCACCTGCATGACGCGACCGCCGAGATGCTGCGGCGACTCGACCTGGACTCATACGCGGATCTGTTCCGCGGAGAGCATCTGGCGTTCGGGGATCTGGCCGCGAAGGTCCGCCGATGGTGGGATCTCGACGAGCTCGAGCGGCTCTATGGGGCGTTCCTCCAGGCGCACGCGCCGGTGCTGCGACGGCGCCGCACGCCCCAGGCGGGGGAGGCGTTCGCCGACTATGTTCGGGTGCTCACCGATTGGCGGCGACTGCCGTACCTCGACCCGGGCCTGCCCGAGGAACTCCTGCCCGACGGCTGGATCGGGATCCGGGCCGCCGACCTCTTCTTCGCGCTGAAGGCGCGGCTGGAGGAGCCCGCTCGCGCCCACGTCATGGCCACGATCACCGGGTGACGAGCAGCGGCTTCCCTCGCCGAGACTCATGATCAGGTTCGAGGGCGCGTCGTGGCCTCGTCGCCGGCGCAACGGCGGATGTGGTCGAGCGCGTCGCGCAGGTGTGACTCGTGGGTCCGGTGGCTCGTGGCGTTCAGCCGCAGGTAGAAGCGCTCGTCAACGCGGGTGCTGGACAGGAAGAAGCGTCCTGTGCGGTTGATCCGGTCGAGTAGCCGGCGGTTGGCGTCGTCGTCCGCTCGCAAGCGGAAGACCACAACGGTCAGGTCGGGTTCCCATGGCACCTCGAGCAGCGGATCCGCAGTGAGTTCCCGGTATGCCAGCGCGGCCAGGTCGAGTTTCTCGTCCAGCGCGTCGCGGAAGGCAGCGGCACCGTGAAGGTGCAGCGGTAGCCAGAGCCGCAGTCCGCGGAACTCGCGGGTCAGCTCGGGGCCGAGATGGCCGTAGTCGGGCAGCCCGGCGACGCCGGTCAGGTCCTGCAGGTAATCGCCGCGACCAGAGTGGGCGGCACGCAGTGGCCCGGTGTCACGCACCAAGAGCACGCCGGTCCCGTACGGCAGGAAGAGGCTCTTGTGCGGGTCGAACACCACGGAGTCGGCACGTTCGATTCCGCGAAGCCGATCACGGCCGCGCGCGGTGAGCCGGAACCCGCCGCCATAGGCGGCGTCGACGTGAAACCAGATGTTCTCCCGGCGGGCGAGCTCTCCGAGCTCGGCCAGCGGGTCGATCGTCCCGGTGCTCGTGGTGCCGGCCGTGCCTACCAAGAGAAAGGGCCGCAGTCCGTTGGCGCGATCAGCGGCGATGAGCCGGGCGGCAGCGTCCGGATCCATGCGAAGGCCCCGGGTCGGCACCGTCCGGACGGACGAGGCCGGCAATCCCGCGATCCGTGCCGCCTTCGCGACGCAGTGGTGCGTGTGCTCGGTGACGTACAGCGTGCCACCCGCGATGTCCTCACCGAGACGGTCGTGCCGTGCGGCGACGAGCCCCGCCAGTGGCAGATTAGGCAGAACCCGGCGATGGCGCTTGTACGATCCTGCCACCCTGTTGGTAGCCGCCGGGCGGCACGCCGACGAGCCGGCGAAAGTGCCGGGACAGGTGCGCCTGGTCGTAGAAGCCGACCATCGGCGCGACCTCGGCCGGAGGTATGCCCCTCTCGAGCAGTCGACACGCGGCGCGGACGCGCAGCTGGGTCAGGTACGCGTGCGGCGGCAGCCCATACGCGTCGCGGAACGCCCGCACGAGCGTGGACCACCCGACGCCCACCTCCGCGGCGAGCTCCTCCAGGCCCGGCGGCTCCGTCATGCGTTCGTGCAGCACCTCGCGCGCCCGTTCGGAGAAAGCGCCGCCGGATGACCGGACCGGAACGGCCGAGGGCACCCCGCCGTACGACCGCAACAGCCCGGCCAGCGCCCGGCGCATCAGGGTCTCCGCAGTCAGCCGGTCCTCGGTCTCCGTAGCAGCGTGCGCTCTCAGCACCAGGCGCGCAGCCCGGTCATCGTCGACGACCCGTTCGATGAAACGCGGCGTGCCCCGCGTCCCGGCCAGCTCCGACATGAGATCCGCCGACGGATACAGCACCCGGTAGGCCCAGCCGTCGTCGGTCAGCGCGACACCGGTATGCACCACCTCGGGGCCGATGAGCACAAGCCCACCCGGACCGATCCGCTCGACACCGTCCGCGAACCGAATCTCTTCCGCTCCGGACTGGATCACACCGACCGCGAAGGTCTCGTGACCGTGCCGGGCGAACGCGTGCGACACGTAGCGAGCGCGCATCAACCCGAGGCCGTCCAGTCCGCGAAGCCGCCAGAACCGTGAGAGCTGCACCGCAGCCGAGTCGTTCGTCAGCCCCGCACCTCCGATGCCCTCCGGTCCGCGTCGGCGACCCTAGTACGCCGCCCGGCGCCATGGAAGAAGCCTGACCGGCCGCTTGGCGCGCGCGCCCTCACCGCCGTGTCGTAGCCGGTTTCATCGCACCGCTCTCCCGGCCCAGAAGGATGTATCCGAGGGCGTACAGCAGCGCACCGGCGACCTCGAAGATCTGGATGAGCGGGAACCGCGGCCCTGAGGTGAAAATGAACAACCCGCCGAGCGTGTAGACGAATGACCCGACGCTGAGCAGGACGGCCACTCGCCCCATTCCGCGCCGCCTCAGCATGAGCGCGAGCAGCAGATACCCGAACGGAAAGATCAGCAACGCCGGGAACACGATGATCGCCGCACCCGCATCCACATCACCGCTCGTGTGAACGAGGCTCGGCTCGTAATGCGCACGAACGGGGTTATGGGAACCGTCGTAGACGATGAGCGCGAACCACAGGAGCGTGCCGACCAGCGCGGCGTACCACCCACTCAAGTCCCGGCGGGTCTGGACACGCATACCCAGCGCGAGCATGCTGGCGAGACTGACCACCTGCAACAGCAGACCGGCCGCCTGAATGTCGTGCGTCACCCCGTACAGCTGCCCGACCCTCGCCATTCCCCACCCGTCGCGCGCCGGGTGCAGGATCGTGCCCAGCAAGAACAGCGGCCCTCCGATGAATGCCGTGATCCTCGCGACCGTTCGCAGGCGCCGGCGAATGCCGCCCGTATCCATGCCGAGCGGCACGACCATTTCCTGGTCACTGTTCAACGTGGTTCGATCACTCATTTTCTTGCCATCTCCTCATGGGCGATTGGATGCAGCGGAAAACCGACTGCTTCGAGGTGGATGTATCGATGGCGGCCCGATCCCTCGCGTCAAAGTCCCGCTGCGGGGTCGGAGCCGGCGACGGTCTTACCGCCGAGCATCGTCGTGATGACTTCGGTGTCTGAAAGGTCGTCGAGCGGGCAGGTGAGCGGATCACGATCGAGGATGACGAGGTCGGCGTGGTTGCCGGAGCGCAGGGAGCCGATGTCGTCCCAGCGCAGGACGTGAGCGGCTTGGTCGGTCCACATGGACAGTGCCTGGCGGCGGCTGATGCCGGGGGTCGCCGCGGTCCTGCCGCTGGCGCCATAGCGGGGTTCGACGGCCAGTGCGATGTGTTCGAAGACGTTCTTGGGTCCCCAGTCGCTGCCGGCGGCGACGTGCAGACCGGCGTCCAGGAGCCTGGCGAGCGGAATGAAGTCGGGAAGCAGGCGCTCGCCGAACCGTTCGCGAACGACTTCTCCCTTACCCCAGGAGAATGACATGGTGGTGGTGATGTCGAGGCCAAGGGCGGCGGCGCGTCGCACCAGGTCGGGTTCGGCGAAGTAGAAGTGCTGCAGCAGCCAGGCCCGGCCGTCCGCGGTCAGGGGCGTCTGGCCGAGTTCCTCGAGTTGGTCGAGGTGGCTGTCGATTTCGGCCAGACCCGAGGTCACGATGTTGAGGCGCACCCCGTTCTCATGGCAGTACCGGATCGCCTCCTGGACCTTTTCCGGGCTCAGGGCCGGTCGGCCTCGGGTCGGCCTCCCGTACGGGTCGGAGTACGCCTCACGCATGAGGGTGAATCCCGGCCAGCACGGCCCGTACGGCGAGACGGTGACACCGTCGACGCGGAACATCTGATCCGAGCGGTCGGCGAGGTCGCGAGCCCGCTCCAACCGCTGCCGGTACTCGGCGGGCTGCAACGGGTCGCTCCACACCACTCCTGTGGGCTCGGCCTCGGGCGAGCACAGCACCCGAAGGGTGAGCTGTTCCTGGTCACGCAGCCATCGATAGAACTCGACGAGTGAGAAGGTCATCAGGTGCGCCTCGTACACCGTGGTGACGCCGAGGGCGTTGAACGTCCGCATCGCCCGCCGGGTACCGGGGAGGATCGCGTCAGCCTGTAGCAGCGGAAGCCGGCGGAGCAGGTCGTTCATGAACGGGTCGTCGCAGTAGTAATTGGTGACCGAGCCGTGCAGGCGCCCGGTCGGCCGGCCGTCCGGATCCTTTTCGATCCAGACGTCGCCGACGCGGTCCGGCGTGGAGGGGCTGATGCCCAGCTGGTCGAGGGCGAGACTGTTCATGGCGCAGACGTTCGGTACGACCGGTGCCCAGGCCTGGATGAACACCGGATTCCGAGGCGCGGCCCGATCCAGGACATCACGGTCCGGCAGCCGGCCTTCGGCCAGGTCGCGATAGGACCGGCGGATGAAGTAGTGCGGTTCGCCTACCGGAGTGGTCATGATCCACTCGCCGGGCGGGCTCACGGATGCTCGGGCCGCGATCCGAGCCACGATGTCTTCGTGGCAGGTCGCGTCGGTGATGTCGACCAGCGGCTCGGCGAGTGCGCCGAAGTGCATCAGGTGCGGGTGGGTGTCGATCAGTCCGGGGATGACCGTGCTACCGCCCAGGTCGGCCACCTGGGCCTGGGCCCCGGCCCGTGCGCGGACCGTGTCGCTGTCGCCGACGGCCAGCACGCGGCCGTCGCGGATCGCGATGGCCTCGGCGATGGTGCCGTGTTCGTCACAAGTGATGACTCGACCGCCGTCCAGTACGGTCGTGTGCATTGTTCCTCCGCGGCTTTGCTGCTGGTCTCGGATGGGAGTACGGCCTCCGCTTGGCGGTGGCTCGCTGACGAGCCGGGGCGGGTCGCCCGGGACTTCGCGTCAAACCGAACAGTGGTGTTCGACTTATATCGAGGCATCGTAACCTGTACATCGCTGTCGTAGATAGGTGGGGCATGCACTCGACAACGGCGAACGCCCCCGTCGGCGCGCCACAGGCCCGTGGCCGGTGAGTATCCGCTGATGCCGACCACGATGATCGCCGCTTATACGGCCGAACTACGCGCCTTCCGCCGCGTGGTCACGGTGGCGGCCGGCACCGCGCTCAGCCTGGTCGATGCCGGAGTGCTGTTCGGGGGTGGCTCGGTCTCGTGACCGTGAGCCTCGTCGCGCAGACGGGGCCGGCCACGGCCATCGGCGAAACGCCGTACGAAACCGGCGCGCCTACGCCAAAGCCCGGGAACTGTCGGCGGCCGCGGACCTCGCCGCGTACCGCATCGTGCAGGAGGCGATGGCGTCCTGGGCATGCGGGAACGGACGCTCGCGGTCGGCGGCATCTTCACGGCGGGCCCTACGCCGGAAGGCGGCATGCTCGAAGCGGTCACGAATGGCGTGATGTTCCTTCAGGCCGTGGGCGTCGCCTCCGCCTGACGCGGTGACGGCTCGCGGTGCTGGTCTCCTGCCGCCCTCAACGCTCGGCCTTCAGTGCCGCCAGCAGTGTCCTTTCCAGGATGTCCCCGACGGCGTCCTTGTCCAGCCGCCCGGCGGCGGCCTCGTCGGCGGCGGCGTGCAACAGCGTGTAGACCGTGGTGACCAGCCAGTCGGCGGGCAGGTCGGTGCGGAAGGCGCCGTCTGTCCGGCCCCGTGCGATGAGCCGTTCCATGTACCCCATCGGCTTGTCGTGGAAGCGGCGCACCTCCTCCGCGGGCAGTGCGTGTTGCGCGGCCGCGTGCAGGCTGCCGAGTCGGCTGAGGAAGGGCCAGCATGACCGGATGACGCGGGCGAACGCTTCGGCGGGTGGTCCCTCGGCGGGCGTAGCCGCCTCGATGACGCCGTCCGCGTCGGCGATCGTCCGGGCGAGGACGGCCCTCAGCAGGTCCTCGCGAGAGGCGAAGTGGGCGTACAGAGTCACGCGGCCCAGGCCGGCGGCCTTGGCGATCTCGCCCATGCTCGCGTCGCGGTCCCGGGCGAAATATTCGGTGGCCGCGGAGATGATCGCCTCGATGTTGCGTTCGGCGTCGGCGCGTTTGTGGCCGGCGGAGCGCCGAACGTCGCGCTTCGGGGCCTCCGGCTCCGCAGCCTGCCGTTGCGGGGTCTGCGGATCTGTGGTCTGCGCCATGGACGCAGATTACCTGGACAGGGTTGTTTGATTTGTTGCCGGACGAAGGTAGCTCGCATCTCGAACATGCCCGTACGAGTTTGCAGGCGAAGGTCTGGCCATCACTGGATCCGCCAGAGAGAAAGGTCGCACGATGGATGATGCAGCCACGGAGCGGGCCGGCGTCGTCCCGAACGGTGCGGGGCTGGAGATTACCGACCTCGAACACCTGTTCACCGATGGGGCTACCTTGACCCACAGCGCCAACTTCACCAACGACTGGAGTGGTTTCGCGCTGCCCGATGAGATGGTGTATCCCCCTCGGCCTCCGGATCGGGGACTTGAAGACTTTGCTGCTGCGGCCCAGAGGTCGGTGCGGCAGAGGCTGCTCGCAGCTTCTACCTTCACGCCTCGGGCGCCGTGCGCCAAGATTCGAGATTTCGCCGGCCGCGGCTCCAACCGGTCCCGCCCGGCCCGGTCACACCGCGGAGCCGAGCACTTTCCGGTTGGGAGCGCCCACGCTGGATCCTGTGCTCGGCCTTGCGGAGCCGCGCGCCTGAAGGACAGCGCCTGGACGGAGCCCTCCCATCGCTGGAGCGACTCGGCAGAATGGCGGGTGGGGTGGCGAAAAGCACTTCGCCACCCCACCTGATCCGATGAGCCGATGGCCCAGAGACCTAAAGAATCCATCTCATCTAATTAAAACGGAAACCAGCCAGCGGGACCCATGTCATTCACCTCCTTTGCATATAGGCGATGAAGCATCTCTCCCGGATATCCCCTCGGGCGCGGCTCGCCCGACAGAGAAGTGGGATGTTCGAAAAGGTCAGAGGCCACCGCAGGGGCGTGTGGCGTCCTCGGTGCGGTCGGAGACCGGGGTCCATGACGCTTACCGAGCGTGTGACGCGGGGTGCGGAGCACGAGCGATCAGGTCGAGGAGTTCGTCGACGGACCACTGGTCGTACGCGTGCTCCCCGTACTCGCAGCGGTACGCGTCAGCCGGTGCCGATCAGGAAGTCGGTGGCCGCCCCGAACCGGCCGCCGTGCGGTTTCATCGGCGGGACGCGCTGCCGTTGGAGCAGGGTCGCCCAGGCGCTGCGCAGGGACGAAGATCGGCGGGCCCGACGGCGAGGAAGAGGGCTCTCGCCTCCTGGTGAGGCTTCCAAGCTGGGGTCTGTTCGGATCTCCGCGCGTGGCCATCCCGGCACCTTCCCTGTAGGCGTACGACATACGCTAACACATAAGCCGTACAGCCCTGCACGACTTATGGCGAAAGTGCGCTGTGGGGGATGCCCGCCCCACGCTCACTCACGGACGCACGGCTCGCCGCCGCGTGCGCACCGTCGTCGACCGTGTCGGTTTCGCCGTCCGAGCGATGTGCGCCATCGTGAAGGAACTCGGCATGGGGACGATGCGAGCAGCCACGGAGCGACCACGGTCGCCAAGCCGGCTAAGACAGCCGCTGGGCGTTCCCCGTTCCTCTGCGCGCGGGCGATCGCACGTTCGACGACACCCGCCTGACCCCCAGCGCGACGCCCAACCTCACCGGCGACCTGGCGATGGGGTGGGTCTGGCCTCGCGGGTGCGAATTCAACTCGGGGCGGTACCGGCCGCAGCGGTATGCCGGAGGCGGCCACGGCCGGTACCCGCCGGGCGGCTAGGACGTCGGGGTGCTGCCGTAGACGCTGACTTCGGTGAGGTGGAAGGTGGCGTTGGCGGTGTTGCCGAGGCCGGTCACCCGGACGTACCGGGCCTTGGCCTCGGTGTTCATCGTGTCGCCCGCGTCGGTGGCGGGGCCGGGCCCGTTCCGGCCGCCGACGGTGAACCAGTGGGTGCCGTCGACGCTGCCCTCCAGCCGGTAGGTGTAGTAACGGGTGCCGTCGACGTAGTTGCGGACGTTGACGCGGGACACGTCATCGACCGCGCCGAGGTCGA
Organism: Actinoallomurus sp. NPDC052308; assembly: GCF_040679195.1. Lineage (NCBI taxonomy): Bacteria > Bacillati > Actinomycetota > Actinomycetes > Streptosporangiales > Thermomonosporaceae > Actinoallomurus > Actinoallomurus sp. NPDC052308. The sequence goes on along the minus strand of NZ_JBFAUM010000004.1, from coordinate 74,002 downwards.
CCTGCCACCAGGTCTGGCCGTACGTCATCGGCCCGCCCCAGTACGGGGAGTTGGCGCGGCTGCCGTCGTTGGCGGCCTCGGCCGGGTGGCCGGACTCCGACGACAGTGCCGTCACCGGCTTGTGGAGGCTTTGCAGGACGTCGCCGGACCCGTCGCGGGAGCCATCGGGCGCGTCGGCGATGCCGCCGGCGAAGAGCGCGATCGCCTCCTGCGCGGTGTGGGCGTTGACCGCGCTGACGAACATGCCGACGTCCTGCGTGCCCGACGCGCCGGCGACCGTGCCGGATCCGATCACGGTCCAGTTCTTGTCGTCGGAGCTGCAGGAGCCGGTCACGCGGCCGCCGTCCGTGCGCAGTCGCACGTAGACCTCGCCGGCGGTGAACCCGCCGACCTCGGTCATGTGATCGAGGCTGCCGTCGCCGTCGGCGTCATAGGAGAAGGCGCAGCCGTGCTCGGGTGTGACGGCGATGTCGGCGTACCCGGCGGACCCGGTTCTGGACAGGTCGTTGCTGACGACCAGGCCGGCGCGGGTCGACGGGGACGCCCCGTCCAGCTTGGTCACCTTCGTGGACACCGCGTGGCCTGAGGTGAGCCCACCACCTTCGTAGACGGTCGCGAGTTCGTTGGTGGCACCCCACATGTCCTTGCCACCGGCGGCGATGCCCGTCGTATCGCCCGTTCGCGCGAACTCGGCCGGTGCGGAGGCAGCCGTCTTGTACGGCGCCGAGACCGTACTCCCGCCGACCATGAGGAGGGAGTGTGCGGTCGCCCGTCCGGACGCGCCCGCGGCGGTACGCCAGGAGGCCGTGGCGTTCAGGTCGGGCAGGGAACCGGCCGCGGCGTCGGCCGGGGCGGTCACCGTCCAGGTCGCGGTCGCGGGCTTGCCGGGATCGACGTCGTTTCCGGGGCCGGCGGCGCCGGTCGCGGGGCGGACGGCGTAGCCGTGTGGCGCGGTCAACTCGAAGCCCACCTTGTACGCGGTGCTCAGCGCCGAGTCGCTCGTGAAGGTCGCGGTGACGTGGACGGTACCGCCCGGGGTGACACCCTTCCGGTCGGAGACGAGGGTCAGCACACCGGACGCCTCGTCGGCCGCCTTCGTGGCCAGTCGGTAGGCGTCGCCGTGCGGCACGGCCGCGTAGCGGGTGCCCGCGTGCGCCCAGCTTTCGGCGACCGCGCGCCAGTCGATCAGCTGCGGCTCGTCACCGGTCTTCAGCGAGTTCTTCAGCACGCCGAAGAACATCTTCCAGCGTTCGGCGTAGTAGCCGCCGACCAGGCCGTTGAAGTCCCGGCGCGCGTAGTCCTGGATCCCGGGGCTCTCGGTCTGCCACAGTGTCACCAGCGACTTCAGGTCGTAATCAAGGGTCGCGGCCTCCTTCGGGTCCGCGGCCTGGCGGGCCGCCTCCTGCTGCCACGTGCCGAGCAGGAAGTGCGGATCGGCGCCGAGCACCTCGTCCAACAGCTTCATCTCGGCCATCCACCGGTCGGTGAGTCGCCCGAAGGCGGCGCTGTCGCGGTCGCGATAGGCGGCGAGAATCTGCGGCAGGAGTGCTCTGCTGCGGTTGGCGAGCACCTGACGAGTGACATCGACGAGGTCGTAGCGGTACGCGTCGGAGTGGCGCAGCCGCGGATCCACCTGAAGCAGCTCGTGCAGTGCCTTCTCGAACTCGGCGGGGTCGTACTGCAGCGCCGCCTGCCCGGTGTCGGTGAGGCTCGGTTGGTCGTCGAACAGGGCGGTCACGTGCCGGGTGTCCTTGCCTGCGGGCCAGGAGTACGCCGTGCGCTCGATGATCTGCCAGGCCGCCACGGCGTGCGGGTCGGCGGCACCGTAGCGGGCGGTGGCGTACTCGGCGAACCAGGCGTCCATGTCGACCGGGCCGTTCTCCCACGGCATGTCGGCGAAGAACTCCACCGCGGCGGGGTTGTTGTCGATGGCCTCGGGCATCAGCGCGATGCCGTTCATGGCGTTGCCCGGTTTGGCGCGCCAGGCGTTGAACTTCTCGTTCCACACGGTGAGGCCGGCACCGAAGTTCTGGTGGCCGCCGAAGTTCCAGATCGTGCCGAAGGCGTACTGAGTGTCGAGGAAGTCCTTGTCGCGGTCGGTGATCCCGGGCTGTTCGCTGAGGCCGTCCACGACGAACATCTTCGATCGGTCGACCGCCTGGAGCGTCGCCGGAAGGGGATTGCTCTGCCAGCCGAGGATCACCCAGATCGCACCCGGGTGGGCGGCCTCGAGCGCGTCCTGGACGGCCTTCGACGCCGGGCCCACCGGTACCGACCCGGCGGTGCCGCCCTCATGCAGTAGGTCCATCTTGTACATCGTGGAGGTGCCGAAAAGCTTGGTCTGTGCCTGGTAGAACGCCGCCGCGACCTTGCCGAACTGCGGTCCGGTCGGATCGAGCCAGTCGGGACGCTGCAGGCCGTTCCAGGCGCCCTGCGGGACGGTGTTCGCCCCCGGGTTCCGGGTGGCGAAGTCGGTCGGGACCGTGCCGTAGTAGCCGGGGAGCACCGGCGTCATGCCCAGTTCGCGCAGCCGGTCGATGATGCGCCGCGCGAGCGCGGCGCGACGGTCGATCAGTTGCTGGGAGATCGGTGAGCCGGTGCAGCACATGTTCTGCAGCAGCCACCACGACTGGTGGGCCGGCTCGGGGATCCACTTCCGCATATCCGCCGCGCTGTAGCCGAACTGCTGGAAGGCCTGCTCGTAGACGGCCTCCTGCCCCTCGTAGACCAGCACCTGGTTGATGCCGAGCAGGGCGAGCACGTCAAGGCGGTGTTCCCACTCCTGCCAGCTCAGGTACGCGCCGCCGTATCCCTCATTGGTGTCGTTGAGCGCGAACCGGTTGGCGACCGACGCGTCCTGCGCGATCGGCGCGGACGGCAGCGGCAACCGCGCGGGAAGGTCGAGCTGCGAACCGCCGATCGAGACGTTGGCGTGCGCGACCTTGCGCAGGTACCAGCCGAACCCGGTGAGCTGCACGGCCGGGGAGGTGCCCGCGACCAACAGGTGCCCGCCCTCGGAGGAGACCTGGAAACGGTCGGCGCCCGTGCCCTTGTCGATCGTCCGGAGCGTGACCTGGTCGGCCCGGCTCTTACCGAGGATCCGCTCCAGCGCCTGGGCGGCCGGTCCGTTGTCACGCGCGGCGGCCGTCGCGCGTGTGGGTTCCGCCGTCGCCGGTGGCGCTACGGCCAGCGGCACGGTCAGCGCCGCCGCCATGGCGGCGATGAGTGTACGAGATCGGCGCCTGATGCCCGATCGTCTTCCTGGTCGTCGGCCCAACACGATGGCGGTACCTCCAAAAGGAAGTTTGTTAAGGTCTTTACAAAACCTCGCATTCATAATGTGCATGCGGGACTCTGGGGTCAAGGGGGCCAGTGGATCTTTCGGAGGAAACAATGGGAGACGAGCGTGCGGTCGGCACTCCCGTTCTGCGCCGCCTCAACACCGCTTCCGTGCTGCGTGCGGTGCGCGACTGCGCACCCGACCCCGTACGGCTGGCCGAGCTGGTCAAGCTGACCGGCCTCACCCGTCCCACCGTGGGTCAGGCGGTGGAGGACCTGGTCGAGGCGGGCTGGGTCCAGCACCACCACCCGGCCGCCGCCTCCCGGAAGGGCGGCCGTCCGGCCGTCCGCGTCTCCCTCCGGGGCCGCGCCGCACCCGTGCTGGGCCTCGACGTCGGCCCGCACACGGTCAGCGCGGGGATCGACGACCTGGCCGGCCGCCGCCTGGCCGCGGTGCGCCGATCGGTCGACCACAACAGGGCCAGCCGCCTCCTGACCGTGGTCGACGCGGTCATCGCGCGCGTCCTCGAGGAGGCCGGCTTCGATGCGGACGAGATCGCCGCGGTGGTCGTCGCCACCCCCGGGATCGTCGACTCCGGCTCTGGCCGGATCCTCCTGGCGCCCAGCGTGTCGGGATGGACCTCGGTGAACCTCTCCGATCATCTCCGCGACCGGTTCCGCTGCCCGGTGCGGGTGGAGAACGACGCCAACCTCGCCGCCCTGGCCGTTGCGAGGGAACGGGCCGGGCCCGGCACTCTGCTGGCCGTCCAATGGGGAGAGCGGCTCGGCGCCGGCGTCGTGATCGACGGGCGCCTCCACCGGGGCACCGGGGCGGCGGGCGAGATCGGCTTCATCCGGCCACCCGGTCGCGTCCCCGACACCGACGACGGCAGGGGGCCCCTCGAACGCGCCATCGGCGCCGAGGCCATCACCGAACAGGCCCGTCGGGCAGCCCGTACGCACCCCGAATCGGTCCTGCGCGACGGCCCGATCGACGCCGCCGCCGTCTTCGCCGCGGCCGCCACCGGGGACGCGGTGGCCGAGCGCGTCGTGGACGACGTCGCCAGGACCTTCGCCCACGCCATCGCGCCGGCCGTCCTGGTCCTGGCCCCCGACGCGGTGGTGATCGGCGGCGGGGTAGCCCGCGCCGGACCCGTCCTGCTCGCGGCCATCACCCGGCACCTGGCCGATCTGACCCTCACCCCACCCGACGTGGGAATCTCCGGTCTGGCCGAGGACACGATCTTGACCGGCGCCCTGCGCATGGCCCTGGACGAGGTCTGGCACCAGCTCCCCGCCTGACGGCCGCTGAACTGAGCCCGGGGCACGACTCGGGCGAACTGCGGGCAGGCAGGCCGGCCCGAGACCGCCGGACGGCTCGAGTGAACCGCTTCGGGTTTCGCGGAGGCCGGTCAACTCTCTCCGGCGGGGTGGGCCGGGGTGTTGTCACGGTAGTGGATTTGTTCGTTTTCGGCTGGTGGCCGGTTCCCGATGGCGGTGTGCAGGCGCCGGTGGTTGAACCAGTCCACGTACTCCAGCATGGCCAACTCGACATCGTCAGCGGTGCGCCCTCGGTGAGACGGCTGTCCCGTCTCGCTGAACGTAACGCAGTCTCATTTGACGTGGCGCATCCGCCCGTCTGGGGTTCCGGTAGTCCTGGCGGAGGAACCAACGGATTTCGCTGACCAGCCAAGCCCGCCGCGGTCGATCTGGTCCCGCCGCTGCGCCATGAGAACCTCGCGCGCCTCGCTGTCGTGGCCGGCCGTCCGGTGGACGGCGGCCAACTGCTAGCCCCGGCGAAGGACATCATCTCCGGACCCAGGCTTGGGGGGCGCACCCGCCCGTCCCGCCATGTCCCGTCCCGGGCCCGATCCCCGCTGGTCACAAGCGGGACGTACCCCTACGTCCCGATCCCGCGTCAGGCCCTACCACCCGCCTGCCGGTCCCCCTCACGATCTAGGTCAACGGTCCACCGCACGGGCCACGGACACGATCGGAGGATCGGAAATGACCGCCACAACCCTCGCCAAGGCCGGCTTGCTGAGCCTGGCCACCGCCGGGGCCGCATTGACCATGACCACCACCGCGATCGCGGCCCACGCCACCGCCCGACCGGCCGCGACCACGCACCAGGCCACCGCGGTGGCTGCCAAGAGCGCACACTGGTACACCCTCAAGCACGGATCGTTCATGCTCAAAGGGTCGACGACGCGGAACTGGAACCGCAAGTACGGCCGCGTGATGCAGGTCGAGGCCCGCTGCTGGGGCAACGACGCGACCCTCCACGTCCAGTTCCAGTACCGGTCGAAGTGGACGGGCTGGCACAACATCAAGTCCGGAAGCAGTGGAGCCGAATCGGGCGCTAAGGAGTTACCGCCGGCCGCGCGGGCGCGCGGGTCATGCTTCACGAGTTCTGCGGATCCCCTTGGCGGCGGGCGTCCTCGTACGGTGTGCCCGCGTCGGCGTACGGGCTGATCGACCGGCGGGCGACGAGGGCGGCGTTGATGTGCGGCAGGTCCGCCGCGCGGGCCGGGGACAGGCCGATGAGCTGGGTGATGCGGCGGATGCGGTAGTCGACCGTGTTGGGGTGGACGTGCAGTGCGGTGGCGGTGCGCCGCCGGTCGAGGTTCTGCTGGAGGTAGGTCTCGAGTGTCTGGAGGAGCTCCGGCTTGGGCTCCAACGGCCGTAGGAGACAGGCGAGGGCGGTCAGTGCCTCGCCCGGTCGGCTGAGCTGGTAATCGAGCAGCACGTCGGCGAGCCGGTACAGGCCGGGCGCCCGGCCCGTCCGCGTCACCAGTTCCACGATCTCGGTGTTCTGCGCGACCGCGGCCGGCACGCCGGCCGGGTCGACCACGGACGCCGCGGCCGTTACGGGCACGTCGGCCGTACGCGCGGCACGGGCGACGAGTGCGCACAGGTCATCCCACACAGGCGGGGCGCCGACGGGCAGCAGGGCGGTACCCCCCGAGCCGTCCAGCGCGGTCAGGGCGGGTTCGCCGGCGAAGCGGTCGAACGTTGACTGCACCCGGCGGATCTTCCGCCGGGCGGCCACCCGGGTGCGCGGTCCCGGGCGGCTTTCGTCCGGGTGCCGGCCCAGCGTGAGTGTCATCACCACGTAGAGCGGCGATGGCCGTGACCCGGCCGGATACGAGGGTGGCGGGTCGCCCGACAGCAGAGCCGCCATTAGTGAATGCCGGTCGCGATGCTGCTGGACGTCCAGCACCTGGCGTGTTTCCAGATATGCCGCGGTGACCTCCGACACGAGCCGCCGCTGGAAAGTCAGTAAATGCGACAGCGTCTCCTGTAGATCGGCCAGATCAGGCGGTTCCGCCCCAGCCGAAATCTCATTCCAGCCCATTTCCGCGCCGAGAAGGTAGGCACTGAGGATGGCGTCCAGTGGGATGCCCTCCTCAGCCCGCTGCGCCGCCGAATCGCGCTGTATGGCGAACCGGTCGTCGTCGGCCTCGGTGCGGTGCTCGATGACATCGGCGAACAGCCGCAGATTGTGCTGGACGATATTTGCGATATCGCCGGTGACCTCCTCGGCGGGCAGTTCGGCGTAGACGGGAAGCTCGGCGCGAAGCCGGTCGACCACCCGACGTGTCAGCGATGGAACACGGGCCCGCAGGTAGCCGGCCACGGGTCGGCCGGCGATGCGCAGCGGCGCGATTCCCACCTTGTGATCCGTCACAACAGCTCCCGCGGAAGTCTGCCTTACTCACCAGTTAAAGGATCCGTCGTGAGTCTGCATGATGATCGCAAAACATTCCATGACAGCCGGGAGCCGCCATGTCCTCGCCCTCCGCCCACGGCGTTCGTCGCAGGCTCACCGGTGCTCTGGGCGCCGCCGCCGCGGTCGCGGTGACCGTTGGACTCGCCGCGCCGCCCGCCTCCGCGGCCGGCCCGAAGTACGTGGCGCTGGGCGATTCGATGGCCTCGGGACCGCTCATTCCCAACATCACGGGAAATGTGGGCTGCGGGCGTTCCACGCACAACTACGCGCACGAACTGGCGGTACAGCTCGGCGCCGAACTGCACGACGTGACCTGTAGCGGGGCCGAGACGAAGCACATGACCGCGTCCCAGTCCCTCAGCGTGGCCGGCGTGTCCACCGGCACCGCCCCGCCGCAGTTCGACGCGTTGACCGCGGACACCACCCTGGTGACCCTGACGATCGGCGGGAACGACGCCGGGCTCGTTGGAATCGCCCAGGACTGCGCCAACCTCGACCCGACCGCGACCCCCTGCAAGGACCGGTACACCGAGGGCGGCGTGGACCAGGTCGCCCAGCGCGTCGACGCGGTCGGGCCACGGCTCGCCGCCGTGCTGGACGGCATCCATCAGCGGTCCCCGAAGGCGCGCGTGCTGGTGACCGGCTACGGTCTCTACGTCAAGCCGGGCGGCTGCTGGCCGCTCCAGCCCGTGTTGCCGGTGGACGCCGACTACCTCCAGGGCAACGTGCACCGGCTGAACGGCGTCATCGCGGCGCAGGCCAGGGCGCACAACGCCGAGTACGTGGATGTGGAGACCCCGAGCGCCGGCCACGACGCCTGCCAGTCGGCCACGGTGAAGTGGGTGGAGGGGTACGTGCCGGTCAACCCGGCCGCGCCGCTGCACCCGAACCAGCGAGGCGAGGCGAACTACGCCCGGATCATCGCCGACCACCTCGGCTGACCGGCCGTCACGAGCCGTCCGGCCGGCTAACGCCGCACCTCATTCCACGGCCTGCTCCGCGAGCACGCCCGCGTTACGGTCGAGACGCATGAAGGTGGCGATGATCCGATCGCCACCTTCATCCGCTTGGCCTACACCGGCTTGGCGCAACGCGGTGACCTTTGCGGGCGGCCATGGCGGACCAGTGCGCAGCGGCGGAGTCCCGGCCGTGCGGGCGATCGCGGATGGCCAGGCGGTAGGCGGCGTCTCCGCGCCGGCAGTAGCGAGCGGCGATGTTGAGATACAGGTCGGTCCGCAGCCGGCTGGATTCGTATCGCCGGTCTTCACGGTGCATCTCGCTGACCGCCGAGCCCTGCCACATCTGGATCAACGCGATCCCGCGGATCGAAAAGTGAAGCCGCACAAGCCGGACTATCCGGCCTTGCGCTTGTCGAACTCGGCCGCGACCGCGTGGATGGAGCCCCGGCCCTCGAGCTCGACGCTCTTTCCGTCGGCCATGCTGATCGTGACCCGCTGCCAGCTCCTGCCGCCCTCGACCTTGATGGACGCGATGCGCTCCAGGGGGATCTGGCCAAGGTGCTCACCGACCCGGTTGAGCATCGGGTCGGCGGTCCACACGTGCAGGGCGCTGTCGCTGACACCGAAGACGACGGCGGCGTCGAGCGGAATGTCGGTCTCTTCGGTCATCTTCTTCGCCGCCGCGCGAGCGGCCGGCCTGGCGATCAGGTAGTTACCGAGCGGCGAAAGCACTCGCGCCGGGCCGAGTGCGGTGTCAACCCTCGCGTACGCAGCCGCGGGCTGACGCACGGCAGCGCGCCGAGGCATCCCGGGCGCGGATTCAGGGTGCGGTCTGGTCTCGGCTCCAGATTTGAACGGCCCGCGGTAGGTCCTGGATGCCGCCGCCTTCGGGGATCATGCCCCAGAGGAAGGGGATCAGATACTGAGGTGATTCGCCCAGGAGCGCGGCGAGGTCGTGCTCAGTGACGGTGAGGGTGAATCCTGAGCCCCCCTGCCGCGAGTCCCATCCTTGTTCGATGGCCCGTCGGATGCAGCCACTGACGAGAATGGGGCGGACTGCGATCGTTCGCTCTCCCTCCCAGTTGTCCGGCCGGGCGCAGGGGAGTGTCACCAAGAGAACGCTTGCCGGCTCCTCGGCGCGCTCAACGGCGAAGGTGAGCGGGGCCCGGCTGTTGCCCTGGCTGTAGGTCGGCTTGTGCCCGACTCGCCAGCGGTAGGTGGTGCCGTCGACGGTGATGAGCCGTGAGCCCTTCTTCGGCATTGCCACGGCCGCCTCCGTGCTTTTGTTCCGGCGCTGTTCCGTGGGAGCACCAGGATCAGCGAGGAGTGATGCGAGACGACCGAAAGCATAACCGCTTCATATTCACAGGAAGCCCCGGCGTCGACCGGCGCCAGGCAGATCGGACTTCACGCGAGCCGGGGCAGCTCGGCTAGCGGATGTGCCGGTCGCCTGCCGAGACATGGCGCTGGGCTCCGATCGTGGCGTACCAGGCGAGGACGTCGGCGTTGTCGACGCTGGTGGGATCGATGAGTGTTTCGAATCTTTCGCCGCGCAGGATGCGTTTGATCGGGACTTCGAGTTTCTTGCCGGTGCGGGTGTGGGGGATGGCGGGAGCGACGATGATGTCGTCGGGCACGTGGCGCGGTGAAGCGTGTCGCCGGATGGTGTCGCGGATCTGCTCGCGCAGACGCTGGTCGAGTTGCCGGCCGTCGGTGAGCGTGACGAACAGGGGCATCCAGTAGCCCCCGTCGGGTTCTTCGAGGCCGACGACGAGTGCTTCGCCGACGTGGGGAAGGCGTTCGACCGGGGCTGTGATGTCGGCGCTGCCCATGCGGATGCCGTGCCGGTTGAGGGTGGCGTCGGAGCGGCCGTGGATGATGATCGAGCCGTGGTCGGTGGTGGTGATCCAGTCGCCATGACGCCACACCCCGGGGAAACGGTCGAAGTAGGCGGCGCGGTATCGGCTGCCTTCTGGGTCGTTCCAGAACCGGAGGGGCATCGAGGGGAGGGGCTTGCGCAGGACGAGTTCGCCGACCTGGCCCCGGATCGGTCGGCCGCGGTCGTCGTAGCAGTCGAGTGCCACCCCCAGGCACGGTGCCGACAGTTCCCCCGCCCATACCGGGTGGGTGGGGACGGGGCCGGCGAAGGCGGTGCACGCGTCGGTGCCGCCGCTGATCGAGCCGATCTGCACTGCGGGGTCCAGTCGGGCGGCGACCCAGCGGTGGAGTGCGGCGGGGAAGGCGGAGCCGGTTACGGCGAGCCGGGTGAGCGCGCTCAGGTCGTGCGCGGCGGGATCGGTGTGGTGCTTGCGGCAGGCGGCGAGGTAGCCGGGACTGGTGCCCAGCAGGGTCGCTCCGGTGAGCGACGCCAGCCGCCACAGGGTGTCGGTGCTGGGATGGGTGGGGCTGCCTTCGTAGCAGACGATGCTCGTCCCGAGCAGCAGCGTGCTGACCATGGAGTTCCACATCATCCAACTGGGGGTGGTGTGCCAGAGGACCCGGTCGCCGGCGTGCAGGTCCAGGTGCAGCGCGGAGGTCTTGAGCTGCTCGAGGACGATGCCGCCGTGGCCGTGCACGATGCCTTTGGGCAGGCCGGTGGTGCCGGAGGAGAACAGCACCCACAGCGGGTGGTCGAAGGGTACGTCGAGGGGCTGCAGCGGTGGCGTCCCCTCCCGATCGGAGACGGCAGCCCAGGAAAGGGTGTCGGAGGCTTCGCCTCCGACCAGAATGGTCGCTTTCAGGGAGGGCAGCGCCGCCCGCAGCGCCGCGACCTCCGCCCGGCGGTCGATGCGCCGACCGGCGTTGGTGTACTCCTCGGTGGTGATGAGCACGGTCGGCTCCAGCTGACCGAACCGGGCTTCGGCCGCGGTGGCGGCGTAGTCCAGGCCGCAGATCGCCCACACGGCGCCGATGGCGGCGGTGGCCAGGAACGCGACGACGGCCTCGGCGCCGTTGGGCAGGTAGCCCACGACCCGGTCTCCTGGCCGGACTCCGAGCTCGCGCAGGGCGGCCGCCACCGAGGCGGTCTGGCCGCGCAGGGCGGCCCAGGAGATCTCGCGAGGAACGAATCGCTCGTCGACGATGGTCAGGGCGGTCTCGGTGTCGCTGCGACCGCGGAAGACCTCTTGGGTGTAGTTCAGGCGGCTGCCGGGGAACCAGGTCGTCCCCGGCATGCTCGGGTCGGCCGGCGGCACCGCGCCGGGGGGACGTTCCGGGAGGCCGAAGTAGTCCCAGACCAGGGCCCAGAATTCGCCCGGCTCGCTGACCGACCACTCCCACAACCGCAGGTAGTCCCCCGTGAGGTCAAGGCCCGTGCGGTCGGCGGCGGCGCGGGCGAAGTCACTGATGCGGGCGGCCGCGATCCGCTCGGGAGAGGGCGTCCAGTCGGGTGTCGCGCGCTCGTTGATCGGGGATTGGGTCATTGCCCATCACCGCTGCCGGGGGACGCGGCGGTAACACCGCTGATCAGGATCTCCGTGGTGTGGGCGATGTGGTCGCGAAGCAGCGTGGCGGCACGGTCGGCGTCACGGGCCAGGGCGGCGTCGGCCAGCGCCTTGTGTTCGCCGGCGAGGTCACGGTCCGGCTCGGTCCCCAATGGGCCGGCCCATCGGCGGTAGAGCTCCGCCTCATCGCGCAGTGTCTGAGCGGTCTCTCGTAGTCGTCGGCTGGGACAGCCGCCCAGCAGGGACTGGTGGAAGGCCTCGTGCGCCCGGCTCCACTCCTGCATCGCGTCGCTGCCCACGTCGGTCGGCAGCGGTGTGCGGGAGAGCAGGTGGTGGGCGGCCAGCACCTGCGCCTCCCAGGACGCGTCGCCGTGCAGCACCGATTCGCGGAACACCAGCGACTCGATGTGGACGCGGGCGGTGGTGAGGTCGGCCAGCTCGTCGCCGGAGAGTTCGACGACCGTGTAGCCCTGGTGGGCCTTCGACACGACCAGCCGTTCGGCGGCCAGCCGGGTCAGCACCTCGCGCGCGACGCCGACGCTGATGTCGTAGGTCGCGCACAGGTCCGGGAATTTCAATCGCCGGCCCGGTGCCAGCGTCGCGTTGAAGATGTCGGCGCGCAGCCGCTGGTACACCTCCTCGGCCCGCCGCTGCTTGCTCCCGCCTCCGCCACTCGCTCGGTCTGCCATGCCCAAGACCCTAGCTGACAAGCGCATCTCAGATCTAGATGCGCATCTGATTGACAGATGCGCATGTTTGAGCGCAGGCTGTGCGACACGGACATGGAGTGGTGCCACCTAGCAGGGCGAAAGGTGACGGATGAGGATCGGGAACATCGCGGGCCGGGCGAAGGTGATCGTCGACGAGGCCCACGCCGTGGACATCGAGACCGCCAGCGGAGGCCGGTTCGGGTCGGATCCGGGCGAGCTGTACGACCGGTGGGAGCAGCTCCGCGGCTGGACGCCACCGGCGGACGCCCCGGTCGAGAGGTTCACCCGCGGCGACATCGGCAACCCGGCACCGGCGCCGCGGCAGATCTTCGCGATCGGCCTGAACTACCGCGACCACGCCGCCGAGTCCGACATGGCCGTTCCCACGGAGCCGGCGGTCTTCACCAAGTTCGCCAGCTCCCTCGCAGGGCCGTTCACTCAGGTCGCCCTGCCGGCCGGCAACGTCGACTGGGAGGTGGAGCTGGTGGTCGTGATCGGCCGCGGTGGCAGGCACATCCCGGCCCCGGCTGCCTGGCGGCACGTCGCAGGAGTGACAGTGGGCCAGGACCTGTCCGAGCGGCGACTGCAGGCCGTCGGGCCGGTTCCGCAGTTCAGCCTGGCCAAATCCCACCGCGGTTTCGGTCCGATCGGCCCCTTCCTGGTCACGACCGACGAATTGCCGGACCCGGACGACCTGGTGCTCGGTTGCAGCCTCAACGGAGAGCAGGTCCAGAAGTCCCGAACCTCGCACATGATCTTCCCGGTACCCGAGCTGATCGCGAGGCTCTCGGCGGTGACCGAACTGTGGCCCGGTGATGTGATCTTCACCGGCACGCCCTCCGGCGTCGGCGCGGGTCGCACCCCACAACGGTTCCTCGCACCGGGTGACGAGCTGGTCTCCTCCATCGACGGCGTCGGCGAGATCCGGCAGACGTTCGTCGCGGTCGCCTGAAAGGACATGACAATGGCGCTGCACAGGCTCAACTCGGTCACGATCGGCGTTCCGCAGGTGGCCGAGACCGCCCGCTACTACACCGACTTCGGTCTCACCCCGGACTCCGACGGCTGGTTCACCACCGTCGACGGCGGGCGCCAGCTGCGCGTCGTGCCGTCCCCGGCGCGGCGACTGGTCGAGATCAACATCGGCGCGGGTGACCGTGACGACATCGCCCGGATCGACCGCCGACTGGCGAGGCTCGGCGTAACGGCGGAGGTGGACGGGGATCGACTGACCGCGGTCGAACCGCTCTCCGAGGCCCGCGTCGTCGTCGAGGTCACCGGGCCGCTGCACCAGCCGGCACTGCCGGCACCCCCGTACAACGCCCCTGGCACGGCCGCCCGCGGCACCGGCCGCGCCCCCGGCATCCTGCGCGAGCACCCCGTGACACCTCGCAAACTCGGGCACGTCGTGATCGGCTCGATCGACCAGGAGGCCACTCAGCGGTTCTTCACCGACGGGATCGGCCTGAAGATCAGTGACGTCGTCCCCGGCATGGCGGCATTCCTGCGTTGTTCGACCGACCACCACAACGTGCTGGTCACACAGGCGCCGGTGAACTTCCTGCACCACACGTCGTGGCAGGTGGACGACGTCGACGAGATCGGCAGGGGCGCCACGCGGATGCTCGACGGGCACCCGGAACGGCACGTCTGGGGACTGGGACGCCACCACATCGGCTCGAACTTCTTCTGGTACCTCAAGGACCCGGCCGGGAACTTCTCCGAGTACTACTCCGACCTGGACTGCATCGTCGACGACGCGCTGTGGACCCCGGAGGTGTGGGACGGCGCCAAGAGCCTCTACAGCTGGGGGCCGCCGCCACCACCGTCATTCATCGAGCCCGAGGATCTCGCCGCGCTGATGACCGGCGCCCACCACCCCGCCTGAACCGCCGCCTCCGGGAAAGAGCCGTCATGACCGCCACGACCTTTGACCAGTACGACGTGATCGTCGTCGGCGCCGGCCCCACCGGGTTGACGCTGGCCCGCCTGCTCGCGATGAAGAGCGTTCGCGTCGCCGTCGTCGATCCGAGCCGCATCGCGTGCCCCCATCCCCGCGCCACCCACATCGACGATGAGATCATGCGCACCCTGCAGACCGTCGGTGCGGCCGACCTCGAACCGGGGTTCCTGCGCATGGACGGCTGGATACTGCGCGATTCCGGCGGCGACCCGTTCCTGTCCCTGCGATCGCCGAACGCCGAGACGGACCAGGCGTGGTACGCCGACTACCAGTTCCACCAGCCCGACTACGAATCACGTCTGCGGGGCCTGCTCGCCTCCAGCGAGCACGCCGAACTGTGGCTGGGATGGCAGGTCACCGCGGTGGGCCAGACCGCGGACCACGCCACCGCCCGAATCAGCGACCGCGCCACCGGCGGCACCCGTACCCTCCAGGCCGCCTACATCGTCGGGGCCGACGGCGCAGGATCGTTCCTGCGCCCGTACGTCACGCACGACGTGGAGGACCTGCACGGCACCCAGCGCTCGCTGATCGTCGACGTTCATCCGTTCGCGCACCCGGCCGAGCTGCCGGCCACCAACGGCTTCATTCTCTGCGAGGCCGACAAGCCGGTCACGTACTGCCCCATCTTCCCGCCCAAGCTACGGTTCGAATTCATGCTCGGCGACGGCGACGACGCCGAGGAGTACGAGCGTCCCACGACCGTCTACCGGCTGCTGGCCCGCTGGCTGGCGCCGGGCGATTACCGGATCCAACGCACCGACGTCTACGAATGGCACGCCCGCCTGGCCGGTCGCTGGCGCAACGGCAGGCTCTTCATCGCCGGCGACGCCGCCCACGAGATGCCGCCCATGCTCGGCCAGGGCATGTGCTCGGGCCTGCGTGACGCCGCCAACCTCGCCTGGAAGCTGGCACGGGTGGTGACCGGACGGAGCAGGCCGGATCTGCTCGACACCTACGAGGCGGAACGCGCCGCCCATGTGCGCCCCTTCATCGAGGAGTCCGCGCGCCAAGCCAACATGATCGAAGCGTTCGGCTACGCCGAGCACCGTCCCCACGTGACCGAACCCCAGACCCTCGACCGGCTCCGGCCGCCACTGGGCCGGGGTCTCGCCGACACCGCCGGCGAGGCGATCAACCGCCTCGCTCCCCAGCCCCGTACTGCGGACGGAACCCGCTTCGATGACCTTGTCGGGTACAACTTCGCCGTCCTGACCACCCCGGAGGTCGCCGCCGAGGTCACCGATCGGACCCGCGGCGCCTGGGCGGACCTTGACGTCGCCGTCATCACGCTGCCCAGCCCGCAACTGGCCGCCTGGCTGCGAGACCATGAGGCCGACGCCGCGATCATCCGTCCCGACCGCTACACCCACGCACTCACCCGCGGCAGCGCGGCACTCGACGCCGCCACCCTGGCTCTGCATCAGCGGCTGGCCGTCGCGGAGGTTTCGGCGTGAACACCCGCGATCTTCAGATCTACGCGACGGGACCGACCTGGGGTGAAGGCCCACGGCGGCATGCCGGGGCGCTGTGGGTGTCCGACACTCAGGCCTCCCGGCTGTGGACCGACGCCGGCGGGACCTGGGCGGCGACCGAGCTGGACTCACCCGCCAACGGCCTGTGGTTCCTCCCTGACGGCATGCTCGTCGCCGCGATGATGACCGAACCGCGGCTCGGCGTCTGGAACGGCGCCGGCTTCGATACCTACGCCGACCTCACCGCGCTCGCCTCCGGAGCGCTGGGGGACCTGGTCGGCGACCGCGCCGGCAACCTCTACGTCGACGATGTCGGCTACGCCCCGCACAAGGGCGAGGCGCCCCGGCCGGGGCGTGTGCTGCGGGTTGGAACAGATCGCACCGTCAGGGTCGCCGCAGAGGGCGTGCGGTTCCCGAACGGCCTCGCGCTCATCGACGACGAGACGACCCTTGTCGTGGCCGAGACCGCCGCGCAACGCCTCACCGCGTTCGACGTCGGCCCCACCGGTGCGCTGTCGGGCCGCCGTACCTATGCCGACCTCGCCGCCCTGGTCGGGCCGGCCGCCCGGCCGGACGGGATATGGCCGGTCCCCGACGGCATCTGGGTGGCCACCACCTCCGGCCACGCCGTCGTCAAGGTGCGCGACGGCGAGCTGCTCGACTCCATCGACACCGGCGACGGCTATCCCATCGCATGCTGCGCCGACGGGCGGCTGCTGTACGTCACCGTCGCGGACGCGCACGGCCAGGACCTCATGCGGGCGCTCGCGGCCAAGACCGTGGAGACCGCGGTCGCCACCGTCCCCCTTGACGCCGCGCCCCTACGACACGCTCCGTGACGACAGTGGTGTCGGAAGAACCTCGTGCGATGGGCGCACTCGTGCGCCGGGTCCGGTGACAGCCGGTCGTCGTGGGTCATTCGGGCCAGGACGATCTCCTTCATGCCGCTGTGCGGGCGATGGTGCCGTGCCGGCGAGTTCCTGCGGGCGCTCGCGGTGGAGTGGCGGACGCGCGCCTCGCTCACCGCAGCTCCTCCACCACGGGCCGCTCGTCGTCCGATCCGGGCGGTGCTTCAGGCGTGTCGATGGCCGATCGGGTCCGGTTCCGTCGTGGCCTGAGCGCGGCGGTCACGAACGAGGCGACCAGCGGCCGGCGGTCGTGCTCGTTCCAGGCGAGGACGAGTCGGCTGGGTGGTGTGTCGGTCACCGGGACGCCGACCAGGCCGGCCGGGAGTGGTTCGACCAGCGAGCGGGGAAGCACGCCGATCATCCGGCTCACCGTGATCATGTGGAGCAGCTGGGGCACGTCGGCGACCTCGGGGCCGGTGCCGTCGCCCCCGGGGACCCCTTTCCAGCGCGGCAGCGTCTCACCTTCCAGGTCGGACATGCGTACCGAGGCGCGGCCGGCGAGGCGGTGTGTGGTCGGGACGATGACCACGCGGTCCTCGGTGTGCAGCGTCTCGTGGGCCAGGCCGTCGAGGTCGTCGAATGGGGCGTAGAGCAGGCCGACGTCGGCCCGGCCGTCGAGCAGGATGTCGGTGCGGTCGGCGGGGCCGCTGAACAGGATGTCCACCCGGCGGGCGTCGGGCTGGTGGGCGTACTCGGCCAGGATCCCCGACAGCAGGCCGGCGTCGCCGCCGGGCTTGAGCACGAGGCGCAGGTGCGCGTGGGGGTCGGCGGCGCGCCGGGCGTTCCGGACGGCGGCGCTGACGGCGTTGAGCGCGTGCCGCCCGTGTTCCTGCAGTGCCTGTCCGGCGGGGGTGAGTGCGACGTGCCGGCTGGAGCGGACGAACAGGGGGACGCCGAGCCGGGTCTCGATCCGCCGGATCGCCTTGGACAGCGCCGGCTGGGCGATCGAGAGCCGGACGGCGGCCCGGCCGAAGTGCAACTCGTCGGCGACCGCGAGGAAGTACTCGAGCTCACGGGTCTCCAGTTCAACCATGCCTCCAGGTTATCACCGAATATCGAACCGGTCTTGGACGCCGGCGGCGTGCACCCTCAAGAATCGAAGGGTGATCAACCATTTGATGGTCGTCTCCTCCGACCGTCCCCTGTCCGTCACCCAGCCGGAATGGTTCCTCACGGTTATCGAACGGATGGGGTTTGAGCCCGAATGAGCGACGTCGTTCGTGACCGGGACCGCGCTGTCGGTCGACGGCGGGCGGCGGGCATGGGAGTCATCACGGCCGAGCGCGTGTTCGGCATCCGACGGCCAGGCCGAACCCTCTCGTCAGCTGTGGACACTCGTCGTCCGCTAGTTCTCACCCTCTCTCTAGGAGCAACGAATCATTATGCGTATCGCAGCAATCGATGATCAGAGACCTGGCGCCACAGGCGCACGGCGGCTCGTCGCCAAGGTCCCCGAAATCACCGCCCTGTTCTGGATCATCAAGATTCTCACTACTGGAATGGGGGAGACCTTCTCGGATTTTCTCGTCAGCCACGTCAATCCGGGACTCGCCTTGGGCGGCGCCGCAATCGCGTTGGCGGTCGCGCTGATCGCCCAATTCCGCAGCGATCGCTACCGCCTCTGGATCTACTGGTCAGCCGTGGTCATGGTGGCCATCTTCGGCACCATGATCGCCGACCTTCTCGACTTCGTGGTCGGCCTTCCGTACCTGGTAACGACGGTGGGGCTCTCGATCGTGCTGGCCGTGATTCTCGTCTGGTGGTACGCCCGGGAGAGAACCCTGTCGGTGCACAGCATCACCACCCCGCGCCGGGAACGCTTCTACTGGACGATGGTGATGACCACCTTCGCGCTCGGCACCGTCGCCGGCGACCTGACGGCCAACCGGCTGCACCTTGGGTATCTGGGTTCGATCGTCCTGTTCGCCATCGCGATCGCCGTCCCGGCCGCCGCGTACCGCTGGACGGCCCTGGGCACCGTTACCGCGTTCTGGTCCGCCTACATCATCACCCGTCCGCTCGGCGCGTCGATCACCGACTGGCTGTCCTCGTCTCGCCAGGACGGCCTCGGCCTGGGTACCGGATGGATCAGCCTCGGCGCGACGATCGCCATCGTCGCGCTGCTCGGACTGCTTGGGATGCGCGGAGCCGACCCGACCGCCGACTTTCGCTCCGACGCCGTCCGCGGCATTTGAGAGCCGCCGATATGCGCGGCGCCAACAGAAGGGCATGTGCCTTGGGTCTCATCGCGATGGAAGAAGCCTTCGCCATCCCCGAACTGCAGGCCAAATACCCCGTGCCCAGGACGGTCACCGCCGGCCACTGGGCCGAGGACTGGGCGAAACGGCTGTGCGACTACACGACCTACCGACTGCACGACATGGACGAGCACGGCGTCGACATCCAAGTGCTCTCGCTGACCGCCCCGGGTGTCCAGTGCGTGACCGACGTCCGGCAGGCGGTCACGGACGCCCGCGTGGCCAACGACCACCTGGCCGACGTGATCGCCGCTCATCCGACCCGGTTCCGCGGCTTGGCCGCATTGCCACTCCAGGATCCCGAGGCCGCCGTGGCCGAACTCCACCGCGCCGTCGGCTCACTCGGACTCAGCGGGGCGCTCGTCAACGACCACACCGGAGGCGGCTATCTCGATGATCCGCGGTACGAACCGGTGTGGGCCGCCCTTGAAAACCTGGACGTTCCCCTGTACCTCCACCCGGGTGCCCCGCCGACTGAGCCCTGGCGAGTGCTCGCGGGCCGTCCCGAGTTGCAAGGCCCGCTGTGGAGCTGGGGGGCCGAGACGGGTGGACATGCCCTCCGGATCATCTTCGGCGGGGTATTCGACCGGCATCCACGTGCCACGATGATCCTCGGTCACATGGGCGAATTCCTGCCCTTCCAGCTCGCGCGGCTCGACTCGCGCTATGCCCGCCAGGCGCAGCGGACACTCACCCGGAAGCCGTCGGAGTACCTCGGCAGCAACATCCTGATCACCACCAGCGGTGTCTGTTCACCGGCGGCCCTCGCCGGCGCGGTCCTGGCGATCGGTGCCGACGCCATCATGTTCGCCATCGACTACCCGTTCGAGGACACCGCTGAGGCCGTTCGCTTCCTCGACCAGGCGCCGCTCAGCGACACCGACCGCGCGAAGATCGGTCACGGAAACGCCGTACGGGTCCTTCACCTGCACACCTGAACGGGTTCGTCCCGACTGTAGGCACGTCACGACGAAGCCGTGACCTGAGAGGATGAGGAATTCGTACGTGAGCACAACACGACCTGGCGTATCACCGGCGCCGCCGTCTTCTCTGCTGCGGAAGGCTGTGGGAATCGGGCTGGCCGTCATGACCCTGGAGGGCTATGACCTCGTCGCCTTCGGCGCGACGGCGCCGCTGTTGCACCGATATCGGCCATGGGGCCTTTCTCTGCCGGCGCTGGGCTTGCTGGGCAGTCTCACGCCCGTGGGAATGCTGTTCGGGGCCCTACTGGTCGGGCAGCTCACCGATCGGTACGGGCGACGACGAACGGCGTTGGTCAGCCTCGTGGCCGTCTCATTGGGGATGTTCACGTGTGCGTTCGCCCTCGATCCACAGGTGTTCGGCGCCGGCCGATTCGTGGTCGGGCTGGGGGTCGGTGCGATCTACCCCGCCATAACACCGCTGATTTTCGAGCTCACACCGGTGACGCGAAAGAACCTGTACTCAGCGATCGTTCAATGCGGCGTCACAATAGGGGGATCATTGGCTGCCATGGTGGCCAACGTCCTCCTGCACAGATCTGATTTCCGGCTGGAGTACCTTGTCGGCGGTGGCGTCGGACTGCTGCTGTTGGTGATGACTCAAAGATGGCTGCCCGAATCACCGGCGTTCCGGCGGACGTCCGCTGAGGCGCAGAGCGCGCCTGGAGACGGCGGATTCCGCCTTGTGCTGCGGCCACCGTACGTGGGAACGACAACGCTGTTCTGCGGCATGGTGATCTGTTCTTTCCTGCTCATCTTCGGAATGAACACATGGTTGCCGCAGTTGATGCAGGCGGCGCGGTACCCCCTGGGCTCCTCATTGACGTTCCTCACGCTCCTCAATCTCGGTGCGACGGTCGGGGGACTCGCAATAGCGATACTCGCCGACCGTGCTGGGTCGAAAGGACCCATCATCGCGTGTTTCGTCGTGGCCGCAGGTGCCATCACCGGCTTGAGCATCAAGTCGCCGTCGGCGATCCTCTACACGGTAGTGATGATCGGCGGCGCGGGCGCGCTCGGTGTTCAAGGGCTTATCAACGTGTACATCTCACGCACTTATCCGGTGCACGCCCGGGGCAGCGCGGTGGGTGTCACGCTGGGAATAGGCCGGATCGGCGCCATCGCCGGCCCGACTCTGGGAGGCTGGATACTCGCCGCCGGTTTCGCGCCGCAGTGGAACTTCGTTCTCTTCGCGATACCGGCGATCCTCGGCGCAATCCTCGCTCTCGCCATCGGATCGGGGACTCCCCGGCGACTCAAGGGGGAGGCCTCTGCCATCCGGCCGGTTGAAGAGCCGGCCGAACCGGCACTGTGAGATGGATACCCCGCCGCCGACCTGGTCGACCGGAGACTCGCCCGCCGGCCGTCAGCGCCGCCGCGGGCGCATCAATCGCAGCGCTTCAAGCCCCAGAATTGTGACCGGCTGGGGTGATCGGCTCCGCGACAACGGCACGAGCGGCCTTAAGGATCTGGACCAGGGTTTCGGGCTGGGCTGTCGACGATCGTCGCAACGCGGCCCGGACTACCCGGGAGTGGTGACGCAGTAGGCCGGGCACCGACGACCACGGCTGCGTCAACGTCGGTAGCCGTCCGGTCCTGCAGACGTGCAGTCCACGCCAGGCGATCAGTATCGCCGCGATCCGGTCCCGTTCCGTCGTGGTCCGCCAGTCGATCGCGGACAGCGCGTCAAGGTGGTGGCGGAAAGCTGTCCTGTAGTCGGTTCGCGGCACTGGGGGCATCAGCGTTCGGGCCGGTGGGCCTGCGATCAGGCGGCTTCGGTCTCGCGAAGCACGTCGCCGCCGAGCGCGGTCTGTTGACGACAGTGGGTGATCTTGATAGAAGTCCGATTGATACCTGTTTGCCGTTAATCCATATTTCGGGCAGGCGAAGCTGGCGGGATAGCCCCCTCCTACTCGCCAGACCGGAGGTTGGTACCGGATCATGACCGAACTCGACCTCGTCATCACCGGTGGAAGGCTGCTCGATGGCACCGGTGCCGCGGCCGTGCCGGCCGACGTCGGCGTACGAGGTGACCGGATCGCCGCCATC
Source organism: Actinoallomurus sp. NPDC052308 (assembly GCF_040679195.1). Lineage (NCBI taxonomy): Bacteria > Bacillati > Actinomycetota > Actinomycetes > Streptosporangiales > Thermomonosporaceae > Actinoallomurus > Actinoallomurus sp. NPDC052308. The sequence continues at coordinate 52,245 of NZ_JBFAUM010000004.1, read as the reverse complement.
GCGTCCCCCGGGGCGTTGTCGGGCGCTGAGACCCTCGACGCGACCGGCCATGTGGTGACGCCTGGCTTCATCGACCTCCACTCCCACGCCGACTTCTCCATCCAGGGGCGCCCTGGCGCGGACACCTGCCTCTACCAGGGCGTCACGACACTCGTCGGCGGTAACTGCGGCTTCTCGCCGTTCCCGGCCAAGGACCCGGAGAGCCTGCGCCGGGCGGCCGGCTTCATGGGCCGGGATGAGCTGCGCTGGGACTGGACCGGCTTCCGCGACTACGCCGACTCCGTCGACCGCGCCGATCCGGCCGTCAACCTGGTGGCCCAGGTCGGGCTGAACGCGTTGCGCATCGCCGCCCTCGGCAACGACGAGCGGGCGGCCACGCCGGATGAGCTCGCGGCAATGCGCCACCTGCTCGAACGCGCCGCCGAGGAGGGCGTGGCGGGCTTCTCCACCGGCCTCATCTATGCCCCCGGGTGCTACGCGCCGCCGCACGAGGTGACCGAACTGGCGCGCACCGCGGCGCGGCTCGGCCTGCTGTACTCCACGCACATGCGCAACGAGGCCGACAGGCTGATCGACGCCGTCACCGAGGCACTGGCCACGGCGCGTGAATCCGGCGTGCGCCTGGAGATCTCACACCTCAAGGCGATGGGGCGGGACAACCACGGAAAGGTGCATGAGGCGCTGCGGCTGATCGACGAGGCCCGTGCGGAGGGCGTGGACGTCACCGCGGACGTCTACCCCTACACCGCCTCGTCCACGACGCTGACGTCTCGGCTTCCGGGCTGGGCGCTGGACGGCGGCGCCGACCGGTTGCTGGACCGGCTCGCGGACACGGAGGTCAGGCGCCGGATCGCCGCGGAAACGAGGATCGACCCCGACGCCATCGTCCTCGCGCAACTGCCGCCAGGTCCGTACTCGGCATGGATCGGCCGGAGTCTCGCCGAGCTCGGCGGCGAACTCGGCCTCGGCGGGGCGGAGACGGCCCTGGAGGTCCTCGCCGCGCACAACGGCTCGGCCGGCATCGTGAACCACGCGATGGCCGAGGACGACATGCGCGCGGTGCTGTCGCATCCGCAGGTCAGCGTCGCCAGCGACGGATGGACGCTCCGCCCTTCCGGTACGGGGCGACCGCACCCGCGCAGCTTTGGTACGTTCGCGCGGGTGCTCGGGCGGTACGCGGGCGATGGGCGCCTGCTCACGCTCGCCGACGCGGTGCGGAAGATGACCTCGCTGCCCGCGTCGCGGGCGGGGCTGACCGACCGCGGCCGGATCCGCGAGGGACTGGCCGCCGACCTGGTCGTGCTGGACCCGGGCACCGTCCGGGACACCTCGACCTTCGACGATCCCTGGAACCTGGCGACGGGCATACGTCACGTCGTCGTGAACGGCACGGCGGCGCTGCGTGACACGGCCCTGACCGGCAACCGTCCCGGACGCGTGCTCCGGCGACCCAGGCCCTGAGGAGCCCCATGAGTACGACCACGCCCGTAGAGGAGGCGCCCCGGGAGGAACGTTCCCGGCGGCTGCCGATGATCGCCACCGGGGCCTTCGCGGTCGCGCTGCTCATCGGCATCGTGATCGCCGTGGGCGGCGCCAAGGCGGGCCTCTGGGGGCTGATACCGATCTTCCTCTACGCGGTGCTCGCGCTCCTCGGCGTCGATGTGGTGCTGGCGACCGCCGGCGCGCTCATCGTCGCGGCGGTCATGACACGGACCGGCCCGATCCCCCTCGGGGCTCAGATGGCGACGTCGCTCGGGTCGCTGGTCGCGGTCATCGGCGTGATCATCCTGCTCGGATCGGCACTCGGGCAGGTGACGCAGGAGACCGGCGCCGCGCAGGCGCTCATCAGGTTCGTGATGGGCCGGATCGGGCTCAACACGCGCACCCGGGTACAGCTCGGGATCATGGTCTCGTCCCTCATCATCGTGGGCGCACTGGGCACGTTGGCCGGCGGTAACGCGATCCTGGCGCCGATCATCATCCCGATCGCGGCGCGAACCGGCTGGCGTCCGCCCGCGGTGGCGGCGATGCTGCACGCGGCCGGGGCCGCGGGCCTGATGACCGGCCCGTTCACCCCGCCCGTGGTGACGATCATGGCTGCGACCCGGCTCGGCTACGGCGCCTACCTGCTGCACGCGGGCCTGCCGGTCGCGGCCATGACGATCGTGACGGGCTTCTTCATGGCGCGCTGGATCCAGCGCCACACCGACCAGGAGTACACCGCGGCGGACGCGGCCGACACCACCGCCGGGACCGACACCCGACAGGCCCGCCGGGCGGCACTGGTCCTGGCGGTCGTGCTGCTGGCGCTGGCCGTCTACGGCATCGCGGAGAAGGCCACATATTCGTACGCCGTCGTCGTCATGATCGTCACCGCCGTCGCGACCGGGCTGGCCGGTGGGCTGGCGCCGAAGCGGATCCTGGACGCGATGTACGTCGGCGCGGCGCGGCTGATCTGGCTGTTCCTGTTGTTCTGGATGCTCGACCCGATGCTCACGCTGATCGGTGAGACCGGCGCCTTCAATGCGGTCTTCACCGATCTGAAGCCGGTGCTGTCACACGCCGGCCCGTGGGTGTTCCTGATGCTCATCGTCTTCCTGGGTTATCTCCACGCGGTACCGGGCGCGGCCGTCGCCCAGGTGGTGCTGGTCAACAAGCTGTTCGGTCCGGTCGCCGCCGCGCTCGGCGTCGCCCCCGGTGTATGGGCGGTGGCGCTGCTCGGCACCTCCCAGATCGACCAGCTCGGCCCGCTTCCCGGTGCCGACATGATCGGGCAGATGGGCTTGGCACGCTCGTCCAGCCTTCGTCTGATGTTGTTCAACGGCTGGGCCATCATCATCACCAACACCGCGCTCTTCGCCGTGCTGTTCCTGGCCCTGACATGAGCCTGCGCGAATCGCTGACCGAGCTGGCGGCCGGGCGGGCGGCGGTCGTCGTCCGCCCACTCGGCGCCGGCGAGGCCATCGAGATCGCGGCGGAACACCGTTTCACCGCCGCGTCCTTGATCAAGCTCCCGATCCTGGCCGCCGCCCTCGACTCGGGCCTGCCATTCGACGAGCGGCTGCCGGTGCGAACTGCGGTCCCCGGCTCCGGCGTGCTGGCTCATCTGTCCGACGTCGCGGACATGAGCGCCCGCGACCTGCTCACCCTGATGATCACTGTCAGCGACAACACGGCGACGAACGTGCTCATCGACCGGATCGGCATGGGACGGGTCAACGCCTGGTGCGCGCGTCACGGCCTGACCGCCACCGTGCTGGCCCGGCGGATGATGGACGCCGAGGCACGGGACCGTGGCGTGGAGAATCTCATCAGCGCCGCCGACGCGGCCTCGGTGCTGTGCCGGCTGGCGGCTTCGCCGTTCGCGGTCCGGGTACTGGAAGCGCAGCAGTTCAACGACCGGCTGCCGCGTCACCTGCCGCCCGGGTTCCGCCTGGCGCACAAGACCGGTGAGCTGCGCCACGTCTGCCACGACGCGGGGATCGTCTATCCGCCCGCCGGCCCGCCGGTGGTCCTCGCGGTGCTGACCGAAGGGCCCACCGACGGCGCCGGCCTCATCGCCGAGTGCGGCCGCCTGGTCTTCGCCGCCCTGGGCCGCCCGTAACGCCGGATCCGGATGGCCAGTTCGGCGATGCGGTCGGCGGCCTGCTCGGCGCGGCCGGTGCCGGCCGACCCGTCGGCGTGTACGGGCACACCAGTTGATCTTGAATCCGGGGCCGACGTTTCGCCGGCACTGTGTCCGAGCAGCAGTTCGAAGCCGTGGCCAGCCGCTTCGCGTCGGACCGGGATTGTCGTACCCACCAGGCATTATGTCGCCATGAGCGAAGCCGTCGCCTGCACCGAACTCGCCGACGAGGCCGCGTACGCGGCCGCGGTCCAGACGGCTGTGGCCGCCTCGGCGGCCTACTACGGTCAGGGCGAGTCCCCCCTCGACGATGACACCTTCGACCGTCTCGTGCGGGGGATCGCCGCCTACGAGCGAACGTCGGCCGTACCGGTGTCATCGCCCCACGGGCGGTGCTGGAGCCGGTCAAGGTGGACGGTTCCCTCATCACCTACGCCACGTTGCACAACGCCGCCGACATCGCCCGCCGAGGCCTGATGGTCGGCGACCATGTCACCGTCAAGAAGGCGGGCGACGTCATCCCACGCGTCGAGGCGCCGGTGGTGGGCCTGCGCACCGGCGAGGAGACACCGATCCCGGTTCCGCAGGTCTGCCCGGGGTGCGGCGGCCCGATCGACACCGACCAGCAGCGGTGGCGGTGCGTACGCGGCCGGGCCTGCCAGGCCGCGGCGTCGGTCCGCTACGCCGTCGGCCGCGATCAGCTCGACATCGAGGGCCTGGGCGAGAAGCTCATCGATCAGCTCGTGGCCGCCGGCCTCATCACCGACGTCGCCGACCTGTTCACCCTCACCCGCGACCAGCTTCTCGGGCTGGACCGGATGGGAGACATCAGTACCGACAAGCTCCTGGCCGCCATCGACGAAGCCCGCGCCAAGCCGTTGAACAAGGTGTTCTGCGCGCTGGGCGTGCGCGGCACCGGCCGGTCCATGTCCCGGCGCATCGCCCGCCACTTCGCGACGATGGACGCCATCCGCGCCGCTGACGCCGACGCGTTCCAAGAGGTCGACGGCGACCGTCCAGTCGCGGCGGACCGCGGCGCGTACATCATCGGAGAGGAGGTCGCGGGCGAGCCGGGCGTGGTCCAAGCCGGGCACTCCGGTCACCGCGTCGAGCACGCTCGCCACGTCGTCGGCGGGCGCGCCCAGCAGGAAGGTGGTCTCGCGCAACCGGCGCAGGACGAGGTCGGCGGTCTCGGCGCCCTGCGCTTCGGCCGCCTTGGCCGCGAGCGAGGACGGCCAGCTGCTCCGCGCCACCCGCCGCAGCCGCGAGGCGTACGGGGCTCCGGTGTGCGCCGCGATGCCGGTGATGTACCGGTGGTACCAGGCGGCCTCCGCGTCGGGGTCCGGCGGCGGATCGTCGTCGTCGAACAGGATCCCGTAGACGCGACGCCAGGCGGCCGCGCCGTCCAGCGCCGCGCGGAGCCAGCGGAACTTCGGTTTCGACCCCCAGGCCCACGGGCATGCGGGGTCGGTGAACTCCACGACGGTCAGCGGGCCGTCCACGGTCATGACCGGTCGACCGGCGACCACAGACTGGGCAGGTTCACCACGACGCCCTCCTGGCTGCTGCGCGAGATGACGACGACCGCCTCGGTGTCGCCGGGGTTCTCCTCGCGGTGCGGAGCGTACGGCGGGACGAAGATGAAGTCGCCGGGCTCGGTCTCCAGGCGTACCTCGGTGTCACCGTCGGCGAAGACGAACACCGGGTTACCGGACACGACGTAGATCGAGGTCTCCGTGTCGCCGTGATGATGGTCACCGGAGCTGGTGGCGGGCGCCACCAGGGTCTTGCCCGTCCAGAGCTTCGACGAGCCGACCGTCTTGCCGGAGATCGCCTCCAGCCGGGTCATGCCCGTGGTCTGACCGGTGTCCCCGGTCAGCTGCGCGCCACGGATGTGCCGCAGCTCGCCGTGCCACTCGTCCGCCATCAGGAAACTCCCATCGGTTCGTCGCGCCGTCACGCGCTGAGGGCCGCGTCGCGCAGCAACGACACGGCCGGCTCGGGTGGGTCGTCCGCCAGCAGGTCGGCCAGGCTCACGCCGGCCAGGATGTCCTCGAACCGTTTCCGCACTCCGGCCCACAGTTCCGACAGCCGGGCGGCCGGCCCCGGGTAACTCTGGTCGCCGAGGCTCTCCCCGTGCACGGTCATCAGCTGACCGTCGACCGCGGCGACGATGGCCGCCAGCGAGATCGATGCCGCGTCGCGACTCAGCCAGTAGCCGCCCTCGCAGCCGCGCTGGCTACGCACCAGTTCGGCCTGCCGCAGGTCACGGAAGACCGCCTTGAGGAACCGGTGCGGGATGCCCTGGGACTGGGCGATCGCCTCGCAGGTGAGCGGCCGGCCGGTGTCGGCGGCCAGCTCCAAGAGCGCCCGGATCGCATAGTCCGCTCGCGCCGAGATTCGCATGACGTCTTACGCTACCAAATTAGACCCCTTTTGGTATCCATTGCGGTGAGCCGTCGGCTCGGTTCCCGGAACCTCGCCGCCGGTCCGGTCGGCATGCGAGGGCTCGGGTGGTCTATCCGAGAACGGCGCGAAAGGTGCGCCGCCCGATCCCGGCCATCAGCGGATTGTCGGCCGAGTGCGTCAAGAACACCAGTGACAAGGCGAGCGCCCACCCGCGCGCCCGCGCCCACGTGTGGTCATCCGCCCGGCCGTACGCCTGCCGGAAGACCGCGCGCTGCTCGGCGGGAAACAGCATCCACGCCACGGCCAGGTCGGTGGCCGGGTCTCCGGAGGTGATGTCGCCGAAGTCGATCACGGCGCCGATCCGGCCCCGGTCGACCAGGATGTTGGCGGGATGCAGGTCCGCGTGCAGCCACAACGGCGGACCATCCCATTGAGGTGCGTTCGCGGCGGTCTCCCACACTCGCAGTGCGGCGTCGCGGTCGCCGTCGGCGTCGCCGTCCAACCGGCTCAGCTGCTGCACGACCCGTTCGGCACGCCTTTCGAGTGCGACGCCGCGAGAGGTGTGGGCGGGGGCGTCCGGTGGAGCCGGGGCGTGCAACGCCGCCAGGAATTCGCCGAGGACGCGCGCCGCCGACTGGAGGTCCTCCGGCGGTGTTCGAGCGGCGATCTCGCCGGGGAGAAAGGGCACCACGCTCCATGACCACGGGTAACCGCAGGCGGGCCGCCCCACCCGCACCGGCGCCGGAACCGGCAGCGGAAGGTCGGCGGCAAGGACCGGCAGCCACTGCTGTTCATGCGCGACGAGTTCCGCGGCCAGGGCCCGTCTGGGCAGCCGGGCGAGGTACGCGTCGCCGAGCCTGCAGACCATGTTGTCCCACCCGTTGGCCAGCACCTCGATGCCGAGACCGGCGATATCCGGGTGCTGATCGACCAGCAACCGGTGGACCAGGTCGACAGAGACGGGGAATTCCGCGGCAGGCATCTGGTGAAGTGGCACGGCGAGGACTGTACTTTGCCTATTGGGTAAGTAGGAAATAGACTCTCACCTCGTGAAACCGAAGGTGACCGGGGTGTACGGCTGATGGGTCCGGCGGGGGAGAGGCGATCCGGGCCGACGCTCGCGGACTCGGTGCGGATCACCGAGGCGGGCGTCGAGATCCTCGACAGGCGGGTCTTTCCGTTCGAGCGGCGATGGGTCCGGTGCGTTTCGGTGGAGGACGTCGCCGTGGCGATCGAGGACATGGTCACGCAAAGCTCCGGCCCGCTCTTCGCGACGACCGCCGGCATGGTCCTGGCCGCACGCGAGGTGGAACGTCTGGCGCCTGAGGCCGCCGATCGGCGGCTGCGGGAGGCGGGCCGGCGGCTGATCGCCACCCGTCCGACCAACAACGCCATCCGTGACGCGGTCCGCGCGATTCTCGGCGCCACCGTCGACGGACCGTCGGCCGGTGCCCCCGGGGATGAACTCGCCGTCGCGGTCATCGAGAGCGCGGCGGCCGTCGACGACGACTACCGGGCCCGCAGCGCCGCGCTCGGCGCGCACGCGGCGACCCTGCTGCCCGACGGCGCGAGGGTGCTCACCCACTGCTGGGCCGATTTCTACCTGATGGCGACGGTCGAGGCGGCGCAGCGCGCGGGCAAGCGCCTGGAGTTCGTGTGCACCGAGACCCGGCCGTACCTTCAGGGCGCGCGGCTGACCGCGACCACGCTGGTGGAGTACGGCTACGAGCCGACGGTGATCACCGACGGCATGGTGCCGGCCGCGCTCGCCGACGGTCTGGCGGACGTCGCCCTGACCGCGGCGGACCGGGTCACCCTCGACGGACACGTGGTCAACAAGGTGGGCACGCTCGCCGTCGCGCTGGCCGCGCGGGAGTACGGCGTGCCCTTCTACGCGCTGGTGCAGGCCCCCGATCCGCAGGCGCCGCGCGTCGAGGACGTCGCCATCGAGCACCGCGACGGCGCCGACGTGCTGCACGTCCTCGGTACCCGGACCGCGGCCACCGGCACGCGCGGCTACTACCCGGCGTTCGACGCCACACCGCCACGGCTGGTCACCCGTGTCGTCACCGAGAACGGCGTCTTCGAGCCCGCCTCGATCGCCGACCATTTCGCGGCGGTTCGGGACCGCCGGTCGCGGGAGGAGAGGACGGTTCGATGACGACCGCCTGGATCGTGCTGGACATCGAGGGCACGACGAGCGCCACCGAGGCCGTCCACAAGGGCCTGTACGACTACGCACGCCCGCGCCTGGGCACCTGGATCGAGGACCACGCGGCCGATCCGAAGGTGCGGGCGGCGTTGGACGACATCCGGGCGGAGACCGGCGCCGCCACGACGCCGGAGGTCGTCGCCGTGCTGCATCGCTGGATGGACGAGGACGTCAAGGCGACGCCGCTGAAGACCCTGCAGGGGCAGATCTGGGCGGCCGGTTTCGCGGCCGGCGAGCTCACCTCCCACTTCTTCGCCGATGTACCGCCGGCCCTGAAGCGATGGCGGGCCGAGGGGACCGGCGTCGCGGTGTTCTCCTCCGGTTCGGTGGCGAGTCAGCGCCCGTGGTTCCGGCACGGCGACGCCGGTGACCTGTCCGCGTACGTCGAGGCGTACTTCGACACCGTGAACGCGGGGCCGAAGCGCGAGGAGTCCTCCTACCGGCGCATCGCCGAGGCGCTCGGCTCCGAGCCGGCGCGGGTGCTCTTCCTGTCCGACGTGCCCGCCGAGCTGGACGCGGCCGAGGCCGCGGGCTGGCGGACCATCGGCGTCGCCCGCCCCGGCGAACCGAACGCCAGAGCCGACTTCGGCCCCCATCCCGTGATCGACTCCTTCGACCGTCTCAAGGACCACTCATGACTTTCACCGAAACACTCGCGCTCGCAGACGTCCTGGTGGCCGGGGACCGGCTGGCGGCGGAGTCGGCACGCTTCGCCGGGCTCGGCTGGATGCGCGGAACGTCCGGCAATCTGTCCGAGGTCGTGAGCCGCGACCCGCTGCGGCTCGCCGTCACCGCGAGCGGCCTCGACAAGGGCGAACTGCGCGCCTCCGACATCGCGGTGGTCGACGGCGCCGGCGCATCGGTCGCCGTCGAGGGCCTGGCGTCGCTACGGCCGTCCGCGGAGTCGGGGCTGCACGCGCGCGTGGCGGCGGTCACCGGCGCGGACGCCGTCGTCCACGTGCACTCCCTGAACGCGGTCGTCGCCGGGCACCACTGGCCGGAGGGCGTCCGGCTGCGCAACCTAGAGATGCTCAAGGGGATCGGGCGCCGGGCCCATGACGACGAGGTCGTCGTCCCGGTGATCCCCAACAGCCAGGACATGGCCGAGCTCGGCGATCGGTTCGAGGACGCGTACGAGCCGGGCACTCCGGCGGTCATCGTCGCCTCACACGGCCTGTACGCGTGGGGCCCGGACCTGACCCGCGCCCGCCACGTCACCGAGTGCCTCGACTGGCTCCTCGGCTACGCCGTCGCCACCGCGCGCTGACCGGGGCGGGCCGCCGGCGGAACGGCCGCCGGCGGCCGGTCCGATGATCAGGCCGTCGTGGCCAGGACGTCGCCGACTTCGTCGAACAGGCGCCGTACGTCCGTGAGACGCGGGCCGTCCACGAGGAGAAGCCGTGCGGACCTGAGAACGCCGCGCACGGCCACCGACCGTTCGGCCTCCGGCAGAGTCTCGATGTCGGCCACCTTCGAGAACCCGATGACGCGCCGCGCCGCCTTCGCTCCGCCGAATCCGGCGGCGTCCGCGCGGACCGTGCCGAGGAAGCGGTCGAGCACCGCGTCCCCGAAGACCCGCGGATCGACGCGGCCCGGCCACAGCGTCCGGAACTCCGCCTCGAAGGCGTCCCAGGCCACGGTCGCCTGCCGCAGCACCCACGCCGCGTGGTCCGCCGCCCCGAGGATCGTCGCGCGGGCGGCGGCGAGCACGAAGTTGCCCCACAGCGCCCCCAGGTCGAAGCCGACCGGCCCGTAGAACGCGAACTCCGCGTCGAACGCCCTGGTCGATCGCGGAGTGGTGCCGGTCGCGGCGCGGACCAGGACGGATCCGGTGTGGAGGTCGCCGTGGATCAGTGCCTCGGCGTGCGTCATGAAGGCCAGCTTGGCGACGCCGATCGCCGCGCGGACCTCCGGGTCGCCGGCGTACGCGGCGACGTCGGCCTCGTTGGCGGGCAGCACGCTGTTGTGCTCGTGCCGGATGTACGGCTCGGTGAAGACCAGGTCCTCGGTGATCCGGCACAGCTCCGGGTTGACGGCGCGGGCGAGCGCGGCCTTCTGGTCGTCCGGGTCCAGGCCGAATACCGATGTCCCGAACGCGACCCGCGCGACGTACCGGCCCAGGTCGGCCGCCGCGCCTTCGTGGCGCAGGCCGTCGATGAGCGCGCCGCGCCAGACCCGGTGGTCGGACAGGTCCTCCACCGCGATGACGTGCCGGTCCTCGTCCGCGTCGTACAGGGCGGGGACGTACTCGGGCGCCATCGAGCCGTGCGCGGCCAGGGCGTTCGCCTCGAATCCGTTGCGGTCGGGGGTGACCGGCCAGGTCGGGGCGATCCGGACGTACGGCAGGGACTGTTTGAGGACGAGGCCCTCCTGGCCGTCCGCCTCGACGACGAACACGAGGTTCATGTTGCCGTCGCCGACCTCGCGGACGGCGGTGATGCGGTCGGGGTCGATCCGTTTCGCGATGGCCGGCCGACCGGCGATGTAGGCCGGCACGGCATGGGCGTCGAGGATCTCGTAGTCGTTCATCGGCGACGTCCTGGGGTGAGGGTGAAGCTGGTGACGAGGGAGACGACGAGTAGCGCGCCTTGGACGAAGGTCTGCGTGTAGTAGGGGGCGTTCAGCATGGTCAGCCCGTTGATGACCACGCCGATGAACAGCGCGCCGACGGCGGTGCCGACGACGTTGGGCCGGTTGGCGCCGAGCACGGCGAACCCGATGAGCGCGGCGGCGACGGCCTGCATCAGGTACGGGTCGCCGGCTCCGACGTCGCCGCGGCCCAGCCGCGCGGACAGGAGGATGCCGCCGACGGCGGCGCACAGCCCGGACACGGCGTAGGCGAGTGCGCGGTACCGGCCGACGCGGATCCCGGCGAGCCGGGCGGCCTGGGCGTTGCCGCCGATGGCGTACAGCGCCCTGCCCCAGCGGGTGTTGTTCAGGAAGACGTACGCGGCGATCGCCAGGATCACCATGGCGACGACGGGCACGGGGACGGACGCCACCGTCCCGGAGCCGAACCAGGTGAAGCCCGCGGTGTACCGTCCGGGCGCGGCTCCGCCGCCGATCGTCATCCCGGCGGACACCGACTGGCCGGAGGTGATGATCAGGGCCAGGCCCTGGAACAGGAACATGGTGCCGAGCGTGGCGATCAGGTCGGGCACTCCGGCCACCACCACGAGGAGCGCGTTGACGCCCGCGACCAGAAGCCCGGCGAGCAGGCCGATCACGATGGCGGTCGCGCCGGTCAGGTCGAACCGCACCATCGCGAGGGCGGTGACCATGACGACGAAGCTCACGTTCGCGCCCACGGACAGGTCGAAGCCTCCCGCGGTCATCGAGACGGTCACCCCGAGGGCGACGATGGCCACGATCGCCACCGACTGCAGGACGATGAGCAGGTTGTCGTACGTGGCGAACGACGATCGGGCCGTGCCGAAGAACACCGTGACCGCGACCAGCACCACGAGCAGGCCGTACCGGTAGCCGGCCGTGGCGAGGCGCGTGGCCGCCGGGGCGGGTGCGGGCGTGGCCTGGCGAGTGTCGGTGGTAAGGGTCACGTGTCTCCTCCTTCATCGGCGCCGCCCGCCATGAGCGTGGCCAGGCGCTCGGCCGACGCGTCCGCTGCGCTCACCTCCCCGGTTCGTACGCCGTCGTGCAGCACGATGACCCGGTCGGCCACCTGCAGGACCTCCTGCGGATCGGACGAGGCGATCACCACGCCGAGCGCGCCGGCCCGTTCCCGTATCCGCCGGGCGATGTCGGCGCGGGCACCGACGTCCACGCCGCGGAAGGGCTCGTCCAGCAGGACCAGCCGGCACCGGCCCTCCAGCCAGCGGCCGACGACGACCTTCTGCTGGTTGCCGCCGGAGAGTGCGCCGATCTCGGCCTCCGGCCCGGGCCCGCGCACCCCGAACGCCTCGATGACCCGCCGGGCCGCCGCCGACTCCGACCGGCGGGACAGCAGGCCGATCCGGCTGTGGTCGCGGAGCCGGGGGAGTGTGACGTGTGCGCGCACGGACCAGCCGGGCAGCACCGCCTGAGCTTCCCGCTCCTCGGCGACGAACGCGACACCGGCGGCCGCCGCGGCACCCGGATCGCGGGGCCGGTACGGGCGCCCGTCGAGGTCGAGTGTTCCGGAGACCAGTGGCCGGGCGCCGTACAACTGCTCGAGGAGTTCGGTCTTGCCGGAGCCGACGAGTCCGGTGACGCCGACGACCTCGCCGGCGCGGACCGTCAGATCGAGGGGCTCGACGCCCGGACGAGTGCGCAGGCCGGTCGCCCGCAGCACCGGTTCGCCGCCTTCGCGCACCTCGTGCGTCAGGGCGCCGACCTCCCCGCCCAGCATCGCCTCGACCAGCCGATGTCCCTCGACCGGCCGCGCGAAGACGCGGCGTATCGCGCCGTCGCGCAGCACGGCGACGCGGTCGCACAACTCCTTGATCTCGCTCAGCCGGTGAGAGACGTAAAGGACGGCCACGCCCTCGGCCGCCAGTCGGCGCACCATCGAGACCAGCACACGGATCTCGGCGGCCGACAGTGCGGACGTCGGCTCGTCGAGGATGAGCACCCGGGGCCGGCGGGACAGCACTCGCGCGATGACGATGTGCTGGCGGGCCCCGGCGGGCAGCGACTCGACGGGCGCGTCCAGTGGCACGTCGAGGCGTGCGGCCTCCGCGATGGCGCGGGCGGCCACGCGGGTACGGCCTCGGGTGACGAACACGCCGGACCGGCCCGGCACCAGGGCGTCGAGCGTCAGGTTCTCGGCGACATCGGCGCCGGACACGACTCCGGCGTCGATGTCCTGGTGGACGGTCTGCAGACCGGCCTCCTGGGCGCGGAGCGGGTCGGGCAGGTCGACGAGCGTCCCGTCGATGCGGATCTCGCCGCCCGTCGGGCGGGTCACGCCGGAGAGGATCTTGATGAGGGTGGACTTCCCCGCGCCGTTGGTGCCGATGAGACCGAGCACCTCGCCGGGCGCGATCTCCAGGTCGACGTCGCGCAGCGCCCAGGTGGCGCCGTACCGCTTCGCCAGCCCGCAGACCGAGACGACCGGTCTCACGCCCATGGCACGGGCGCCACGTCCGGGGTCTCCAGCGCGGGGAAGGCACCGGCGAGCCGCTGGACGTTGGTGATGCCATGGTCGCGCAGCGCCTGCTGGGTGATCAGCGTCGGCGGCACCTTCAACGCCCCAGGGACCTGCCGTCCCGCGACGCGCAGCGCCGCGGCCCGTACGGCGACACGGCCGACGTTGGCGGGGTCGGTCGCGGACGTGGCCACCCACGGGCTCTTCACCGCGGTGATGACGCCGATGTCGGCGGTGGAGACGTCGGCGCCGTACACCTTGACCTTGTCCTGCAGCCCGAGCTCGTTCACGGCGAGCGTGGCGCCCTTGGCGAACTCGTCGTACGGAGCGAAGATCGCGGTGACGTCGGGATGCGCCTGGAGCGCGGCCTTCGCCTGGTCGGCGACGGCCGAGGCGGTGGAGCTGTTGACGACACCGATCTTGGCGACCTGCGAGATACCGGGGTTGTCCTTCTTGAACTGCGTCCAGGTCTCGTTGCGGCGGTCCAGCGGTGCGAACCCGGCGACGTACACGTAGATGACCTTGGCCTTGCCGCCGGTGTCCTGCTTCAGCACGCTCAGCGACTGCGACGCGATCTGATGGTCGTCCTGGTCGAGCGTCACGGCCTTGGGAGTGCCCGGGTCGACGTCGAAGGCGACGACCGGGACGCCGGCGTCCACCGCCTTCTTGATCGCGGGCTGGATGGTCTGCGCGAAGCCGTGGTCGACGATGATGGCGTCGGCCTTGTTGCCGACCGCCTGCTGCAGGTTCAGGGCCTGCTTGTCGTTGTTGTTGTCGCCGCTGGACAGGTCCAAGGTCACGTTCAGGGCCTTCGCCTCGGCCTGCGCTCCGGCCAGCCACTGCTCGAAGTAGTCGCCGGAGGACAACTGGCGGACCAGGGCGATGTGCACCCCGCCCTTGGCGAACTTCTCAGGGACCTTCTCGGTCGGCCGGTGCGTGCCGGTTTCGGTCGGCGCCCCGGCGGCCCGCGTATCGGGGGAGTTCTGCGAGCAGCCGGAGAGCGCGGTCACCGCGAGAAGGCCGGCGGCGACGGCGACGATGGTCGTGCGCATGTTGATCTCATCATTCGTACGGTGGGGCCGCGAGACCGCGGCGCGCGGGCGGAGCGGGAGGTCGCTCGGAGCGGGAGATGTGCCAGAGCAGGGGAGCGCGGCACCGTCAGGGAAGAGGGCCGGGATTCCAGGCCGGGAGCGGCCCGGTCAACAGGAGGCGCCGGCCACTCTCATCAGATCGATGTGGCGACGCCCCACGAGAAGCCGTCGCGGGATCACGGCGGCAGCGTAACCCCAGGTTGGCGAGCTTGTCCACTTTCCAGACTGAGTTAGTCTGGTTATCTGCCTTGGACTGGAGGAGGATCGGCTCATGACGTATCTGAGCGTGTACACCGACGGGGAGCACCCCGAGACGGTGCTCGAGACGGAGGACACCGGGGAGATCGCCGCGGTCCTGAAGGAACTCGACGTCGTCCTGCGGCAGTGGAACGTGATCGAGGAGCACGGCGGCTCGCAGGAGGAGATCCTCGACGCCTACCGCGAGCAGGTCGACCGCGTCGTCGCGGAGGAGGGCTATACCTTCGTCGACGTCGCACGGCTGCACCCGGACGGCAGCCCCGAATGGCCGGAGAAGGCGCGCGCGGCGCGGGAGAGGTTCCTGTCCGAGCACACGCACGACGACGACGAGGTCCGTTACTTCGTCAGCGGGTCCGGCATCTTCTACCTGCACGTCGACGGCCGGGTCTACGCCGTCCTGTGCGAGGCGGGCGACCTGCTGACCGTCCCGCGGGACACGACTCACTGGTTCGACATGGGCACGGAACCCGCGTTCACGGCGATCCGGTTCTTCCACGACGACGACGGCTGGGTCGGCAGGTTCACCGGCAACCCGGTCGCCGAGCGGATCCCCGACTTCGACTCCATCGTGGCGCGGAGGGCCTCACGCAGCTGACCGGCCGGGTCGTGGACGGGATCGGCTCCGTCCACGACCGGGTCGGCGCGTCCGCGGCCGGCGACCTCCACGGGTGTTCCGTCAGCCGACGAACTCCCAGGCCCCGTAGGTCACCTTCGCCTCCGCCCAGTCGGCGCCGACCTCCGCGACGAGCTGCTTGATCAGCGGGAGGTCGGAGACGGCGCCCAGCTCGATCAGCCGGCCGCCGAGCGTCACCGAGCCGCCGCCCAGCTTCTCGCCCAGCTCCGGGTCGGACTGGATCACGTCGTGCAGTTTCTGGAGCGACACACCGCGTACCTGGACCTGGACGGCGTTGACCCTCTTCGACCCGCGGGGCAGATACTGGAAGGTCAGCACGGACTGCTGGTGATACGTCTGGGCCAGCACGTGCGCGATGTTGTGGATCTTGGTGGAGGTCACGCCATCGACGTGGAACTCCCGAGAGCGTTCGTAGTCGGCCTTCTGCATGCTGGAGTACCAGAACGTCCCGTTGAGAAGCGTCGAGCCGTGGGTGCGGCCGCCGTTCCTCCGGATGATTCTTTCGGCCTGGCGGGCGAACGCGGTCAGGTGGGTCTTCAGTGCCGGGTCGTTCGGGTCGAAGCTCCCGGACGTCTCGTTGGTGGCGAAGAACTCGGCCCGCGAACCGGTGGCCGCGTCGGCCGGAGCCACCGCCGCCGTGCCGGCCGCCACGGTCAGCCCCAGCACCATCGCGATCGATCGCGTTTTCATCGTCGTACTCCTGGCTCGGCAGAGATCGGTCCCGCCGGACCGTAGACGACATGCGAGCACATTGTCCAGTTTTCCTACTGTTTTGGTATGGTCTGTCGCACACCTCTCGAGCAAGGACCGACAGAACCATGCGCAAAGCCCTCGTCGCGGCCGCCACACTTCCCCTCCTGCTGACCGCCTGCGGCGGCTCGAGCACGTCCGGTTCCTCCAGCGAGGGCTCCGGCAAGTCGGTCGTCCTGATCACGCCCACGCCGGTGGGCACCGACAGCTTTCTGCAGCTCAGCGTCGCCGGCGGCAAGAAGGCCGCGCAGGAACTCGGAGCGAGCTTCAAGCTCTACGAGAGCCACGACCCGACGAGCATCGCGCAGAACGTGGACGCCGCGGTCCGGGCCAAGCCCACCGTCATCATCGGGGTGACGTACTCCTTCGACGACGTTCTCGGCACCGTCCCGGCCCAGCACCCCTCCCAGCAGTTCCTCGAGGTCGACTCCTGCCCGAAGAAGCAGGCCGCCAATCTGACGTGCGTGGCATTCAAGGAGTACGAGGCGGCCTACCTCGCCGGGGTCGAGGCCGGTCAGCTGAGCAAGAACCACAAGCTCGGCGTGGTCGCCGCGCTCGACTCTCCCTTCATCCACCGCTGGATCGACCCGTTCTTCTCCGGCGCCAGGTCCGTGGCCCCCCAGACCACCGGGACGCCGCTGTACGTCGGCGGCAGCAACCCGTACAGCGACCCGGCCCGGGCCAAGGCACAGGCTCAGACACTGTCGGCCACCAAGGGCGCCGACATCATCGAGGCCGCCGCCTCCGGGGGTAACCCGGGTGTCTTCCAGGCCGCCGCGGCCGGCGGCTTCAAGTCCTTCGGCGTGGACGTCGACCAGTGCAAGCTCAGCCCGGGCAACGTCATCGACAACGTGCTCAAGCACGTCGACGTCGCCGAGTACAACGCGATCAAGGATGTCGCCGCGGGCAAGGCCGGCGGTTACAAGATCTACGGCCTGGCCGAGAACGGGGTCGGGGTGACCGCGCTCGACCCCGACCTGGCCTCCTCTGGCTGCACCGTGGCCTCGGAACCGGCCGTGGTGGCCAAGGTCAAGCAGGTCCGCGCCGACATCGTGGCCGGCAAGGTCAAGGTCGCCGACCCGGTCTCCGGCTCCTGATGACGCCCGCCGCCGAGCTGTCCGGCATCACCAAACGGTTCGGCCAGGTCCTGGCCAACGACGGCGTGGACCTGACCGTGGCACGCGGAGAGATTCACGCCGTGGTCGGCGAGAACGGCGCCGGAAAGTCCACGTTGGTGTCGATCCTGTACGGGCTGCACCGGCCGGACGCCGGCACCGTGCTGCGGGACGGCCGGCCGGTCCGGTTCCGCTCGCCCGCCGACGCCATCGCCGCCGGGCTCGGCATGGTGCACCAGCGGGTCCGGCTGTTCCCCGAGCTGACCGTGGCGGAGAACGTGGTCCTCGGCGCCGAACCGGTCACCCGCCGCGGCCTGCTCGACCGGGTTTCGGCGGCACGACGGGTCACCGAACTCGCCGAGCGGTACGGGCTGCCCGTCGACGCCTCGGCGGCGGCCGGAAGCCTCCCGGTCGGACTGCGCCAGCGCGTGGAACTGCTCAAGGCCCTGCACCGCCGAGCGGAGATCCTCATCCTCGACGAGCCCACCTCGGTGCTCACGCCGTCGCAGGCCACCCGGCTGTTCGAGGTGCTGCGCACGCTGGCCGAGTCGGGCACCTCGATCCTGCTCATCACCCACAAGCTGGGCGAGGTCCTGGAGAGCAGCGATCGGGTGACGGTGCTGCGCGACGGCCGGGTGACCGGCCGTTTCGCCACGGCCGAGACGTCCGCGACCGAACTCGTCCACGCGATGATCGGCCGGAATCTCGCTCCCGCACCACCGCGCCCCCGCGAGCGGCTGACGTCGCCGTACGCCCTGGAGGCCCGTGGGGTGCGGACAGGGAACGCCGAGGACGGCGCCGTCACGTTCGGCGTCCGGCCCGGCGAGATCGTCGGCATCGCCGGGGTCGCGGGCAGCGGCCAGCGTCCCCTGGTGGACGCGCTCACCGGCATGGGCCCGGCGACCGGCACGGTCGAACTGCTCGGCACCGACATCACGGCCGCTGATGTGGCCGCCCGCCGCCGCCTCGGCCTGGCGTACGTCCCGGACGACCGCGATGGCCGAGCGACCGCGCCCGCCCTGTCACTGGCCCGTAACCTCGTCATGGGCGACCACCGCACCCCGGAGCTGCGGGGCCGTCTCGGCCGCCGGCGCACCCGCGCGGTGGCCGCCCGCGTGGCCGACCTGGTGACCCGCTTCGGCATCCGGGCACCCTCGGCCGGCGCCCCGCTCGCCACGCTGTCCGGCGGCAACGCGCAGAAGGCCGTGCTGGCCCGTGAACTGGCCCGCCGGACCCCTGTCGTCATCGTCGAGGAGCCGACCCAAGGCGTGGACGTCGGCGCCCAGGAGCAGATCCACGCCCTGATCGCCGGAGCGCGGGAGAGCGGCCAGGCCGTCCTGCTGATCTCCAGCGAACTGTCGGAGGTCCGTGCCCTGGCCGATCGCATCCTGATCCTCTTCGAGGGCCGCCTGGCCGCCGAGTTCACCGCCGCCGAGGCCACCGAAACCGCCCTTGGCGCCGCCATGACCGGAGTAGCCGTATGAGCGACCCCCACGCCCCGGCCGCCACCGGCCGGTCGTCCGGCGCACCCCCCGAACGTGCCGCCGGCCCGGACACCGGCGGGCGTCCTCCCGTCTCGCGACGTGTGGTGCTGGCGCCGCCGGTACTGGCGGTGACCGCGGCGATCCTGCTCGGGGCGCTGGTCATGGCGGTGGCCGGGGTGTCGCCGGGGAAGGCCTATCCCGCGCTGGTCAACGGGGCGATCGGCGACGGGAACCTGCCGTACACGATCGCCTCTTTCGTGCCGACGCTGGGGATGGCGCTGGCGTTCGCGATTCCGTTCCGGGCCGGAGAGTTCAACCTGGGGGGCGATGGGCAGCTGGCGCTCGGCGGAATCGCGGCCGCCGTGGTGGCGCTGAAGGTGCCGTTGCCGGGCGTGCTCGCCGTCGCCGGGGCGCTCATCGCGGCGCTCCTCTCGGGGGCGCTCACCGCCGGGATCTCCGGGCCGCTCGCCACCCGGCTGGGGCTGCCGGCGATCGTCACCACGCTGTTGATCAGCACGCCCGCGACGGCGCTCGCCTCCTACCTCGTGCGGTTCCCGCTGGCCGAGAAGGGCACCGGGATCGCCGAGACGCCGCTGCTGCCGGGGCGGGCGCAGCTGACCGCGCTGGGTGGATCGGAGTACGTCACGGCCGGGCTGCCGATCATCCTGCTGGTCACGCTGGGCTGGCTGTGGGTGGACGGCGGGACGGTGCTCGGGTACGAGTTGCGGGTGCTCGGGGCCGGCCGGGAGTTCGCGCGCTACGGCGGGCTGCCGGTCGCGCGGCTGGCGACGTCATCGCTGGCGGCCGGCGGGGCGCTGGCCGGGCTGAGCGGGGCACTGATCGTGCTCGCGCAGCCGTACCGCTACGTCGATGGGGCGCTCACCTCGCCCGGCTACACCTTCACGGGGGTGGCCGCCGTGCTGCTGGCCGCCGGGCGGCCGCGCGCGGTGCCGGTCACCGCGGCGCTGCTGACCGTGCTGCAGGTGGGCGGCGAGGGCATGGAACGTGACGCAGGCGTGCCGAGCCAGCTCACCCAGGTGCTAGAAGGGCTGATCATCGTGATCGTCGCCGTCCTGGCCACCGCCAGGAGGCTGAGGCGGTCATGACCATGGTCTTCGCCGCCTCGGTCATCACCGCGACCGCGCCGGTGCTGTTCGCCGCGCTCGGCGGGCTGCTGTGCGCGGCGGCCGGGGTGTTCAACATCGCGCTGGAGGGCCAGCTGTTGTGCGGCGCCTTCACCGCCGTGGTGGTCAGCCATGAGACCGGCAACGCCTGGTTCGGGGTGCTGGCCGCCGTCCTGACGACCGTGCTGTTCGCCGCGCTGTTGTCGGTGCCCGCGGTGTCGCTGAGCGCCGATCCGATCGTGGTCGCCGTCGGCACCAACCTGCTGGCGCTCGGGCTGACCTCTTTCCTCATGCGCCGGATCCTCGGCCTCGGCGGCACCTACTCCTCGCCCGATCTGAGAGGGCTGCCGGACCTACCGCACACGTCGCAGTCGGTGCTGGTGCCGGTGGCCTTCCTCCTCGTCGCAGCGGTCGCGTTCTGGCTCGGCCGGACCCGCTCGGGGCTGCGGCTGCGGGCGCTCGGCGGGCAGCCCGAGGCGGCGCGCTCACTCGGCCTGAAGGTCGCCGGGTACCGCCACGCCGCCGTCCTGATCGCCGGGGCCCTGTGCGGGCTCGGCGGCGCGCAGCTCTCGCTCGGCAACGTGACGCTGTTCAGCGAGGGCATGAGCGCCGGCCGCGGCTGGGTGGCGGTGGTCGCCGTCATGCTCGCCGGGACCCGCCCGTATCGGCTGCTCGGCGCCTGCCTGCTGTTCGGCGTCGCCGAGGCGCTGGGATTCCGGCTGCAAGGCGCCGGACTGCCGCAGCAGGCCGCTGACGCCGCCCCCTACCTCATCACGCTCGCGGTGCTGGTCCTGGCCCGCGTCATCTCCCGAAGGCACAGAAAGGAACGTGCCGTATGACCTCCGAAGCGTTGAATCTTTCCGAGCGGGCACGGGTGAGCCCGGTACGCCGGGTGGTCGTCGACACCGATACCGGCATCGACGATGCCCACACGCTGCTGTATCTCGCGGCCCGCCCGGACGCGGAGATCGTGGCGATCACGTCGGTGTTCGGGAACTGCGTCGTCGACGACTCGGTGCGCAACATCGGCTACGTGACCCGGCTGCTCGACCTGGACGTGCCGATCGCGCTGGGCGCGGCCGGGCCCCTGGAGGGCAGTCCGCACATCGCCTCCTACGTGCACGGCAAGGACGGGCTCGGCGACCGCGGCTACCTGCGGCCCACCCCGGACCTGGCCGCCGAGTCGTCGGCCGAGCTGCTGGTCGAGCTGGCCGATGAGGCCCCCGGCGAACTGGACCTGCTCGCGCTCGGTCCGCTGACCAACCTCGGGCTCGCGTTGCGGATCGACCCGGACCTGCTGCTGAAGTACCGCTCGGTCGTGCTCATGGGCGGCTCGGGGCCGTACGCCGAACCCGGTGTGCTGCGCATGATCGACGCCAACATCAACAACGACCCGGCCGCGGCCCGGCTGGTGTTCGCCGCGCCACGCAACCTCCTGGTCAGCGTCGGGGTGAACGTCACCGCGAGCACGATCCTGGACGAGCAGGCCATCGGGGCACTGCGCGCGGTCGATACCCCCGGTCGCCCGGTTCGCCGTGGAGATCCTTGATTCCTACCTGGACTTCTACCAGAACGAGTGGGGGCGGCGGATCATCCCGCTGCACGACCCGCTTGCCGCCGGAGTGTTGCTGGACCCGGGTCTCGTGACCGGATGGATCGACGGTCCGGTCAACGTGGTCGGCGACGGGTTCCTGTCCCGGGCTCGGCTGATGCGCACCAGCGACGGGCTGCCGCCCGCGTTCCAGTACGAGAAGGCGCCCGACACCCGAGTGCTGACCTCGGTGGACACGGCCCGGTTCGTGCGGAACTTCGTGGGGGCGCTGTCGTGAGCCGGGTTGCCCGGTGCGGCTGATCGTTCGTCTCGGGCGTCGGCGCGGTGCGGGCTCGGGCCCCGTCATCGAGGGCTACTGGATCCCGGCACGGACCGACGTGATGCGCTGCGTGTTGAAGCCGAGCCAGTGCATCCGGCCCACGTAGCGTGCGTGCTCGATCTTGAGACAGCGGTCCATGATCACGGTCACGCCGCCGTCCTCCGCGATCCGCGCGCCCTCCTCGTTGACCACACCGAACTGGCACCAGAGGGTGCCGGCGCCGATCGCCACGGCCTCCCGCGCGATCCCCGGCAGTGCGTCCGGCGCGCGGAAGACGTTCACGACGTCCACCGGCACGGGAACGTCGGACAGGCGCGCATGGCACGTCTCTCCGAGGATCCGCGTCTCGCGGGGATTCACGGGGATCACGCGGTAGCCGTGCCGCTTGAGGTAGTAGCCGACGAAGTAGCTGGCCCGCAGCTCGTTGCTCGAGAGCCCCACGATGGCGATCGTCCTGGCCGTGTGGAGGACGCGCTGGATCGCCGAGGCGTCCTGGTACCGCGCGAGCTCGGTCATGAGCCCTCCTTCGTCGACCCCATGACCAAGGTGCTGTGCTTGTCGCTTCCCTCGCTTCGCTCGGTCATGCCGTCGCCCCCTTCTTTCCCGTCGCCGCGGCGACATGCGTGAAACCCTGCTCCAGGTCCCAGACCAGATCGTCGACGGATTCGGTGCCGACCGACAGGCGCACCGTGCCCGGCCCGACGCCGGCGGCGCGTAGCTCGTCGTCGCCGAGCTGCCGGTGCGTCGTGCTGGCGGGGTGGATGACCAGGCTCTTGGCATCGCCGACGTTCGCCAGGTGAGACCAGAGCGTCAGGCCGCGGATGAGGGCCGTCCCGCCGGTCCGGCCGCCCGCGCAGTCGAACGAGAAGACCGCGCCGGCGCCGTTCGGCAGGTACTTGTCCACGAGCGGCCGGTATCGGCTCGCCGGCAGGCCGGGATACGTCACGTTCGACGCCAGCTCGTGTGACTCCAGGAACCCCGCGACCGCCCGGGCGTTCTCGACATGGCGTTCCATCCGCAGCGACAGCGTCTCGAGTCCCTGCAGGAACAGGAAGGCGTTGAACGGCGCGAGCGCCGCACCGAGATCGCGCAGCGTCTCGGCTCGGAGCTTCATCAGATAGCCGTATGTCCCGAACGTCTCGTGGAACCGCAGGCCGTGGTAGGCCGGTGACGGGTCCGCGATCACGGGGAACCGGCCGTTGGACCAGTCGAACGTGCCGGCCTCGACGACGACGCCGCCGATGCTCGTGCCGTGACCGCCGATGAACTTTGTCGCCGAGTGGATCACGATGTCGGCACCCCATTCGATCGGGCGGCAGAGGTACGGCGTCGCGAACGTGTTGTCCACGATCAGCGGCAGGTCGTGCTCGTGCGCGACGGCCGCCACGGTCTCGATGTCGAGCACGTTCCCGGCGGGGTTGCCGATGGTCTCGCCGAAGAACGCCTTCGTGTTCGGGCGGACCGCGTGCCGCCAGGCGTCCGGATCGTCGGGATCGACCCACGTGAGCTCCACGCTCATCTTGCGCAGCAGGTGCTTGAGCTGGTTCACCGTGCCGCCGTAGAGCGCCGACGACGAGACGACGTGGTCGCCCGGCTGGAGCAGAGTGAAGAGCGCGGCCGCCTGCGCGGCGATGCCACTGGCGAACGCCACCGCGCCACAGCCGCCCTCGAGGTTGGCCACGCGTTCCTCGAACGCCGCGACGGTCGGGTTCATGATGCGGGAGTAGGTGTTCCCGTACTCCTGCAGGTTGAAGTACGCCGCCGCGGACTCGGGATCTTCGAACACGTAGCTGGTCGTCTGGAAGATCGGCACCGCACGCGCGCCCGTGTTCGGGTCGGGTCGTTGCCCGGCGTGCAGCTGCCGTGTCTCGAACCCGAACGCGCGGGCCTCTTCGGTACGGGAGGGGTTGTCGGTCACGAAGGTCTCTTCCTGGACGTCATCCGGCCCCACCTTCGGCCGGACGGTGATCACTCAAGAATCGGCGGATGATGGGCGTCTGCCGCGCTTCTTCCAGAAGGAAGCAGTCGTGGCCGTACGGTGCGTCGATCACATGGAACTCGACCGGCTTGCCGAGAGCGCGAAGCGCCTCCTCGATCTCCCTCGACGCGGACGGCGGGTACAGCCAGTCGGAGCTGAACGCGATCAGCAGGGTCCGTGCCGAGACGCCGTCGAGCGCCCGCACGAGCGATCCGCCGCCGTACTGGCGCGCGAGGTCGAAATAGGTCAGCGCCCGTGAGGTGTAGAGGTAGGTGTTGGCGTCGAAGCGCTTGACGAACGATCCGGCCTGGTGACGCAGGTAGCTTTCGACCGAGAACTCCGCGTCGGTGATCGTGTAGCGGATGTCGTCGGCGACCTGCAGCCGCCGGCCGAACTTGGCACCCAGCGCCGAGGCGGACAGGTACGTGACGTGGCCGACCATCCGCGCCACGCCCATGCCGGCATCGGGTGCGCGGTCCGTTCCGTAGTACCGGCCGCCCTGCCAGGCCGGGTCGCGCATGATCGCCTCACGCGCGATCGCGTTCCAGGCGACGCCCTGTGGTTGGAGGGCGTGCGTGCTGGCGATCGCCACGACGGCGTCGACCTGGTCGGGGAACAGGATCGCCCACTCCAACGCCTGCATGCCGCCGAGCGAGCCGCCGGCCACCGCCGCGAGCCGCTCGATGTCGAGCGCGTCGAGGAACGCGCGCTGGGTGCGCACCATGTCCGCGACGGTGATCACGGGGAAGTCCGGCCCGTACGGCCGGCCCGTCGCCGGATCCACGGACGACGGACCCGTCGTCCCGCTGCATCCGCCGAGCAGGTTCGTGGAGACGACGAAGAAACGGTCGGTGTCGAACGCCTTGCCGGGACCGATCATCCCGTCCCACCAGCCGAGCCCCCTTCGGGCCGAGCCGTCGCGATCCTCGGCCCCGAACCCGTCGCGCGTGCTCTCCTCGGGCGGCGCCTTCGCGAGACCCGCCGCGTGGGCGTCGCCGCTGAGCGCGTGGCACACCAGGATGACGTTGTCGCGCCGGGGGGACAGGGCGCCGTAGGTCTCGTACGCCACGCGAACCGGGTACAGCTCCCGCCCGCAGTCGAGTCGCACCGGCTCCGGCAGGTCGAGGTACCGCGTCTCGACCGTGCCGGCCGATCCGGCCGCGAGCGTGGAAACCGATTTCGTCACAGGGGCTATGGTGCCCGTTACTGTCGGTGTATTGTCAAGCGAACCCATCGGGAATGTGAGTAATCCGACGAGAGGGCATCATCGAACATGACCACGGTCGTCAACGGAGTCAACGTGCAGGCGCTGCTCGAGGCGCGCGACGCGCTGAAGGGCGCTCCCGAGGCCGCCCAGTTCACCTGGCGGGCCTCCTCCAAGTGGCAGGACGGCGTCCACAGCACCACGACGGTCCGCGACTTCTTCGGCCTCGGACAGGAGCAGAGCCACAAGACCGAGTCGGTGTTCGAAGCCGACCACCCCGCGGTCTTCGCGGCCGAGGACAACGGCATCACGCCGATCGAGTACCTCCTCGTCGGCCTGGCGGCCTGCCTGACGGCGGGCGTGGCGTCCGTCGCGCAGAACCGCGGCATCCAGCTCCGCTCGGTCGAGTCGACGGTCGAGGGCAAGCACGACATTCGCGGGATCCTCGGCGCCGACAGCGACGTCCGTAACGGCTTCACCGACGTCAAGGTGACGTTCACCATCGACGCGGACGCCTCCAGGCAGGAGATCGAAGCGCTGGTGGCCCAGTCCCAGAAGCGCTCCGCAGTGTTCGATGCTCTGACGAACCCCACGGACGTCACCGTCGACGTCGCCTGAGGGGTCCCACCATCGAACGCGTCACAACCGTCGTCATCGGCGCGGGGCACGCGGGCCTCGCCGCGAGCCACTTCCTCGGCGAAAGGTCGATCGACCACGTCGTCCTGGAGCGCGGCGAGGTCGCGAACTCCTGGCGCCACGAACGCTGGGACTCTCTTCGGCTCCTCACGCCCAACTGGCAGAGCCGCCTGCCGGGCCATCACTACGAAGGCCCGGACCCCGACGGCTACATGACGATGGAGGAGGTCACCGACTTCATCGAACGGTTCGCCAAGGTCACCGGCGCTCCCGTCCGGACCGGCGCGAACGTCACGTCGCTGCGGCGCACCGACGACGGCTACCACGTGACGACCGGCCGCGGCGAGATCCGCTGCCGGACGGTGGTCATCGCGAGCGGAGCCTGCAATCGGCCGACGGTGCCGCAGTTCGCGGACGCCGTGCCGGCGTCCGTCCGGCAGCTGACGCCGTTCGACTACCGCGGCCACAGCGGGCTGCCCGACGGCGGCGTGCTCGTCGTGGGGGCGTCGGCGACCGGTGTGCAGCTGGCGGCGGAGTTGCGCCGGTCGGGTCGGCCGGTGACCATCTCGGTGGGGGAGCAGGTGCGGATGCCGCGCACGTACCGCGGACGCGACGTGCTCTGGTGGATGAACGCCTCCGGCCTGTGGGATCAGCGGTACGACGAGGTCGACGACCTCGAGCGGGCCCGGCGGCTCCCCTCTCCTCAGCTCGTCGGAACTCCCCAGCGGACGACGCTGGACATCAACGCCCTCACCGCGATGGGAGTCGAACCGGTAGGTCGCTGGGCGGCCGTCCGCGACGGCCGCGCACTGTTCTCCGGCGGTCTGCGCAACGTGTTCTCGCTCGCGGACCTCAAACTGGAACGCCTGCTGGACACGTTCGACGAGTGGGCGCGGAGGGACGGGCGCGACGCTGACGTCGCTCCTCCCGAGCGTCTCCCGCCCACACGGGTGCCCGCCTCGACACGGTTGCAGCTCGACCTGCGGAGCGGTGAGATCGCCGCGATCGTGTGGGCGACGGGGTTCCGGCCCGACTACGGGTGGCTCGACGTACCCGTGCTCGAGGAGAAGGGGTGGCTGCGGCACGAGGGTGGCGTGGTCGACAGCCCGGGACTGTACGCCCTGGGACTACCTGTGCTGCGACGGCGCAAGTCCACGTTCATCTACGGCATCGAGGATGACGCTCGCGAGGTCATCGACCACCTCGCGGGGTATCTGGCTGGCGCTCTATGACACCTGATCAAGCGTCAGGCGGTGTGACGAGGACATGGCCGGGGATGTCGGTGCGCTCGGACCTGTACCAGTCCACGATCGCCGCGGCCCAATGGGCGACCGGGATCCGGCCATCGCCTGATTCGTCCAGCTCCTCGAACACGGTCGCGCTGTTGGCCTCCGCGAACCCGCTCGCCGTCATGCAGGTGAGGAAGTCGTCCCGTTCGACGTATCCGTCGTCGTCCCGGTCGACCAGCGCGGCCATTGATGTCGCGTAGTCGGTCACGGCCTGTTCCGCGTCGCCGGGGTCGCCTAGCCTGGCGAGGTACTCGGCCAGGCTGATCCGGCCGTCGCCATCGGCGTCGAGGGACGCGCGCAGGCCCGCCCAGAAGCGGTGATGCCCGTCGAGAACCGCCTGGCCCTTCGCCGACTCGCGCGGCTCGCCCAGCGCACTGAGCACGTTGGTGGCGAGGCGGTCGAAGTCGCTCTCGTCCAGGTAGCCGTTACCGTCGGAGTCGAGTATGCGGAACCGCAGTAGCAGTCGCTCGCGGGCGCCGGAATCGACCTGTGCGGACTCGTGGTTCATAGGAACCTCTCGATCGCCAATTGTGATCGATAGCCTACATTAAGTGAGCATTTTCGAGAAGCCGCAGTTAGCGCGGCGATCTCGTGAGACATCGGATTCGCGGCCATTGGACGGCGCGGATTGCCCGAGATGTGAACCTCTGGTCACCAGCGGACAGGGAGACCGTTCGGCCCGCGGTAACGCCAGCCGTAGTAGCGCACCGGCGGCTTGTCGGTATCCAGCCGGATCGTTGGAAAACGCTCCAGCAGCACTTCGATGCTGATGCGGATGATCTCTGGGACTTGTTCCCAGGCCAGGCAGCGGTGACTGCCGTAGCCAAGCGAGGCGTGCGGTTGCATCGGCCGGTGGATGTCGAAGACGTCGGGGTTCTCGTAGACCCTCTCGTCGCGGTTGGCCGAGGCGGCGATGGCCGCCACACCGCTGCCCGCCGGGATGGTGACGCCGCCCAGCTCGAAATCGCGGGCGGCGGACCGCATGAGCGCACCCACGGGGGGTCGCCAGCGCAGGCCCTCATGGGCCGCATGCTCCAGCAGGGACGGATCGGCCTTCACGGCTTCGAGCTGGTCGGGGTTGTCGAGAAGACCAAGCATCGTCGAACTGGCGCCGTTGCCGGGTTCCTCGGTCGCGGTCAAGATCAACCGGACCGTGGGCAGGATCTCCTGGATGGGACGAGGCCGGCCTGCAGGACGTCCGGAGTGCAGAAGATTGGACAGCGTCGAGTGGATCGGGTTCTTCCTGAGTTCCTCGAGGTAAGGAATGAGGACCCGGTCGATATCGGCCCGGGTCTCTTCGCCCAGCCGGGTCCTGGCCGGATCCTTCTCGAAGTTGGTGATGGCACTGTTCATGCCGCCGGCCCACCTGATGAAGACTTCCGGATCGATATGATCGAGACCCAGGATGTGCGCCTCTGACAACACGGCGACCGGCGCGAAGTACTGCTCCTTCAGATCAGCCGGTGACCCGGAGCGCTTCAACTCATCGGCGTACTTGTCAGCCAACGTCCGCACATGATCCCGAAGGCCCGCCGGCAGAGTCTCCCGTGCGTAGTCGTCGTCGGTACACCCACGGAGGTCGCTGTGCGGGTCCCCATCGGTCGCGAGCATGTTCCCCTCGCCGCAGACCTTGAGAATCAAAGACTTCGAGAAATAGGAGATGAACGTCTCCGACAGACTGATCACCGTCCGGACGTCCTGATGCCGCGTGACCATCCACTGATCGAGCGCCCGAACATAGGCGACGGGCTCCTCCTCCCGCAACCGCGCATAGATCAGGTACGGATCGTCATTCAACTGATCGATCGTAATGCTCTCCGCGAACTCGCCCATCTCAAACACCTTCCCCTGGAGGAGGCAGCGACATTCGGCCTGGCGGTTCCTTTCAGTGGTAGACGGGGCCACGCCGTCGCGGCGTCGGTATGGCGGGCTTGTCGGCCTTCGCCGTGGCTGTGGGAAACAGCTCGGCCAGCTCGGCGCGCAGCGCGTTCAGCAGTATGTCCGCGGTGTCGCGGCTGAAGCCGTTGCGGATCACCAGGCGCATCACGGCCACGTCGTCGAGGGCGTCGGGCAGGTGGTAGGCGGGTATCTGCCACCCGTGCTTGCGCATCCGGTCGTGTATGTCGAATACGGTCGTGGTCGTGTCGGGCCGCATCCGCAACGCCACGACCGGCAGATGGGTTCCATCGGAGATGACCTCCAGCGCGGGCATCTTCGCGAGCTGGTTGGCCAGATAGGACGCCACATCACGGCAGGCTTGTTGCACCGCGCGGTAGCCCTCGAACCCGAGGCGCAGGAAGGTGTAGTACTGCGCCACCACCGGGGCGCCTGATCGGGAGAAGTTGAGCGTGAAGGTGGGCACGCTGCCGCCGAGCAGCTCGCATTCGAAGATCAGCTCTTTCGGCAGCGCCTTCTTGTCGCGCCAGATGATCCACCCGATGCCCGGGTAGACCAGTCCGAATTTATGGCCCGAGGTGTTGATGGACAGCACCCGAGGCACCCGGAAGTCCCACACCAGGTCGGGTTCTAGGAACGGCGCGATGAAGCCGCCCACCGCGGCGTCGACGTGCAGCGGCACGTCCACTCCCCGTTCGGCCTGGAGCCGATCCAACGCGGACGCCATCTCGGCCACCGGGTCGTAGATTCCCAGCGCGCTGGACCCGAGAATGGCCACCGCGCCGATGGTGTTCTCGTCGCAGAGGCTCGCCACCTCGGACGGGTCGACGGTGAAGCCGGGTTCGCGGATCGGCACGTAGCGCGGCTCGACATCCCAGTAGCGGCAGAATTTCGGCCAACAGGTGTGCACCACGCTGGGCATCACCAGGTTGGGCCGGTCCGCCGGCAGGCCCTGCGCTCGTCGCCGCGCACGCCAGTTGAACTTCATCGCCAGCCCGGCCAGCATCGTGGCCTCGCTGGAGCCGCTGGTCGAGCACCCGGCACCGTTGGTGCCCGGGTCGTTCCAGAGGTTGGCCAGGATGTTCACGCACCGTGTCTCCAGCTCCGCCGTCTGGGCGTACTGGTCGTGGTCAATCAGGTTGCGGTCCAGAGAATCGGCGATCAGTTCCTTGGCCTGAGGCTCCATCCAGGTGGTGCAGTAGGTGGCGAGGTTGAGGCGGGCGTTGGAGTCCAGCATGATCTCGTCCCGGACCAGCGCGGCGGCCGAGTCCGGCGCCATCGGACCGGATGCCAGCTGATAGCGGGGAATTCCGCCGTCCGGCACCAGCCCGCTGTACAGCGGCTTCACGGCCAGCTCCACGTTCCGACGCTCGCCATGCACCTGCTTGACCATGACGTCCCCCTGGTGTGTCCGTGACATGTCCATGGCGCCTGCCTGTCGGCACCAGCATGGGATACTCAAAGTAGTTGCGTGACTACCGAATGCGCTACATCTTGGTATTGGGTTGGGGTCACCGACGGGACAGCGCCTCGACGGCTTCCGCGTCGGCCCCGGCTGCGGGGGCGGGACACCACCGACCTCACCCTGACGTGTGGTCGAGGTGACCCAGTCCGCTCGCGGCCCGCCGGCCTGACCGATTCGAATGGGAAACCTGCTGGATTCGTCGGAGGCGGTACATTCGTCCGGTGCGTTGGCGAGACGGTGACGGAACCCGGATGCGGTTGCGGCAGCAGCGTCTGGCCTGGAGGCGGTGGGTCAAGCCTGAGGCGGCCATGAACCTGATGCCCGGCGGGCTCGGCGAGGACCCGATCTCGCTGATCATCGGCCTTCCGGGCCTTCTGGCCAGCGCGGTGCTGCTGCCCTTCTGGCTGATCGAACTCGCCCTGCGTCTGCTCCTCGCTCCGGTAGCGGCCGCGCTGCGCCTGACCAGCGTGATCCCGTACCGGCTGGAGCTCTACCGTAAGGGGCAGCTCACGGGCACCTTTACGCCGAAGGGCCGCCCTGAGCTGGTGCGACTACGCAATCGGCTGGCGGGCCGCGACGCCGTCGCGGCCTGACGCCCGGGTCGCGACCCCGCTGTCGGCTCGTCGCGGATGGCCGCAGCTCCCAGCGGTCCGGGAACTCGCCGCCCGGCGAAGGCGGCTCGGCGATCCATGAACGCGCCTCGGCGCCGTGCGCGCCGTAAGACGCGGCGAACACGTCCGGAACGTCGATGCGGATCGACCTGGTCACGGAACCTCGAGCACCTGCGACCCGGCGCCGGAATCCGGCGGGCGCTGAAAGATCGTTGGGGCGGTAGCGCCGTAGACTCCGCCGGAAACAGATGACTGAAAGGTGGCGAATGAAGCCGTTGCGGGCGGGGGATCCGCGCCAGGAGCGCGAGTCTGCGATCGACCACGCCATCCGGATCGCCCGTTCCATTGACGATCACAAAGAGCGTGAGAACGCGCTCTTCGGGGTTGCCATGGCGCTTGCCGAGGCCGATCTCGACCATGCCGAGCGGCACCTTCAGCGCATCCCCTCGATAGAGGTTCGGGCACTGGCTTCGCTGGCGCTCGCCGGGAGACCGTCCGATCCCGAGCGCATCGAGGAGCTGCTCGGTCACGCCGATCCGTTCATCGATCAGCTCCTGGAAGAGCG
Organism: Actinoallomurus sp. NPDC052308; assembly: GCF_040679195.1. Lineage (NCBI taxonomy): Bacteria > Bacillati > Actinomycetota > Actinomycetes > Streptosporangiales > Thermomonosporaceae > Actinoallomurus > Actinoallomurus sp. NPDC052308. The sequence goes on along the minus strand of NZ_JBFAUM010000004.1, from coordinate 20,945 downwards.
TTCGGACTCCGTGGATCACGAGACGTTCGAGTCCCTGGTCGGCCGGCTCATCGAGGTGGACTCCCGGCGAGCGCTTGCGGTGCTCGGCCGCGTTGAGCGGCTTGTCGTGGGATTTCACGATCCAGGCGCCGACGATCTGGGCCTGCGACGGGTGCTGCGCGCCCGGGCGCTGGCCGCCGAGGCCGACAGGCTGGCCGCCACCGCCCCTGACCGGGCCGCTGAGCTGATGGGCCAGGCGGTGGAAGCGGCTCACATGATCCGCCCCGACCCCGACGATGAGCTCCAACTCCGCGATTCCCTGCTGCGCGGCACGATGATGAAGATCGCCAAGGTCGGCTACGCCATCGACCGGCGACATGCCGAGCGTTTGATCTATCTTGCCGGAGCGTCCGCGCTCGGCGTCACAGACGAACACTTGCGGGACGGGGAACTCCGGTCGACCGCCGTGGGAATGGCGGAGGTCGACCCCGCCAGGGCGGAACGGCTCATCAACAAGATCACGGCGGCGTCCATCCGCGCATCCGCCTGGGAAGACGTCCTCAAGGCAGCGGCCTCTACCGGACGGGATCACAAATCTTTGCTCGATGCGGCCGAAGAGAGCGTCATCCCCCCTGGGCAGGCCGGCTCCTCGTGGGACCGCCGGCGAGCCGAACCCGAGATCGGCGACGACCAGCAGAACGGCGGTTTCTACTACCCCTATTACCTGGGCTCTATCGCTAAAGGCGCGGCACGGTGCGACCCGGCGCGGGCCGAGACCATCGCCTCGCGGATCACCGACGCCGGCGCTCGGAACGAGGCATTCGCCGACATGGCCGGCGAGATCGCCGAGATCGATCCATCGCAGGCACGGCGGTGGCTCGATACCGCGTACCGGACCGCTCTCGAAGTCGAGCCGAGACGGGCTCTCCCCGTGATGGGAAAGATCGCAGCGGTCGGGGCCACCGTCTGCCCCGGCACCGCACGGCAGGCCGCCTCCTACATCGCCGACAACGCCGACGATGCGGACCTCGGATTCGAGGAGGCGCAGCGGCTGGCGAAGATCGCCGAAGATGTCGTCGCCGTCGACCCGAGCCTGACCATGCGCCTCATCGAACTCGCCGGAACCCGAGCGCAACAGCGCGTCAAGCAGCGACTGGACAACGGTGATCTGAAGCGCATGGCCAGGACCCTGATGGCCGTGGCGGCGGCATGGGCCGACTCCAGTCCTGAACGAGCCACCCGCATCACGCACCAGGTGCTGGAGGTGGCCCTGGCCGCACAGCCGACCGACCCTCTGCTGATCTCCCTGCTCGACCAGGTGGTGACCGCGTATCTGTCGATCAGCGAGATCGCCGCGCAGAAACGACAGTCCCTCAAGCGGCTCATCCGGCAGTACCACGGTCCAAGCCGGGATCATCTGCTGTACGTCGCGGTTCCGGTATTCGCGGTGAGCGACGTCCGCCGTGCCGAGCAGATCGCCCAGGAGATCGGCGACGACTCCCTGCGGTGCGTGGCACTCAGGGTCCTCGCTGAGTCGATCATCAAGCAGACCATGGGCTCAGCCGATCAGGCCGCCGGGCGGTCCTCACCGTGACCGTCGTCCGCCGTGCTGCGGGCGAGGACGTCGCGGAGCGCGGCGGCGGTGCGTTCGGGTGCCAGGTCGGTGACGTACGCGCCTGCGGCCAGTTCGCTGCCGGCCAGGTACTTGCGCCTGGTGGCGGTCCGATACGGCGGCGACAGCTCCAGGTGCAGGTGGGTGACGTCGGCGTGGCCGGGGACGGCGGGCTCCTGGTGTACCGCCATGACATAGGGCATCGAGAAGCCGAACAGGCCGTCATAGGCGACCAGCACCTGCTTGAGCACGCGAGCCAGGTCGTCCCGCTCAGGTGCGGTGAGCGACGGCAGCGCAGGCGCGTGGCGGCGGGCGCTGATGTACACCTGGTAGGGAAAGCGCGCCCAGAACGGCACGTACGCGGCGAAGGCGTCGCCGGTGACGACAAGCCGCTCGGAGCCCTCCTCCCGGATGACGACGTCGCACCACACGCAGGATCCGTGCAGCTCCCGGTACCGCCGCGCGGCGCCGATCTCCTGCGCCGGGATCGGCGGGATGTCGGGGTAGCCGTAGATCTGGCCGTGCGGGTGGTGGAGGGTGACGCCGATCTCCTCGCCCTTGTTCTCGAACGGGAAGACGTAACCGATCTCCGGGCGACGGCCGAGCACGGTCGTACGGTCCGCCCACACGTCCACGAGGGCGCGCAGCCGGGTGACCGGCAGTTCGGCCAGCGTGGCGTCGTGATCGCCGGTGAACACCACGACCTCCGCGTGGCCCACCGCCGCCTCGACCGGGGTCAGCGCGTCGCCGGCGACCGAAGGCGCCGGGGGATGGGCGGTGAAGGACGGGAACCGGTTGTCGAAGGTGACCAGTTCGTACGACGCGCGCGGGATCTCGGTCGGCGGCCCGCCGGGCGCGGTGGGGCACAGCGGGCACTGGTCGGCGGGCGGGAGGAACGTACGGTTCTGCCGGTGGGTGGCGAAGGTGACCCACTCGCCGCGAGTCGGGTCGTATCTCCGCTCGGTCATGGCGTGTCCTTCGTCGCGTAGTAGGTGATGGCCCGGCCGTCGGCGAGTCGGTCGTGCTCGGCCCGTAGCCCGGGAACGGGCGCGACGAGGTGACGGAGCAGGTCCGCGAGCACCGCCGCGGCCATCGGGTCGCCCCGTCGTGCGGCCGCGAGCAGCGGGAACTGACAGACGAGCAACCGGCCCGCTCCCACCCGGGTCTCCCCGATGATCGTGCCGGCGATCTCATCCGGGAACGGCTTCCACATCCCGGCGACCACGTTCCCGGGGAACGCCTTCTCCTGGGCCGCATCGAGGCGATCGACTCACCCCCGCGCGAGGTGACCGTGAGACACGAGCTCCGCGTCCGCGAGAGCTCGGGCGTGACCCCCGCAGGCCCCGCCCCGCCTGATCTTCTTCGGCGTCACGCCGGAGCGGACGGATCACCGTCTCCGGGGGGATCCGCGGAGGCGTCGTCGGACGGGGTGGGACGAGGCGGAACCAGACCCGCTTCGCGCATCACCCGCCTAACCGTCGTCTCCAGTGCGCTGTCCTCGGCGATCACCGTCTCGCACCGGTCGGGCAGCAGGTCCAGCGGCCGGTACCACTGCCGCATCTGCGCGGCCCCGAACTCGTCCCGTTGCGGCCGGCCCGCGTGCCGGCGGAGCGTCTCTTCCCAGGAGGCGTCCAGATAGAACCAGGCGCTGCGCGGGTGGTCACGTCGCAGGTAACCGCGCCGTCCCGTCATGGGTGAGGTAGGTCACATCGGTTCGGCACATCCGTGATGCATTCGTAACATGGAATTGCATAGATGCCTAATGCAACTATGCGGACCGTGAGCCGAGGGCTACGTCCGGTGCGAGTCCTCGGCGTTGGCGCTGGAGGTAGCCCATGTGCGGAATCACCGGTTGGGTGGCGTTCGGCCGCGACCTGCGGGCGGAGCAGCCGACCGTGGACGCGATGACGGAGACGATGTCCTGCCGTGGCCCGGATGACCGCGGCACCTGGGTCGGTCGGCACGCGGCGCTCGGCCACAGACGGCTGGCCATCATCGACCTGCCCGGCGGACGCCAGCCGATGAGCGTCGACACGCCCGGCGGGCCCGTGGTGATGGTCTACTCCGGAGAGGCGTACAACTTCTCCGAACTGCGCCGCGAGCTGATCGGGCGCGGGCGCCGGTTCCGGACCGACTCCGACACCGAGGTCGTCCTGCAGGCCTACGTGGAGTGGGGCGACGCCTTCGTCGAGCGGCTCAACGGCATGTACGCCTTCGCCATCTGGGACTCTCGCGAGAACCGCCTCATCATGGTCCGCGACCGCATGGGCATCAAGCCCTTCTACTACTACGAGACCTCCGACGGCGTGCTGTTCGGCTCCGAGCCGAAGGCGATCCTGGCCAACCCCCTCGCGGAGCGCACCGTGACCCTCGACGGTCTCCGCGAGCTGTTCGCGTTCGTCAAGACGCCCGGCCACGCGATCTGGGAGGGCATGCGCGAGGTCGAGCCCGGCACGATCGTGACGGTCGGTACGAACGGCGTGCGCACCACCCGCTACTGGACGCTCGAGACCCGTGAGCACACCGATGACCAGGAGACGTCGGTCGCTCACGTGCGCGAACTGCTGGAGGACATCGTCCGCCGCCAGCTCGTCTCCGACGTGCCGCGCTGCACCCTGCTGTCCGGCGGGCTCGACTCGTCGGCGATGACGGCGATCGCCGCCGAGCAGCTCGCCGAGGTCGGCGAGACGGTGCGCAGCTTCGCCGTGGACTTCGTCGGGCAGACCGAGAACTTCGTCCCCGACGAGCTGCGCGGCACGCCCGACACGCCGTACGTGCACGACGTCGCGGCGAAGTCCCGCACCGAGCACCAGGACATCGTGCTCGACTCCGACGAGCTCGCCGACCCGGACGTGCGCTCGAAGGTCATCCGGGCCCGGGACATCCCGGCGGGGTTCGGTGACATGGACGCCTCGCTCTACCTGCTGTTCAAGTCGATCCGCGAGCACTCGACGGTGGCGCTGTCGGGGGAGTCGGCCGATGAGGTCTTCGGCGGCTACCAGCAGTTCTTCGATCCGGTGGCCCAGCAGGCCACGACGTTCCCCTGGCTGGTGCGGTTCGCCCGGCACTTCGGTGAGGACGACAGCATCCTCGCTCCCGAGCTCGCCGCGACCATCGATCTGCCGCGGTACGTCCAGGACGCCTACGACACCTCGGTGGCCCGGATCCAGCGGCTCGACGGAGAGAGCGACTTCGAATGGCGCATGCGCAAGGTGTGCTATCTGCACCTGACGCATTTCGTGCGCATCCTCCTGGACCGTAAGGACCGCGCCTCGATGGCGGTCGGTCTGGAGGTGCGCGTGCCCTTCTGCGACCACCGCCTGGTGGAGTACGTCTACAACACGCCCTGGTCGCTCAAGACCTACGACGGGAGGGAGAAGTCGCTGCTGCGCGGCGCCACGCGCGACGTGCTGCCGCAGTCGGTGGTGGAGCGGGTGAAGTCGCCGTACCCGTCCACACAGGACCCCGCGTACGCGGTGAAGCTGCAGGAGAACGCCCGCGAGTACCTGTCCACCCCCGACCACGCCGTGTTCGACATCGTCAGCCGCGACTGGCTCGCCCGCGCGGTCGAGGTCGACACACCACAGATCACACAGGCGTCCCGCCATGGCCTCGAACGCACGCTCGACCTGGCTCTTTGGCTGGACATGTACAAACCAACCCTGAAACCATCCTGACCATGACCGAAGAGGCGGTGCACACCGACGAGGCGCTCGACGTCGTCATCGCGATGCACCGCCTCATGCGCCGTCTCCGCGCGTCGGGCCAGAGCGGCACGGTGCACCCGACGCAACTGATCGTGCTGGCCCTGCTGACCCAGCACGGCCCGCTGCGCATCGGCGAGATCGCCCGGCGCGTCCCCTGCTCGCAGCCGACCGCCACCACCGCGGTGGCGGGGCTGCTGGCGGGCGGGTACGTCGACCGCAAGGCGGACCCCGCCGACGGCCGCGCAACCCAGGTGGTCGGCACCGAGGCGGGCAGGGAGATCCTCCGCTCGTTCGCACGCGGCCAGGCGGAGGTCCTCGCCGGGCTGATGTCGGCCATCCCGTCGGAGCAGGCGAACCTGCTCCTGGCAACCGCACCCGTCCTCAGCCACCTGGCCGACCTGCCGGCCCCACCGGACCCGCGACCGCCGGGCGACACGCCCGACCGCGACGGGACGCCGGCCGGGCCCCCGGCCACGGCGAGCGGGCGGCGCTACGCGATGGATCCGTCGAGTGACGTTCGGCGGGAACCGGGTGCTTGACGCTCACCGGCCGTCGATCGAGATGCCGTATGTGCTGATCTTCCGGTAGATGGTCGCCCGCGAGATGCCCAGCAGATGGGCCGCGAGGGCCTTGTCACCGTCGGTGTCCCGCAGCGTGCGGACGATCGCGTCGCGCTCCATGGACTCCCATGGGGTGAGTACGCGCCGGCTGGTCACGTGGCAGGACTCGGGCAGGTCCTGCGGTTGGATCTCGCCGATCCGTCTGCGGGTCAGTGCGGATCGCAGTGCCTGAAGGAGTTCGGTGACATTGCCCGGCCAGCCATAGCGCAGCAACACCCGCATGGCCGCAGGTGAGCACGATACGGGCCCGCCGCGGGAGAGCCTGCGCAGCAGGGCAGGCACGAGGTCGCGCACGTCCTCGATCCGGTGGCGCAGCGCCGGCATGGTCAGCGTCACCGCCAGCGCGGACGACAGGTCCTCCGGCGGCCTGGCCTCGAGGTGGGTGGTGGCGACCACCCAGGGCCGACCCGGATGGTGAGCAGTGGTGCGCATCCACGCCAGGAGCGCCGGGATGGTCTCTTGGGGGTACCGCTCCGGGTGGCGCAGTACCACGGTGGCTCCGGGTGTGCCGATGGCTTCGGTGATCCGGCGTTGGCAGGCCGGCCGATCCTCGGCGAGATCCTGTGGCCGGATCACCACGAAGGGGCTCGCCGGGCTGTGGCTGCGGTGCACGGCCTCAGCGAGCGCCAGTTTGCCCACTCCAGGCTCGCCTTCCAGGAGCACCCAGGTGCGGTTCCTGCAGTGCGTCTCCAGATCGGTGCACGCCTTGGTGAACGCGTAGGAACTGCCGGCCAGCCTGAGCTGGGGAGGCCGGATCAGGTGCCGAGGTGGCCGGGCGTCCGGTGCGATCTCGATCTCGACGATGGCACCGGCCGGTTCGGCCCGCGCCCCCACCGGGCGGAGCCGAATGGTGGCCATGTCGCCTCCTGCCAGCATGACCTGCTCGACCAGTTCCCGGCCCGCCCGCGACAGCTCCGTCACCTTGTCCCTGAGGATCGTGTGGTCGGTGGAGTCGAGCAGATGAGCGGCGTGCTCGTTGGCGATGACCAGGTCCTCGCTGACGGTGACGACGGCGCCGCCGCGTCTGCTGATGCCGAGGAACGCGGTGAGCAGAGCCCTCTCGTGCTCCGATCCGAGTTCCAGCAGCCGCTGTTCGATGTCCTCGGCGGCCTCGCTCGCCAGGGCGGCCATCAACGGGTTGGCGTCCTTGATCCAGCATGTGATGTCGATCAGGCCGGCCAGTCGTCCCGTCAGCGGGTTGTGAACGGGTGCTCCCGCGCACGCCATCGCGTGCAGTCGTTCGGTGAAGTGCTCGGTGCCGAAGACGGCGGCGACCTGGCGCGCCTCGATCGCGGTCCCGATGCCGTTGGTCCCGACGTACTCCTCGCCGTAGCCGAAGCCCGGGGCGAGCTGGAGCCGGTCGAGGCATGCGGCCAGGGAGGCGTGTTCGACCCGCCGATCGAGGATCCGGCCGTGGGCGTCGGTCAGCAGAAGGCTGGCCGAGGCGTCGGACAGCACCTCCTGCAGCCGGTCCAGCACGGGTGTCGCGGCGTGGATCAGGCGGCCATCGGTGTCGAGATCGTCGAAATACGGCGGATCAAGGTGATCACTGGCGACACCGGACAACCGCGAACGCCGCCACGACTCTACGATCCCGGTCCGGATCGGCAGGCGGGGAAGGTTCCCCGATTCCAGGAAAAGCTCTCTGGCCTTGGCCACAGCGCGGCATGGATCGCCGCTGGTCTCGATCACTACCGGCCCCCTGGCGCTGGTAGCGTCCGCTCCCTCTCACCTTCAGACTATGCCCACAGCACCCGGTGGGTGCCAGGTCATCGCAGCCGTAGAGCGTAGAAGCGATTCCTCCCGGGAAGACGGCGGCCCGGACGCGGACCCGGGCCGCCGTGGATGGAGTGCCGACCTCGATCCGTGTTGAGGGACGGAGGCTCAGCGGCGTCCCCGACCACCTGTCGGGCTGCCGTCGCTCATGGGCGCCATCATCGGGTTCGGGGAGGCGCCGACTGCGACGACATGGCCGGTGCCGGCCGTCGGGGCACTGGCGGCTGCGTACGCAGGCGGGGCGAAGACGGCGGCGGCTGTCGCCAGACCCAGCGCTGCGATCGTCTTCTTCAGCATCGTGATCTCCTAGATGGGTGCGGGTGGCCGGTCGGTCACCACTCCCAGACAAACCCGCTACGCCAACGCGGGACGTCTAATGTTGAGACGACGCGTCATCTCCGGGCGCCTACGCGGCCACGGCCCGAGGAGACCTCGGCGCGGCTCCATCGCGGCCGACTATGCGGGACGTGCCCCTGAATACCCAGGGTCTCCGGTAAGCGACCCCAGTGCCGTCCAGGAGACCGCTGCGTCAGGCGGACCGCAGCAGTTCGTGGAGCCGGGTCGTGTCGATGACGTGCGCCCGGGACGGGAACACCTTGTTCACCAGCACCTCATGGGCTTCGGCGTCGGGGTCGGCGACGCCGTCCGACAGGATGTAGACGCGATAGTCGCGGTCGGCGGCGTCGATGAGGGTGGAGAGGACGACGCCGCTGGTGCTGATGCCGGAGAGCACCAGGGTGTCGATGCCGCGATCGCGCAGTTGCCGGTCGAGGTCGGTGGTGGAGATCCCCCCGAAGCGGATCTTGCGTACCACGATGTCGCCCTCCTGGGGAGCGATCCGCTCGTTGAGCTGGGTGGTGGAGTCCTGGTGGTGCATCATCTTGGCCGCGGCGACCGCGGTGAAGGTCTTGTTGGTCTCCGGGACGGCCGCCCAGTCGTCCTCGGTGAAGGCGACGCGGACGTACCCGATGGTGCCGCCGGCGGCGCGGACCTCGGCGATGGCGCTGTCGACCCGCTCGAGCAGCGCGTCGCGGTCGGGGATATGGGCGACGATCCCGTTCTGGAAGTCCATCGCCAGCAGGGCGGTCCGCTCGGGATCGATCGCCGGGACTGCAGTGGTGCTCACGTGCTGTTCTCCTTGGGTGGTGTTACTGGTTGCGTTGTCGTCGGTGCCGGAGCGCTGGTCGGTGTCGCGGCGGCCCATCAGTCGGCGGTCCAGGACCGTCAGCAGCAGGACCACGACACCCGCCGCGACCAGCACGACGCCGAGGGTGTGCAGGCCGTGGTCGCCGACCCCGTCGCGGAAGACGATGCCGGTGGCCACGGCCGAGACGATGGTTCCGAGGTACCCGAAGGTCCGGAACAGGCCGGACGCGGTGCCGATCTGCTCCGGCGACGCCGAGAGGTAGAGGGCGGTCTGATTGCCGACCGTGGTGACGGCCGAGGTGACGCCGAAGATCAGTGAAACCGAGACGATCGCGACCATCGGGCTGTGCGAGGTGAGCAGCACGATGCCGATGGACCCGGCCAGCATGGTCGCCGCCGAGGCGATCAGCGGACCGCGGACCAGGTTGCGGCTGGCGAGCGGGCGTGACAGCAGCGCGGAGACCGCGCCCATCGGCAGCAGCAGCAGTCCGGCGTCCTCGGCGGAGATCCCGCGTGCCGCCTCCATCCACTGCGTCATCCCGTACATCACGGTGTAGATGCCGAGCAGGGTGAACGCCTGCCGCAGGTAGGTCCGGCCGAGGGCGCCGTTGGCGGCGAGCCCGCGAAGGTCGAAGAACGGCCCGGTCGTACGCAGTTCCCACCACACCGTCGGCACGGCGACCACCATGAAGGCGGCGAGCGCGTACCAGTCGGCGTGCGGCAGGCTCATCAAGAAGATGATCAGCGAGGTCATCGCCGTGGCGAAGCCGAGGATCCCGGGCAGGTCGATCCGGTCGGCGACCTCGCGGAAACCGCGCGGTCCGCCCTCGCGTACCGGGTCCCTGGGCACCCAACGCACGGCCATCGCCATCGCGAGCGCGGTGACCGGGATGTTGATCAGGAAGGCCCAGCGCCAGCCTGCGGCGCCGACCAGCAGGCCACCGATCGGCGGGCCGATGGCCACGGTGGCCATGCCGGTGACCGCGATACCACCGAGCACGCCGCCCGGCGGCGACTTCAGCCCGGCGTCCGCCGCGCGGCGCCGGATCAGCACCATCGCCGACGGGAAGCCGGCCGAGGTTCCGACGCCGACGAGCACGCGGGCAACGGTCAGCATCGCCAGGTTCCGGCCGAAGCCGCCGACCAGGCCGCCGAGCAGCACCAGGAGGATGCCGCCGAGGAAGACCCGGCGCGGGCCGAGCACCTCCGCCAGCTTGCCCGCCGTGGGCTGCGCGATGGCGCTGGTCAGATACAGCGAGGTGACCAGCACGGAAGTGCTGCCCACCGAGACGTGCAGGCCGGTGGCGATGGGCACCAGCGCCGTCGCGATGATGGAGCTGTTGATCGGGTTGAGGCTGGAGCCCACGTAGAGCGGCGCGGTGAAGGTCCAGGCGAAGGGATCGCGTTCGCCGTCGCGCGACGGCGAGTCCGCCGCAGCGGCGTCGGTGTTCATGCGCCGCCGCTCAGATCCGCCGCGGCGAGACGTTCCAGCAGCTCGATGGCCTTCTCCAGGCTCTCGCGCTCCCCGGGGGCGACGACTTGGTCGATGGCTCGCGCCAGGAAGGACTCGCGGCCGGCCAGCAGCGAGGTGATGAGCTCGGCAGCGGATGGATCAGCGCTGATCAGGGTCTTCCGGCGGTCCTCCGGGTCCGGCTCGCCGCGGACCAGCCTGGCGGCCTTGAGCACCGCGAGGCTCTGCGCGATGGACTGCGGGCTGACGTGCTCCAGCGCGGCGAGACGGGCCGCGGTGATCGGGCCCTCGTCCACCACGCTGCGCAGCACCGAGAGCTGGGTGATGGTCAGCCCGAGAGAGTACATCCCCGACTCGGTACGCAGGCGTCCCCGCAGGCGCTTGATCGCGTGATCGAGACGCTGCGCCGTCGCCGCTGACGGCTTTGACCCGAGATTTCCCTCCATGGCCTGCACGTTAGCAGTTAGACAAGCAACTTTGCCAAGTTGCTTGTCTAACTGCGTGCGATGCGGCCACATGCCCCGGCCAAGTTGTCAGACGTGTAATCATGTCCACATGTCTCGATCGGGTCTCTTGACGGTCACGGTGGTCGACGCGCTGGTCGAGGCGCTGCGGGAGCAGATCCTCGACGGGCAGTGGCCGCCGGCGGCGCCGGTCGCCGAGGTGGAGGTGGCACGGCGTTTCCAGGTGTCGCGGCCGACGGCGAAAGCGGCGGTGCGCACGCTGGTGTTCGAGGGCCTGCTCCGACAGGACTCGCACCATGCGGCCGTTGTTCCATCCCTCTCCGCTCAGGACATCGAGGATCTGTACTTCGTCCGCATCCCGCTGGAGCTGGCGATGGTCGAGCGTCTCAGTCAGGCGAACGATGTCCGGCTGGACGACGCCGAGAACGCGATCGTCGCCTTGGAGAGGCTGGCCGATGACGCGGTGACCAGCTCGTTCGTGGCCGCGGACCTGGGCTTCCACCGTGCCCTGGCGGCGGCGGCCGGCAGCCGGCGCCTCGAACGCTCCTACAACGCGCTGGCGGGGGAGGTCCACCTGTGCATGATGCAGACGCGGCAGGCCCTCGGCCGTACGCGGATCGCCGGCGAGCATCGGCGGATCCTCCAGGCGATCCGAAGCGGGGACGGGCCCGGCGCGGTGGAGGCCGCCCGGCGGCACCTGGCCGGAGCACGGGACGCGCTGCTGAAGAGCGGACCGGACGGCCTGAAGGAGTAGCCGGCTCCGGGCGTGCGGCGGACGCCGGTGCGCCTTTCCGGTCGTCGCCGCATGCCCGGAGCCGGGTTCGGAACGTCAGGCCTGCCGAGTCCGCTGGCGCTGCCGGCCGAGACCGTCGATCTCCAGTTCGACGACGTCGCCCGCCTTCAGGTAGTCGGCCGTGGCCGATCCCATCGCGACGCCGGCCGGCGTTCCGGTGTTGATGATGTCGCCCGGCCGCAGGACCATGAACTGGCTGAGGTACCAGACGAGATGGTCGACTCCGAAGATCATGTCGGCGGTGGTGCCGTTCTGGCGCAGCTCGCCGTTCACCCACAGCCTGAGACGGAGATCCTGCGGATCGGTGACCTCGTCGGCGCTGAGTATCCACGGGCCCAGCGGGTTGAAGGTCTCGCAGTTCTTGCCCTTGTCCCACTGGCCGCCGCGCTCGAGCTGGAACTCCCGCTCCGACACGTCGTTGCTGATCGCGTACCCGGCGATACAGGCGCGGGCCTGCTCGACAGAGTCGAGGTAGCGCGCGGTGGTGCCGATGACGACTGCGAGCTCCACCTCCCAGTCGGTCTTCTTCGAACCACGAGGAATCAGCACGTCATCGTGAGGACCGACGACGGTGTCCGCCGTCTTGAGGAAGAGGATCGGCTCCTCGGGCGGGGTGGCACCGGTCTCGCGCGCGTGGTCGGCGTAGTTGAGCCCGATGCAGATGATCTTCCCGACCCGGTCGAGTGGAGGGCCGAAGCGCCCCGGCTCGACGACCGGCAGTCTGCCGAGGTCGAGCCGTTCCGGAGAGTTCACGAGCTCCATGTCGATGGTGTCGGTGAGCGGAGTCAGATCGCGCCAGAGGCCGTCGGGCCCGGACACGATGGGCCGCTCGGCTCCCGGCTCACCCGTACGCGCGAATCTCATGGTCAGTGTGGTCCTTTCGTTGAGAGGGCGAGGAACTCGGTCAGGTGCACCGCGCGGACACGTGATCGGTGTCGGCGCAGTGCCTGGCGAAGCTGGCGCAGGCACCCGGGGTTGACCGCGACCACCATGTCGACGCCGGCGGCCTCGATTTCGGCCACCTTGGCCTTCGCCAGCGCCCGCGATTCGCGTGGGCGGACCAGCGAGTACGTGCCGGCGGCGCCGCAGCACGTGGCCGCCGAGGGAAGTTCGACATAGTCCGCGACACTCTGCAGCAGTCGCCGCGGTTCGCGCCACACGCCGAGGCCGTTGCGAAGGTGACAGGAGTCCTGCAAGGTCACCCGGGCGGGCCGGCCGTCGATCAGGACCGGCTGGAACCGCTGGTCCTGGACGTATTCGGAGAACTCCCGTACCCGCTCCCGCCCGATCACCGAGGCGAGATGGGCGGCGCATCCGCCTGAGGTGGTGACGATGGTGCCGGGCAGGTCGTCGCCGAGGCGGCGGGCCAGCGCCGCGCCCCGTTCGGGCTCTCCGTTGTGCGCGTGCAGCGCGCCGCAGCAGCCCTGGTCCGGATCCGCCGCGAGGCCCGGTGCCAACGCGAGCGCGGCACGGCTGACACGCGGGAACAGCGTCCGCTCCACGCAGCCGAGCATCAGCTGGTCGGCCTCGTCGGCCCTCCGGCGGGCGGCCCGCCGGAGGATCCCGGCGAGCCGGTGGGCCGGGCGCAGCCTCACCAGCAGGACAAGGGCGCGCACGATCAGCGGACGGCGGCGTCCCTGCCACTGCGCGCCGCGCCACTGCTCGAGCAGTTGGCCGTACTCGACGCCGGCGGGACAGACCGGCTCGCAGGCGCGGCAGCCGAGGCAGAGGGAAGCCTGCTCGGCCAGGGTGGGATCGTCGACGTCGAGCCGCCCGGCCTCGAGCGCTCGCATGAGGGTGATCCGGCCGCGGGGCGAGGACGCCTCGTCACCGGTCATGGCATAGGTGGGACACGCCGGGAGACAGAACCCGCAGGAGATGCAGCGGCTCAGCCGGTCGGCGTCGAAGAGGGCGGCCACTTATGATCCCAACTTTCCGGGGTTGAGGATGCCCGCCGGATCGAAGGCGGACTTGATCCGGCGCAGCAGGGCCGTCTGCTCCGGCCCGAGGCGTTCGGCCAGATAGGGCAGCTTCGCCGCGCCGACGCCGTGCTCGCCGGTGATCGTCCCGCCGAGCGCGATCGCGGTTCGGAAGATCTCGCCGAAGGCGCGTTCGGCCCGGGCGACGGCCTCGGTGTCCTCGGCGGAGGGCAGCACGCACGTCGGGTGGAGGTTGCCGTCACCGGCATGCCCGAATGTCGCGATCACGACGTCGTGCCGGCGCGCGATGTCGTCGATGCGGGCGACCATCTCGGCGAGACGGGGCCGGGGCACGCTCGCGTCCTCGAGGATCGTCAGGGAGCCGAGCCGGGACAGCGCCGGGAGGGTGCAGCGGCGGGCGGCCAGCAGCGACTCGGCCTCGGCGACGCCACCGATCTCGACGGACAGGGCGCCGCTGTCGAGACACGCCTGTCGCATCCGCGCGAGACTCGCGGCCACCTGATCGTCGCCGCCGTCGTCGCCGAAGAGCAGCATCGCGCCGGCCGTCGCGTGCAGCCCGAGGTGGGCGTAGGCGTCGACGGCGTCCATGCACCGGCGGTCGAGGAACTCCAGCGTCGCGGGCACGACGCCGCGCGCGATGATCTCGGTCACGGCATGGCCCGCCGCCGCGAGGTCGGCGAAGTAGGCCAGTCCGGTTCCCGTCGTCGCGGGCGCGGGCAGCAGGGCGACGGTGGCCTCGGTGATGATGCCGAGGGTTCCTTCCGAGCCCGTGAGCAGCCGGGTCAGGTCGTATCCCGCGACGTCCTTCCACAACCGGCCACCGGTGGCGACGATCTCACCGGTTCCGAGCACGGCGGTGAGGCCGAGGACGTAGTCGCGGGTGACGCCGTACTTCAGCCCGCGCAGTCCGCCGGCGCAGGTGGCGATGTTGCCGCCGATCGTGGAGACGGTGTGGCTGCCCGGGTCGGGCGGATAGAACAGGCCGTGCTCGCCTGCCGCCTTCGCCAGCGCCGCGGTCGTCACGCCGGGCTGGACCCGGGCCAGCAGCTCTGCCGGGGCGATCTCCTCGATGCGCCGCATCTGGGCCGTGGTCAAGACGATGCCGCCCTGCTGGGCCGAGGTGGCGGCGCACAGGTTCGACCCGGAGCCTCGCGGAATGACCGGGAGGCGATGCTCGACGGCGATGCGGACGATCTCGGCGATCTGCGGCGCGTCGTCGGGCTCGACGACCGCCTGTGGGTAGGCGTGGAACAGCGGCGTCGCATCCCGCGCGTACGCCTCGAGCACCCCGGGGTCGGTGCGCACATTCTCGTCGCCGACGACCGAGCGGAGCTGCCGCAGGACATTGGTGGAGAGAGATCGATCACTGAACATTGTCAGACATGTAAGCATGGCAGCAGGCCGTCGTCCAGAGTCGGGATCGATCGACGCGGATGCGCGCCCCGCGATTAGGGTGAGCGGCAGTGGAGGTGCCCATGACCGATCTGGAGCTCACCTGGCTGCGCTCCTGGCTGGAGGTCGTCGACTCCGGCGGCTTCGCCCGAGCGGCTGCGCGCGTCCACCTGTCGCAGCCCCGCATCTCGGCGCACGTCGCGAGCCTGGAGAAGGCGCTGGGATGCCCGCTGATCGAGCGGCGTACCCGCCCGCTGACCTTGACGGATGAGGGCAAGCGGCTGCTTCCCCGGGCACGGTCGATCATCGCCGCCGTCGACGACACGGTGTCGGACATGCGGTCGACGACGTCGGTCGCGGGCCGGCTGACGATCGCCAGTTTCGCGAGCGCGAGCTCGGAGTTCCTGCCGCCGTTGCTGAAGCGGTTGCGTGAGAAGAACCCGCTGATCGAGGTGGGGGTTCTCGACGGCGACGTGCAGGTGATCGAGTCGACGCTGTCGGTACGGCGGGCCGCGGTCGCGATCCGGCCGTACCGGCCGGAACCCGCGGATCATGCTCTGCTCCGGCGGCCGCTGTGGCGGGAGCCGTTCGTGGTCCTGGCCCCCCTCGGTCATCCCATCCTGGCCCAGGAGTCCATCGGCCTCGAAGAGATCGCCCAGTACCCGGTCATCACGATCGGCGATCCGCTGGACACGCCCATCCTGGGGTACGAGGCGTCGCTGGCCATGCACTCCAGTCGGCTGGAGCCCGAGGTCGGGATCGTCTCGCACCAGCCGACCACGCTGACCGCGATGGTGCGGGCGGGGCTCGGCCTCGGATTGGTCAACCTGCTCGCGGCGACCATGGCTCGCCGCGACGGGCTCGAGACACGCCTGGTCGACGACCCCCACCTGTACCGCGACGTGGGCCTGTGGTGGCACTCCGAACGGCCGTTGAGCCGGGTCGCGCAGGCGTTCATCGATCTCGCCGTGGCGAGCGAGCGGCCTCCCGGCACGCTTCCCATCCCCGACTGAGCCGTCCCGGGCCGAGTTCTGCCCTTGCCTGAGGCGGCGTCGGCCCGTCGCCCGGCGTTATTCGTGTTTCGAATCCCTTGTATCCACAACTCGTCGTTGTTACGGACGTGTTGCCGGTGGCTGAATGTGTGCCGAACTCGAACTCTCAGATCGGCGTTCGCCGCAGTTCAGGAAGGATACGGGATGGGACTAGACGACTCTGACGACGCGTTCGGGGTGCTCTCGCCGCCGTTGGTGGACCTGCCGCGCGGTGACGCCGGCGCGGTCATCACATCCGTGGAGACCTACGCGCTGGCCGTCCCCCTCAAGCAGCCGATCGCCGATTCCACGGCGGGGCTGCGGTCCTGGATCGTCCCCGTGGTCGAGATCCGCACGGCCGACGGACGTGTCGGAACGGGCATCTCCGGAGTGCACTGCGCTCCAGAGCTGCTGTGCGATGTGATCAGCCGCTACTACGCGCCCTCGCTGCTGGGAGCCGCGTCCGAGGACATCCTCGGGACCTGGAAGCGGTTGTACTGGCTGCCGACCCACTGGCTCGGCCGGGCCGGCGTGGTGCACATGGCACTGGCGATGGTCGATATCGCGTTGTGGGATCTCGCGGCGCAACGGGCCGAGGTGCCGCTGTGGCGGCTGCTGGGCGGCAGCGCCGAGGCGATCGAGACCTACAACACCGATGGAGGCTGGCTGAACTACCCGGTCGACACGCTGGTGCGGGATCTGACCTCGCTGATCGACCGCGGCTGGCGCCGAGTGAAGATCAAGGTCGGCAAGCCCGACTGGCGGGAGGACGCCCATCGGGTACGCGCGGTCCGCCGAGCGATCGGCGACGGCATCACCCTGATGTGCGACGCCAACCAGCGCTGGGATCTGTCGACGGCCGGCCGGCTCCTGCCGGTCCTGGAAGAGGTCGGCATGGACTGGATCGAAGAGCCCCTGCATGCCGACGCGCTGGACGGGCACGCCCGGCTGCAGCGGGCCACGCGTGTCGACATCGCCGCCGGGGAGAGCCTGTACTCCTATCACCACTTCGCCGGTTTCATCGCGGCCGACGCGATTCGCGTGGTGCAGGTGGACGTGACCCGTGTCGGCGGGGTCACCGAATGGCTTCAGGTCGCCCATCACGCGGCCGCGCACGGGTTGCGGATCGCCCCCCATGCCGGCGACATGATGCAGGTACACCAGCACCTCGTCGGTACGACGCTGAGCGACGTGCCGCCGCTGGTCGAGTTCATCCCGTGGACCCAGGACGCGTTCGAGCAGCGCAGCGTGGTCAACGAGGGCTACCTGGAACGTCCGCAACTTCCCGGCGCGTCGACGGCCGTCCATCGTGACGCCCGCCGTAACTGGCAGATCCGCGGTGTCGGCCACGTCGCCGAGCAGGGCGGGACCGCCGCCGAGCCGCATCGGTCACGGACCGCCGAATCTCGTAGCGAAGGAGAAGGACAGTGAAGCGCGGAACCGGTATCGCTCTGCTGGCCTCGACGCTGGCCGCCTCGCTGCTCGCCGGCGCGTGCGGCAGCGGGAGTTCCACGGGTGGCGGGGGATCCGGCGGTGGCAAGAAGCTCGTGATCGGCGACATCCTCTTCGACACCGACGCTTACCAGATCGCCCAGCAGAAGCAGATGCAGAAGTACGCCGACAGCCTGGGCATCAAGATCATCTTCGAGAACCAGCAGGGGCAGGGCACCAAGGCGCCGGACCTGATGCAGAACCTGCTCACCCGCGGCGTCGACGGCATCATCATGCAGCCGGCCGACGCGAACGTCGCTGTTCCGCTCGTCAGGCAGGCGCAGGCCGCGAAGGTCCCGGTGCTCGGGTGGGCGATCCCGTTCGGGGCCGGAGCGACCGCCCCGTACGTCGGACTGGAGGAGAAGACGGAGACCGAGGCCGCCGGTAAGGCCGCTGCCCAGTACGTCCAGCGGAACTTCCCGGGACAGCCCGTCAAGGTGCTGATCGTCACGATCACCGGCGTCTCCAGCTGCGCGAACGACCGCATGGGGCCCTTCGAGAAGGGGGTCAAGTCCGTCGCGCCGGACGCCCAGATCACGACCGTCAACGGCGCGGCCAACCGGAACACGGCGGTGACCGTCGCCGAGGACGCCCTGCAGCGCGACAAGGGCTACAACATCGCCACCGGCTGCAACTCCGACATGGCGATGGGGGCACTGCAGGCCTTCAAGTCCGCGGGACTGGGCGGCGCGACCGGCAAGAAGCCCGACCACACCTACTTCTACAGCATCAACGGAACCGACGAGGAGTTGCGCGCACTCACCGATCCGGCGTCACCGCTGATGGCCGACCTCGGGCTGACTCCCAAAGAGGTGGCCCAGACCTTGATCGACACCATGCGGCAGATGATCAGCGGCAAGATCCCGTCGCGCAGCGCCTACACCGCGAACGTACCCGACAAGCCGCTCGGGCCCGACTGCACCGCCGCGAACGACTTCAACAAGTCCGAGTACTTCGCGACGGCGAACCTGCCCTGTGTCGGCAAATGAACCCGCACCGAGCGCCCCGGGCGACGACGCGTCCACGGACGCATGAGCAACGGCGAGGAGACACGATGCACACGGCGAGCGGCACCGACCTGCTCGTGATCGATGAGCTGACCAAGAGCTACGACGGCGTGCGGGCACTGCGGGGTGCGAACCTCGTGGTCGACCGCGGCGAGATCCACGCGCTCCTAGGGGAGAACGGAGCCGGTAAGTCGACGCTGATCAAGACCCTCGCGGGCGCCGTCAGGCCGGACTCGGGAACGATCACGTTCGACGGAGCGGCCGTCGAGTTGGGCTCGCGAGCCGACTCGATGAGCCGCGGCATCAGCGTCATCTTCCAGCACGCCAACCTGGTTCCGCAGCTCACTGTCGCGGAGAACGTCGTGCTCGGCAACGAGCAACGGCTGTTCGGTTACCTGCGCGACGGCCGGCAGCGGGAGGCGACCCACGAGGTCCTGGCCCGCCTGGGCATGCGCATCGACCTGAACCGGACCGCCGCGAGCCTGCGCGCCGGCGAACGGCAGCTCGTCGAGATCGCCCGAGCGCTGCTGCGGCGGACGAAGCTGCTGATCCTCGACGAGCCCACCGCCTCGCTGGGCACCGAAGAGGTGGAGCACCTGCATCAAGTGCTGCTCGAGCTGCGCGACAGCGGCATCGGCATCATCTACGTCTCGCATCGGCTGGAAGAGGTGCTCTCCGTCAGCGACCGGCTGACCGTCCTGCGCGACGGCCGGACCGTCGGCACCAGAACCGCCGCCGAGACCAGCACCGCCGACGTCATCCAGCTGATGATCGGCCGCGACGCCTCTCACGTCTTCCGCAAGACCTCCGACGCACGTGAGGAGGTCGTGCTCCGAGTACGGGACCTGACCACCCCGACCGGGCTCCAGGGGATCGGCTTCGACCTGCACGCCGGCGAGATCCTCGGCGTCTACGGACTGCTCGGCTCCGGCCGTACCGAACTCGCCCGCGCCGTCTTCGGGGCCGACCCGATCGGCAGTGGCCTGATCGAGACACCCACCGCGCCCACCGGCCGCAGGCGGAATCCCTACCGAGCCGCCCGCGCCGGCATCGGCCTCGTGCCGGAGGAACGCACCACCCAGGCGATGTTCCCGCTGCTGTCGATCACGGACAACATGAGCTCGGGACGGCCATGGCTCTACACCAGGTGGGGCGTCATCCGTAACCGGCGGCGTCGGCACCTCGTCGAGGAGATGGCCCGGCGGGTCCGGCTCAAGGCGGCGTCGACGGGCCAGAGCATCGCGGCGCTCTCCGGCGGAAACCAGCAGAAGGTCGTTCTCGGCCGATGGATGCTCGGCGGCTCCAGGCTGCTGATCCTCGACGACCCCACCGTCGGTGTCGACATCGGCGCCAAGGAGGAGATCTACCGTCTCATCTCGGAGCTCACCGCCGACGGTACGGCGGTCCTGCTGCTGTCCTCCGAACTGCCCGAGGTTCTCGGCCTGTCCGATCGCGTCATCGTCCTCTTCCACGGTGCGGTCGCGGCCACGTACACGAGCGACGACGTGTCCGAACAAGCGCTGCTGCGCGCCGCGCACGGGGAGGCGGCATGACCGGTATGGAAGGCATCACCTCCGACGCCGTCCCGGCGCGAAGGTCCTCGATCGGCTCCGGGCTGAAAGTCTGGTTCGCCCGGCCGACGAGCAAGACGCTCGTCATGAACCTCGGCATCCTCATCGCCCTGAGCGTGTGGCTGTCGTTCGCGACCAGCCAGTTCACGACGTCCCAGAACATCACCAACGTCCTCGGCCAGGTCTCCTTCATCGGCATATCCGCGTGCCTGGTCACTCCCGTCATGGTCGCCGGCGGCCTGGACCTGTCCGTCGGCTCGATCATCGCCGTCGCCGGCGTCACCGCCGCCAAGTTCGTCGCCGACGCCCACTGGCCCATCGGATGGGCGTTCCTCATGGGCGCTCTGGCGGGCGGCGTCATCGGGGCCCTCAACGCCTTCCTCATCGTCGGGATGAGGATCAACCCGGTGATCACCACTCTCGGCACCATGTACATCGGCCGCGGCCTGGCGAACGTCGTCGCCGGCGGGTCCCCGGTCACCGGAGTGCCGTTCTCCTTCAACGACCTGGCGACCTCTGACGTGGGACCGGTCCCGGTCCCCGTCGCGATCTTCGCTGTGACCGCCCTCGTCATGATCTTCGTCGAGCGCAAGACCATCCTCGGCCGGTGGACCGTCGCCAGCGGCGGCAATCAGGAGGCCGCACGCCTCTCGGGCATCCCGATCAACCGCACCCGAGTCACCCTCTACATCCTCTCCGGCCTCGCCGCGGGCGTCGCGGGCATCCTCTTGAACTCCCGCATCGCCACCGGCGACCCCAACTCCGGCACCGGCTTCGAGTTCGACGTCATCGTCGCCGTGGTTCTCGGCGGTACCGCCATCACCGGAGGACAAGGGAAGATCATCGGTTCGATCGTCGGTGTCCTGATCGTGGGCGTCCTGAACAACGGCCTCAACCTGCTGGGCGTGTCAACGTTCTACCAGTACATCGTCCAAGGCGGCGTGC